>JBCCGK010000148.1:0-23295 GCA_039029315.1 Bacteroidota bacterium | reverse complement strand
CTAAGCCCAACTCCTCTAAGCCGCCCCCAAAATTCGGTGAACTGGGGCGGCTTAGAGGAGTTGGGCTTAGAATTTTGGCGGTTTTTACGCAACTTTTTGCCGCCAAAAAGTTGCAAAGAAATCTAAGAACAAAGGAAAATAAAAAGTGTACAGTTGTGAATAAATTTTCAATGAGAATTAATCAAAATCACCCAAAACAGCGAAGTTGATTAATTAAAAAAGACGATTTCCAGAGCATATGGGAGGATTTTTCTCCTATAAAAAATGGCCAAAGTCAAACTTAGATGGATACAATTCTGGCCTGGAAAGGGCATCCTCTTTACAGGCAGACAACCCGATTCAAAGGTTCAGGTCGGAAAACAGAAGGTGAGGCGAGGAATAAGTCATTGGAAACATCTTTTTCAAGATCGCAAAGTCAGATCCAACTCTTTTCTGCGCATGCGCAATCCTTATGACAGGGCCTTTCATTTGCAGAGTCTCAGAAAGGACTTTGTATAGGAGGTCCAGGCTATTTCTTACAAAAACTCTTCGTCATCCCCCATCATCTTAAGTCGATACTCAGACAGGGTCAAATTGATATGGGAGGCCAGTTGTTTGGCTGATTCTTTTTGTTTGCGATTAATTCTCAGCTTGATGACTCCATCTTTCCCGGCGGGAAATTCCCCCAGAATACGCATACTGCTCACATGAAGGCGGAAATTAGACACAAACCAATTGACCTTATAAGACACCTCTTCCAGTTCTTCGTAGGGGATGCGAAGGTCCTTGGGTTTGGACTTGATCATGCCGATGATATTGTCTTTGACCTGATACTCCAGGATGATGGTCTGCTTCTCCAAGCGCAAGATCCCTTGCACTGCTGCCAATCCATTGTAGGCGTCTTCGGTCTTAAAATGAAGTTTTCGGGTAGATGTGAGCATGATGAATTTTGGGATAAAATACAATGGGAAACCCAGAGAGTCAATTTCTCCCTTTGTAAAAAGCAATCTGCCATTCGTACAAAAACCCATGTTTCCCCCAGAGAATAGCCCCTATTTGTGTCAAGAAGCGTATTGCTCTCACTCACAATCACCTCAAACATCCCAAATATGAATCATACACATACCTTCTTTCACACTGCGGGCTACCTCCAGAAAATCCTTTTTTGTCTTCTTTTGTTGTTTGGCCTTACCGATATGCAGGCCCAGAATCAACCCTATAAACTGGGCGCAGGTCTCCGCATGGGATATCCTATGGCTGTCTCAGTAAAAACCTTTCTTGGCAGTAGTGCACATGCAGTGGAGGGAACCATCGGCACGAGAGGCTTTGGCCTGAACAGAATCCGCTGGACTGCTATTACCGGAGGATATCTGGTCCATAGAGATGCGGATCAGGTATTGGAAACACTTAATGTTACAGATGTAGGCCATCTGAGCTATTATTTCGGGGCAGGAGCCTCCGCCATGATTTGGTCCTACAACAATCCCATCGATCGGGATCGTTATGGAAGCACATCCTTCGGCATTCAAGGATATCTCGGGCTGGAATTCAGGATCAATGATCTTCCTTTAGCGATAGGGACAGATTGGGTGCCATCTCTCTTCCTGGGAAACAGCTATCTGGGAGGTTTAGGTCTGGGGTATGGGACCCTTGCCATCAGATATGTGATCAAGTAGAATAGAGCATGCGCAGGTGGAAATCTCACAAGAGTTCGTAGGCAATTGCGCAGGCTTCCACCTGTGTCTTTCTCCAGAAAAGGCAGCATTTTCTTACATTTATCCAATGAAACGCTTCTGCTACAGCCTTCTGTTCATCCTGAGTTGTGGATCAGCAACTCAGGCAACCTCCTTTCATTGGATGTCAGAGGAGCGGGCGAGAGATGTACTGACGGCAAGCAATATGGAGGTAGATTCGCAAATTGTTGCACTCCTCTCCCTGGAACAAAGCATGGAACAGACCCATCTGGATAGCAGTCTGGCTCTGATTGAGCAAGTCCTTGTGCTGATTGAGCACCATCAATTGACATCCTATCTAGCTTTGACTTACCGCTTGCAGGCCAATCTCTTTTTTTATAAAAGAAACTACCAAGCATCCATCAGAGCCTATCAACTGGCAGCCACTCTTGAACGCCAAAAAGGCAATCTTCTTGTCAGTGCCTACAGCATCATGGCCATCGGCAAAAGTTATGGATTTTTGGGACGCATCGACAGCATGGGCGCTTATCTGGAACAAGCCAGACCCATTATCTACCAATATGGCCAATTGCATGATCGCGCTTCCTATTTTTACTATCAATCCGAATATCAGGCTGCCTTGGGAGATCTTCCAGCAACCGAACAGTACACAGATTCTTTGGTTTTGTTGGCAGAAAAAATGAAAAAAACGGGCAATCTTGCCAAAGCCTATGACCAAAAAGGCTTGCTGCGTTATTATCAAAAAGATCTACCTGGAGCAATTTTTTGGCTCGCCAAGGCCCGCCCCTTATTGGACTCCATGAACTATATAGGCCTGCTCGTTGACAATGAAATCAATCAGGCCTCGATATTTGCCGAAATTGGTCAAATTGATTCAGCCATCAGCTATTATTTCTCCGCGCTCACACGTGCAGAAAGTAGAGAAGACCAGACAAATATCGCAACCATCAAAGGCTTGATTTCCGTGCTTTATCAGCGGTCCGGGAATGGGCCAGAAAGTCAGCGCTATTTGCAAGAATCACTGGCCCAGGCAGCTCAACTGGTTCCTGTGAACAAAGAGGTTTTCTACCTGACGATGCTGGAAGCGATTCTGGAAAGCAAAGATGAGGATGCCTACCAAGCCATTCTTGCCAGAATTGAACAGGACGAAATGATTCTTCAAGCGAGTGGTCAATTGACATGGAAAGGATTACGTGCGATCGGTCTGTATCAGTTTGAGGAAAAATATGCAGAGGCTCTGACCATCTTTCAAGAATTGGCCAAAACATCAGACAGCCTGATCCAGGATTATGAACCAAGTTTTTTGGATGTGCATATAGCGAGCTGCTTGCTGGCACTCAAACGTCCGTCCGAGGCATTGAGCTATCTGGCATCTGCCGAGAGGACCTTCACTGACAACTCATACCTTCGCTCTCAAACCAATGTCTACCTTCTGATGGTTCAGGCCTATCAACAATTGGGAGAAGTAAAAATGGCCCAACAATCTCTCAATAATTACGATCAGGTCCTGCAAGAAGAAATGGACAGCCGACATGCCATTGCCCTTCAAATGGCAGAGACACACTATCGCACAGATCAGGTAAAGCAGGAAAGAGATCAAAGCGAGAGGGAGGCGAGGCAAACTCGTCTTCTTTCCTGGCTGATTGGGAGTGGGCTATTGGTGGTAGCGGGTCTATCCGTCTTTTTGTTTCGGTCCAACCAGCATCAGCGTCGCCTGACAGAAGAGGTTGTACGCCAAAGAGATCGAAATGAGATTCTGTTGGGAGAGGTCAATCATCGTGTAAAGAACAATCTGCAACAATTGTCCAACTTGCTCAAATTGCAGGAACTTCAGACAGAAGAAGGAGAAGCCAAGGAAGCTTTGCGCGCAGGATATACCCGTATGGAAGCCATGTCTTTGCTCCACAAACAACTCTATAGAGGAGAAGATGTCTCCCGTCTGAATTTGCGCGATTACCTCTCTCGCCTGACACATGACCTCCTGCTTGCTTATGGATACCGAACAGATCAGATGGAGTTGCGGCTGGAGTTGACAGATCTCGATACGGATGTAGATCAGGGGGTATCACTCGGACTGATCGCCAATGAATGGATCACCAATGCCATCAAATATGCGCTCCCGACTCAACCTTATTTGAGGGTTTGTCTTGAGATGATGGATGCAAGAAAAGCTCGGCTCCTCATTGCTGATTATGGTCCAGGCCTTCCCCTCACCTTTCAGCCAGAACAATCCACAGGCTATGGCTTACAATTGGTCTATATGATGGCGGAGCAACTCTATGGCAATATTGAGCTGCATCAAGCCCAAGGAACCGAATGGGTATTGATGTTTCCCATTCCTACTCACAGTTCATCTCCTCATACACATAAGCCTCCCTCTCATGAATCCTAGCCAACTCCTCATCGTCGAAGATCAAGTCATGACTATCCGTATTCTGGAAGCCTATCTGACTGAGTGGGGATATGAAATCAGCTGCAAAGCAAGGACACTGGAAGAAGCCTTGAATCAAGTCGCTGCCCATCCCCCTGATCTGGCTTTGCTGGATATCAATCTGGGTAAGGGACAAGAACGGGCGGGCATAGAATTGGCGCAGCGATTTCGACAACACCACCATTTCCCAATCATCTTTCTGACCGGGCAGCCTGAAATGCAGGTCATGCGGGAAGCACAGGCCACTCGCCCAGATGCTTATCTGACCAAACCCATCAATGAAGCCAGTTTGGCTTTTGCGATTGATGATGCCTTGCAGAAGGCCTCTGATCGACTGATTCATCCCCAAGCATTTCCAGAGCCGGACCTCCCCACCCCTGTAGCTGAGCACAGGAGTTGGTTACTGGAAGAATTTCTCTTTGTCAAAAAGGGAAACAGCTATCGCAAACTGGCAGTGAAGGACATTTTATGGATTCGGGCTGACAGACAGTATCTCAATATTCATACTCTTCAGGACACCTACTTATTGTCAACCAATCTGGCGAATTTTTCTCGACAATTTGAGCATTCCAGTCTTCTGCGCATCAGTCGTTCCCATATCATCAACATTCACCACATCCAGGGATTTGAGGAAAACCATACCATCCTTGTAGAAGGGCAAGCCATTCCGATTGGTAAAACCTACCGGGAGGAGGTGCAGAAAAGATTTCGCTTTTTGAAGACGACGCGATAAGGGGGTAAGTGGTCTGGGATCGAGGGAAAATAAGTGAAGTAAAGGGATGGTCTGCTCACTTGCTCCCTGCCTTCAGTAGCCAGGAATGACATCAGGGGCGGATTCGGGAAAATAGTCAGGGTGATTCAGGCCTGCTAAAGAGAGAAAATAATTCATGCTCCTGATGCGCTTCCTCCATCAACTTGTCTAGTTTCTCCACCAAATCGGGATGTTGCTCAATAAGATTAACCTCCTCGGAAAGGTCAGTAGGCAAATGATACAACTCCCGAACTACGTCTTTGCGCTCATCCCGGACATGGAGTTTTACAAACTTCCACTCTCCTTGCCGAATGGCTTGTTTGCCTCCCTGCTCATAGAATTCCCAATAGAGATAGGGGGCTTGTTCTTGTTCTCCTTTTCCTAGAAGCGTTGGCAAAAAAGACATGCCATCGGCATCCTGAGGGACCGCTACGCCGGCAACCTCACAGAAAGTCGGCATGACATCCCAAAAAGCACATAGGTGATCCGATTCAGATCCAGCTTCTATCTTCCCTGGCCATTTGGCGATCATGGGTACCCGAATACCTCCTTCATAGAGATCTCTTTTTTTGCCTCTCAACCGCCCATTGCTATCGAAGAAATCAACTCTATGCTTGCCTTCCTCATGCGGACCATTGTCACTGGTAAAGATGATCAAGGTATTCTCGGTCAATCCCAATTCGGCAACTTTGCGCTCCAGCTTTCCGACTGTATTGTCGATCAGTTCCATCATGCGCGCAAAGCCCTTCTCTGGTCCAGGCCAATCCTTGTCTTCAAATTGTCCGTATTCTGCTACCCATTGGCCGTCTTCCTGTCGCATAGGTACTTCCATCCCATCCCCTGTAAATCTTCCTGCTTCATTGTTTGCATGTGGCATATTGAGGGCCAGATAGAGGAAAAAAGAGCTACCCTTGTTCCGCTCGATGAAGTCCATGGCTTCCCGCTCAAATTCGAAGAGTGTATAGCGTTGTTTTTCCTTTGCAACCCCCGTCCCTTCCGGCATTCCTTTCCAATAGGCATATGAGCTGTCTACCACATTTCCTTCGAGCATGACCTTCTCCCCATTTTTGTACAAAAACTCTGGAAAAAAATTGTGGGCATGCCACATATTGATATATCCATAGGCTTCATCAAATCCATTCTGTAAGGGATCATCGGGCTTCATACCATTCCCAATCCCCCACTTGCCGATGATGGCTGAGCGGTATCCTGCTGGCTTGATTGCTTCAGGCAAGGTGATTTCCTCTTTCTGCAATATCTGACCTACCGGTCCATTGCCACGAACGGAACTCCTTCCTGGTTGCTTTCCTGTAATCAGGCTTGCCCTAGAAGGTGCACAGACCGTTGCTCCTGCATAGTGCTGGGTAAATCGCATACCATCAGTAGCCAATTGATCGATATGCGGGGTTGAGAGGGTCTGCTGTCCATAACATCCCACATCTCCATAGCCCAAATCGTCAACCAATATATAGATGATATTGGGGGGGCGAGAGCTGTCCTTCTCTTGTTGGGGGGCTGTGCCAGGAGAACCACAAGCCATCAAGAGAAAGAGACTTACGATCAAGTAGGAAAGAAAGAGTTTCATCACATATGGATTAAGTAAGTCGAGTTGCTATTTAGGTGAATTCAGCAATCTATGAAAATCAACAGGGACAGGACGAACTCAAATATATTACATTTTGGGATAGTGCAATACATGTAAGGCCGCTGTAGGCAGCTAGCAATGGTCTGCCGATCATTGCTAGCTGGAATGTGATCGAAGAACATGCCTTCCTATCTGCGATAAGTCAATATGAGAGATGGTCTGCCGATCATCTCTACAAAAAATCTGGCGGCAGATTAACCTTACATTTGATCCTCTACCCATTTTTTTAACCTCCATGCTAAATGGTCCATTCGATACATCGTGAGGCAATGGAAGATGCAACTTAATAGGATCTTGTGAACTTTCCTTCTGTTCGACCTTTTCTGCCAGAGAATCAGGATTTTTGAGGTACAATTCAAGCCGAAGACAGCTCATAAATCCAGTAAGAGGGTTGAGTATTTTCCATCCATCACACATTTTCGCCATAAGTCTGGTATCTTCCATTTTCTAAACAAAGCTATTGTCCAAGTCACAGAGGTTTTCTTTTACTCCTTCCCACTCATGAGAAAATATTTCCTACTCTTTACTGGTATGTTTGCTGTGCTTTCTGATCTGTCAGCACAAGAGATGAAAGTCGTCGGCTATTTGCCCCACTACAGGTTCCAACTACAAGACGACATTCGCTTTGATCGACTCACCCATCTGAATCTCGCCTTCCTGAACCCCACTGCTGCGGGCAGTCTGGAGATCGGCGGACAAGACATCACTACAGTGGTAACGAAAGCCAGGGCTGCAAATCCATCGATTCAAATTTTGATTGCCCTTGCAGGTGGAGCCTTAACGACAGAGTGGGCTGATGCCTATCAACAGCGCATGCTCCCTGCAAATCGTTCAGCTTTCATTCATCAACTGATAGAGTATGTGGAAACTCATCAGCTCAATGGGATTGATGTGGATTTGGAATGGAATGATGTCACCAGTTTGTACAGTCCGTTTGTCATGGAGTTGGCAGACTCCTTGCACAGCAAAGGGATGCAAATCACGGCTGCCTGGCCAGCTACCACCCGTTATGCAGATATCAGCGATTCTGCCCTGGCCGTTTTTGATTGGATTAACTTGATGGCCTATGATCTGACGGGCCCCTGGGCACCTAACAATCCAGGGAATCATTCCCCTTATTCTTTTGCCAATCAAGGCATTAATTTTTGGAAAATGCAAGGCGTATCGGCTGACAGGATGACTTTGGGAGTTCCTTTTTATGGGAGAGATTGGGACAGTCCCAATACTGGTCAGGCATTCACCTACGGGTCCATGATTGAAGAAGATAGTGCCTTTGCCTATCTGGATACTGTCGGCCAGCGATACTATAACGGCATCCACACCATTCGTGCCAAGACAGAATTGGCAAAATCGGAAACTTCCGGAGTTATGATTTGGGAGTTGGGGCAGGATATATTTGAGCCATTGGATCATTTATCTCTCCTTTTGGCCATCCATAAACAGCTTCATTCCGCCACCTCAATTGATCCTGTATCAGATCAATTGAAGGCTGTCTTGTATCCCAATCCCTTCAGGGAGAATCTGACAATTGCCATCAATCCGGGCCAGCCTGAAGTCCATATTGACATCCGGGACATACATGGGAGAGTCTTGATGCAGGAGTCCTTGATAGCTGGTCAACGTTCTGCCAGTTGGAATCTGAGCTACCTGTCTACTGGCGTATATTTTTTCATCATCCAAACGGAAAAAACGAGACAGATTCATCGGGTGGTAAAACGATAAATCAAGAAAATTTGCGGATCATGACTCGCAATCGTTTGGAAAACGCCATCCTATATTTTCCTCCCAGTCAAACGGGGGAGTGAAAGGACTTGTAGCGAGTTGGAAAAGGCAGGCGATCCCATGACTCTTGCACCGAAGGCCAACTCCTGATTCACTTAAAAAATACATACATAGGGTAACTCCTTATTGCCTCAGGCCATCCAGGATATGCTGGACATCACTCAAATCTCTGTTGATGAGGGAATGTTGTGTGTCTTCAGGAATTTCTGAATAATAGGGAGCAGTCTGTGGACCATCCAGATTCCGAATCCCGGACTCTGGTACTGTTGGGCCCCATTGATTATGGCCGTTGGGTCCCAGATGATTCAAATTGTGAATCCGCTGCCCCCAGGATTTGGTCAAGCGGTCCCCATCTACCATATGCTCGTGTACATGACCCCAGGGATCGTACCAATAATCATAGACTTGTGAGCCGAGCACATGGCGTCCCACACCCCATGCCAGACTGTATCGTTTGCCCTTGTCTTGTCTTCTTTTCAAGGACATATGTCCCCGCCATACATCATCCAGACTTTGTACTTCAAAGGCAACATGACTCATTTGTGCATGGATTCCCTCTCCAGGTGGGGCTGCTCGTGGATCAAGCAATGGCAACACAAAGAAGGTATGATGATCTGTATATTCTTCTCCTCTATCGCAGCGCATAAACTGCGCCATGGCATTCGATTCACAGGCATTCAGGGCATCGAATAGCGCATTGGAGACATCGTGTCCTTCTGGTTTGGCATCGACATAGGCTGTATCAGAGGGGATAAAACCGAAGGTATCGTGCATGAACTTCATCATCTCCTGATGCGGACCAATCGGTAAGCAAAGCACACAATGAGCGATTCTGCGAATCTCAGGAGGACCTGGATCTGCACTGTTATTTTCTCTGTTGCCGACAGCATCCATCAACTCGCCCTCTCGGATATACTCTCCGGCATAGTTGTATTTGAGTTTGGCACGTTTGGGCTTCAACTCCTCTGCTGACAGTCCATGAACCGCCTCAATCAGGAAACCGGAAATGTTGTCCACATAATGCACCCGCTTACCACCGCCGCCCAATTCACCTTCCAACCCTCCTATGTCGTATACGGGAGAACATCCTGGAAGCTCCTTTGCCAACTTGTGCAAGTCTTCTTCTGATTTCATCAATAAGCCAAACCCCAGAAACTTGGCTGGCCCTTTGTGTACCACATGGCAATAAGGCATGGGAGCCAGCCCTCTCGAATACAATACCTCCTCATCTCTATGTGTAACAATCAGGCCGAAATCCTTGACGAAATCTTCCATCATATCCAGATCAGGACAGGAAAATCGAACGTAGGCCAGATCATACGCTTTCACAATCGGTTCTACAAAGGATTGTGAATTACCTGGAATGTATTTGGTGTCTGCCTGTTCCAGGGCCTGATACAAAGGCAAATCATCCTTCAATAGTTCGAACTTCGTTTTCTTTTCTTCACTCATGGGCTCTTTTATTTAGGAGATGGCAAAAGTGTTTTGTTTGGAGAGGTGCTTAGAGACTGTTTATGTGGATATGCGGGATTAATGGCCCATTGTTATCCATACGATTGGTCTTATGACCTTGTCATCCAAAAGGCTGACTATCTCCTGGTGCAGGGACACGAAGAATATTCAACTGTGCAGCCAAATTGGAATAATGCCCAATGACAAGCACCAATTCTACCATCGCCTGCTCACTTCCCAATGCCTCCATCGCCTCTGCATACAGAGCATCCTTCACCCGATTGAGTTGAAGGTATTCTCTGGTAAACCTATAAACAATGGCATCTTTGCGCCCTTGTTCAGAATCTCCAAAAGGAGGATACTGATATGTCTGTATGGCATCAAAGATTTCTTGCTCGACGCCAAATCTTATTTGTCCCTTTCTCGCATGCGCCCAGAATGCCAAATTGCATTTGACATGGGCTGACACCTGACAAATGGTGATCTCCTTGGTCCGGTTAGAAACATGTTGGGTATAGACATTGATGGCATTTCCAATTTGTTCGAGTGCTTCACATAGCTTGGGATCGACATAAAACCAGGCATTAAAAGGGCCGGGAAGAGCACCGTTGGACATCGTTTTCACCCCACGATCAGAATCCACAATATCATCAAATATGGCTTGTTGCTCTGCATCGACATCCGCTCTTGTTTTGGGCGCTAAACGAGGAATATGATCTGGATTGGTAGAATGTGTATCGAACACATCTGCGAGTTTCCTTTTATCCATTTTTTTGAGTTTTTCTAAGCGGCTTATATATTCTTACTTCACCATCACTCTCTTCCAGTGGAAGTGCCATCAATGATCGCCCTCGGCAAGGACCAGAGGTGCAGTAGCCATCATCTGGTCTGAAGCGTGCCTGATGCATTTGACACACAAGAGATTCTTTGTCCACTGTCCAGAATTCCTCATCATTACTCCCCAAATCGATGCCCCAATGTGGACAAGCATTCAACCAGGCATAAGCTTGCTCTTTGTATCTGATTATCAGCACATTTCTCTCAATCCCAGGACGAAATTCCACATCCAGTTTGATTGATCCACGCTCCTCCAACCTATGACTGGGAATTCTCCCTATTACCCTTGACATCTTGGCTCATTCATTAGGCAGTTACTCACTGTGATTTGATCAAATTATTGATAAAATAAAGAGATGCAAAATATGTTTATGAAATCCAATATTTAGTACTATTATTTTGATTTTATCCTTCCGTGAGTATATTCATGAAATTATTTTCTCGAAGAGAAATTACCTTTTTCCTCAACAACGATCTGGCCGTTGAGTAGCAGCTGGCAGGAATCGCAATCTTATCCACATGAAGCAGCAATTTGATGTACTGGTCGTAGGATGTGGGCCTGTAGGCGGAATGGCTGCCTGCTATCTAGCCCAACAGGGATTGACTGTAGCAGTGATTGAACGGAATGAACATGGCTATCCATATCCCCGCGCCGTCAATCTGGATTTCTTTACCTTGACTGTCCTGCAAGAGTTATTGGGTGAGGAGATCAATAAGATCGATATTTCTCCCTGGGAGGAAGCTTATTATTTTCTGGATAAAAACAATCTGAATGCCCCCTTCGCCGATGCGCATTTTTCTCCCGTGAGTGAATTGGGGGCACCGAACAATTTCATCTACCAACCCAAGGTTGAGGAGGTGTTGAGGAACCAAGTCGACCAACACCCCAATATTACGACCTTTTTCAATCATGGGGCCATGAAGCTTCATCGGGAGGGAGACATGACCTTTGTCACCATACAGCATATGGCGGATGAAACATTTTCGACTTTGTCAGGCAAATTTGTCCTGGGCTGTGATGGAGGAGGAAGTTTTGTGCGCAAACAGATCGGACACAATTTGCAATCATTGGGAGATGCTGTTTTGTTCCTTGTGGTAGATGCGATTGTGCCACATGAAAAATTCAAGGGGCGCACTGGAGGGTACAAAGTAGGGGGGCTACAAATCGTAGACAAACAACGCCCCACAACTTTTCTCCCAATGTATGTCAACAATCGCTGTAGATGGGAATTTCGACTAAATCCTGATGACGATATTGCTGCCATCCAGTCTCCAGAAAACATTTACCAATTGTTGGAACCCTTCGCCAACAGAGAAGATGTCACCCTGGTGAGAAATACAGTCTACAAATTCAATTCCCTGATTGCGACCAAGTGGCGAAATGGGCGCATATTTTTGTGTGGGGATGCAGCACATCAAACCTCTCCCTTCATTGGGCAAGGACTGAATATGGGCATTCGCAATACCATCAATCTGTGTCAAAAAATCGTATTGTTCCATCACGGGCATGCCCGTGAGGAGATATTCGATGCGTATCAAGCAGAGTGTTTTGATCCTACCAAGGGTCTGATCAAGGAAGCCCTGTTCATGGGCAGAATGTTGTTCAACACCTCCCTCTTCGCCAATCTTCTCCGATCAACGATTTCAACTATCAGGCGAAAAAAACCCATCGATATAGGGCCGCAATTGACTCCCAAAGTGGAACAATATCCAAACAGCAATGCCTCGAAACGCAGTTCCAAAGCCTATGGCAAGATAGGCATCACGACCAAGGAAGGCGAACAATTTCCACTGCTATTCTTTGATATCTATTCCTGTCGAATCTTTTGTCGATCTGTTGAGAGCTTGGATCAGCTTGCATCCCTTCTTGGTTCTCCCACCATCATTCGACCCAGATTCTATCATGTTGTACAAGAGTTCTCTGAGCAGGCAGAAGGCTATCAGGAAATCAAATCCACGGACCCAGCAATGGTCCGAAAACTCTTTGGCGGGAATAGCTATATCCTCATGGGACACAACAACAATATGATCGGCATGTACAAATCTGGGCAGGAAGCCCAACTCATTGCCCGATATAAAGAACACTTCAATTTGATATCCCTAGCGAATTGACTCAATAGGTAGAGCGATGAACAAGACTGATTATTCTATTCCTGCTGTGGGACAAACCACATTTGACGTTGCCTACATTAACATTGAGGATCACGACCATCGAATTGCCATTACCGGCAATCCTGATGGAATCCCTGTGGTCGTGATGATGGGGGTGTTTGAGGATAGCTTGATGGACTCTCGCTGGCTTGTCAGTGCGATGGCCAACCACCCAGCAGGCAAAGGATATCGCTTCATCATCGTTACGGTCCCATTTCTGGAAGAATATACCGATATCAGGATCAATGAGGAGGTCAAAGCAAAATTTGATGGCTTCAAGCCACCAGCGAAAACCATCCCCATGAAAGGAACCGTATCGGTTGATCCACGGTTCGATTTGGAAAATTGTGCCTATACCCTGCGCGCGATTTTGAGAGAAGGATTGGGAATCGAGCAAGCGCATTTTGTCGGGCACGATAGGGGTTGCATCATCATGGACAATATGCTGGGGGAGTTTCCGGAGATGGCACTCAGTTATTCCAGAGGGTCCCAAGGCTGGACACAGTTTGAAGACCAGTGGTATGAGTTGGTTGACAAAGGGATTTTTCTGGGGCCTCCGCATAACATTATGCGAACAGGCTTTTTTGCGCCATTCTTGAGGAATGCCTTGAGGGGGGGATTTCCGTTTTACTTCACGGCTCCCATGTTTGCAAAAAAAGCCAGCATTGCAGACCCGGAATCGGAACTAGGCCAACGCTGGGCAGCTTTTCAGGGGATGGGGGATCAATCTGATCGATTTTTTGAGCTAACCCGGCAGATGTTCCGCCAGACGGATTTTGCCTATGAACGCCAACGCAGAATAGATCCAGCGAATCCTGCCTCCATTCTGAATACTCGTTTTCCGCTTATGCAGTTTCAGGGATCTGAGGAGATGGTCAGGGCAGCAGACATCCCTGGTGCAAAGAAAATGTCTATCTGGCGGAAAATTGCAGGCCTATTTGGGGCGGGTTCGGTCACAGGAATTGCCAGAATTGGCAGATTTCGCTTTCCCACGTACCAATATGCGGATTTGCCGGATGATTTAGGGATTGTTTCTAATCATATTGGAGATCAACCCTATTTTGGGAAGTGGAATTTCTTCCCGGATGAGGTTGAAGACCTGATTCCAGGAGGCAGTTGGCAGGATCGAAACAGTCCTGTCTGGCAAGAGAATTACCAGAAATACGTCCGCGTCCAGGCAGCAGGGACATATGCGACCCTTCAAACCAAGGCCAATGCCAGAATGACTCGATTCGCGATCATCCTGGACAGTCTGCACTGGACCCATATCGAAAACCCAGAAGGGGTCGCCGCAGCGTGCATGGATTTCATCGTCGATTCGGCTACCTGATCAGATTGATACACACCAAAGTGTTCAATGAGCCGTCTTGTCTCTCAACAAGACGATCGGCACTCACACATCTCCACCAAAAAATACCCCCTCCGGATAGAGAAGGGATGTGGGCTATCCTTGTCAACACGATAGTCCAGGAAGTCAGGACTCGGGCTCAGGCATCGTGTCAAAGCTTGTAACACCAGTGTATGAATTGTACTTGCTTCTCTCTTCTTGCAAGTCAGAAAAATCATTGATTTCCTTTTCCCCTCTACCTGTTCTTTTACCAAACATCTTCCGTTTTGACCCAAAATGTGAAAATCATCAACTATTTGGAGAAAAATGTAAAGTCTTTCTGGCCCCTCAGTTAGAGCTTTGTAATCGTTGACACAAGCAATTGAAACTGAATACACCTTATTCTGACACACTTGAATCTCACAGGAACAATTCTTCGGACATGCCCTCTCAATTAATCTTCCTCGGATGGATTGACTCTTCAAGCTCCCCGCCTGTCTATCAGAATGTCCTGTGAGGATTTGAACAACACATTGCGATTTTATGGATGCCTACAGAATTCTCATTGTTGAGGACGAGCTCCTCATTGCCGATATGATCGACCGGTATATTACCAGAAGGGGCTGGGAGGTCGTTGGAATAGCCACCACCTATGAAGAAGCAGAGTTCCTTTATCACCAGGCAGAACCTGATCTTGTCTTATTGGATGTCAGACTCTCTAGTTCCCGCAATGGGATCGATTTTGCTTACTTCCTTCAGGAACAACAGGTCCCGGTACCCTTCATTTTTCTGACCTCACAATTTGACAGCAGAACCCTTGATCTGGCAAAAGAAACCTATCCGGCTGGATATCTCTCTAAGCCTTTCCAAAAAGGGAGTCTGTATGGGACCATTGAGGTCGCCATGCACAGATATGATACCGATCGGGAGAAGGAAGAGGCTGAAAAAGAATCCTTGCTCAAAGTGTTTGATGGAAAAAAACATCTTCACATCCCCATCCAGGATATTTTGTACCTCAAATCTGATCATGTATATGTAGAAATCCTGCTGAATGACAACAGCTCCATCAATACCCGAATTCCCCTCGCCCAGCTAATGGAAAAACTTCCCGTGGGCTGCTTTGTACAAACCCATCGCAGCTACATCATCAATCTCTGTCAGGTTACCCAATGGGACAATGTGAACATCTATATTCAGAGTCAGAGGATCCCTGTCAGTCGTTCCCGACGAAAGTTGATCCTCTCTCGCCTGAATGCCAAGTAAGGACAATTCTATGAACATGAGTCATTTTGCCTGGTGGATGGCCTCTAATAAGCCATTCGCAGGCGTATCAGTCGCCAACTGCCAAAACATGATACCACCTAGCTGTTCTTTTCGGGCATATTGGGTTTTGAGCGCAATGGAACGGGTATCATCAAAGGTGGCAAACCACATGCTGTCTGCATTGTAGGCATAGGGAGCCTGAGCGGATTCATCCCAGTACAACTCAAATCCGGGATTGGCGGCAAAATAGTCATTCAGGCTGCTATACCGCACCGTTTGTTTGAAGGTTCCTGGCTGATACAGACCATTATTGATGTTCGGCACGTTTTCCCAGACACGCGCATAAAAGGCGCCCCCGATCACCATCTGTTCTCTGGGGACACCCAACGAGTCCAGAAAGCTGACTGCACGATGTGTCGAGCGGACTTGTTCTTCGGTGGAGTAAAGCGGGCTGTGATGCCCCGTAATTTTGCTGAAACCACTCACAAGATCATAGGTCATGATATTGACTCGATTGAGCAATGGCATAACCTTGTCCCATTCGATGGATTTGACGAAAAAACTGTCAAAGCCTGCTGCGGCAAAGCTGATTTCATAGCTTTCCCCTAGTGTTTGCCGGAGTTCCTGGACCAGGTAGGTGAAGTTCTGCTTATCCTCTGCTTTGTAAGCATGGCCAGGATAGCCGGAAATACCGGGATATTCCCAATCCAGATCTATGCCGTCAGCCTCAAACTTCAGCAGCAGATCCAGCACCGATTGCGCAAATTCTTCCCGTGCCGATGCCTCCGAGAAGACATCTGAACAAGTCTCACATCCTCCCCAGCCTCCCAGAGACAAGAGGATCTTCAATTCAGGATTGCGCCCTTTCAATGCCACCAGATTCGCAATCCCGATGCTGTCATTCGCCTCATCCAGCGCCAGTTTGTTGCCCTTCAAATGCAAAAAACAGTGGATGATTTGATCGAGTTGTCCTACTGCATATTGATCCACCGCATGAGGATCTCCTGCATAATAAGCAATCACGGAGGTTTTATGCGGCCTTTCTGATGCTTGAGGTGGCTGTTGACAGGCCAGGAGACCGAACAGGATTCCCCAAATCAATGAGATACACAACAAGTGTAAGGATTTCATCGCAAGTTTTCCCCGAAATGTAGCAGTTTTCAAGGCACATTCCTATCTCCAAATGGCTATCTTGAACAGATGTCATTCTAGATTCCAACAGACCGCTCAAGTTTTCCCAAGTCCCCTTACAACCCTTTCTGCTCTTCCCACTCTATTTACCTAAACAGCATCTATGCCTCCACGATACCCTTCCACAGATCGCGTCCTTCCCATTTCTCCTAACAAAGGAAAATCATCTGTTGTCATGTTTCTATTGGGTCTTATCCTTGGAATGGTCCTGGCAGGAGTTGGGCTATCGCGGCTTTCTTCCAATCAAATGGACAAGTTGACGGATCTATTCGCCCCTCCTGTCAGACCTTATGCTGCTTATGTCGAGGCATTGGAGAAGAGTCAGGTGGCAACTACTGTTGCAGGCAAAAGCTGGCTTCAGGCGGGTATGCATGCCTTTGCCGACTCCACACACATTCTAGCTCCTCATCTGGAAAGTGGGTATGTCTCCCCATCGGATCAGCCAGTCATCAGTTATCAGATCACGGCCCGCCAGGGCCAACTCCTGTCTGTGGAACTGGAATTACTGTCCGTGGTCGATAGTCCGCAGGTATTCATCGAGTTGTTTGAAAAAATTCCGGGCCAATCCGTCCCCAAGTTGCTCGCCTTCGCTGATAGTGGCAGCTACCAATTGAGCTACCATCTGAAAGAAGACAAATCCTATTGGCTCCGCATCCAGCCAGAATTGCTCGCCAGATTCAGCTATCGACTTCAAGTTGTGTTGGGTGCTTCTCTGGCTTTTCCGGTTGAAGGCAAGGATAGCAAGGCAATCAGGAGTTTTTGGGGAGATTCCAGAGATGGGGGCAGGCGCAAACATAAGGGCATAGATATTTTTGCAAAAAGAGGAACACCCATCCTGGCTGCCATAGATGGCACGATCAGCCGGGTGAAGGAAGGAGGATTGGGCGGCAAAGTGGTCTGGCAAAGAGATCCTGGCAATCGATATAATCTGTACTATGCGCATTTGGACACGCAGATGGTCAAGCGTGGACAGATCGTTCGAGTTGGGGATACCCTTGGCCTTGTTGGCAATACAGGCAATGCACGATCGACTCCGCCACACTTGCATTTTGGGATTTATCAACGAAGACGAGGGGCTGTTGATCCCTTTCCTTTTGTTGATCAGCCCAATCGTGTCCCTCCCAGAATCGTGGCATCAGAAAGCGGGATGCTCGAATGGGGCAGGATCACAAAAAACACCCAACTCTTTACCGCGCCATCCTCAACCTCGACTCCGGTTTTGGAACTTTCTTCAGGTTTACCAGTACAACGCTTGGCTGCCACAGGAAAATGGCATCGGGTACAACTGTCCGACGGCACCAAAGGCTTTGTTTCTCATACCACAACCAGCTCCAATTTTTCTCCCATCCAACGTCTGACACTTGAGCAACAGCAATATGTATATGATCGAGTATCGAAAGGCATCATCAAAGACAGCCTTGCTGTGGGAAGTGAGGTAGCCATCCTTGCCCAAACAGCTTCTCATCACTTTGTCAGCACACACACTGGCATGGTGGGCTATCTGAGGAGGCAAGGAGGGAGATAAGAAGCGTCCTATCTGCAATAGACGAAAGGGAAAATGCACTGTCTAAGCTTTGTTCATTCGAAGAATAGCAAGAAAGGAGTCATTGGCCAAAGCGCAACACCTGGCTTCAATCTTTCAGACAACGAACAGAGAAAAAGTAGGACATGAGATCATCAATTCTCGCGATATTTCCATCTTTGTATCGAAGGCTTCGGGCATAGGCATGGCTTTGGTAAGCCTCGGTAGAGCTCCACCAAATCCCTTTGAATCTCTGCCTGTAGAACCCGCCATCATTGATCCCGTAGCCACCTGCCAGGGCTGTCCACCCGCTGGTGTTTGACGCATTGGTATTTGGACCCGCCCAATGATCATACCCGGCTTCTTTCATTTTGCCTCCTGCAATATTGCTTTGACTTTTTCCCAAGGTGTCTGGGTTTACTTTCCCAGTATCCAGATATTGGATCAGAATTGTCCATTCTTCATCTGTGGGCACATGCCAACCGGCAGGGCACAGCTTGCCAGTATTGACAGCATACCAATTATATAATGCCCCATATCCAGCCTCGACCTGAGCCGTAGAGTCATAATTGTACCAACTCATGCCTGCTATCCACAGATTTTTCGAAAGAGAGGCCGCATCTATTCTCACAGGAATCGGCTCCCCATCATTATATCTTGTAGTACGCAAATCTTGTGTCAGCCATTCTTGTGTCCCAAGAACGACGGATTCATAGACATTTCCCTCTCCATCTTTAATAGGAGGCTGTCCACCTTCCTGGATGATATCCTGCTTGATGAGCAAGAGGTGGATGAGGATCAATAATAAGTCCATAGGGATTGTTTGTTAGATATTTCTGCATATGATTGAGCTTGTACAAAGGAAAGCATATCTTGGCAAGATGAAAAGGTTCAGCCTTAGAGACTGTTTTGAAATCTGGCGCTTATTTTTTATACGCATCTTTTTTCCTCATCCGGCGGCTTTTTTTGTTCCCATAGCACCACTATGAGAACAAAAAAGGGCCTTGTCTGAGAAAAAAATACACGCTGAAAATCCTCAGCACACATTCCCAAACAGTCTCTTACCTTCAATTGAAACATCAGCCCCTCGCGCTCGTGGGATTCAAAACAGAACTGATTTTTTCTTCTCCTCCGTCCAACGAAGCGGTGAACCGACCTCATGTTGTGAAAAATGCGAATCCTCTTTCTCCTACAGCTCTGTATAGTCGCTCCAGGAAGTGAGCCTGAACCGCTGGGAGCAAATAGATCGACATTCCTATCATCAATGGAGATGGTGCTTCCTGTTGAATGGGCAAAGCGTGGAATGATAATCAATGGGTGTTCTTTGTCATATTGCTTCATGATTATGAGACCTTAAGCCTCCTACAATTGTCGTAGAATTGTCGAACCCCATTAATCCCTACGTGATGATGAATTGCACAGCAACGCTACGATAAAACCAATGTTCTCCTGATCTTGCAACTGATTCATTCATTCTGCCAAAAAGACTCCCTCACAGATGAAAGTTCTGTTCCTGACCTCCCTCTTATTCCTGGCAAATCTTTCCCTCGTGGTTCAGGTCGGTCCGCTCATCTGGGAAGACAACCTCAACCATAGGCAACTGGACACCTCCAAATGGAGCTATGAAACGGGCACAGGGGTAAACGGAGATTGGGGCACAATGTGAGTTTCCCGAACAATATCCCTGGCGCAGAAGATGGCTGCATGGCCATCACCACCAGAAAAGAATTTTTCATTGACAGACACTACACCAGTGGGCGCATCATCTCACGGGGGAAATCTTCCTGGGGTCCGGGGCACAGAATTATCGCTCGGGTGTTTCCCAGAGATGTCAAGCATCCCGGACAGGATTTCGCCTTTTGGATGATGCCAGATGAAATCCCTGAAGGCTGAACCTACATCATGTGGCCGCAAGGAGGAGAAGTCAATATCATGGAATATGTTGGCGTGATGGCGTGATTCCCTATCACAATCCTGGCAGTGTGCATTATGCCTGGTTTTGGGAAAACAATCAATGGCAATCCTGGAATCATCACTAGGGAATCAATCTTGTGACGCTCAACGACGGACTCCATTCGATGTCCAAAAAACTGAGGATAGAGCAATCCCCTTTCATCGCATGCGCTGTCAGTGTTTGATCAGTTTCTGCGCCCATGTTTTCCCTGAGTCTGATGTCAATGTCAGAATATACATCCCCTCTGGCAACTGCTGTGGGAGCTGAATCTCTATCTCTTGTTGACCAGAGGGAAGGGTCTGAGGAGGAAGAAGGTTCCCTATCAATTGGCCAGTACATGTGTAAAGATCAAGCTGAATGGTGGAAGGATCTTGTAGATGGCACCGAATGGTACAGTCTTTTTTGACTGGATTGGGAAAAAAGCTGAATGTAGGATCTGGAAGGTGCTCAATGGCTAGGGAAGCAGCTGGGTCATATAAAAAAGCCTCTCTTCCTACTGCTGCCTGAAAGGCGGAAAAAAACAATTTCCCATCCACCGAAACCAGATTCAGAGGATAACTCCCATCAGGGCCTACTTCCAGATCTGTTAGCAAGTGTGTTCCTGCTTCCGTTCCATCTGTGGTCCATAATTCTATCCCATGCCCCCCATCATGCGCCGAAAAATACAAATGACTGTCCAACAGGATCATTTTGGCTGGAAAGCCAGGAATAGATGGCAATGGACCAGGATAAATATCTTTCAGCATATGTGTTCCTCCATTTGTCCCATCGCTAGTCCAGATTTCCTGCCCGTGCGTTCCATCATTGGCGAAGAAAAATAGCTTCCCGTTCATCGCGATTGGTTCACGGATAAAGCTACTGGCACTGCCAGGGGCAATATCTTTCAGGAGCCGTGTCCCCTGGCTACTTCCATCACTGACCCACAATTCCTGTCCGTGGATACCGTCATTTGCAGCAAAGAAGAGTAGTTCTCCAACAACCGTAAAAAATTGGGGGTTACTCCCCTCTATCCCTGGCCGAATTTCCTTGACCAAACTGGCTCCGGAGATACCATCTGATTTCCACAATTCTTTGTTCACGATAAAACTATCTGTAGCAGAAAAGAAAATCTCTCCCTGAAATTCAGTAATGAAATTGATTTGGGCTGAGCCATAAGGATTGATCAGCGCAATACGCTCTGCACTAAATAAAGACGTATCACTTCTCCAGAGTTGGCTGCTCTCTGTTCCTTTTGAAGCAGTGTAAAACAATTGTCCCAATGCAGGGCTCAGGCTACTGACCCATGAAAATGCAGTGTCTACTAATTCTGTTCCTGTTTCGCTCCCATCTGTTCGCCAAAGCATCGTTCCCGCCTCGAAATACAGCCGATGGTTAAAAGAGATAAGTTGTTCCGAAAAAGTGGATAGAGGCCCAGGAGCCAGGTCCACAAGCAGATTCGTTCCTTCAGGACTGCCATCACTCATGATCAACTCAAAGCCAGTAGCCAGGTCTTTTCGCCCGCTGACAATCGCCAAATTGTCCAGTGTGTTGATATCGAGTAGATCACCAGGATAAAATTGATCCGTCATCTCGGTCAGTTTCAGACTGCCCGCTTCTGTTCCATCACTTACCCACAAGCCAAACTTTCCCATACTATCCAAGGCTCCAAAAAAGACAGTTTTGTCCAGAGCAACTGGTTTAGTAGGAATAGAATGTCCTTCATCCGGCGCAATGTTTTTCACCATAAAGGTGCCAGCACTGGTTCCGTCACTGATCCATAATTCTGAGCCACTGAGTCCATCATTGGCACTAAAAATGAGTTGATTGTTGAACAATATACCATCTCGGATAGAGGAAGAAGAAGTCACTGAAATATCTTTAATCAGTTGGGTTCCAGCGACTGTCCCATCTGTTCTCCACAGTTCAGCATTCGTTTGACCATTGTAGATCCGAAAAAACACAAAATCATTAGCGGCTACCATCTTATCTGGAAAAGAACCAGGATTGCCAGGAAGGAAATCCTGGAGCAACTGAGTCCCTGAAGCTGTACCATCACTCACCCATAATTCTGCTCCTGTCTGGCCATCATTTGCTTGAAACAGCAATACATTCTTGAAGGAGATCAATTTGGAAGGAGAACTGTGCCCTGGTCCAGCCAGGATATCAGCGACCAAGCTTGTTCCGCTGGCGGTGCCATCACTTTTATACAGTTCTGTTCCAGTATTGACAGTTCGTGCTGCAAAGTATAGGGTATCCTGATGCAGGAGGAGGGAGGATGGCCTGGAAGAATTGCTGCCCGAATATAGATCGGCAACCATCATTGTTCCGTTTGCGGTTCCATCACTCCTCCAGAGTTCTTCTCCATGCTGCCCATCATCCGCCACAAAATAGATGCCTCCATTGCCATCTGCCACAATTTCTTCAATCTCAGCATCCTGAGAACCCGTCCGGATCTCTTTGACCATACGGGTTCCTGAAATAGAGCCATCGGTGCACCATAATTCTGCCCCGTGTGTATCATCCTCTGCAACAAAAAATAGCTGATTGCCTGAGACGACAAATTGTTCAGGATAAGAAGAACCTTCCCCTACATGGATATCTAAAAAAAGTTGGGTTCCTCCAGGGGTTCCATCACTGACAAACAATTCTGTCCGAAGCTCGGAATGGGAGGCCTGAAAAAAGAGCTGCCCGTTGAATACAGTCATCTCTGATGGATCACTGCTGAATGCCCCTGCTTTCAAATCCTGAACCATTTCTGTTCCTGCTGTTGTGCCATCTGATCGCCATAGTTCATCTCCAAAAAACCCATCCGTGGCCTGAAAATAGATCTGATTTTGAAATGCCACCAGTCCCTCCGGTCGGCCTGATGCAGAGCCTAGTCGAATATCACGCACCAGAATGGTTCCCTGACTTGTACCATCAGATTTCCATAATTCATACCCATGAGTCTGCACATTGACCGCACTGAAATATACTTCCCCATTCAGAAGAACAAAATCCTCTGGATCACTACTGCTGATCTGGCTATGGGGATGAATATCCTTGATTAACCAAGGGTTGGACTGAGCATGAGCAGAAAAAAACAGGATCAAGCCCAAAAAATGAATCAGTAATGCGATTGATTTGATCATAAGGCAAACAATGAAGATGAGTATAGATCCCGCCTTGCATATGACAAGAAGAATGTTCGGGATGTTTAAGAGACTGTTTGAACATCTGTCACTTATTTTTTGTATGCGTCTTTTTTCCTCATTCTGCGGCTTTTTTTGTTCTCATAGCACCACTATGAGAACAAAAAAGAGCCTTGCCTGAGAAAAAAATACACCATAAAAATTCT
>JBCCGK010000147.1:0-23361 GCA_039029315.1 Bacteroidota bacterium | reverse complement strand
TACAAAAGAACACTGAGCAAAAAAATTGACAATTAGGCATGCACATTGGCCAACTAGCATTGGACATTCCATGAACTGCTGTTGCCTGCAATACTGTGGGCATATTTACATATGTTTATTCTATTCCTCCCTCAGCCCCCAAAGGGAGAAATCGATGATTCCTGGCCTTGTGGGCTGATGTCTCCTGCTGGCGGGAGAGCGAGAGGGTGGAAGATGATTGCCAAATATACATGTGTCCACTTACTTAGAATGAATCAACATCACCCTAAAACAGCGAAGTTCACTCATTCACAAAAGCCGTTTCCAGGCTGTAATGAGGGATTTTCTATTTTTCAAAATGGCCAAAGTCAAACTAAGGTTGATACGCACGAAATTCCTGCCTTTGTAAGCCCAATTCACCAATGCTGAGTTCGACAATATCTCCAGGATTGAGATATTGAGGAGGATTCATGCCCAAACCTACCCCAGGAGGAGTCCCTGTCGTAATCACATCTCCTGCCTCCAATAACATAAACTGTGATAAATAATGAACAAGGAAGGCTGGAGTGAATATCATGGTATTGCTATTGCCATTCTGCATCATCTGTCCATTGACAGATAGCTTCATGGGAAGCTGAAGAGGATCTGACAAATCATCAGTCGTGCACAAAAATGGTCCTAAGGGACTGAAGCCTGGACAGGATTTTCCTTTTACCCATTGTCCTCCTCTTTCAAGTTGAAATGATCTCTCGGATACATCATGCATCACACAATAACCAGCAATCGCTTCCAGTGCTTCTTCCTCTGAGGACAAATATTGGACATCTCGATTGAGGACAAATGCCAATTCCACTTCCCAATCAGTCTTTGTACTGCCTTTTGGGATATCCACTGGATCATAAGGCCCAGCCAGGGTGTTGGTGGCTTTCATGAAAATAATCGGTTCTTTGGGAATGTCCATCCCTGATTCCTTGGCATGGTCAGAATAATTAAGCCCAATGCAGAGGATCATACCAGGACGAGCAATACATGCTCCCCAGCGTTCAGTATCTGGAACCGGTGGGAGAGACTCCCCACTCTGTGTGAGTGCTTGCAATTGCTGAAGTCCATCGTTGACAAAAAAATCCCGATTCCAGTCAGAAAAATGTGCGGAACAATCGTGGCGTTTGCCATTTAGAAGAATACCAGGTTTTTCTTCACCCTTGTTGCCATAGCGGATAAGTTTCATAATTCCGTGGGGTTGAAAAGAAATGTGATGAATGAAGGAGCAAAGGTATCAATTTTTAAGAGGAGAAGAATGGGGGGCAAAGTGATAAAAATGAGGTAATCGAGTTTGCTTATTATCTTGTTGATTATGAGTAACTTGTGATTTTTTTCAAAAACAAAGACTACCATTTTCTTGTAACTGACGTTACCTTTTGTAGTAGTACAATAGAATGGAGTGGCCTATTTTTAACTTATTGGGCATTTATGAACGGTTTTGAATAATCCTCTTTCTTATGAAATTCCTACTCTCTTTTTTCCTATGGGTATTTGGTGTTGAAGCTCCAGCTGAAGTGAATGTCAATGTACAACCACGTATTCAAACAGTACACACAATCCAGCCTTCTACACCCGATTATAACAATCCCAATGTTGGATTGAAAGGAAAAGACCGATCCAAACGATTTGGAACGCATATTATCATATTCGAAGATACACACTTTCGAAAAAGAAGGAACTAAGATTGTCACATCAATCTACTCCTTACTCTCATTGATGAAACCATCATACTATCAGTGATTTGGCCGGAGAATTTTTTCCGGCTTATCTCCTATAGCTAGTAGCGCGAATTTCCATCCAATCTTCCAGACGAATCAATTCAAACGCGGGACTTCCAGGGGGAATCTTCTCTGTTGAAGGTCGTTCCCCAGGCTCAACTTTTTCCAGCGTTTTGACAAAATCGTAATTCAATCTATACCATTGCATCAACATCCGCACCAGCAGGGTGGCTCTACTTTTGGGCTGACCTTTTTGAGTTCGTTTGATGAATTGTCTCATGTTGAGGATTTTGGTCTCCATTAAGTCAAAATGTGATAATTCATACATGATCATGATTTCGAGAAGTCGGATATTCAGATTCATCCCATATTTGTCAGCGAGAAGGGGAGTGGTATCATTGAGAGCCAGATAGGCCTCCTTGAAATTATTGGTTCTGAATAGCACGCAGGCACGGAAATAATGCCACCTTGCAGCAGTCATTTTTGATGAGCTGAATTCTGCATGCTCCATGGCCCTGGAAATTTGATTGGTTGCCGAGTCAAAGTCTTCTGCATAGTAATCGATGACAAAATTCAATTCCAGTCCCTGTAGATAATTCATCTCATCCGGCGAGAAGATATTCAATGCTTGATCCGCATAGTGTCGGGCCTCGTTGATTCTGTGTAAGCGCAGATACACCTGAGCAAGATGGCCAAATGCGACAGCGAGTCGTTGTTCTGAAAAGAGGGAAGGATCACTTTGAATCAGGTCCAGATATTTGTGACAGAACTCCAATGCCGCTTCATCTTGTCTGGCAATCTGAAGAAAGTAGATTTCACTCAGGAAATATAAATTTTGCACATGAGGATGTCCCGTTTGATCACAAAGTTTTTGAAGCTGGTCAATGGTGGCGCGCACATCTTTTTTCTGTTCTGCCTTTAATGCTTTATGTGTAAGAAGATTGGAGATCGAATAATACAGGATCATGGCTTCATTGATAGAAGCCTTTAATCGATTGATGTCCAGGAGTTGTTCCGTTCGCTTTTCATATTCCTTAACAGAAGTACGAATGCTTTGATTGCGATATAGCAGCATCTCTGCCTGAAAGTACTCCTCATACAGATCAAATTTTTTGGAAGTAGAAATCACCTGCATCAGCAAATTTTTGCTTGCCAGGTAGGCCCCCCGTCCAAGAAGTATTTCGCCTTGCAACAATTTCTTCCGCACTTGTAGTCTGGCATTGATAGCTGGCGTGTAGTCATTGAGGCTCTTGTCATTCAATAAGGCATTTTCCAATACCCGCTTGAGACGGGACTTTGTTACCCGAAATGTATTGTCAGGAGGTTTTTGATATAATTTTTGAGAGAAAAAAGCCTCCTCCTTTTCTTCATAGCGCGTAACCAAGTCAAATAATTTACCCATCTTTTCAAATTCAAAGGGCGCATGCTTGATTAGGTGTTTGATTTGCCGTATTTCTTTCTTATTCAGCTTCTTAACTATATCGTAGATAAGATCCATAGTGGCTAGTTCTTAGACTTTCGTGGGTAGAAATTAGAAAAAATTGTGTAATCGGTAAGATTTTTTCCAGATTGGCGACCTAAATCCTTTGATTACCTTGAGAATAAGATTTGATAGTCAATTTGGAAATGTAAAATCTCATTGGCTATTTTAATCCTTCATTCTCTGTTCTGAATGGAAAAATAAACAGCCTATAGAAAAATATGCTACGCAGATTTAGTATTCTCACCTGTTTCCTGTTTGGACTCCTCCAACTGGTAAGCGCACAGGATGGCAAACTCGCAGGAAAAGTCCTGAACAATCAAGGCGGGCCAGTCGGATTCACCACAGTGGTGGTGTATGAAGGCGATCTTGTCCGATATGGAACCCAGACTGCTGAGGATGGGACCTTCAGTATTCAGCCTGTGCAGCCTGGTACCTATCGAGTGGAAGCTCGGTTTCTTGGCAATGCCAAAAGCCTCGAAAATGTAGTAGTTAGTGCTGCTAAAACGAGAAATGTTACCATCAATTTCCAGCAGGACTATACCATTGAAGATGTCGAAATTGTTGCGCCGACAATTTTTGACAAAGAACCGATAGTTGGACGGCAGATGAACAATGAAGACATTGTCAATGCCGGAATTCGGAGTATCAATGGAATCGCCGCCCTGACCGCTGGGGTATATCAAGGCGATGCTGGCGAGGCCATCAGTATTAGAGGAGCGAGACCCCAAGGAACTACCACATATATAGATGGGGTAAAAGTTCGTGGGCAAAGTACGCTTCCTCAAGGGTCGATTGGGCAGGTACAGGTCATCACAGGAGGAACACCTGCCGAATATGGAGACTTTACAGGTGGTGTTGTGAATATCACCACTTCCAATCCTTCCGCTAAATTTTCTGGTGGAGTCGAATTGCTTACCAGTGAATATCTGGATGACTTCGGTCGGAATCTTGCAGGTCTAACCCTCAGTGGACCCCTGATTACCCGAAAAAGAAAAATCATGATTGGGGGCGAAGAAAAGGAGTATAAATCTTCTCTCTTGGGCTTTTTCCTCAATGGGGAAATCTCGCTTGCCAGAGATCAGGATCCTGCTGCGATTGGCATCTTCAAACTCAAGGATGGAATTTTGGAAGATCTGGAACAGACGCCTGTGCAGATTTCTGATGATGGACTCTCTTTTAGAAGTCGAGCCAATTTCATCAGAAGGGATGATATGGATGAAATTACAGCGAAAATCAACAATACCAGCAAGCGAGGACGTGCATTGTTCCGTCTGGATTTCCAGCCTACAGATAATATTCTTGTGAAGTTAGGAGGGAATGTGGAGCTGATTGACAGTGATAGTTGGGGATTGGGAAGTATGTTGTATGCCCCTGACAATGGATCTGCGTTCAAAGGTGGATATTATCGAGGCTTCTTTCGATTTCAACAATCCTTCTCGGGAGATAATAACTCCTCGATCAAAAACCTCTTTTATTCTATCCAGGCTGATTATTCTTTATATCAAAGACGATTTATCAACCGAAGACACGAAGATCGATATTTTGACTATGGCTATGTTGGCAAGTTCGATTTCGAATTAGATCCTGTATATCTCTATGTCAACAATCCTGCTGACGAAGTAAGTTCAGCCCCATATTGGAGGACGATAGGATTTGTTCCTTCCAATTTGACCTTTGACCCGACCGGGAGCCATAATCCTATTCTGGCAAATTATAATACTGCCATTTTGGACCATGTCGCACAGAATGGCGTTCCGAATCTGGGATTTGGATTATCACAGGATGCAACAGTTTTCAGTTTAGCAAGTTTGACAGAACTGGGCTTCCGACAAGGGATCACAAATGGTGGAGGACCAGGAGGTATCTACTCCATGTTTAGTGGAATCGGGAGTGCTGCCGGAGGCTACACTAAATTTGATTTTGAGCAATACAGATTGTCTGGTCAGGCCACTGCCGAGATCAAAGGACATAATATCAAAACCGGATTTGAGTTTGAGCAGCGGGTAGAACGAAGTTTTGGTCTGGGAGCAAGTTCTCTATGGGGATTGATGCGCGGATATACCAACTTTCACATTGCCAACCTCAGTGATGATCCTTCTGCTTGGACCTATAATCTGAATGAAGGAGGAGAATGGAATGATACCATTTCTGTTCCCCGGAATTTTGTCGCCAACGATCAGCGGTTTTTTGATCAGCGACTTCGTGAAAAACTTGGTCTTGATCCAAATGGGACTGACTTCGTCAATATAGACGCACTTCCGCCTGAGACTTTTTCTCTGGACATGTTTACAGCAGATGAACTGTTGTTTGATGGATTGGGACCACTGGCCTATTACGGATACGATTTCAAAGGAAATAAACAAGATCCTGTTGCACCAGAACAGTTCTTCACAGATCCGATGAATCGGCCACTGAATGCCTTCTCTCCAACTTATATTTCTGCCTTTATCCAGGACAAGTTTGAGTTTGAAGACATTATCTTCAACGTTGGTCTGCGAGTAGACCGATTTGATGCCAACCAAAAAGTTCTGAAAGATAACTTCTCTTTATATCCTACCTTTTCCGCAGGAGAACTTCCTAGCTTATTGTCTGGCTATGCTCTCCCCGCAGGAATTGGAAATGATTTTATTCCATATGTGGATGATCCTTCTGCGATAGGAGAAGTACTGGGATTCCGGGATGATGAAACCTGGTATGATGCCAATGGCGCTCCCATCTCTTCAGCTGAACTTGCCAGAAGATCAGGGGGAAGAGTCCTGCCTGCTACGACACAAGATTCTGTTAGTATTGAGTCTTTTGAGGACTACAGACCTCAGACGACTTTCATGCCACGAATCTCATTTTCTTTCCCGATCTCTGATGTCGCCCTCTTCTTTGCGCACTATGATGTTCTTGCACAGCGCCCCGGACAGTTGCTTGCTACACAAAGTTCTCTACTTGCAGGACGAATCTCTGACTATGCCTTCCTGGAAAATCGGCCGACCACGACCATTGTGAATCCCAACCTTAAGCCAGAAATCACCATTGATTATGAGGCTGGGTTCAAGCAAAGGATTGGGACTAAAGTTGCATTGACCCTTTCTGCTTTCTACCGAGAACAGAGAAACATGATTCGATTCCGTCGATTCTCCAATGCCTATCCATTCTCATACGATACCTATGACAACCTAGACTTTGGTACGGTAAAAGGATTCTCCTTCACCCTAGATAGAAGAAGAAGTAATAACTTGATGCTCAGTGGATCATATACGCTCCAGTTTGCTGACGCGACAGGTTCGAACCTCAATTCAGCAAGAGCTGTAGTCAACTTCCTAGAGGGCGTCGGTGTGTTAAGAACCACCTTGCCGATCTCCAATGACCAGCGACATCGAATTACAGGAAATATTGATTATCGATTCACCCAGACTCCAGGCCCAGGCGTGCAAATGGGAGATCGAACCATATATCCATTGAAGAATTTCGGTGCCAATGCGATTGTGTATTTGGGATCAGGGACGCCATTTACCAAAAACTCTGTTGCCATTCCTTCTGTAACCAGTGGGGTGAATCTGGTGAACCAAATTGAGGGAACACCCAATGGAGCCAGAAAACCCTGGACCTATCGCATCGATCTCCGGTTTGATAAGCGATTTGCCTTCGGAGGTGGAAAAAAATCCGATGGGACTGACAAAAGAGCCTATGATGTGAATATATATTTACAACTTCTCAATGCCCTCAATACGCTCAATGTCAGAAGTGTATATCGGTTCACAGGCTTGCCAGATGACGATGGATATCTCTCAAGCGACAGTGGCGAACAAGATATATTGTCACAAATTGATCCGATCTCATATCAAGACCACTACAATGTGAGAGTTCGGAATCCAAATAACTATAACCTTCCCCGACGAATTCGCTTGGGGCTGCTATTTAACTTTTAAGATCCAGCATATTTCATAGATCCATGATGAAACAGATTTCAACTTTCGGGCTGATCTTACTTCTACTGACTGCTTGGCAAGCTAGTTCTGCCAAAGAACCTGTAGGCGTTAAGAGAAAAAGCGCAAATGGATATAGAGTTTCCAGCGATTGTTTGCCTCCAAGTGCATCCGCTCAGTTGGACATCAACAATGTCCGGACCCTGCTTCACAATGGTGGAGACATGTGGTGGGACTTGGTCGGAGAGCCTCGATATGAGGTTCCCAAAGGAGGGAACAGACACTCCATGTTTGCCAGTTCTTTATGGATAGGTGGCCTGGATGAGTCGGGACAACTTCGAGTGGCCGCACAGACTTATCGGCAATCAGGAGTTGACTTCTGGCCAGGTCCCTTGACAGGTGGTCCTACAGGAGGAGATGCCTCAACCAATGCTGAGACTTGCGAACGTTTTGATAAAATGTTCAAAATAAACAAAACGGAGATAGATGCTTTCCGTGCAGATTGGTCTGATGGTGTTCTAGACAATGCAGAAAACTATCCCAATGTGATGAATTGGCCAGCCTTGGGTTCTGCGACTGGCCTGGACAGAGATGCCGATGGAATGATCCTGGAAGCCTTTCAGGATGGAAGTATTCTGTATGCTGCGCCTTTCACCAATGTAGACAATGATCCTTTTGCCTACAATCCAGATAAAGGAGATTTTCCTGAAATTGATGGTGATCAGGCCATCTGGTGGATTGTGAATGATCGAGGAAACGTTCATACGGAGACTGGTGGACAACCAATTGGGGTAGAAATTCACATGCTGGCATTTGCTTTCACCACAGCCAATGCCGTGAATGATATGACTTTTTATCAACAAACAGTCATCAACCGATCCTCGCAGACTTTGAACCAGACGTATTTGGGACAATGGGTTGATTCTGATGTAGGAAAATTCAATGATGATTATGTAGGATGTGATACGATACGCGGATTGGGTTTTTCATATAATGCTGACAATGATGATGACGGACCATCAGGATATGGATTGAATCCACCTGCCATAGGTGTGGATTTCTTCCAGGGACCATTGGCCGACCCGAATGATGGACTCGACAATGACAAGGATGGAATAATTGATGAGGAAGGCGAGACCATTATCATGTCCAAATTCGTTTACTATAACAATGATTTCACTCTGATTGGAAACCCAGAGGTTGCTCAACACTATTATGGCTATCTCACAGGTTTCTGGAAAGATGGAACTCCAATTGTCGACAACTTCACCAATGGAGGAGATGGAACTGGTTACGGAGCGAGAAGTCCAGGTCCAGTCAGCAATTATATGTTTCCGGGTGATCCTTGTTCCAAAATTGGTTGGACAGAAGACAATGCGGACAATCCCCGAAACCAGGATAGACGATTCTTGCAAAGTGCAGGGCCATTTACCCTACAACCAGGAGCTGTTAATGAGGTGGTAACCGGGGTGGTATGGGCAAGAGGATTTTATAATGACCAATTTGGGTCGGTATGCGAATTATTTGCTGCAGATGACATTGCACAAGCATTGTTCGATAACGAGTTCGAGTTGTTGAATGGGCCAGACGCTCCAGAATTGACCATCTCTGAATATGATCAGGAACTGTTGATCTCATGGGGATACTCTGAAGCATTGAGAAATGTGAGAAATAACTTCAATGAAAGCTATCGTCAGGCAGATCCGGTCCTGAAGGCACAAGGAATTGCGGATTCAATTTTTGAATTCCAGGGATACATTGTTTACCAATTGACAGATGGCACAGTCGGTCCTAATGAACTCGATGATCCTGATCGTGCACGGATCATAGCTCAGTGTGATGTCAAGGATGGAATTAGTTCTATTGTGAATCGAGTAGAAACCAGAGTTGAAGGACTGGATGAAAATGTAATTGTGGATCAGGTAATGGTAGAAGGAGCTGATGAAGGGATTTTTCACTCTGTTCAGGTTACCAGAGATCAATTTGCACAAGGAGAAAACACCCGATTAAAAAACTACACCACCTACTACTATGGCGTCATCGCCTATGCCTATAATGACTCCACAGCAGATGGGCGAAAATTTGTTCCCGGGAACCGCTTCTTTGCGGTTGTGCCTGCGGTCCCACATATAGTCGAAATTGAACGGGGAGGAACGACCATTGCGAGTGAATATGGGGAAGGGCTTCCCGTTTCACAAATTGGTGGAATTGGCAATGGGGGGACATTTGTCAGGATTACTCCTGAGACAGAAGATGCGATTATGGCTGCTAATGGTTCAGCAGTGAATTCTGTTGGATACCAACAAGGATCTGGCCCCATTGAGGTGAAAATCACTGATCCTAAGTCAGTGAAACCCAATTATTATCGATTAGAGATTCCTCCAAATAGATTGGTAGAGGTGGAGGTAATCAGTAATGATACCATCAATGGAACAATGGTAGTGGATTCAGTATTTGCAGAATGGGTGCTTACTGAAAGTACCGATCCAAATGGGCCATTCACCGAAGTCTATAAAGCCACCTACTCCAAGCGTAATGATGGATCGCCTGTACGCCCAGAACCGCTAATCGGGACAGAGCATGTGATTCAGGACGCAAATGGGGATTCCCGTGGATTTTCCATCTCCGTCAAGAATGTAGCCGCTGCCGGAGATACTTTGGATATCCTGGATGCAACAGGCGTAATCGGCGGAACCATTGAATTCTCGGACAATTCACAGCCCTGGCTCAATGGATTGGCTGATAATGATGATTTCTCTGGAGGAATTTGGGATTGGCTGGGAGATGGGAGTGACCGCTTGCTTTCTTTGGATGGATTGAGAGTATTTGATAAGCATGGTGATTTTCAATCCATATTGGGCGGCCGTTGGGGACCCAATGCCATTACCAAAGGCTTCGCGAATTCAGATGCTGGAGGCGCAATTGCACCTGGCCTTCCTGTGGTACAATCTGTAACCTCAAGTCAGATTGGGGTATCTTCTGCTGAATTGCTGAACTTTGATGATCTGCCAGATGTAGATATTGTATTTACCAATGATCAAAGCAAATGGTCCAGATGTGTGGTTGTGGAGACCAGTCCGACCTCCAGCCTTGGTTCAGGGGCCTGGTTGCTCGCAGCCAAATGGCGAGACAATGTTGACAAAGACGGGAATTCTGAAGGAACCCGTGCAGAAAATGATCATGGCATGGGATGGTTCCCTGGCTATGCCATAGATGTCAACAGAGGTCAGCGATTGAACATTTTCTTTGGAGAAAGTGAGTGGGATCAGTTGAACAATGGTGATGATATGAAATGGAATCCTACACCGAATTTGGGGAATAACCTCGATCGAATTGGAGGGAGACATTATGTATATGTAACCAATTTGCCTTACGATGAATGTGAATCCATTCGGGATACCCTGATGAATGCAGACTATGTGGGCATCAACGGATTTGCCAAAGCCATCTATTTCCCCGAATCCAATCACAACTTGAAAGATGTCTACAAGCATGTCGCCTGGGTCGGAATTCCATTGACAGTTGATGGCTTTCAATTTGAAGACCCCAAGGATATTCCTACTGATGCAAGAATTTCTCTTAGAGTTCAGCAGACCTTCCGTTCACGCGACCCTATTGCGAATGACAATCCTCTCTTTGCTTTCAACACTGTAGAGCAGGCTGTCCAAACTGGGTTGACGGATGTTGCCAAAGGCGCTTTGGATGATGTCTTGGTTGTTCCCAATCCATATTATGCCTATAGCTCCTATGAGACCGGACAGTTGGATAATAGAGTCAAGGTTACCAACCTCCCACAGAAGTGTCGAGTTAGTATCTTTACACTCAATGGACAGTTGGTCAGACAGTTCACCAAAGATTCGGATGAACCCGATCAGGATTGGGATCTGAAAAATCAAAGTGGGGTGCCGGTGGCAAGTGGAGTGTACATCATCCACATTGATGCCAACATCGATGGACAAAATCTCGGAGAAAAAATAATCAAACTCTTTGCTGTTGTCAGACAAATTGATCTTGATAACTTTTAATGACCTCTTTTCAACAGTGATCAATACTTCACTTGAATGATGAAAGTTTCCTTAACATTTATAACACTGATATTGCTGGGGATGATCGCTCTTCAGGCACAGCCAGAGCGAGTTGGACAGGCAGGCGCATCGCAATTGTTGATCAATTCCATGCCTCGAAGTTCTGCCTTCAATGGCTTGGATGTTGCAAGTAGCGATGGAATCGAAAGCTCATCTGTCAATCCTGCAGGGGTTGCCCGGACTACTGGCACAGAACTCTTATTCTCACATACCCGATGGTTGGTTGGAACGGATATAGGGATTAATTCATTTGGCTTCTCTCAAGCTCTGGGAAGAGACAATGGCTCTCTGGGATTGATCATCAATGCCTTTAACCTGGGAGAATTTACCCGAACGACTGTCGAACAACCAGACGGTACTCTGGGCTCGTTTCGTGTAACCTATATGAACATCGGCCTGTCTTATGCCAAAAAGTTTACTGACAGGATTCATGTAGGGACCACTGCTCGAGTGATCAATCAGGCAACTCCGGAAGTATCGTCTACCGGCTTCGCACTTGATGCTGGAATTCAATACCGGACCGGGAAAAAAGATCGCCTGAAATTGGGGATTTCTCTCAAAAATATTGGACCAACCATGCGGTTCCGGGGAGATGGATTGAATACCCGAGCACCTTTCGAACCCTCAAACAATTACACCTCTATTGTAACTTTGAATGGAGATCGGTTTGAAATTCCTGCAACCTTGTCCATGGGAGGTTCAATGGATTTCTTTTTGGGAGAGAGCAATACGATAACAGTGATCGCTGGATTTATCTCCAATAGTTTCTATTTCAATCAAGGTGGACTGGGTTTGGCATACAGCTACAAAAAGTATGTTACCTTAAGAGGGTCTTTCCTGTATGAGAAGGGAATTTTTGGAGAGGTTGTTGGAGTAGATGGGAGATACAATGCTTACACTGGATTTTCGACCGGAGCGACTTTTCAGATCCCCTTCAAAACAGATAAACTGGATGCCAGTGGAAATCCCGATTTTTCCAAATTTTCTCTGGATATGAGTTATCGGACGACCAATCCATTTGATGGAACATTTGTCTTTGGTGCTCGTATAGACATCTAAGGCAGAATCTGCGATAAAAAACATTCAACTTGGGTTGGCTATTGGCCGACCCAGTTATTTTTTTGTATATTCTGATAATTGGTTAATGAAGAGCCCTTTATCTGGATTCACCCTTAACCAAATGAAATTAAATTTAGTATTATGAGTGAAAAAACTTATCTAACCCAAGAAGGTTATGACCGACTGTCAGCTCAACTTACAGACCTGAAAGGAAGAGGTCGTGCAGAAATCGCCAAGGCCATTCAGAAGGCCAGGGAAATGGGGGACTTGAGTGAAAACGCTGAATATGATGCTGCTAAGGATGCACAAGGATTATTGGAATTAAAAATTTCCAAATTGGAGACAACCATAGCAAATGCTCGGATTTTGGATGATTCTGATATCGATGCCTCTAAGGCTTACATTCTATCTACTGTCAAACTGAAACACCTCAAGCTTAAAAAAGAAGTTACTTATACCCTTGTTGCTGAAGAAGAAGCCGATTTGAAACAAGGAAGAATCTCCATAAAATCTCCTGTGGGAAAAGCAGTCCTGGGCAAAGCTGTTGGAGATATTGTTGATGCCCAGGTACCTTCAGGAATCATCCAATTCGAAGTCCTGGATATTACCCGATAAGACCAGTTTTTCCAACCGCTATACACATGGCCTCTATATTTACCAGAATTGTCAAAGGAGAGATCCCTTGTTACAAAATTGCAGAAACAGATGATTTTCTCGCATTTCTGGACATTCGACCACTAACAAAAGGACACACCCTCATAATTCCAAAGGCAGAGATCGATTATCTCTTTGATTTACCTGATGAACTATATTTGGGAATCCATGTTTTTGCTCGATTCGTAGCTGCTGCCCTTCAAAAAACAGTCCCCTGCAAAAGGATCGGTACAGCAGTAATTGGCTTAGAGGTTCCTCATGCACACATCCACCTCGTTCCTATTCAAGCGATTGGGGATTTGAATTTTTCAAATGAGCCTGTTAGCATGTCATCAGAAGAAATGACAGAATTGGCAGCCAAGATCCAATCAAATCTTTCCTGAACACCTCTTCTACTTAATCCTTCCCGGGTTCGCCTTAATAAAGGCGTTCCAATCTTTGTGTTGAGTAGAAGAGTGTGCAGGATTTCCCTGAAAAAAATGACAGACTGCAACTGCCAGACCATCGGTGGCATCGAGGTAGTGTGGGGATTCTTCAAACTTCAGGATGTTGCGAAGCATTGCAGCAACTTGCTCCTTGCTTGCAGCACCTTTGCCGGTTACGGCCATTTTTACCTTGCGGGGGGCGTATTCGAACACTGGCATGTCACGCCCAAGGGCAGCTGCCATCGCAACTCCCTGTGCCCTGCCCAATTTTAGCATGGACTGTGGATTTTTGCCATAAAAAGGGGCTTCTATCGCCATCTCATCTGGAGCGAATTCATCCATCAATCCCTTAAGACGATTGAAGAGTCGCTTCAGCCGATCAGCGTGGGCAGTTTTGGATTTTCCTAGTTGAATCGATCCACAAGCGATCAATTCCATTTTCTTTCCATAACATTTGATCAATCCATATCCCGTGATGATGGTGCCAGGATCAACTCCAAGGATGATTCTTGAGGTGGAATTTTTTGCCATAAGCCAAAGGTACGAATTATGTTGCGAGTTGTGATTTTGTAGCTATGAGAGGGGATGAACAAAAATAGGCTACTGTGAAGTTTCTGTCCATTTGGCTGGAATGTAATACAATCATGGTTCTGCATTTGAGTTTGCGAAGGATGGTCAATATTTTAGCCTTTGAATGAAATTCTCTTCCCTACAACTGATTCAGAAGCTTCCTCAAAAAAATGGAATGACAGCTTTTCCTCCCTGCTTGACCTGGGTGTTCAAGGGAGGAATATCCTGTTTGGTGATTGGCTTTGTTGGGTGGAAATTATATGGAGAACGGGTACTGTTGGTAGAAAGTTTTTTGGCCATTCAGCCAGAAGCAGTTGTTTGGGTTTTGCTGAGTCTCTGTTTGCTTGCAGCTAATTTAGGCCTGGAAGCCAGGAAATGGCAAGTGATGATTCGCTTGTTATATCCCGATTTTCGGTTTGATAGATCCTTGATTGCGGTTTTGTTGGGGATTAGTGCCGGAATTTTTACCCCAGCCAGAATTGGAGAATATGCGGGTCGATTGTGGATGTTGCCTACAGCTAAACGGCTGGAGGCTGGGGCCTATACCTTTGTCAGCAAACTGTGTCAAATGGCCATCACTTTGGCAGTTGGAGGAGCAGCTCTGGAATTTCTAAATGCACAATTCAGGGAGCAGGTTCTTGGCTTTTTGCCAATAGCGGCATGGATGTGGGACCTTTGGAGAGGTGTGGCCATTTTTTCTGCACTTTTTTTATGGATGCTATTATTGGCTCCGGGAATATGGCAACCCTTATTGTCCATCATTCCCATCCGGCAGGAATGGTTTCGCAGATTGACAGCTGCCACCAAAGAGGTCCCTATAACTCGTCTCCTGGAGGTTCTGGGCTTGAGTCTATTGCGATTTGGGGTGTTCAGTGCTCAATATTTGTGTCTGATGAAAGGATTTGGGGCTAGCGGAAGCATACTGGTATCTTTTGCGCTGATTGCGATGATTTTTTGGATCAATTCTGTCATTCCATCAGTTGCATTGACCGAAATCGGAATCAGAGAATCAGTTGCTCTCCTTGTCATGGGGGGAATGGGAATCGCTACATTTACGGCTTTTTCTAGTACATTTTTGCTGTATGTGATCAATTTGTTGATCCCAAGCCTACTCGGAGTTTTGATGCTTTATCGTGTTCGCTCATGGAAGTGATCTCTGCAATATTGGCAGTCTGTATGATTATTTATGCGGGCTTTATCTTCCGAAATGCCTGGTTCTTTTCTCGAATTCAGGTAGAGTCTCCCTTGTTCATGAAGGAAACCCCCATGGTTTCTGTCATTATTCCTGCTCGGAATGAAGCCAGTAGTCTTCAAGCCTGTCTGAACAGTGCTGCCCAACAAATCTATCCGAAAGATCGCTATGAAGTGATTGTAGTAGATGATCACTCTACGGATGCTACGTTCGGAATTGCTGCAATCCTGGGAACGAAATATCCCAATATTCGGATTGTTAGTTCCAGAGGAGAGGGAAAAAAAGCAGCACTGAACTCTGGCATCAGCGTCGCGCGCGGAGAAATCATTCTTCAGACCGATGCAGATTGTGATCTGCCCCCAACCTGGATACCCCATATGGTAGCTCAATTCAATCAGAACACAGCCCTGGTATCAGGACCGGTAGAATTGCAGTGGGGAGACAAATGGTTGGAAAAATTTCAGGCGATGGAGTCAATGGGACTTGTGACCATAGGCGGCGGCTCTATGGCAGCCCGGAAGCCGAACATGTGCAATGGAGCGAATCTGGCTTTCCGGAAAGCGGTATTTCAAGAAGTGAATGGTTATGAAGGAATCGATGCCGTTGCCTCAGGCGATGATGAACTCCTGCTTCAGAAAATTCATCGATTGGGAAAATACGAGTTGAAATTTGCCAGATGCAAAGAAGCCATTGTGCGTACGATCCCTCAGCCCAATTGGCAAATGCTCAAATCTCAGCGGTTGAGATGGGTGAGTAAGGCCCGGGTATATCCCGATCGGCGGGTAAATCTGATCCAGTCCGTTTCTTACCTCGCTTTCCTGAGTATTCCACTGTTGACTGTCTTTGCGTGCTGGAATTGGCAATTTGCTGTATTGGCTGGAGAATTGTTGATCCTGAAAATTCTCACCGATTATCTTTTGATGTATCAAGCTGCCAAATTTTTTCATAACTTGCGCATGCTCAGATACGTCCTTCCCCTTCAACTTGTCTATATACCCTATGTTTTGTGGGTGGGATTGGCTGGCAATCTTGTCAAAACATACTCCTGGAAAGGCAGAACAGTCCGATGAACGATCTTCAGTTTCAAATCCTTGACTCACTTTATTTTGTTGAATCCTTTGCAAATGTGTTAGAGGAGGCAGGGGAGCCTGTGCCCATTGTGGTGGATGAGCTGCGCACCCTCATAGACAAGGGCTGGATACAAGTCATGGAATTTGATCAGGAGCAAAATGATTACGTCAGGACTGCCATATTTGATTCCGACCATCTGGAAAACTATCATTTTCTCGCAACGAAAGATGGCCTGATGAAGCACAATGGACATTGAGCTAACACACGCCACAAATGAATCACCCTTCACACATGGCCTGGCGCAAATTTCGCGTTCATCTGCCCGCTATGCTAGGGCTGGGATATGCTGTGCTGTGTGTGCTCATTGCCTTATTGGGATATTTGATTGTACCTGACAATACCCGTTATGCAAATTTTCAAATCCTTGAATTGGCTAAGCTTCCTCCCGGTTCAGGAGCCACTGTATTGCTGATTCCCAAAAGCGGGAGAGAAGATCCTCACGCTTTGGGATGGATATCCGGGCGGGAACAACGTCACATTCCTGTACCTCTTGCAGAAGTTGCTGATGTATCCCTGAGTGAAACCCATGTTCGATTTACTCACTATTCCGGTGTGAGGGATAGTCTGGAGTTGAATTTATTTGATGCCACTCCCTTTAGAAATGAACAAGAATTTTTCAACCATCACACAAGAAGTTTGTCCTTTCTTCTTGGAACGGATGGGTATGGTAGGGACTTGCTCAGCCGTATTGTTTTAGGGACGAGAGTCAGTCTTAGTATTGGCCTGATGGCTGTCTTGATCAGTCTGGGAATAGGGGTAGTATTGGGAACACTTGCAGGCTATTATGGGGGAGCGGTGGATAAAGCGATTATGTGGGTGATTTCGGTGATGTGGGCCATTCCAACCCTGCTGCTAGCATTGGCTATCAGTTTTGTTTTGGGAAGAGGATTGTGGCAATTGATGATTGCAATAGGCGTCTCGATGTGGGTAGAATCTGCCAGAATAGTCCGAGGACAGATATTGAGTGTGCGCGAAAAACTATTTGCCGAAGCCGGAAGAGCCCTGGGATTTTCGCATATTCGCTTGATGTTCAGACATATTCTTCCGAATGTTGTTAGTCCTATTATCGTCGTGGCAGTGGCCAATTTTGGGGCAGCCGTATTGATTGAATCTGGTTTGAGTTTTTTGGGAATTGGGGTTGAAGTACCTTTGCCAACCTGGGGGCGAATGATCTATGAAGGCTATACGAATATTGTCTTTGAAAATGGCAAATGGTTAGCCATCTTCCCTGGGATGGCACTCATACTGCTGATTATGGCAATTAATCTGATCGGGATTGGGCTAAGAGATGCCCTGGATGTAAAGTTGAACTAATGGAAAATGTATATAATACTACTGATCCTCAGAAGCTTTTGGCCCTTAAAAGGCTAGAAGCAGATGCTTTGCTTGACTTATTGAGGACCATCAATAATTCGGAACTGAAAATCAGTCAGTTGGGAAGAATCGCTCGCAATGTGATGCTTGCGCAATTGCAGGTGCGGAAGATGGCATTTTATTATGATTCGAAGCAAGGATGGAAGGAAGGTGTAAGAATGGGCTTTGCGCCATTTTCAGAAGAAGGCATAGAAGAGTTGATGCGCATGGAAGAAATGACCAAAGTAGACAAAGACAAGCATCCAGATCTGAGTCGGTCAAAAGTCGAATATGTGATTCCCATTGCTCACCATGAGGCGCCTATGGCCTATTTTCTCATTGCGGAATTTGCAGATACTGAGGTTGAGGCGCAGAACGATTTGATCTTTATTCAGACACTTGGACATATATTGGCAGTGGCCATACGAAACCGACAATTGTTCCAAGAGAAAATGCAGCAGGAATTTCTCCGAAAGGAACTGGAAGTAGCTGGAACCATCCAGAAACAATTGTTAATTTCTGATTTCAGCCGCTTTAAATCCCTGGACATTTATGGATTCAATATTCCACATCATGGCATAGGAGGAGATTTTTATGATGTGATCAAGAAGGGGAAAGGTACTACCTTCTTTTGTATTGCGGATGTATCTGGTAAAGGGATTGCAGCCGCCTTATTGATGTCCAATGTTCAGGCCAACCTTCGTTCATTGACTGCACAATACGGTTCTCTCAAAGACATCATTCGGGAATTGAACCATCTGACTTTTGGCATTACTTCAGGAGAAAAATTTGTATCTCTGTTTCTCGCCAAGATGGATCATCGTAAGCGAATTCTCACCTATGTGAATGCAGGACATAACCCACCTGTCTTCAGATCAGGAGATGAAGTGAGGGGGCTTTCAGAGGGATGTTTGATTCTTGGCGCCTTTCCGGATATCCCAGTGAGTGAGGCCAGCCTGGAATTAAAGACAGGGGACGGATTGTTCATGTTTACCGATGGGGTCGTAGAACAGACCAATCAGGAAGGGGAAATGATGGGTAGAGAAAAAGTTATTGCAGAATTGGTAAAAATCAAAGACTTTTCGGCCAGGAATGTAGTGGCGCATATGCAGCATTCACTGGAGAGCTTTGCTGGACAGGCCAATCCTACAGATGACATCACTATGCTTGCTGTTACATTTTTATAAGAATTGACTCTCTTCATTGAGGAGAGTTCCGTTATTTTGGAGTTGTTAACCTTGTAAAACATCAATTTGGATTCCAAGCTTTCATTACCGTATGAAATTATTTAACCAAGAACTATTAGCCAACCTCTCTGGAAAAGCACAAACCCTTGCTGACAAACTCGAAAACAAATCTGCTGTCATTGGCATCATCGGACTCGGATATGTGGGGATGCCTATCGCACTGGAATTCTGTAAAAAAGGATTTAGGTGTATTGGTGTAGATGTTTCTTCCCAAAAAGTAGATCTCCTGAATCAGGGACAAAATTTCATTGAAGACCTCATAGACGAAGAAGTCGCTGCTGTAGTCGAACAAGGACTCATGCGTGCTTCTACTGATTATGCTGTCCTCTCGGATGCAGATGTGATTTTTATCGCTGTTCCAACCCCATTTAATGACAACAAGGAACCTGATATTAGCTATATCATCAGTTCAGGTGAAGGGGTAGCAGAGTACCTAAAAGCTGGGCAGTTGGTTATTTTGAAGAGTACGACATTTCCTGGAACGACAGAGGATCACTTGATGCCTGTCCTGAATAGGAGTGGACTGACTGCCGGAAATGATTATTTCCTCGCCTTCAGCCCTGAGAGAGTTGATCCCGGCAACAAGGTATATCATACGACCAATACGCCTATCGTTGTTGGAGGTATAGAGGAAGACAGTTCTATTCTGGCGGCTTTTACTAACCAGCAAATCATCGAAAAAGTGTACCTGGTGAGCAATCCAAAGGTTGCTGAACTGGAAAAACTTCTTGAAAATATTTTCCGAAGCGTCAATATTGCGCTTGTCAATGAGTTGGCAATCCTTTGTGAAAGAATAGGCGGAATAGATGTGTGGGAAGTCGTAGAAGCTGCCTCTACCAAGCCTTTTGGGTACATGAAATTTACCCCCGGACCTGGGGTAGGGGGACACTGTATTCCGATTGATCCCTATTATTTGTCATGGTTGGCCAGAGCATATGATTTTGAGACGAAATTCATTTCTCTCTCCGCCAGTATCAATGAAGGGATGCCGTATCATGTGGGGAACTTGATTGTACGTGAAATAGCCAAACAACCTGTGGCGCTGAAGGATGCCAGAGTATTGATCATGGGTGTTTCTTTTAAGAAGAATGTAAAGGATCTGCGACATTCTCCCTCAGAAGCCATTATGCACCGACTGACCGAAATCGGCATCGAACAAATAGATTATTCTGATCCCTGGGCGCCTAAGTATTCGGCAATGGGAAGGGAATTCTACTCAGTGGATTTGACTGAAGAATCTCTTGCGAGCTACAACTGTGTCGTTCTGGTTACGGATCATGATGATTTTGATGTAGACTTTATCGTCAAACATTCCAATTGTATCATCGATACAAGAAATATGACCAAAAATGTTACACATGGTCAGGATAAGATCACTCGTTTGGGCGCTTCCAAGCCCAAAACACGTTTGATGCTCCAGCATTGATCACAAAACATAGGGATGATCATGATTTGATCTTCACCGGCGGCCTCTCAGGCCGCCATTTTTTTTCCTTCAAATTCTCTTCAAAATGAATCCCTATCTTTGAGATCTATGCGTGTATTGATCGTAGAAGATACCTTAGACTTGTCAGATACCATCATGAGATATCTGATCAAGGAGGGCTATAGTTGCGTTCAGGCCTATTCGTATTCAAAAGCCCAGGAAGCATTGATCGATGGAAGTTTTGATATGGTAGTCCTGGATATCATGTTGCCTGATGGCAATGGGCTGGACCTATTATTCCTGATCAAACAAGAACATCCCAAAACCGGAATTCTAATAGTTTCTGCCAAAAATGCGCTGGATGACAAGATTCATGGCTTAGGACGAGGGGCTGATGACTATTTGACCAAACCCTTCCATCTGTCTGAGTTGAACGCTCGATTGAAAGCCATTTACAGAAGGCGACACCTCAATGGGCAATCTCTGTTGGTGTGCAATGAAATCCAGATTAACCCGGAGACAATGGAGGTTCTGATAGCGGAAGAATCTCTGATTCTGACCCGGAAAGAATACGAGTTGCTGGTGTATTTTCTTTCCAATCAAAATAGAGTTCTGACCAAACAATCCATTGCTGAGCATTTGTGGGGAGACCAGATGGATTTATACGATTCTTTTGATTTTGTCTACCAACATATCAAAAATCTTCGAAAGAAGATTACCAAGGCCGGTGGCAACGATTATATTGCAACCCAGTACGGATTTGGCTATAAGTTTAACTCCCGAAAATCATGAAATTACTAACTCAGGCGACCTTGTATTATCTCCTGGTAACCTTGCTTGTCTTTGGGTTGGGGGGAGTGTTGACGTACAATATTTTTCAGTCTAATATCAATCAGGAGACCGACTGGCATTTGGGCAGAGAATTGAGACGAACGTATAAGGAAATCGAAAAAGGGGCACCTATTCATGCGCTTGAACACAAACACCTTCGAATCAAAGAGATTGCAGATCCTTCTATAGGAGAGCAACAATCCTCCTTTCAGGATACCTTGATCTGGCATCGATATTCCAAAAAAGAAGAACCGTTCAGGAAGGTGCAAGTCCGAAAAGAAATTGATGGAAAATTGTATCAAATTACACTGATCGACTTGATAGTTGAAACACAAGATGTCTATAACAGTGTCTTTCGGTCCCTAAGCTGGATGTTTGCATTGCTAGTAGTCATTGTCGGAATTTTTAGTTTCTTCATTTCTCGCTGGTTGTTCCGTCCTTTTAATCATACCCTCAGACAAATCAAACAATTCCGAGTGCAGGATCAACCTCGTCTGGATTTGGGAAAGACCTTCACAAAAGAATTTTCGCAACTGAATGCTTTTATTTCGCAAATGACAGAGAAGGCGCAACAGGATTATCTCAACCTCAAGGAATTCTCCGAAAATGCTTCTCATGAGATGCAGACGCCTATTGCGATTGCCAAAGGAAAGCTGGAATTGTTGCTTGAAAATAACTCTCTCTCAGAAGAACAAAGTCAATTGGTCTTCTCAGCATATAATGCTCTGGGCAAGTTGTCGAAATTGGGTCGCTCTCTTGCATTGCTAACCCGAATTGAGAATCAGGAGTTCTCTGACTATCGACTCATTCATTTTTCCGAACTCCTGACTGATGCTTTGTTCAACTTTCAGGAATTGATGGAGCTAAAAGAAATCAGGCTTCATCAAAGTATTGTGTCAGATGTGTACATTCACATTGATCCAATTCTGGCTGATATGATGTTGACCAATCTGTTTCAGAATGCAATCCGGCACAATGTCAAGCAGGGCGTGATAGATCTGTATTTGGAGAATGATCACCTCTTGATTCGGAATTCGGGAGAAGAACCCAGGGTTGCTCCTCACAACTTGTTCAAGCGATTCCAGAAGAATCCCTCCTCGAATGAATCATTGGGCTTAGGGTTGGCTATCGTTCAGAAAATTTGCGAAGTCAGCAACCTTCAAATCGACTTCCGCTATCGTGATGCTTATTATGAGATGGAAATCCGATGGTAGGGTGCGTCTGTAGATCCTATTGTTCCAGTCCGAAATAAATGGCTCCTTCTTCAGCGATATCGCTGGCACCAACCTGTATGGGATCTTTTTTGGGGTCAAAGAATACAACCCCCCAGGTTCCCTGAAGTTTGCGCCGAGGAAGTTTGACCAATTTTCCATCCATTTTGCGAAAATAGAGGTTCGAAGCATCGGTTTCATACACCTTGATCTTCCTGGTGTTGAGCCATTCTTTTCCTTGTAATGCCTGGTCTCCATCATCCTCACCTGCTTCCAGCCGATCGATATCCGCCGCCGCAATATTCAGCGCAAGGTCTTCCAGTTCCATGTCCGTTGGACCAAAAAAAATGGCGCACCGCATGCCATAAGCCATGGGGCCATCAACCTCATAATCATCTTCATCAGAAGATCCCTGGGTGGAGTCCTGGGCTGGGGTAGGTGAAATCGAAACAAGGAGAATGAGTAGAAGAGAAACAGAAAGTTGAAGCCAGTTTTTCATAGTACCTCAGTTAGATCATACACATTGGGGAGGGCCGTTCCGAAAAATACGAACTTATTTGTAATTGAAATACAGATGAGGGTGGTTTTTCCCTTCTTTTTTGAGGAATTTTTTTGGTGGTGAGACAAGTAAGCACTGTTTAATTCTTTTATGATTGAATTTGGCTATCGTTTAATTCAAATGATTGGTTCAACAGTAATGTTAATCTTCCGACAGAATATTTGTAGAGATGATCGGCAGACCATCTCTCGCTTTGCCTATCGTAGATAGGAAGGCATCCGCTTCGATAACATCCCACCTAGCAATGGTCTGCCGATCATTGCTTGTACCGATGACAGCCTTTCATGTATTGCACTACCATTCAAATATTTGCTGCTAGAGGAGGGTGATAAATGTTAAGAGACTGTTTGAACATCTGTCACTTATTTTTTGTATGCGTCTTTTTTCCTCATTCTGCGGCTTTTTTTGTTCTCATAGCACCACTATGAGAACAAAAAAGGGCCTTGGCTGAGAAAAAAATACTCCATAAAAATTCTCAG
>JBCCGK010000146.1:0-24010 GCA_039029315.1 Bacteroidota bacterium | reverse complement strand
CTAAGCCCAACTCCTCTAAGCCGCCCCAGTTCACCGAATTTTGGGGGCCAGCTCGCCTAAACTGGTAAAAGTGTACGGTAAAGAGAATTGAATTCCCATTTTGGCCAAAGTCAAACTTAGGTGGACAAAATTAAATATAAAAAGGATCTGATAACTCGCTGTCTGACGGTCCATTCAATATTCATAATTCTTCATTCAAAATTGTCTCCCTACTTACTTATCTTCCCAAGGCTCTTTATTTGTTAATAGGACAGGCCTGGGCTTTTGCGTAGATAGGCTTTGTTGTCTAGTTGCTGCAACATAAAGTGAGCAACATCTGATCGGGAGATTTTTAACCTCAAATCACTGTCATAGGCCGAGAATCCATGTTGATACGTTTTGGTCAATGGCCCATCTGTGAAGGCTGCGGGGCGGACAATCGTCCAGGCAGTGTGGCTATTTCGGATCTCTGTCTCCTGCTCCTGATGGTCCAGGTAGGCTTTTTTCAGGAACCAGCCAAACATGATATGTCTCCAGAAAAAATTGAGTGTGGGTTCACTATCCCCTGCCCCCAAAGTTGTCTGGCAAATCAATCTGTCGATGCCATGTTTTTGCATCCCCTGAATAATGTGTTTGGTGCCCAAGGATCGAACTGTTCCTTTCCGTCCAGCCCCCAAAGCGCATATGACTACCTGATGGCCTTCAATCGCTTTTTCAACTGAGTGCGCATCCAAGACATCTCCCTCGACTATCCTCAGATGTGCATGTTCCATAGACACTTTGGCTTTGTTGCGGGTAAATGCTGTTATCTGATGCCCAGCCTCCAATGCCTGTTTGACAACTTGCTGACCGATGCTTCCGGTCGCTCCAAATACGATGATTTTTTTCATAACAAATGGGTTCGTTTTACTGAATTGATACAGCAAAACTAGCGGCCGGTCATCCTAAAAAATAGAACAAAACCGTCAAAGCAGGCGAATCAATCACTTGTTGGACGCCCATGGGAAAGGCTTGCCAGGGAAAGGGAAATAGGGAATGTGATTGATGCCCCCCCTCCCCTGCTCTCTACCAATGGAACTTAGGCAGACAATTGGCGCTGGAATTCTTTTGGGGTTTTTCCAGTAAACCGCTTGAATGTGCGAATGAAATGTGACTGATCTGCAAAGCCGCTTTCATAGCCGATGTCTGTCAGACTGAGGTAATCTGCTTCTGTCAGTTGATTGAGCGAAAAGTTGAATTGAATGATCCGGGCAAATTGTTTGGGGGTAACCCCAATCTCCCTGGCGAAATGTCGTTCAAATGTTCGCTCGCCTATACAGAGTCGATCCCGAAGCTCTTTCACACTGATGTTGCCTTTGGAGTGAATGATCATATTGGTTGCCAGTTTGATTCGATGGTCAGGATGGCGAGAAGAAACAGTGACCAATTGATGAACAAATGCACCGATGATCTCTACCTGATCATGAACTTCTGGATGATGACTCAACTGACCTAGCGTTGCCCGGGTGTTGATCTGCTTCAATTTCAGCAAATCATAGCAGTCATCATTCAATACTTTGGGATCAATGCCCAATAGCAATCGCGCTGCAAAGGGATACAATTGAAAGACAACATACCTGAATACGCCCTGAACTGAGAGGGAGATTGGCTCGATGGTTTGTCCAAACAGAAAAAAGACAGACAGTCGTTTGTTTCTGGGATGTAGAACAACCGCTGATTGGCTTTCGGAATACATGATGCCCGGAAATCCATCTGCATAAATGGGCAAGATGGTCTCCTGATCAGGCTCTTGACCTTCCAGCAGGAAGACATCCCTGACAAAGGGTGTGAGGTGCTCGGGCCTCGACAATTGAATCATATCTGAAGGGAGAAGAGACATAATCTATCAGGATACTGGATACGGACCCTCATCAAAGCTTTCGTCATGATAACCTTTCGCTCCAATCGTCAAGGCAAGTTCGCTGAAGAAGGGCTTTCCTTCCTGAAGTCGCCGCAAAATATGTTGAAAATCAAATTTGGGCTTCCATCCCAATTCTTCCACGGCCAGATCACTAACATACACCCGACCAATCCGTGGAAACATTCGCCAGGCATATTGTGCATACACTTGATCAAACTCCGGATAGATTCGTCGAACTACCGCCGCGGGATCGGTTTGCAATTGCTGCAAATCCTCCTCACGAAATGGCGTTTGTGCACTGATAATATACGTCCCAAATCCGATCTCAGCCGCTTTGTCTATAGCCAGAAGGTGTGCATCTACTACATCCTGGATATCCACCCGCCGATACAAAAATTCATTGGCTTTGATATTCGCATCTTCATAGGCATCCCGAAATTTCTTATCATCATCTATCTCCATAAAAAATCGAGACGTTCTCAGGATCAAACAGGGAAGTCCATAGGTTCGATGAAATAATTGACACATGTCTTCCGCAGCCAATTTGGTAACGCCATAGATATTTTTGGAAATCGGTCTCAGGTCCTCCGTTACCCAAACGGCTTGCTGGTCGGAATCGGGAATCATTGCTGCACCAAAGGTGCTGGTGGTGCTGGTAAAGATGAATGCTTTCACCCCTACAGCTACAGCTTCTTCCAGCAAGGTGAGGGTCCCAGAGATATTGGCATCCACAAACTGCTGTTTGCTGTGAGTTGCGACATGCGGTTTGTGCAAAGTGGCAGCATGGAGAACGATGTCGATCCCGTCCATACATTCTTTGACAAATGCTTTGTCATCGATAGAACCGACTTTGTCTGTAAAAGGAGAAGGCAGGACATCGACCCCCACGGCCTCATGCTTCAATTGTCTACACGTCCACATCAATGCTTCTCCCAAATGGCCACTGCTTCCGGTGATAAGGATTTTCATATGATATGTGAATCAAGAGTTCGAATGTTGGGAAATAGGTGCAATAGGCCGCAAAGAGAGGGATATGGTATAAGAAATAAGGGATATGGCTAGATGTTGAATCAGATCCTTGACCACATAGCCCCATACCTTATACCCACAAACAAGCTGACATTCAGGCTATAAAAACTACATTCAAACCTTGATTGGCATATGATATATTTGATTCCAGTCCCATCAATTTCCTTGCCCTTTGCTTCAAATATAGCAAGTCTTGGACTTGATCTAAACATCTATTTTTCATTTGGTCCCTTTCACCTTCATGTCCAGTGTATAAACAGAATTCATCGCAGTGATGAATAGGGTTTTCCGCTTCTTCCCACCAAAACATACATTGGCAGTCCATCCTTGGTCCACAGGGATATGTGCAATTTTCTCTCCTTTGGGATTGACAACCGTAACGCCTTTTCCAGTGAGGTATAAATTTCCTTTGCTGTCCAGGGTCATGCCATCAGACCCCATGTTCACATGGAGAGTTTTGTTTGTAAGGCTTCCATCCGCTTGAATTTGATATTTATAGGTTTTTCCATCATTGATATCAGCTACAAACAGGTATTGTCCATCTGGTGAGCCGATGATTCCATTGGGTCGGACGAGATCGTCGGCAACAACTGTCAACTCTCTGTCTGGAGATAAATAATAAACCCTTTCCTGCTCGATTTCCTTTTCCTCATGGTCCCAGTACTTTCTTTTGTAAAAGGGATCTGTGAAATAGATCCCTCCCTCGGGATCTATCCATAAGTCATTGGGCCCATTGAATCGCTTGCCATTCCAATCTTTGAGCAAGATGCTTACTTCCTTTTGCGGGCTGATTTTCCACAGTTGGTTGTGCAAATCTGCACAGGCCAGGAGATTTCCCTCATGATCTATATAGAGCCCATTCGACCGTCCAGCGTCTTCCATATATACCGAAATGTCTCCATCAGCTTCCCACTTCATGATTCGATTGTTGGGTTGGTCTGTGAAATAGACATTGCCATCGGCATCTGCAGCAGGTCCTTCAGTAAAGACAAAATCTGCTGACAACAGTTTGAGTTTAGCTCCCTTGGCTATCAGTTTGGAATTGGGTGGAACCGATTGTTGGGCAAATGAAGCAGTTGTGAGAAGGAGGAGACCAATCGCAACACTCATGCAGATGTGTTTCCCACAAGTAGAAAAAGAAAATCTCGTGTTCATATACGGAATACTTACCAATTTCTTCGCAATGTCGGAAGAGAATTTGATACATACCCAAGAGATTCACCCAAAGAAGCAAAATTTCTCAGGTATTTACTCAAAAAAACTGGCAAAGCGTATGGCTTTACCAGCATATACATGAGTCAAAAATATGAATGCTGAATGGTCTTGATAATGTCTAGTTGCTACAAGCCGAGAGTTGGCGTGGAATGTTGGTTTCTTCCAATGCCATGATTCCTCCATCTACATTGATCACCTCCTCATAACCTGCCCTTTTCAGAACAGAAGCAGCAATCATGGACCTGAAACCACTTTTGCAATGCACATAATATGGCTTGTCAGCCTCCAGATCAGCCAGATGTGCATTGATGAAATCCAGTGGATAGGAGATAGCGTTCTGAACATGATCTGCTTCATATTCTCCGGGTTTACGAACATCCAATACCTGAATATTTGTTTGCAGATATAATTGTGCCAGTTCCTCTGCCTGGATGGATGCAAGTTGTTCGGTGGACATGCCTTCAGCTGTCCAGGCATCTATGCCTCCCTTCAGGTAGCCGAGTGCATTGCTGTAGCCGACTCTGGCGAGGCGGAGGATGGCCTCTTGCTCTCTTCCGGAGGCCGTGATGACAACAATGGGTTGGTCTAAGTCCTCAATCAAGGTTCCCACCCAGCTGGCGAATGAGCCATCCAGGCCGATGAACAGTGAATTTGGAATATATCCCTGTGCAAATGACTCTGTCGTTCTGGTATCCAATATCAAGGCTCCTTCTCTCTGAGCGTTGATCACGTCTTCTACAGATAAGGGTTGAGTTCTGCTCTGGAGCAGTTCATCGATGTCGTGATATCCATGCTTGTTGAGTGCTGCTGCTTTCGCAAAATACTGCGGTGCTGGCAGAATGCCTGTTGTTACCTTCTCAACAAAGGCCTGTTTGCTCATCGGTTGCAAGGCATAATTCAGCTGTTTTTGCAGACCAATAGTAGAAGAGCGTTCCTGAGAGATATTCTTTCCACAAGCTGATCCTGCCCCATGAGCGGGAAAAACAATCACCTCATCGGGAAGTGTCATGAGTTTGTCGTGCAAGGAGTCATATAGCATTCCTGCAAGATCCTCTCTGGTCAAGTCACTCTTGATGGCCAAATCAGGTCGCCCAACTTCTCCTATAAATAAGGTATCCCCTGTGAACACTGCATGTGGGGCCCCTCTTTCATTTATCAATAAAAAACAGGAAGACTCTGGCGTATGCCCCGGCGTATGTATGACGCGAAATCGGATGTCTCCTAGCTGAAATTCCTGCCCATCTTCAGCAATGGTAGCCTCATAACTTGTCTGTGCCTGTGGACCGTAGATGATGCGTGCAGCTGTTTTGTTGGCAAGATCCACATGCCCCGACACAAAGTCAGCATGAAAATGCGTTTCGAACACATACTTGATCTGTGCTCCACGTGCCTGCGCTTTGCTAATATATGGCTCGGTTTCCCGCATCGGATCAATGATGGCAACTTCCCCTTGTGATTCGATATAGTAGGCTGCTTCGGCCAGACAGCCAGTATACATTTGTTCCAAGTAAAGGCCAGATTGAGTGACGGTGATTTCCATAACTAGAGCTTAAGGATTTTGTGCAAGATAATTAAAAAATAATAATATGATGATTTATGTACCTTTCAGCCTACTCGTCGAATTCATGCCCTGCCACATCACCGAATACATAGGAAGCAAAGATATTTTACTTTTTTAGGAGTCTTCTCTGAAGCGTGCTGAAAGGATAGGGTGCGAGGGATGCTGTGCTGAAATGGAAAGGGCAAAATCTTCAGCAGTATTTTGAATATCTGGATATAAATGAGAGTTTTAATCTCTCAGAAAGAATCATTCATTACTTCCCATGAAACACTTACTCGATCAAGCTATCTGGAAGCAAATTCTCCTCATTTTCATCCCGCTTTGGATGGTACTTCTTGGCCAGGTAGCTCTTCTTTTTGGCCTGACCATTCCTTTTCTTAATCGTCCCTTTGCTTCCATTGCACTGGTGTTGATCTTGATGGTCCTCATTTTTGGATGGCAATACTATCTTGGATTGAGCTATTTGAGACAGGTACAGAAATCTTCCCTCCCATTTCGTATCAATGGTGCGATCCCCCTTCTGTTCTGGGGAATCCTGTTGGGTTGGTTGATGATAGAAGGCCTCTCACACTTATTCCAGATCCAAAACAATCTTGTGAACCCCCAATTTCCTGGCATGAATCCCATGATTTCACAAATGATAGGGGGTTTCAGCCTGTATTCCCTGATCTGTCTCTTGATCAACCCCTTCTTGATAGGACGTATTCATGACAAGTTGATTACCGATGCCAAAATTGAAGAAATTGGTCAAACAACTGAGGGAGCACTCGCCCAACTTCAGGGATTCAAAAAAAAATACCTGGCCCCATTGAAGGCGCTGAGTCGCTCTTTGCTTATTATCCTTGGCCTCTTAGTTTTGAGTGTATTTTTCTTCGATTTGGCCAGACTGCTGGTCTAAAGCAAGAGGTCCACCCCTCCCAAAAAACCGATCATCTGTTAAGGAAGGAGTAAGCGCAGCAAACTTCCCATCATTCTCCTGGGTCAAGGGCCTCAACACACTCACAATGCTACAAAACCCGATGGCTTTCATTGCTGGTTCGCTGGTTCCATCCTCATATTCATAGGTGGCTTTTCTCACTGTCCATCGAAAATCCTCCACCTCAAATCCATATCCTTCTGCTGCAGCAACGATCTCTTCTTGCTCTTTCACCCACTCTACTTGCTGCTTTGGGGAGGCCAGATTCGGTCGATCAGATGCATGCTCATAGGTCACATACCAAACAATCGGCACCTTGAATTCCATGGAAAAAGCATCTCCAGCAAAATCCGGGGACTGTTTTCCCAGCGCAGCCTGCCAGTCAATGCTCACCTCAGGATAGCTTTGTTCAAGTCGTCGCGCCAGAATATGATCGCCTGGATGATAGTAGGAAGGATAATGGGTAAACCAATAGTCCGAGAGGTAGCGTTGGCAATTGACGGGCATGCCATTGAGGGTCTGAGAATCGAAATAGATAAACTGTTTGGAAGATCGAACAATAGGTCGTGCCTCATCTTCTCCTCCCAAGGCATAAGACAGGCTGTGCAAGAGGTCTTCATTCTTACCCAGGCCACAGCCATAAATGACGATCTCTGTTTGATGGTCCAGAATGCTGTCGGATAGTGGGAATATCAGGCCATAGGCCACTGCAGTTTCCAGGGCATCGACAGTTGTGCGCGTGCCTCCTTCTTCCAGCACTGCCACAGCCATACCTTGCCATTGGTTGCTGTGGACAACGACATTTACGGTTCCCCAGGGAAGGGATTGATAGGCGGCCTGTTCTTCCAGTACATTGCGCATGTCCAGGAGAGATCGACAATGGGTAATCAGGATTTCGGCACGCTCTTCAGGATGATAGCGGTAGAAATTGGTGGCTTCTGCATAGAAAGGATTACCAGCAGGCTTGTCTTCTCCGAGAATGAATGTGATGCTTGGGCGAGTTTCTTCAGCAGCATGAGAATCCAGGGCCACTGATTCTGCTTGCTCGCAAGGGTCCATATTGCTGTTGATGTCAGCAATATGAACCAATACGAACAGACTGAAGACCAGAATGATGAAGCCACAAAAGCGGGATGAGCACTTCATTTGTATTACTTTGCGGGTTTCAGGTAAATGGTGAAGGCTCCCTCAATGGATGCTTGTATGCCTAGATGAGAGAAGGACCAGGATTCGATCACTGTCTTGAGTTCAGTTGTTTCTTTTTCTGACAAATGTCTTCCACTGATCCCCAATACCTGCAATTTGCCATCTTTGGTCAATCGGAATCGAACCTTGGCCGCTGCTGTGTGAATAACTGGCAGGATACTCACCTGTCGCTCAATTTCTATTTTCAGCAGTTCTGCCTGTTCGATTCGATTCGTGAAGGTGAATGTATTCGCTTCATAGCGGATATTGAGTCTTGTCTTAGGCTTGGATATGCTTTTTTTACGGGAATTACTCACTCCACCGATTGCCAGATCAAAGCCCACTGCTGAATTCTCCACGCCTTGTGGAATGGGAAGCGGTTGAGCGACGGCCTGTAATTCTCCCCCTTTATTCACCACTTGATCATCAATGGCAACAAAAGAGGTGTATTGGGTTAGCAGATTGTAATCCAGACCCAACTGTGTTACCTCCTTGGCCACCTCCTGGCCTACTCCATTGGGATCGAGTTTCTGATAATCGTCCAATCGCTGGATACGCTTTCTGGCCCACAGGTATCGAAGGGCTGAATTTGCATTGGAAGATGACTCATCTGCTACCTCAAAGGTTCGCTTGTATTTTTTTCGACCTCCTGCGTATCCTTTGATGGAGATACTTCCGCTGGCCTCGCCACGATATTTCCCAAAAATAACTACTGGACGATTGGCGAGCACATCAGGAACCGTTAATGGCTCGACATCATAGGCATCAAATCCTTTGAAATCGACCTCTACCTGCGTCAGCACAGGAGAATTGATATACTGCCGATAGGCTTCTGCTTTTTCCTCTGCCCCTTCTGGCGACAGGATGATCAAAGGTTCTCCCATGCCAACATTTGCCAGACCATCGATGAGGTGCCGATTCACGCTACTGCCGACACCAAAGGGAAATAAATTACTCTTGTTCAAATTGTTACGAACCAAATCAAAGGCTTCTGGCTCGCAGGAAACATAGCCATCCGTTACAATCACCATCGAGCGAGACAGTCCTTCAGTTCTTGGCAAAGCCAGGGCCTCGCGCATCGCTGGGAGCAATTGGGTTCCTCCCCCACCTTGACGCCTGTTGATCATCCCAACAGCAAGGTCCACATTTTCCTCTGTTGCGGGAAGTGATTGGGGGGAAAGTACCTGGCTGCTCCCAGCGAATAACATGACATTGAATCGGTCTGTTGGTCTGAGATTCAGAATCAGATTGCGCAACAAGGTTTTGGAAATGTTCAGGGGAAAGCCTCTCATGGAGCCACTGATGTCAACAATGAAAATGTACTCTCGGGGAGGAATATGTTTGGGTTCGACCGTCTTGGGGGGCTGTACAGTCATGAGGAAAAAGTTCTCTTTTTCTCCTTCATACAACAACAAACCGCTTTCGATTTCTTTTCCTTTGAGGCTGTATTCCAATACATAATCGCGATTGCCGCCATGAGTTTCTGATTCATCCAGTTCTATGGTGGCTGAATGGGTCGCAGGATAGCTGATATTGGTGTTATGGGTAGCTACCTGGATATTTTGGATGGGCATTCCGGCATGAATATCGATGGAGATCCCACTTTCATAGGAGGGAAGCGTTCCTGCTTTCTGATAAGGGCTTGCCACAAATCGGTCTTGTGGTGCAGCACTGGCCAATAGTTGATTAGAGTAACGCGGTCCCACAACTGTTGGATAGACAAATTGGTAGACTCCATCAGTAGGAACCAGGTGCTCGGTATACTGTAGCTCTACCTTGATCACATCACCAGGCATGATGTTGGCCACATTCATTTCGAATACATTGGGCCGGCTTTGTTCTAACAGGGAGGCTCTCTTGCCTTGTTGTTTGGCTTGTTGGTATTCTTGACGCGCCTGATTTTTTTCCCGAATCTCAGCGATGATGGTACGATCACCAATTGTCATCTTCAGGCCATATACTGCAGCTTTGGTCGAAGCGGGGAATACATATTTACATTCCAGGGCATTACTGCCTTCATTTTTGTAGACCTGACTGACAGTTACATCTGCGATAACACCAGCGATAGAAACATCTGCATGAGTACTTTTGAGGGGCAGCGCATCGGTTTCGGGATTGTCGCTATAGACAAAGAAATAAGGAGACAGGCTTTTGTCCATTTCTTCCTGGGCAAAAGCACGACCAATCACAAGGCTCAGTCCGAGCAATAGGAGGATGTGTCTGAGGGAGATCATACTGTATTTGATTTGTTGGTAAATGAGAAATTGTTGTCTGATACAAATGTATGTTCTCCTCCTTCTTTTTTTCCTGTACTTTGATTGTTTGCGTGGATTGAAAGAAAAAGCGCAGGCAAAACGAAAGGATTTGAAGGAATGCCTATATATGCTTAGAAACAATCAGGTGCCCCTTCTTCTGGAAGGGACACCTGATTGTTAGCAGGACTGATGTTTTATTCAGACCTATCACTCCCACTGTCTGGAGACCGTCTGTGTACTGGTAGGAAAATCTCCAGGAATTTCCTGTGTTACCGCTCCAGTCGAAGCCCATTCGGCCCCTCTTTGCAAGGTCGTGATGAAGCCTGCGCATTCCATCGAGTAATCAAAGTGGCCCAGTGTGGTGTGAAAGACTCGTCCTTGTCCATAGTTGATGGCTATCAGCATGGGAACATGTTGCCCCATTCCCTTCACTGAGGGGTCCCACGGTGGTGCATTCCCTTCCGCATCGGAATAGGCAGTAGCCAGAATCGTTGCATTCTCAAATGGGCCGCGCATACGCTCATACAACTCATCTTTTGTGTGGAGCCATTCTGTGGGCAGGCCTTTCATGATGGGATGTTCTGAATCTCGCGTGGTAATCATGAATTCATGTTCTGCTCCATGAGAACCACATATGCCCGCCGAATGATCTTTTTCCAGTTCACCGGAGGCATTGTAGTATACATAAGGTCCTGTGCTACTATCCCGATCTCCCCAGGCTCCCAGTCCAATCATGCTGTTGTATTCTGACCAGTCTCCCCAGGCATTGTTGGCAGCATGAACGATGACCAACCCTCCTCCATTCCCAATATATGTTTGAAATTGCCTCTGTGTTGCCTCGGGCCATTCAGCCGCAAATGCTCCCAAATTGGACACAATCAGGTCATACTGACTGAAATCCATCGAAAAGCGGGATGTTTTGACAGGATCTTTGGAGATGCCATAAGTTGTCGAGTCCAGCGGATATGTCTGGATAAAAGAGGTATAGCCTTCTGGCCGCGATTGATTGTATTTGATCCCCAGCCATACAGAATCCATTCGATGGATATCTACCTCGAACAGATCTGTCTGTTCCAAATAATCCTTCATCATCATGGTCGATTTGGGCCAGATGTAATGGTTGTTCTGCCCATCCAGGATCAAAGCTTTGAGTTTGGTAGCAGGTTGGCTGTTCTCTTCCTGTGCAGGATCTTGTTTGCATGCAGGTAGCAGGAGAAAAATGGCGATAATCCAGGGGAGTAGTTTCATCGGAAAAAGCTTAATTCTGATCTAGTGAATTGATCCGTTATACAATAGTGGAATAGGGTCGAAGGTACTGCAAGCTGGCTATTCCTGCAAAAGTGTCAGAAGAAATCACCTTGGAAATCAATTGGGCAAGCCTGGGACATTCAGTTGAAGATATAGCAAGAGTGTACAGGATACATATCCACTTGATCGAAAACCGGATGCCAAACAAAGAGACATCCAGATTTACTATTTGGATACAACAATCAAATATGTTGTCCTCAGGCACCAATTGTCCCTATACGAACATTCCCTTTTTAAGAGACTGTTTAGGAATCTGTTCTGAGAATTTTTATGGTGTATTTTTTTCTCAGGCAAGGCTCTTTTTTGTTCTCATAGTGGTGCTATGAGAACAAACAAAGCCGCAGAATGAGGAAAAAAGACGCATACAAAAAATAAGTGACAGATGTTCAAACAGTCTCTAATACATTATTCTTCTTTGACAGATTGAATCATGTCTCTCTTTCTACCAGGATCATGATCTTGATGTCTACCTAATTAGATCAACGACAATTGAATCTTGGGATAAAAAGTCTTCCTCATTTCATATATTTTTTACTCCAACTCCTCTTTCGACTTCTGTCGATATCCCTCATAGGCCTCCACCATCTCTTTCAACTTCTCGGGCTGGGCAGTGGCCAAATCATGCATTTCCGTCCGATCTGTTGCCAGATCATACAATTCCCAATTGGCTTTGTTTTGGCGAACGAGTTTCCAATTTCCCTTGCGGAACATGCGGAACTTCTCTGTATGACCAGACACATAGAATTCCGCCTCGGGGCGTTCTTTGCCTTCAAAAATGGGCATCATCGATTGGCCGTCAAGCGAGAGTGTGGGGTGGCCATTGCGCTTGGTAGGATATTCCAGGCCTGCCGCTTCCAAAAAGGTCGGAAACAGATCCACCACATGGGCAAGCTGATCAGTGATCTGCCCTGGCTGGATCACTTGTGGCCAATGCGCGATGAAATGTGTATTCGCCCCCCCTTCGTGGCCGTTCTGTTTGTAGAGTCTGAAGGGGGTATTGCCGACATTGGCCCAGGTCGGTGCAAGACATCGATAGCCCTCTGTCGGTCCGGGAGGCACATTGAAGTCTACATTGCTATCGAAGGGACAGGACCCATTGTCAGTGAAGAACATGATGAGTGTATTGTCCAATTCGCCTGCATCATCCAATCGAGCCAATACGCGACCAATGTTCTGGTCCATGCGATCAATGATAGCGGCAAACACGGCCATTTCCAGATCCTTTTGGTCCTTTTCTTCCTCCGTCATGGAGTCCCAGGGATAATATGTCTGGAATTTGGCGCGAATCTCATGAGAGTCATCCGGATAGCCACGAAACTGATTGGTGTTGTCTTCTGGCGGTGAAAGTGTTACATCAGAGTGAAGAATTCCCATCTCTTTCATTCTCTCAAATCGTTCTTGTCGAATCTTGTCCCAGCCTTTTTTGTATGTGCCTCTATACTTGGCGATATCCTCAGGTCGAGCCTGCAAGGGATAATGAGCCGCATGATAGGGAAGCAGAAAAAAGAAAGGCTGATCTCTTTTCAATACCTCATCCAGCCATTTCAGCCCATAGTCAGTAATAAAATCGGTCTTGTATTTCGGGAGAAGCTCCGCCTCAATATCTTCTGCCCCAATTTCCTCGCCATTCAGGAAAAAAGGACGCTGAAATGTCCCTGATGGAGGAACAAAATATTCTGTTGTCGCCCAGAATGTCAGCGAGTTCTCAAAGGTATTGGCGAAATAGGCCTCCTTGGGCACCCAGTCATCGAAATGCTCTTTGCCACTCATGATGGCCGAGTAGCCTGCCTCTCGCAGCAATGGCACAAAGGAGGTTGCCCGTTCATTGCCAACATATTTTCCTGTAATCAATGAAGAGCGGGTCGGATTGCATTTGGCCATATTATAAAAGGTCCGAAAGCGAAGCCCATTTTCAGCTAGATGATCCAGATTAGGGGTTTGAATTTCAGAACCATAACACCCTAGATCAGAATAGCCAATATCATCTGCCATGATGAGAAGGATATTGGGACGATCGTCCTGCGTAACGGTGGGTTTGGTAGACTGACAGCCAGAAAATATCTGTCCACAGAGGAAAACAACGAGTATCAGTCGAGAAGTTGTGAAGCGCATAGTTCAAGTATTGGTTGAGAGCAATTTATGATAAAAGATGAAAAAAAGAAGAATTTCTGTCCTTCGTCTGCCCAATCTTTCCCATGGAAGAAAACATCCAGGACAACTCCCAATTTCTCCAGTCCTATTCTCCTCCTTTCTCAAAAAATTCCGTCCACAGCGAGGATATCACTTCCCTTGCGGATGTCATAATCTTTATCTATCCTATCCATTCTCATACAAGTTCTACCGACTAACCCCAAGCAAATGAAAGCTTCACCATTCTACCGAATCATAACAATCAGTCTATGTATTGCAGGAGTTCTCCAATCAACTTATGCGCAATCCTCTCTAACAGTAGAAGAGATTCTCAGCAGTCCATTTCCCACACATCTGACAGCTTCTCCTACTAGCAATCAATTTGCCTGGGTCTACAATGAGGAGGGCGTCCGCAACATCTACCTTGCCTCCACCAGATCCCTTAGCAAGCAAGCAAAAGCACTAACAGATTACCAGGAAGATGATGGGCAAGAGATCAGCCAATTGGTCTTCACGCCAGATAGCAAGCAACTCCTGTATGTAAGAGGGGGCGCACCGAATAGCCGGGGAGAGTTGCCCAATCCAGTCAGTCATCCAGATGGTGCAAAACGAGAAATCTGGAAAGTTTCGGTCAAAGGAGGGCAGAAGGAATGGCTTGCTACAGGGTATGCACCGATCCTGTCTCCTGATGGATCAACCCTTATTTTTCTTCGGCAAGGAAAGGTATTTTCCCTGATCCTGAATCAAGAGGAAGCCCCCAAACAACTCTTTCACATCAGAGGAAATGCCTCCGAAATCAGCTGGAATCCCAATTCTGAGAAGAATCAATTGGCTTTTGTCAGCAATCGAGGAGACCACGCCTTTATTGGAATCTACGATTTTGCAAATCACTCAATCCAATACATTGATCCCAGTGTAGATGTAGATGCTTCTCCCGTTTGGTCTCCTGATGGGACAGAACTGGCATTTATGCGATTCCCTCGTTCCAAGAATCTACCATTTATGCCTAGAAGAGAAGGCATCCCCTGGTCTATCCATCATGTTGAGATCCAAAATGGAACCTCCAAGAGGATATGGCAAAGCCCAGCTGGTCCAGGATCTGTTTTTCGGTCCATTACGGCCCCTCAACAATTGTTCTGGGGAAAGGGGAATGCCTTGATTTTTCCCTATGAAGGAGATGGTTGGACACATTTGTATGCTCTTCCAACTGGTGGTGGCAACATCAGATGTCTGACACCAGGAGAATTTGAAGTGCAGTATGTGTCCATGAGTTCGGACGGAAGTCATATCTTCTATTCATCGAATCAGGAAGATATCGACAGGCAACACATTTGGAAGGTTCAGGTTCAAGGAGGATCTCCCAAACAACTCAGTTCAGGCAAAGGAATTGAATGGTCGCCTGTTCCTCTCTCGAATGGTCAAACCATTTGTCTGGCTTCAGGCCCCAAAACACCTGCACATGTAGCAGTACTGACAGACGCACTTGAAACAAAGAGGGTAGATCAGACAAGTTATGAAGCATATCCTTCAGATCAATTGGTGGAGCCGGAAGCAATCATTTTTTCTGCCGCTGACGGGATGCAAATTCATGGACAATTATTCATGCCATCCAGGCATCGGGTGGGAGAGCAACATCCGGCTGTGATTTTTTTTCACGGTGGCTCTCGCAGACAGATGCTTTTGGGATTTCACCACAGGGGCTATTATCACAATGCCTATGCTCTGAACCAATTGTTGGCAAGCAAGGGGTATGTCGTGCTCTCGGTTAATTATCGAAGTGGGATCGGCTATGGCATGGAATTCCGTGAAGCTCTCAATTATGGAGCGAGAGGCGCAAGTGAATATCAGGATGTGGTCGGGGCAGGTCTGTATCTCCAAAATCTGGAAGAGGTAGATCCAGCGCGCATTGGCTTATGGGGTGGTTCTTATGGTGGGTTTTTGACAGCTCTTGGTCTGGCCAGAGCCCCTGAATTATTTGCTGCAGGAGTAGACATTCATGGCGTTCATGATTGGAATGTGGTCATTCGCAATTTTGTCCCTTCCTACCGACCCGAAACTCAAAAGGAAGCCGCAGAATTGGCCTACCGATCCTCTCCAATGTATTTCATCGATGGCTGGGAAGATCCTGTCTTATTGATCCACGGAGATGATGACAGAAATGTTCCATTCAGCGAAACCGTAGATCTGGCAGAAGCATTGAGAAAACGGCATGTAGATATTGAACAACTTGTTTTTCCAGATGAAGTTCACGGTTTTCTATTGCACAAGAATTGGGTTTCTGCCTATGATGCCAGTGTAGATTTTTTTGAGCGAATATTAAAAAGGTGACTTTTTTTCAAAAAGCGTGTTACACTTTTTCAGCTGAGTGATACTACCAGATGTACGTCAGGAAAAATGAATTCCTCCTGGTACACCATAACTCTTAATAACAAACACGTTATGCAAATCAATCACTCAAGCCGTTTCATTGTCGCTTTTGTTGCAACTGTTCTCCTTGGCTTCGGACAACTCTTTGCACAAGGACCAGCCATCGTTGTCACCGAAACAGAATCTTACACCCAATCCACCTATGTCTTGACTTCCGGCAACAAGGAAGCAGAAGTTACTGTTAGAAAGACTGAAGGGAAAGTGGCCATTTTGCTCAAAAACAACAAGAATGGAACTGTACTTGGAAAAGCAACTGTCAAAAATGATGGAAGCGGGAATCCAAACATCAATATTCAAACATCCAAACCAGAAACCCTTCCTTTTTGGGAGTTCGCGCTTGATCTGATTATCCCTGATGGAAATGGCGTATCTATCACGCCTCGAAGAAAAGCTGCCAAGCGCTGTAAGGAGAAATGCAAAGATCTCATCAAAAGCCATGCAGGATTTCAAGTATTGGTCATCACCAATGGTAGCGGAAATTCTAAAAAGGTCGTTCCCTTAGGAACAGTGAAGAAAGCTTTCGAGGCGTATCACAGATGTATGTGGAAGTGCATGAGAGAGGCAAAAGATCGGTATCAGGGAAATTAAGAGGTTTCTTTTCTTTTCCTTTTCCCTGTGAGGAGAATCCGGCCTGCGGGCCGGATTTTTCCTATTCAAAAAGCTTAGCGGTTTTCCAGGCTTCTATACTTTTTGTTTCACTGCTAAAATTGATCCCGATAGAAATGATCGGCTTGGCTTGAAGGTGAAATTTTTCAGCGTATTTTTTCTCCCGAATTTGTTCCAGGGCTGATTCCGCACTTTCATCCAGTTTAAATTCCAAGATATAGATGTGCGAATCTGTTTGGACAACTGCATCCATTCTGCCATCTGAGGTATGGACTTCTGCTTCGATAAAAAGCCCTAGATACTGGAATACCAAAAAAACAACGGAATGGTAATAGGCTTCCTTGTCTTTGAGGAAAATATGGGATGGAATGCTTTTGAGGAGGCCATTGATGATGGTCATCGCCCGATCCAAGCTATTTTCCAGAAATGCCATCCTCAGTTCTAGTACCAAAGGAGTTGCCTGCACCTGAGAGGTATAGCTAAAAATCCCTAACAGGTATTGTAGCAAGCTATCCTGCACCTCCTGGTTGGGCACATCCAGAAGATATACGCCAAATTCCTCCTTTGCTTTGATGGTTAAATACCCCGTCTGAAACAGCAGAGAAGTTGTATCAATATTTTCAGGATCGAACCCGTCGAATGCAACCATCCCGACCTTTATTGCTTCGACCTTATACACCATCCGCTCCTTGAGAAGATTGATCAGGAAGGTTGGCGTCCCAGTAGCAAACCAGTAATTATGAAATTCGCCAGAATCAAAGTAGGATAAGGCTGAAAATGGATTGTATAAGAAATTTTTGCCATCCCAGCTATATCCATTGTACCATTTTTTGATTCGGGCTAACAACTCCTGTTTATCGATGTTCTCTTCTTCACTGATCTCTTCAATTCGGCTGTCAAAGACCTCTTCCAGTTCATCCTGTGTATAGCCAACGAGTGTTGCATACTGTCTGTGAAGGGTGATGTCTTTCAGATTATTCAACTCAGAGAAGATACTGACTTTACTAAACTTGGAAACACCCGTCACCATTAGGAAACGGATATATGGATCACTATCCTTGATCACAGAATAAAAAGTTTTGAGGACTCCTTGATTGGATTTGGCCTGAGGCAATAGGTCTTTATCCAAATAGTCTATGATCGGCTTGTCATATTCATCAATCAACAACGCAACTTTCCCACGAGTTGAGAGATTTCTGATCAGCAGTCTGAATTGCTCCTTATAGGAATCCCCTTCAAGGTCGATGTTGTGCTCCTGGGCAATCTCCAGCAACTGATTACTGATCGCCTCTCCCAAAGGAAGATGTTGGTAGTCCATACTACTGAATCGAAGATGAATCACTGGAGATTGTTCCTTCCAGTTCCAGTGTTGCCCTATCCAAAGGCCATCAAACAATTCTTTTTTTCCCTGAAAAAGGTATTTGATTGTGGACAAAAGTAAAGACTTCCCAAATCTCCTTGGTCGGGAGAGGAAATAATATTGCCCAGCAGTCAGTAATTTGTGAATGACTTCGGTTTTGTCAATATATAAATATCCTCCTTCCTGGAGCTTTTGAAAATCCTGTATGCCGATGGGGTATTTCATCTCTCACAAAGATATGAAATTCAAGCGAATCAGATTTTTCCCTACAAGTCCACACAAGTCCGATAAAAATCATGCACCAATAGCATACAAGGCTCTATATAGTGCTGGTCTGGATTCAGTCGTGCCTGATGCAAGTCCAAAAGCGCTTCTTCTGTCGAGAGAAACTTTCCCATTGCCTGACAAAGCTTCACAAAACGATCCAGCTCATATGGACTTGGAATATTGGCGACCTTCAGCAAGTGCATCATCTGTTCGAATGCAGGGAAATCGTAGAGGGTATAGACTTCTGGATAGCGAAAGCTCAAATACAGCAGGATCATCTGGTTGTTGCCATGAAAATGATCCTCTCCTACTGGCTTGTTGGCAGTTTTGAGGTGCCTGTCTAGGAGACTATCACAATCATCTCGAAAACTCACAATTCTGGTTTTAACAGGGATCTCTTCAGAGAACAAACTCACGAACATGCTGCGAACCAAATCCGGGTCCATTTGGATGAAAGTCAGCATCATTTCTTTTGGGTACCAGGCTTCGCGTTTCCAGAGTCGCTTGCTCTGGCTATTTTGTAGACTTTGATCATACATTTGACCAAAGTCTGCGGCAGCAACATCCCACTGCTGCTGGAAGATCCTTAAGGATTCCCAGCGATAGACGCCGAAGTGTTCCCGATCTTGTTTCAGAAACACTTTATAGCGTTCAATGTATTCTTTCAGCTTGGCGACTTGCATAGAAGGTCTATTTCAAAAGCAAAAGGGACGAAAAAATCCGTCCCATTTTTTTTCGGCAACATCATTTCTTCTCTGCCTATGTCAGCAAGTTCCCCTGATCATCCCACTCGGCAATATCCATCCGCTTGCTCTGATCGACATATTTAGGCAAAAGCTCCTCTTCATAGGCCATACCATGCTTGTCGAGAATATCCTGAGGAACGCCATCCCAGACATTGGGCCGATTTCCCATATAGCCCAGATCCTCGATCCCAATCTTGGAGGTATAATAGCCGGTCAAGGTGAGATTCCGCATCAAATTGAAAAACTTGATGCCATAAGCCATCTCAGGCTTCTTCCCATCTGGATCAGGATAGGCGATATCATCGACGATTTCTATCTGTTGTGCGTCGGTCGCATCCTTGAACAGCTTGTTGAAGCGTTTGTTGGATTCGCTGTCCATCCACATCAGTCCGCCTCGCATGGGGAGTTGATGACTAGGTAGATCTTTGACGATGAATTCAATAAAGGCTGGCACTTCTGCATCATTGGCAGATCCTGCTGTCGAAGTCGCAGGAAGAATGATGTCGCACAACACAGCAACGGTGGTCAATTCATGTTCATTGAGGAACACTTCTGACATGAGTTGCTTGTCGCGCTCAATTTCTTCAGGAAGGCGCCCGTACAAGGGAGCTTGCTCGATATCGGGACCTGTGGTCTTTTCTTCCGGTGTACAAGCAGATGCACCCAGAGTTGCTCCGGCAATTGTACCGATCAGGAGGGATTTTAACGATTCTCTTCTGTCCATCTTGCTTATAGATTTTTTTGTTTGAATTGATCAACGATATTTTCTGAGGTCCGCATGGCGAGGGCCATAATGGTCCAGGTACAATTCTTGTCGGCCTGAGACACAAAGGGACCACCATCTACCACAAATACATTGTCGGCATCATGAAGCTGACACAATGAGTTGGTAACAGAGGTCTTGGGATCATCTCCCATACGAGTGGTTCCTACTTCATGAATGATTTGTCCTGGTGCAAGAAGCCCATAATCTTTCTCTGGTCCTGCTGCTTCGCCAAGCGTAACCGCCCCCATTGCATCAAAAATGGATTCGAAGGTGTTATTCATATGCTTGGCTTGCATACGTTCCTGGTCAGAGAAGGTATAATCAAATCGCAACACGGGAATGCCGTATTGATCCACAACATCGGGATCGATCTCACATCGATTGTCATGTCTTGCAATACATTCTCCCCGCCCAGCCAAATGAATGAAAGCGCCATAGACCTTTTTCACATCATCTCGCAATTTATCCCCATAGCCTCCAACGGCTCCTCCTGCAAACTTGTTGATTTCAGTAGCGTTGAATCCAAAGCCATAGGATGGCATCCCAAATCCTCCTCCAATCTCAATATGATAGCCTCTGGCAAAATCCAGTTTCTGATCATAGCCCCACCAGGGAGAATACACATGCATGCCACCCGTTCCATCTTCATTGAAATTCTTTCGATTCATCAGTTGAGGCACAAAAGCAGATCTACCCAATCCTGTGGAATCATGTAAATATCTTCCTACGACATCACTGCTATTGCCCAGGCCATTGGGATGTTGGGAGCTTTTGGAATTGAGCAGGATTCTTGCAGAACTACAAGCGGAAGCGCCCAATACCACAGATCTTCCTTTGAGTTTGTATTCGCGACGGTCGTCCTTATTGATGTATGAGACACCAGTGGCACGCCCCTCTTTATCTGTTGTAACCTCCCGCACCATGCAGTTGGTGTACAAGTCAATCTTGCCACTGTTCAAGGCAGGAATCATGAATACCGAGCTGGAAGAAAAATCAGCATACTGATTACAGGAACGGCCACACTGCCTACAGTAAAAACAAACGCCTCTCTCATTGTTGATTCGCTTGGTGAGCATGGACATACGAGAAGGAATGACTGGCACACCGACTTTTCGGGCGGCTTTGGTATAGTACAATTCGTGAAGTCTCGGTTTGGGTGGTGGGAGAAAATATCCATCAGGATCATTGTATCGTCCCTCATTGGTCCCATAGACCCCGACCAATTTGTCGAGCTTGTCATAATAGGGCTTGACATCTTCATATCCAATGGGCCAGTTATCTCCCATGCCATCTACATCCTTATGTTTGAAATCGACTGGACCAAAACGAAGAGAAATTCGCCCCCAATGGTTGGTCCGTCCCCCTAGCATTCGAGCACGCCACCACAGAAAATCTGTTCCTTCTGCTGTGGTATAGGGTTCACCGTCTACCTTCCAGTCTCCCCAGGACATGTCAAAATCTCCAAAGGCTCTGGTCGAACTTGCACCTCTACGAGGAGATTCCCAGGGCCACTTCAACTGGGTTTGGGTTTTGGGGTCTTTGGGATCAAAAAAAGGGCCTGCCTCAACCACAGCGACCTTTAGGCCAGAATTGGCAAGTACATGGGTTGCCATCCCGCCGCCTGCCCCGGAACCGACAATGATAGCATCATACTCTTTGGGAGATTCGATTATTTGCATATGAGCGTAGAGTTAGTTTAAGAATTGATGTCAATCTAGCGAAAATAAAGAATATTTTGTTCCCTCTCTGTTTATAAATGTTTGATTCGATCTTCATAACGGTCATATAATTCTTCATTGCTAAACCCATCAATATTCTGACTGAAATAAATCGGCAAGCGCCCACCCTTCTGACTGGCAATCTTCATTGCTTCTGTGGACATGGTATTGATGATGAGCATTCCGGAGATGGACGAAGCTGGACCAATCCGGTTTCCTGCGATCTCCATCATCACATCTCCAGAAGGCACACAATTGTCAATCACAAGGTCGACCAATTGGTACAGTTTTTTTCCGCTGGGATGTCTTGATGGATACTGCTTCGATTGTTGAAGAGAAGTTATTCCGATAGTTTTCATTCCAAAATCACGTGCTTTTTGCGCCATCTCTATGGGGAGCGCATTGCGGCCTGAGTTTGAGACAACAATCATCACATCCTCCTTCTCAAAGGTATAAGCATCCCACAATATGTCTGCAAGACCACTCAAGCGCTCAATCATTGCCCCTCTTCTTGCCCCTTCCACTGACAAAACAGCACTATCCAATATGGCATTTACATTGGCAAGACCTCCTGCCCTGATCGCCAATTCGAGTCCAATCATATGGGAGTGTCCGGTCCCAAAGGTATGAATGATTTTGTCCTTCAGAATGGCTTCTGACAGCCACTCCGCTCCAGCTGAAAGGGCTGTCTCCTGCGACTGCGCAATCAGGTCGATTTGCTGTTGGATTTTCTTTACATATTCAAACATTCTGGCAAGATTAAGAAGGTGTTCAACTTCAAATTCAGGTGAATCAGGGCATGAATCTACAACCGGACAAAGGGGCATGAAAAAAAATCGATTTTTTTTTTGAAATTGAGGGGTGATGAATCCCGGAATATTCTTGCTCTTCCTTGCATTTTCCTTCTCCCTGCGTCCATCATTGGCACAGCAGACCATGGGATTGTTTGTGAGCGACAGTCTGGCTGTACAGGGATATACTTTATTTGGAAATGAAGCGACCACTTATCTGATCGACAATTGTGGAAGGATTGTCAACAGTTGGCAGAGCGATTATCCTCCTGGCGAAGCCATGTATTTGCTCGAAAGTGGGCATTTGCTACGAACAGCAGAGATTCCCGGCAATTTTGAGGCTGGTGGCATGGGGGGTAGAATCGAACGATGGAGCTGGGAAGGAACGCTGGAATGGTATTATGAATATGCCGATCCTGGCACACACGCGCATCATGACATGGCGCCTTTGCCCAATGGCAACATTCTTTTTTTGGCCTGGGAAGAACATTCAGCGGAAGAAGCCGAAAGAATGGGAAGAATCTATGATGGGGAAGTTTGGTCAGAAACAATCATCGAGATACAACCCCTTGGAGTCAATGAGGCCAAGATCGTATGGGAATGGGACTTATGGGATCATCTGATTCAGGATCACAATCCCAGTCTGCCCAATTATGGATTGATCTCCCATCATCCAGAACTGGTTGATCTCAATTATATCGGTCCGGGAGAATCAACCTTCGGAAACTGGATTCACCTGAACTCGATTGATTACCATGAAGCCCTGGATCAAATCGCAGTGAGTTCCAGAATGCTCAGTGAAATCTGGATCATCGACCATAGCACCACCACCGAGGAAGCTGCTACCTCTTCCGGTGGCACTTATGGCAAAGGTGGAGATTTGCTCTATCGGTATGGCAATCCGGCCACCTATCAAAGAGGCAATGCCTCGGATCAGGTTTTTTTTCATCAGCATGATGTACGATGGATTCCTGAAGGATATCTTCACGAAGGGAAATTGATGGTGTTCAACAATCAAAAACAAGCCAGACAATCGGCTGTGGACATCTGGACACCCCCCACAGACGAATTTGGGCACTATCGACTAGACCCAATAAGCGCCTACGGTCCTCAACACCTGGATTGGAGTTTCAGCATGCCAGGATTCTTTTCGCATCTCATGTCAAGTGCCCACCTGCTTCCAAACGGACATTTATTTATTTGTGAAGGCATGAGTGGGCGATTGTTTGAGGCGGATACTGCCGGGAATATTCACTGGGAATATATCAATCCCATCAATCAGTTTGTTGGGCCAAGCGTTCAGCAAGAAGATCCTCGATTCAATCAATTATTTCAAGCCAATAAGTATCCGGCAGACTATCCAGCCTTTACCAACAGATCGATCACTCCAACTGATCCTGTTGAGCGGAATCCCATTGACATTGACTGCTATGTGCCACAAGTCGATCCACGCCCTGATCTGCCAATTCAGGAATGGATCAGATTGATTCAAAATCCCATTCACACCGATCTGACTCTGGAGCTAGCCGGAGCGTCTCCTTCCCTACAGGTAGAAATCCGGGATATCAGGGGAAATATCCTGGCCAATCTCAGGCCCACATTAGGGTTGAATATTTTTTCCTTGGCAGCTTATCCTCCTGGAGTATACCTGTTGATCGGGAGAACAAAGGGTGAAGCATTCTGGACAAAGAAAGTTGTGAAGCTTCCGTAAGAGACTGTTTTGGAATCTGTGCTGAGAATTTTTATGGGGTATTTTTTTCTCAGTCAAGGCCCTTTTTTGTTCTCATAGTGGTGCTATGGGAACAAAAAAAGCCGCAGAATGAGGAAAAAATACGCGTACAAAAAATAAGT
>JBCCGK010000145.1:0-24101 GCA_039029315.1 Bacteroidota bacterium | reverse complement strand
CCCTACAAATATCTCTTTGCGGTCCTGAATCATTTGCCTGACTATCCCATCAACAAAATCCACGAGCTACTCCCACATAGACTCACTTTTGATACGAAAAAAACTCAAAAAGCTTGACATGTGATTGCTCGAATGGATACCTTGAAACACATGGAATTCACCTCATCAAGGATATCGTTGAAGTGGGGAGCTCCAACGACTTGAAACAATTGTCCTATGATTTGCGGAATAGTTCGGAGAATACCCTGGTAGTCTTAGGCGCTGTGATCAAGAACAAACCTCTCCTGAGTGTGATCATGACAGATGATTTGGCGCAAAGTGGCAAGTACAATGCTGGAAATCTTGTGCGGGAACTGGCCAAAGAAATCAAGGGGGGAGGCGGCGGACAACCATTTTATGCCACAGCTGGTGGAAAGGATGCTTCTGGGCTTTCTTCCGCCATCGGAAAGGTGGAGGAGCTTCTATAACATCAAATCACAGATTCGTAGGGGCGTTTGGCAAAACGCCCTGAAGATGAATTTGATCAGCGATCATAAAGGCAGAAACATCCCAATGGATGTGAAATTCCTTATTGTGAAGAAAACCTTTTCTTGGATGCTTGGGTAGAATGTTTCTTCAGACACTCTAAAGATGCCATGTCAGTGCTCTACGAGATGGCTCGTCAGACACTATTAAGGATGCCTCGCCAGGCACTCTTAAGGATGCCTCGCCAGGCATCCCTACAATGGGATCAAAATCGGCTTTATGATGGCAGGATTTCCAACTCCCGTTCCACAAAGTCCATTCCATAGTGTCTAAGCTCATCGAGTATGGGAGTATATATAGAAGGCTTCACCGGAATTTGGATACCTGTCTCTTTGATCTTACCAGTCAGAACCATCTTTGCGGCAATTCCGAGGGGAATCCCTACCGTCTTCGCCATCGCGGTATGCAAAGAATCTGTGCCCGTCAGGACCATATGAGACTGAATCTGTCGTGGACGTCCCTGATCCAGGAAATCGAATTTGTGCAACATCACAATCATGTCCTTGTCTTCAGGGAGAATTCGCCATTTCTTTTTGAGAATATGTTCGAGGAGTTGTGCGGGAGTTCCTTGCTGCAATCCAATCAATTCTTCTTCAAACATCCCCAACCATTTCATTTTGAACATTTCTTCTCCCTCCAACTCAAGGTTCATATAGTGGGCCAGTTTCAATTCCACAGAATTCTTGGGATCATAGGAGAGGAAAGAATTGAGAAACTGCCGATGTGTCATCTCTGCTACCCCTTCCATCAGGTAGGTATCATTGGTTGCCCCTAATTGAACAAAGATGTCCCAGGCCTTACAAAACCCTGGTCGTCTAAGGGTGCCCCTGTACAGAGTTCTGATGCCTTCGAGATCATAAACATGCAAATATTTCAATGAATCTCGATTGGCATATCCCTCAAAGTATCCATATTCAGGGATGTGAAGGATCTCTGTCCTTCTAAAGAGTCTGTGATAAGGATAATACTTATACCTGCCTTCCTGAATAAATTTGACGGTCCCTGAACCTGCTAACACCACATTTCGGGGATTCCAGGTAAATTTATACTCCCAGGGATTGTCCATGCAAGACTCAGGAGCAAGCAGTCCTCCGGTGAAGGTCTCAAAAGCGGTTAATTCGCAGCCTTCAGCCCGAATTTGATCAATGACCCGCATTGCTGACATATGGTCAATGCCAGGGTCCAGACCACATTCCATCAAGATCAGCACCCCTTTGTCTTTCGCAGCCTGATCCATCTCTTTGATTTCTGTACTGACATAAGAAGCAGTAAGAAGAGGGACACCATGCTGAATACATGGTTCTGCAACAAGTGGATGGAATCTAAAAGGGAGCATAGAAATCACCAAATCTGCTTTCATGATTTCTTCTTCTCTCTGGAGCGAATCATGAACGTCAAAGGAGATGGCTTCGGCAAAAGGAGCGCCTCCAAGTTTTTGTTGGGCTAATTCTTTTGATAAATCGCCCAGGGTGAGCGTCCAGTTCTGCTCTTTGCAGAGCTTGAGCAAGTAGCTGATAAGAGAGGTTGCGGATCTCCCGGCGCCGATGATGAGGATGTGTTTCAATGTGAAAAGGAAATTTCAAATTCAAGTGTAATATCAATCTTCCTTGCAAAAGTAGAGGATTTGCTTCGAAGACTCAATCGAAAAGTCTTAAACACATTACGCTAGGCCAAAAATCAAAGACCTATCCCATTAGATTGGTTTTTTCTCTTCACTATTCCTCTTCTACGCCTGCAACCTTTGTCCTGATCTTTCGTAGACTGGATGTCCACATTTTTTAACCTTCATACATTCGACGTGAACATAACGACCACAACCACCACCACGAGCTAAGAATCTGGAGCTGATTCTTAAGCCGGTTGTTGTCATTCAAAAAATCTCGTCGCATTGATAGGTTCCTTTTCAGCTCCATTTCTTCAAATCATATTCCTGTTTATCTTTGCGGCCTCAAAGCCTGCATTTTTTCTTTTTTATTACTCTCATGTCCAATCAAATTAACATTTCTCTCCCTGATGGCTCTGTTCGCTCTTATGAAGCGGGCATAGATGGCCTCGGCATTGCAAAAGACATTTCCGAGGGGCTGGCACGTATGGCTCTCGCGATCGGTATCAATGGTCAGACCCGTGAACTCAATCGACCGATAACCGAAGATGCAGAGGTACAGATATTGACCTGGCGGGATCAGGCGGGAAAAGAGGCAATGTGGCATTCTTCCGCACATATTTTGGCTGAAGCTTTGGAGGAATTATATCCAGGAATCAAACTGGGATTTGGCCCGCCTATTGAGCGCGGATTCTACTATGATATAGACTTTGGCGACTATGAATTCGGTGCCCATGACTTTGCCAAAGTAGAAAAGAAGTTTCTGGAACTTGCCAGAAGCGGTGAGGTCTTTGAAAGAAGAGAAGTCAGCAAAGAGGAAGCCCTTGCGCACTATAGAGAGAAGGGCAATGAATACAAAGTAGAGTTGATTGAAGGGCTGGAAGATGGAGAAATTACCTTTTATCACTCCGGTAATTTTGTGGATCTATGCAAAGGAGGCCACATCCCTACCTCCAAAGTGATCAAGGCTGTGAAAATTCTCAATACAGCAGGTGCTTATTGGCGTGGAGATGAAAAAAATCCGCAGTTGACAAGGATTTATGCCATTTCTTTCCCGAAGAAAAAAGAATTGGATGCCCATATGCAGATGCTGGAAGAAGCAAAGAAGAGAGACCATCGCAAGCTTGGGAAGGAACTGGAGCTGTTCACTTTCTCAGAAAAGGTAGGAATGGGACTTCCTATGTGGCTGCCAAAAGGAACTCGTTTGCGTGAGACACTTGTCGAGTTTCTCAAAAAAGTGCAGGAAAAGGGAGGATATGAGCAAGTCATTACCCCACATATCGGCAAAAAGGATCTATATGTGACATCTGGTCATTATGAAAAATATGGCAAAGACTCCTTTCAGCCAATTTCTACCCCGCATGAAGGAGAAGAGTTTTTGCTCAAACCGATGAACTGTCCCCATCATTGCGAAATCTATAAGACGCGTCCTCGATCCTATCGGGAATTGCCCCTTCGTCTGGCAGAATTTGGGACTGTCTATCGCTACGAACAAAGTGGGGAATTACATGGATTGACTCGGGTACGTGGATTTACACAGGATGATGCGCACATCTTTTGTCGACCCGACCAGGTCAAGGAAGAGTTTATCAAGGTGATCGATATCGTTCTATATATCTTTAAGGTATTGGAATTTGATAATTATAAGGCGCAGGTCTCCTTGCGGGATCCCAACAATCCAGATAAGTATTTTGGAAAACCCGAACAGTGGGATGCAGCAGAGCAAGCCATCATTGAAGCAGCTGCGGAACGAGGATTGGAGACAGTAGAAGAAGAGGGAGAGGCAGCATTTTATGGACCCAAGCTGGATTTTATGGTTCGGGATGCACTGCAGCGCGAATGGCAGTTGGGAACAATACAACTGGATTATCAGTTGCCAGAAAGATTTGAACTGGAATATATTGGTTCGGATAATCAGAAACATCGACCTGTTATGATTCATCGTGCACCATTTGGTTCCCTGGAGCGATTTGTTGCCGTCCTGATCGAACACACAGGAGGAGATTTTCCCTTGTGGTTGGCTCCAACTCAGACCATTCTTCTGCCGATTTCTGACAAGTATCTCGATTTGTGCCATCAGATCAAGGACCAACTCAAGCAAGCTGGGTTCCGGACAGAGATAGATGATCGAAAAGAAGGCGTAGGTAGGAAAATTCGGGATGCGGAAGTAGGCAAATTCCCTTATATGCTTATTGTTGGTGAGAAAGAAGCCGATTCTGGAACTGTTTCGGTCAGGAAAAGAAAGGTCGGAGATATTGGAAGTATGCCCGTTTCAGGCTTTATTGATCATTTGAAAGAAGAAATTTCAACAATTCTTGCACATTGAGCAAATCATGGCAATAGAAATTGGTTTGCTCATAAGAAATGACTTTTTTGCTGGCAGTCATATATTTTTTGTGAGAGCCATTGCGGATTATTGCTAAAAATATTTACTTTAATCAGGATTATGGAGTGATTATGGAATGTATATTCCTACACTCTCAAAATTTTTAACATTCATTTCAAACTAAAAACAAAAATAATTTGGCAAAAAGAAGACCAAGACAACCGTATAGAAGAAGGAGGGAAGAGCGGCCTCATCGCATCAATGATGAGATTCGGGTGCCAGAGGTAAGACTTGTGGGCCTGGAGCAATATGAAGAAACGTTAGGAGGGGTAAAGGATGGCATCTATTCTTCTTATGATGCAAAAAGAATGGCAGAGGATTTGGGGCTTGATCTAGTCGAAGTTGCAGCCACTGCAAGACCTCCTGTATGTCGCATTGTGGAGTATTCCAAGTTTCGGTATGAAGAGAAGAAACGGAAGAAAGCTGCCAAGGCGAAGCAGCATACTGTTGTGATGAAAGAAATCCGATTTGGTCCGAATACGGATGATCATGATTTTAACTTTAAGTTGAAACATGCACATAAATTTCTGAGTGAGGGAAACAAACTGAAAGCTTATGTTCAGTTTCGGGGTAGGAACATCATCTATAAAAACCGAGGGAGAGATATGTTGGACAAATTTGCGGAGGAATTGGATGAGGTAGCAAAGATTGAAATGCACCCCAAGATGGAAGGCCGAAGGATGATTATGATCATGGCCCCCAAAAAAGGAAAAGGTTAACTGCTATTTCTCATATTGTACATCAATGAATTATCCCTGTCTGCCAAGGTGTAGACAGGGAATTCTGATTTCAATGACAAATCATAAAATAGGAAGCTGAATTTTGCGTTTGTAACTTTGGGATGATTTTTGCTCACACAGTCAAAGACTACTTGAGATATATGACATTTCATAAGTTCGTTGGGTCATTGCAACCCAATAATTTATGCCTATATAATCAGCAAAACTTCAGCTAAATATACCAAACCAACTATATGAAGCGAATTGTACTCTACTTGTTGTTGTTAGTTGGAATGCTCGGGCAGAATTGGGCGCAAGAGGTGATAGGCGTAAAAGCCACGGGGAAAAAAGATCGTGTCCAAATTTCTTTCCAATTGATTGATCCTGTGCCAGATAGATGGTTTCAGGTCCAAGCATACGGAATCCTGAATTCAGATACTTTTCAGTTAAAATCGATCACAGGATTTGGCATAGGAGATAGCGTACAAGCTGGCTCTTATTCTTTTTTTTGGGAGGCTGGAAAAGATCTTGGCAGATTCCGCGGCGATCTTTCTTTTCAAATCAGGGCCATTCCGCATTTTTATTTCCAAGCGCCAGCCATGGATGGTCTTACCTTCAAGCGTGGAAAAGTATTTAAGTTCCGTTGGTTTGGAGGAAATAGCATTCAGGACACCTTTAAAGTAGAGTTGTTTCGATATGACAAGCCCGTTCGGGTACTTGATTCCAAAGTCGCCGGGATCTCCTATACCTGGGAAATTCCAGGCAATCAGGCTTTGGGAGATGGTTACCAGATTAAATTGACCGGGACAGAGCAATCAGATCTTCGGAATCCTTTCAGTCCAACATTTGCGATTGAGCGCAAAATTCCTCTGTATCAGATCATTGTACCAGCTGTTGCAGCAACAGCTGGCACAATTGCGTTCTTGATATTGCGGAGAGTGCCTTTGCCTGGGACACCAGGAGATCCTGACAACGAAGATACCCCCACACACAATACTATTTTTAAGATTCCCAACAATTGATATGTTGGTTTTCTTACCATCACACACATTGTTCTTCAAAGTATTAGCCTGACAAAACCTCCATTTCCTCAACCTTATACAGTTCCTGTATGCAATTCCCGCTTTCGATGCCTCAAGAAGTTTCTAAGCGTACTTGCTTGACCTTTTTTCAGTGTGTGTTTAATCATTCCCTTTCTGCTGCGATCCTCTTTGTTTTTGGTATCGGATTCGGCCTGCCAGGAATGTATGCACAACTCTTTACCGATCAAACCAGTCAGGATTTTTCCGCTACCCCAACAGGCCGACATGATGGCTCATTGGATTGGGGAGATTTTGATCAGGATGGGGATCTGGATATTCTTGCTACTGGCGGGACAACCTTTGCCAAATATACCAATGTCTATCGTTACAATAGTGGTTCGCAGGAATTTGAAGACTTTTCAGGAGCATCTAATGTACTGGATCTGTCAGATTCTGATGCCAGTTTTGGCGATTATGACAATGATGGTGATTTGGATATTCTTGTGAGCGGAGAAGATGCCGGAGGAAATTTTCACACAAAAATTTACTTCTATGATCAAAACGCACAAATATTCAGAGAAGATTCTACAGCTTCTCCTTGTTTGATCGGTGTGAGAAAGGGCAGTGTCGCCTGGGGGGATTATAACAATGATGGATTGTTGGACGCATTGATTGGTGGGGAAGAGGAATCTGGTTCCTTGCGTGTACGCGTATATCAAAATGAGGGAGAAGGGGTCTTTGTCAATACTTTCACCACCCTTGGATTTGAAGATGGAGAAGTGGTATGGGGAGATTTGAATAATGACAACAATTTAGAATTTTTGCTCGCTGGTGCTGGAAGTTCCGGTGCGATCTTTCGCGCTTTTACCTACAAAACAGCACTGAAGAATTTTGACTTTGTTCAGCTCAATATTCCTAATATTGAGAATGCCTCCATTGATTTAGCAGATCATAATGCCGATGGGTACCTTGATATTGCCTTGGCAGGTCGGAAGGGATCTGTCAGATTTGTAGAAGTATATACCAACAATGCAGACGGATTCTTCGGCTTTAATGTTGTTGATACGCTCCCGACAGGAATTGAACATGGACAGGTGCGCTGGGGAGACTATAACAATGATGGATTATCAGACCTGCTTGTCTCTGGATCTAGTTCCACTGGCAGGGTGACCAAATTATATCGAAATTCGCCAGCAGGAACCTTTATTGAAGTAACTACCTCCCTGACCAATATGGATGATCGAGTAGCAGTAGCCTGGGGAGACTATGATCAGGATAATAAATTGGATATCATCCTCAGTGGACGCACCGTGAACCCTTCTACATATGGATTCAAATTGTTCCGCAATATAGAGTCGAGTGCCAATGCGACAGTGCCTCCGACGCCCACTTCTTTGAGCAATTTTCCCAGCTCACCTTCAGAGGGAGATACCGTCAACTTGACCTGGAATGTCCCCAACGGAAGTTATCCTGTGTCTGTAAAACCTGGTTTGTCCTACCAACTTGTCATTGGAACAGCTTCCAATGGAATTGATGTCCTGTCGGGAATGTCTGATAACCCTGGCGGCTTCCGTCAAGTTGCCCGAAGAGCCATTGTCCATGAAAACAGCTATGCACTCCGGGATCTGGCACCGGGTACCTACTTTTGGCGTGTCCAAACCGTAGATCCCGATTTTGAAGGATCGGCATTCTCCGCACAATCTGCCTTCACAGTCAGTAGTTCGGGAATTGTTCATCAATTTGAGGATGTAACGGGCGAACAATTTGGAGGAATTGGACCTGCGGGTCTGGGAGATGCGAGTCTGAGTTGGGCTGACATTGACAATGATGGGGATCAAGACTTGCTCTTATGTGGCAATGCTGCTGGAGATTTTGGGACAGATATCAGGACGAGACTATACAGAAATACAGGCACTGGATTTGTACTCATTCCCGGAGCGGGTGGGCTGCCAAATATTCATGAATCAGAGGTTGCCTGGGCAGATATCGATCATGACGGATACCTTGATTTGGCCATGTGCGGTCGTACTGTCGCATCCGAATTGACAGAAGTCTACATCAATAATGGCAATTCGACCTTTTCTTCTGCCGCCACGCTGGGAGTGAACCTTACCAGTGGAAGTGTAGACTGGGGAGATTATGACCAGGATGGAGACCTGGATTTGCTGCTCACAGGTACAGGAGCCGGATCTGGGACTACCACAAGAATTTACAAAAATCAATATTTCCCTTCGGGGACTTTGTCATTTGTGGAAGATGCTGCCGCGACCAGCAATATTCAGGATATATTTAATGGAGATGCCAAATGGGGAGATTTCGACAGCGATGGATATCCTGATATTGTTTTGAGCGGAAAATTCGGGTCTGTACTCCATACCAACCTCTATCACAATGAACAGAATGGCACATTCACAGATGTGTCCACCTTTTCCATTCCTGGAATGGAATTAAGTCAGGTCATCTGGGCTGATATCAACAACGATAGCCTATTGGACATTGTCTTGATGGGAGACTTTGACCCAGACCCCAATGATGTGTCTCCTTTGCTGACCTTCTCACTGCAAAGTCGAAGTGGGACGACTATTTCTTTTGGGAACAAACCCCTCCCAAATGGAAGAGCTGGTGGGTCAATCTCCCTGGCAGATTATGATGAGGATGGATTTATGGACCTGCTCGTCACTGGAGATAGTACGGATACCGATTCTGCTTACGCTGAGATCTACAAAAACAATGGGAACCCCAACAACAATCAGTTCAACTTTATCAGAGATCCCATTGCTTCTCTGCCATTGAGAGGGGTAGGGCTAGGAAGCTCTGCAGCCTGGGCGGATATTGATAATGATGGCAAAATAGATCTGGCACTGACTGGGGTTCTGGCCGCGGTAAACAGTGGAGAAGCCGGAAAAATTACCAGATTATATCGCAACATCAATTCTGCTACCAATATTACGCCCAATCCTCCACAGAACCTCACTGCAGCTCCGGATGGATTTGGGGTTACCTTGTTCTGGGATCTACCGACTGCGCCATCGGGATACTCTGCCGCTAACCTGGACGGTCTGACCTATGCCGTATATGTCAAAAGAGTAGGTGGGAGCCCGGATACACTCGTACGATCCCCCATGTCCGATCTCACCAATGGATACAGGAGAATCGTAGAGACTGGCAAACAAGGACTTTTGAGACAAACACGGATCTCCAACCTCAGTACAGGAGCTTATGAGTGGACAGTGCAAGCCATAGATCAGGATCTTGAAGGGTCTGATTTTGCACCTAGAGATACCTTTTTTTACGACAATCCTTCTTTTGTCGATGTAACAGATTCTCAATTCCGAGTAGACTTGTTTGATCCAGATTTCCCCCCTTCCGGCCTTCGCAAAGGAAGGGTCGCGTTTGGAGATTTCAAAGATGGATATTTGGATATCGTCGCTACAGGAGAAACCAATAGTGGAGGAAACTACGAGAGTAGCTTATATGAGTATGCGCCCACTGCTGGGCAAGAATTTTTTACCCCATCCACTTCCTTTTCAGATGAAATTCCAGACATCATCGATGGAAGCGTAGAATGGGGAGACTTTAACAGGGATGGCCGTATGGATTTGTTGATGGCTGGTAGATTGACCAATCCCTCCGGAAGAACTTGCCGTGTATACCTGAATACAGTAGGAGGCTTCCAAAACAATACATTCAAAAACGTCTTGACTGGGGGAGTCGGTGTCCTGGATGGATGTGCGACTGCAGGAGATTATGACAATGACGGGGACCTGGATGTGCTGGTTGTCGGTGAGACGCCATTCCCAATCACCACGATTTCGGTGAATGATGGGGAAGGAAACTTCTCGAATAGTGGGATTTCTAACTTCACACCTTTGATTGATGGCTGCGCAGACTGGGGAGATCTCAACAATGATGGATTTTTGGATTTCATCGTAGCTGGACAAAATGGTGTTGGGGGCAATGATTCTACACTTATTTATATCAACCAAAGGGATGGCAGTTTTCAAAAACTGAACCAAACCATTACCGGGGTTCGCAACTCATCAGTAGCCTGGGGAGATTACAATTCAGATGGATTTCTGGATTTTGCCCTCATTGGCCAAAATAATGGGACGCGCATCACTGAAATCTGGAAAAATAATACAAACGAAACCTTTACGAAGATTTCCGGAACCTTTGAAGGCGTGCAGGAAGGAAGCGTAGATTGGGGCGATTTTAACAATGACGGCTACAAGGATTTGTTGGTAACAGGGGAATCCATCAATGGTCCTTCTGTTCACCTATATCGATACGATCCTGTCAATGACCTATTCATTGATGATGTGATTGCATCGGCTCCTTTGCCTCCATTATCCTATAGTGATGCTGCATGGGGCGACATTAATCAGGATGGCAAATTAGACATCCTCATGGTAGGAGGTGAAACCAATAGTTCAGGGAGTGGGATCATTCGTTTATTCCAAAACATTGAAAGCAGTCCAGCTACTGTTCCAGATGCGCCGACCAAACTTGTAACAGAGATATTGGGATATGAGGTTCGATTTAGTTGGGACGCGCCAGCCAATTATGCCAATAACTCACCTGCGATATTGCCGAGTCTGTCCTATAACCTTCGCGTTGGAACCACGCCTGGAAGCCTGGAAATCTATTCTCCCCATTCTGAAGGGAGTGGCCTCAGACAGATTGTTCATGAAGGAGAGGTAAGTGATACAACAGCATTCAGACTGTATAATCTCGAAGGAGGAAAATATTATTGGTCTGTTCAGGCCATTGATGCGGATTTTGAAGCATCTGCCTTCTCCGTGATCGATTCATTTGTTTACATTCCACCGGCATTTGCAGATATCAGTACGCCCGCCCTGGGATCGCCACATATGGGAATCGGAGATGGAGCTATAGAGTGGGGAGATTCTGATAATGATGGAGATCTTGACCTCCTAATGGTAGGACAAGGAGCTTCCTCAGCCCTCGCAATTCTGTATCAAAACAATGGCGATAGCACATTTACCTCCGTCCCTACCTCGATTGCTCCACTTCTCCATGCTGATGTCAGTTGGGGAGATTATGACAATGATGATCTGCTGGATCTTGTCTTATTGGGGGAAACTGCAGGAGGACAACCTATTACCCGGATCTATCATAATGATGGAGGAAATACCTTCTCTGATGTAATGGGACTGGATAGTGTTAGCAATGGTGCTGCTGCGTGGGGAGATTTGGATTACGATGGGGACCTGGATCTAGCATTGATCGGAGACAAAGGAGGCAACACCCTCATTAGCAAAGTATTCAGGAATGATGAAGGAAGCTTTGTCGATCTGGAACTAGGGCTTCCCGGTCTCCAGGATGGAGATGTAATCTGGTTGGATGTAAATGTAGATGGATTTATGGATCTCCTGTTGACAGGGACCGACAGTAATGATGATCCTTTGCTACACCTGTATCTCAATGATGGCAATTTTGGATTCAATCTGCAATTGGATAACCTGGTTTCTCCCAAAAACAGTAGCCTGGATGTGACAGATGTCAATTTGGACGGATATCCGGATTTTGTCTGGACGGGAGAAGATGGCAATACGGTTCGAGCAGTTCGTGTATATACCAATAATGCTGGCGATGGCACCTTTACCTTGAATACTACCCTCTTGAGTGAATATAGTATCATTGAAGGAGATGCCAAGTTTGGCGATTACGATGATGATGGAAGACCAGATTTGATGATTTCAGGTCAGTCTTCTCAGGGACGAGTAGCTGCAATATTCAGAAATACCGATCAGGCAGGTCAAGCAGTATTTGTCAAAGAAGAAATTTCTTCCCTCCCATTACAGCCTGTAGATCATTCGACCATTGCTTGGGGAGATTTTGATGGAGATGGCAAACTCGATGTTGCCATGACAGGAGAGGAGTCTACTGGAGTATTCTCCCTCAGATTGTATCAAAATGTCGACAGCACCGCCAATGTGATTCCACCTGTACCGGGTCTGCAACAGCCAGTGTTTGCTTCAGATACAGTGGTCTTGTCGTGGACCCTTCCTACTGGCAATGATGCGCTGTCCTACAATCTCTATGTAGGCACATCTCCCGGTGAGGGAGACATTGTTGGGCCAATGGCTGATACAGATGATGGATATCGAAGAGTAGCCCGTAGAGGCAATGTCGGACAGAAGAGGACTTGGAAACTCCGAGGTCTGCCAACCGGAACTTATTTTTGGTCTGTTCAATCTGTTGGGCAAGACCTGGAAGGATCGGATTTCTCTACCGAAGGGACATTTTCCTTCACAACGCCTTCATTTGTCCATAACAATATTAACTACCTGGATCTTCCCGGAAGTCTTCCAGCCAGTTTTTCGAAAGGAGACTTGAACTGGGTTGACTATGATGGAGATGCAGACCTGGATTTAGCTGTTACCGGAGATATCGGAGACAATGAACCGAGAACAGTTATCCTGGAAAATATCAACGGAGTCTTGAAACAGGATTTTGCTGCCAGTGCTGATTTGGAAGATCTTCTGTATAGCTCCATTTCATGGACTGATTATAACAATGATGGCGCTCCTGACCTGTTGCTTACGGGAGAACAAGGCGATGGGAATGGCTCTGTGGGAACAGGAACCTTCAGAACCATTCTATACAGGAACAATGGAGACAAAACCTTTACGCCTGATTTGGTTGGTGCAGGGAAATTCCCTGGATTGACGCTGGGAGCATCGGCCTGGGCTGATTATGACAATGATGGGGATCAGGATGTTTTGATCATGGGGCGAGATCAATTTGGTCCCAAAACAGTTCTGTACCGAAACGTAGATGGCGTATTTCAGGTTGAACCATACATTGATCTCCTTCAGCTTGAAAATGGAGCTGTGGCATGGGGAGATTTTGATATGGATGGAGATGCCGATTTGGCCATCAATGGATATGCTGAGGGGGGAACCCCAGTGACCAATGTCTACCGCAATGAGGGAATTCGTGGAGGCTTTGTCAGATTGAATGCTACTCAGGCATCAATCGGCAGAGCAGGCGAAGGAAGCCTGGATTGGGGAGATATCAACAATGATGGGATAATGGAATTATTGGTAACAGGAGAATCCAACCAAAGTTTTTCTATCCCAACTACTGAACTCTATGAATACAACGCCAATCAGGATAGATTTCAACTCCTGTCAACTTCCTCCGCGCTCCCTGGAGTCAAAGCCGGAGAGGCAGGATTTGGCGATTACAATGATGATGGATATCAGGATATTCTCCTCACAGGTTTGGATGGAAACAATAATCGCATTACCCAACTGTTTCGCAATGACCAAAGCAGTGGGTTTGTAGAAGAGATTGCTACATCGGCAGCCTTTGTGGATGCTGATGAAAGAGGAAGAATCGCCTGGGGAGATCTAGACAATGATGGCAAACTCGATGTCGGAATCATTGGACGTGTGCAGGGAGGGGGAAATCCAGAACGGGCACTGATCCTGTATCAAAACCGAGATGAGACACCCAACCGAATTCCAGTTGCCCCAGATGGGCTGACTTCAGTGTCGCATGCAGATTCTGTTGTATTGAGTTGGAATCCTCCCGCAGGAAACAATGGATATACCTACAATGTTTGGGTTGGAAGTTCTCCTTCAGATCTCTCATTCCTTTCCCCCTTGGCACATTTGCCAGGTCCAGATGATGGATACCGAAAAGTCGCTGCCATGGGGAATACAGCTGCGCGGGAAGCCCTTCGAATGATGGCTTTGCCAGCAGGCATGTATTATTGGGCTGTCCAATCTATCGATCAGGATTTTGAAGGTTCTGTGTTTAGTGCGATAGATTCCTTTGAATACGTACCGCCACATTTCACTCATGTAAGCAGCATCGCCTTTGATGAGACAGAAATTGAGGGATTGGATCTTGCCACTGCAGCATGGGGAGACTATGATGCAGACAATGATTTGGATGTGCTGGCTGTCGGAGAAAACCTCAGTGGAGAGGCAACAGTCTTTCTCCTTGAAAACCTGGATCGAAAAGACTTACGGATCAATTCTTCTGCAAGCGCAAGCATCGAAGGTGTCCGAAATGGTGATCTCTCCTGGCATGACTATGATCGAGATGGAGATTTGGATGTGTTTGTAGTAGGAGAAACAGAAACAGGTCCCTCTGCCAATTTGTATGAATATACTGGTTCATCCTTCACACAGGTCAACAAAAATATTCGATCAGTTGTCAATGGAAAGACTGCCTGGGCGGATTTTGACCATGACGGAGATGCTGACCTCACAGTCATGGGAATAGATGGAGCAGGAGGTCTGGTTACAGATTTGTATCAGCAGGATGCAGATGGCAACTTCAAGCTTTTCCCTGTTCCATTGCAAGCTCTCGGACGCGGAGACTTCGTCTGGGCCGATATCGACCGCAATGGTCGGACAGACCTGCTTATGGCAGGAACCGACAATAATGGAGCTACTCAGGTCTTTTTGTATCGAAATAGAAGTCTGGAAGTCCTGGATCAGGAGAGTGGAGTGCTTTCGCCAGATCCTGGTTTTGCCGAAGGGAGAATGGATATAGGCGATATGAACAATGATGGCTATCCAGATTTGTTGCTTATCGGGAAGGACCTGTCAGGCAACCCCATGACCAAGATATATGTGAATAGAGCAGATAGTTCTGGGATGTTTGATGAACTAGCCTTGACCACTCCATTGCTTCCTCTGATGGAAGGAGATGCCCGATGGGGAGACTACAATGAGGATGGATATTTGGATATTGCCGTCTCAGGAAAGGATGCCAGTGGACTCTTTTTTAGTCATATCTACCAAAGCACAAATGAAGCCTCCGAATTTGTCCTGGACAGTCTGGCCATAGAATATCTTGAGCCAGCCGGCAATGGAAGCGGATTAATTTGGGGAGATTACAATGGCGATAAAAAACTGGATTTTCTCCAGCTTGGGAAGTTGAAAAACAATCAGACTGACAAGCATCTGAATTTGTTCCGAAATGACGAGCCAAGCCGAAATGTGATCCCGGAACTGCCCGAAAATCTGACAAAGGAAGTGATTGGCGATGCCCTGATGTTGCGGTGGGAGTCTCCGACGAGCATGGATACAAGCCGTATTCAGGGATATTCCTACAACCTGTTTCTGGGAGAAATTCCCAATGGAGGGGATGTGCTCCCAACGGTGGCCGAGATCAGCGCGGAAAACTTTGAAGGGTATCACAGGTTGGTCAGACCCGGAGAAGCCAACTACGCCAATGAATGGCTCATACAAGGGCTGGAAGAAGGCAAAACCTATTTTTGGGGTGTGCAAGCCATCGATCAGGATTTTGAAGGCTCCCGATTTGTGACAGATAGCATCGTATTTACGCCTCCTGCCTTTGATGAAGTAACAAGTGAAGTCTTTCCTGGAGGGAGTCCTGTAGGATTTTCTGAAGGAGAAATTTCCATGATCGACTATGACATAGATGGAGATCTCGACATTATTACCGCCGGCGAGACGGGGTCTAACGAACCTTCGACTGTTCTCTACCTCAATGATGGTGGCATATTCGCCCTCGACACAGTGAATAGCGAATTGATTCCTGACCTGAGCCTGGCAGCATTTGCATGGGGAGACTACAACAATGATGGTTGGCCAGATTTGGCTGTGAGTGGTCGGCAGGAAGATGGAGCCTTCCTGAGTCGGTTGTATGCAGGAGGAGAGGATGGTCTGACCTATGATGTTACGGCCTCTGCCAGTCTGGAGCCTGTCGCCAAGGGATCTATGGATTGGGGAGACTATGACAATGATGGCGACCAGGATTTGGCCTTGATGGGCTTGCCTGAGGCTGGCCTAGGTGTCAGTAATATCTACCGGAACAATGGAGATGGAACTTTCAGCAGAGATGTGGCTGCTTCTGAGGCAATCGCAGATGTCTCTGATGGACAAGTTGCCTGGGGAGATTATGATCAGGATGGAGATCTGGATCTTGCCATCACAGGAGATGACGGAACGGATGGAATCGCTCATATTTACCGCAACGATAAAAATGGTGCATTCAGCCTCAAATCTATTTTGGCACAAGTAAGAAACAGTAGCCTTGATTGGGGAGATGTCGGAAACAATGGCTTCCTCGATCTGATCATTTGCGGATTTGATACAGAAAACGGTCAACCACTGACCCGATTGTATACCTATGATCCCGGAGATACTATCACAGCATTTTTCCCACGTATGACGGAGGAGTTTGCCTCCATCTCGCAAGGATCTATTGCCTTCGGAGATTATGATGACAATGGATTCCTGGATGTTCTGTTGAGTGGGAGCTCAGATGGGACAGATCGATTAACCAAAACCTATTTCAATACCGGGGGCAACTTCCAGGAAGATTTGCTGACCTCTTCTGCCCTGGAAGATGTTGATCTTGGTGTGGCTGTCTGGGGAGATTTTAATGGCGATCAAAAACTGGATATGATGTTGGCAGGAAGAACATCGGTTTCTCCATCTATTTCCACTTTTGCCGCCTATCGGAACATTGATCTCAACCCCAATGTATCTTACAGTGCGCCTACGCAGTTGAAGCATCAGATTTTTGGTCCCAAAATTACCTTCAGTTGGCAGCCCCCTCAAGGGATTGACGGTCAGCTGGAATCTGGACTGACCTATAATCTGTACTTTGGAACAGCTGACAATGTATCTTCTGAAATTTCACCCATGTCCGTAACAGAAAATGAGGATGGGTACAGAAGACTTGTGAAAATAGGGAATGCTGGCCATAAAAAGGACATGATTCTTTCTGGTATTCCCAATGGTGATTATTTATGGAGTGTGCAGGTGGTAGATCAGGACAGAGAAGGATCTCCTTTTGCCGAACCATTGATGTTTAGTTTTGAGAATCCTGTTCCTGTCATTGTTGACTCTTCTTTTGCAGATCAGATTGATGATTCTGGCACTGGGGTGGAGAGCTGGATAGAGTTGGCCACTGATACCCTGGTCGCAGATGTGGTGTTGCACCATCGTGGGATCGCTGATAAGGAGTGGCAGACGCAGATCCTGACAGGCAATAACCTCAGGTATACCTTCGCCATTACCAATGATCAGATAGATGAGATTGGAGCGGAATACTTCTTCGAAGTACAAGGAATATTTGGCTTTAATACAGTAACTGATACCCAGAGAACCTATCGCTACTATGCCTCTGGATTGGATGTGAGCAATCTTCGGTTCGGGAAAGAAATTTCCAATTACAACATTGTTTCTGTTCCCTTGAATCTTGACAATGCCGCTGTGAGCAATGTCATTGAAGACGATTTCGGGGAGTACAATATCTATCAATGGAGGTTGTGGCGCTATGATGCAGGAACTACCACGGAGTACAAATCTGGAGGCTTTGGTTCGATGGGACTTGGAGAAGGATTCTGGTTGATCACCAAGGAGCAAAGGAGCTTCAATACCGGAGCAGGAATGGCGGCAAGAGTTCATGAATACGATCCCTTTATCATTCCCCTTAAGCAAGGATGGAACCAGATTGGGAATCCTTATCCGTTCAATATTTTCTGGTCTGATGTGATTGATTCCAACTCGGTGGAGGTTAGGATGAAATTGGGCGAAATGGTCACCTTTAGTTCCACAGGATATGTTCGCAATTCTGTAGACATTGATAATTTTGGCGGTGCATTTGTCTTCACGGATTCCGCGCTGGACCTGCGCATTCCTGTGACAAAGAATGCTGCTATTGGTCGACGCCCCAAACCAGGATTCACCATAGGCGAAACGGGTCCCATTCACGGATCAAAGTGGCAGATTCCCCTTGTGTTGGAATCCAAAGAATTGATTTATCCTTTGGGAGGGATTGGGATGCATCCCGCTGCTGATGATAGCAAAGATCATCTCGATGCTATCACATTGCCAAGATTTACAGAATACCTGGAACTCAATTTCCATCACCCGGAGTTTTTTGCGCCGAACTTCAGTCGGGATATCGTTTCTCCAAAAGAGGAATATGTCTGGGAGTTTACTGTCGAATCCAATTTGGGAGAACCAGACATTAAGCTCTCCTGGGAAAATGAAAAAGTTGGTTCTGGTGATAAACAATTGATCTTATTTGATGTCGAACATCAGAAGATCATTGATATGAGAGAACACAGCAAGTATCTATCATTCTCAGAATACGAAAAACGCTCGTTTAGAATTTACTACGGAAGTGAAGCATTTATTGCATCACACTTGCATCCTGACTTTATCCACCTTGGGTTGGCCTATCCCAATCCATCCATCGGAGATGTGTTTATTCCATTTAGTCTTCCACCCAGTCAAAATACCTATCAGGTAGACATTAAGATTTTTGGTCTTGATGGGCGTCTGATTGCAACAGTGATGGAAGGGGAATACCAGCAAGGCTTTCATGAAGTTCGGTGGAATCGCTCTGGATTGAATCATGTCAAGGCCTCCAGTGGAATGTATTTGTATCAAATGCAGGTCATCTCACCAGATGGAGAAGGGTTTTCTAAGGTTGGAAGATTGGTTTTGGACTAGTTCTTTTACAAGGAAATTCGAAAATCACGCTATATTTGAAACTTTTGTTGTGCCATGCAGCAATCTGATTGTAGATTGCGTGTTAGGTATGCAGATTGGTTATGGATATTTTGATTTGAAAAATCGGAATATTTTACATTCTTTTAATTTAATTATTGAACTAAGTCCTTTCCGAAGGACCTAGGCTAGAAATTGGGATGACTTAGCATTCTTAGTTCACTCACAAACCCACCATGACATGAGGATTAAGGCAATCTTTTACACCCTGTTTTTTCTGATTTGCTCCTTATCAATTGTACAAGCCCAAGTTCCGCAAAACATTCCTTATCAGGCAGTTGTTAGAGTAAATGGCGATCTTTTGATTAAACAAAATCTGGATTTCCGTCTTACCATTCTTCGAGGAGGAGCAACCATTGTATATCAGGAAACCCAGTCAGTCTCCACCAATGACTATGGCTTGGTTACCTTCAACATTGGCGGAGGAAATATCATTGTTGGACAACTGGATACCATCAGTTGGCAGTCTGGCAATTTCAACCTCAAGGTCGAAGTCAACAATAATGGCGGTTGGGTCAATATGGGAACCACCCGAATGCGGAGTGTCCCCTATGCACTCTATGCCAATCGAGCTGTCCGTGCAGACAGTGTCGAACTGAATCTGGGAGATCTGCTGGATGTGGTCGCACCAGCTCCAGCTAATGGAGAAATCCTCCGCTATGATAGTGTCTCTGGCTTTTGGGTCAATTCACCGGATATGGGAGGCGGAGGAAATTTTGTTGCTGGTACCGGGATTAATGTCTCAGGAGACACCATTTACAACACAGGCGACCTGAATCCCAACGATGTGCAAATTGGAGATACAGCTGCTGGCGATTTGGGCGGCTTTTATCCCAACCCAGAGGTTCGAGGCCTCGGAGGCTCCCCAATTTCTTCTACCCCACCACAGGATGGATTTGTTCTGAAATGGAATGATTCAACACAGATGTGGGTCCCAGGGATTGATGCCACCGTTGCCAACATGGGTGCAACCACCAATACATCGGCACCGATCACCGGAGATGGCTCCCCAACAGAACCGGTAACCCTCGGTCAAAATGATGCAACAGTCGGGCAGGTGCTAAAGTGGGATGGTAGTGTTTGGACCAGTGAAAATGATTCAACCAATGAATATATTCTGGATCTCAATGGAGATGTTCTCTCCATCTTGCAGCTTCCAGATAGTAGTGTAGTCAATTCTGTGAACCTCCCAAGTGCAAACCTCATAGATGGGCCCGGTATCTTGATCAGTAATGGAATCATCACCAATACAGGAGATACACTGGCATCAGATGATATTACGATCAATACCAATGCAGGGGGTGATTTGGGAGGACAATATCCAAGCCCAACCGTCGTCGGTATACAAGGAATACCGGTCCTCCCAAGTAGTGGTGTGCAGGCCGATAATATTTTGAAGTTTGTCAACGGTCAATGGTCTTATGAGCCTGATGAGGTTGATGACAATGACGCCGACCCTAACAATGAACTCCAAACTCTACAAGTAGATCCCATCAACTTCCAGATCACCATTGGACCCAATGGGAATACCCAAAACCTGCCACAATATATTGCAGGACCTGGAATCAGCATTAATGGTACCATTATTTCCAATACAGGAGATATCATTGAAGGAGATGACATCAAGATTGGGACCACTGCAGGAGGAGACCTCAGCGGCACCTATCCAAGCCCGGTGGTCACAGGCATTCATGGATTTCCTATTACCCCTTTGCCTCCAAGTAATGGCAGCATCTATACCTTTGATTCTTCTCAGCCAGGGTGGGTGTTGAATACAGTTGATACAGATTCAACCGATGATATTCAAATCGGAACAAATGCTGGAGGAGATCTGGCCAATACATATCCGAATCCAGAAGTAGCTGGCTTGCGAGGTTTTCCTATCAACCCTTCACAACCGGGCTCAAATCAAGTATTGAAATTTATCAATGGTGCCTGGACGCCTACTGATGATGAATTTGAAGATGCGGACAAAGATCCACAAAATGAGATTCAGGACTTGATCCTGAATGGGAGTGAATTGTCATTAAGTTTGAGTGGAGGGGGAAGTGTTGTGTTATATACAGCTGGGAATGGAATCGATGTTGTTGGAAACCAAATCAGTGTTGCAAATAATGTAATTGTTAATGGAACCACCGCTGGTGGCGATCTAAGCGGTACCTATCCCAATCCAAATGTCGTTAGATTGCAAGGAGAACCAATTTCGAGCCAGACCCCTCAGTTTGGGGAAGTTCTGAAATACATCAATGGATTCTGGATTCCAACTCAGGATAATGTAAATGATGGAGACATTGACAATACCAATGAGCTTCAAACCATTTCTCAAATTGGGAATGAACTGACCTTATCCAATGGCGGTGGGACCACTACCTTATTCCAGGCAGGTCAGGGAATCAGTTTGAGTGGAAATGCCATCAACAATACGGGTGATTTGAACCCTCTAGATGATGTTCTAATCGGCTCAAATGCGGGAGGAGATCTTGGAGGTACTTATCCCAACCCGATTGTTACCAGAATTCAAACCAATCCCATTTCCAATGTCAATCCCGTCAACAACTATGTATTGAAATTTCTCAATGGCCAATGGACGCCTGCTCCTGATATATTCGAAGACGGAGATACCAGTTCTGTCAATGAAATCCAGCAACTGTCTCAGGTGGGAAACCAACTCAACCTGACCAATGGAGGAAATACAATTACCATGTTTACTGCAGGCGCAGGAATTGATCTCAATGGCAATCAAATTATCAATACGGGAGATACCGTTGCCAATGACGATATCAATATTGGGACCTTTGCAACAGGCGATCTGAGTGGTACCTATCCTGGTCCCACTGTCTCCGGGATTTCGGGTTTTCCCATTGCGAGCGGCAACCCATCCAATGGACAGTTTTATAAATATAACAATGGACAGTGGGTCCTTTCTTCAGATTTGTTCAGAGATGGAGACACCCTTTCAACCAACGAACTTCAGCAACTCACCAGAATTGGTAACCAACTGACCCTCTCCCAAGGAGGAAATACAGTTACCATGTTCGTAGAAGGTGCAGGAATTGATGTGATCAACAATCAAATCATCAACACCGGAGATACAGTAGCCAATGACGATATCAATATTGGGACGATTGCAGGAGGAGATTTAGGAGGCACCTATCCTGACCCGATGGTTACGGGCTTCCTCGACGTACCTCTCGCAAGTTTGAACCCGGATTCTGGAGATGTATATAAGTTTATCAATGGGCAGTGGGTTCCCTCAGATGATGAGTTTGAAGATGGTGATACCAATCCCACAAATGAAATTCAGACCTTGTCTCAGACAGGAAGCCAACTATCTCTGACCAATGGTGGGGGAAGTGTAACCTTGTTCACGGAAGGGGCAGGGATTGACATCATTGGTAACCAGATTATCAATACAGGAGATACCCTGGCTGGAGATGACATCACCACTGCAACAACTGCCGGTGGAGATTTGGCAGGCTTTTATCCCAATCCCACCGTAGATGCCCTACAAGGACAAGCTGTCTCAACAACCATTCCGACTGCTGGGTATGTGCTGAAGTTTGTGAATGGTCAATGGACACCTGCGATTGATCTATTTGAAGATGGAGATACCGAAGATACCAATGAATTGCAGACCTTGGCTGTTTCTGGTGATTCTCTAACGATCTCCCTGACAGGGACGACAGTTCCATTACCTGTGTATGTAGAAGGAGCAGGAATAGATATTACGAACAAGGTTGTTACCAATACCGGAGATTTGAATGCAGGAGATGATGTACTCATTGGTTCTACCGCAGGGGGCGATCTTGGAGGCACATATCCCAACCCGATTGTAGATGCCCTTCAGGGACGAGCAGTTTCAACTTCTGTACCTTTAAGCGGCGAAGTCTTAAAATGGAGTGGCACCGAATGGGAACCAGCCCCAGACTCAGGTAGCACCTATGTAGCCGGCGGTGGGATTGACATCACCGGAAATCAGATTAGCAATACAGGCGATACCGATGCTAGTGATGACATCACCAATACGACCTCTGCAGGAGGAGACCTCAGTGGCACTTATCCCAACCCTTTGGTAGGATCTCTCCAGGGACGAACCCTCTCAGGGGCAGCTCCTTCAACAGGAGAGGTATTAAAATGGAGTGGCACCGAATGGGAACCCGCAGCTGACTCAGGCAGTACCTATGTTGCAGGTGGCGGCATAGACATCACCGGAAATCAAATCAGCAACACTGGCGATACCAATGCCAGCGATGATATCACCAATACGACCACAGCAGGTGGTGATTTGGCAGGGACCTATCCCAATCCAATCGTGGATGCCCTTCAGGGACGGACCGTTTCTTCTTCAGCCCCTTCTACAGGAGAGATTTTGAAATGGAGTGGTACCGAATGGGAACCCGCAGCCGATTCTGGTAGCACCTATGTAGCAGGTGGTGGGATTGACATCACAGGAAATCAAATCAGCAATACTGGCGATACCGATGCCAGCGATGACATCACCAATACAACTACCGCAGGTGGTGATCTGGCGGGGACCTACCCCAATCCTACAGTGGATGCCCTCCAAGGACGAACAGTTTCGACTTCAGCTCCTTCTACAGGAGAGGTTTTGAAATGGAGTGGAACAGAATGGGAACCCGCAGCCGATTCTGGTAGTACCTATATTGCAGGCGGTGGCATTGACATCACAGGAAATCAAATCAGCAATACGGGTGATACCGATGCCAGTGATGATATCACCAATACGACTACCGCAGGCGGCGATTTGGCAGGCACTTATCCCAATCCTACAGTGGATGCCCTTCAGGGACGAGCGGTTTCAACATCAGCCCCTTCTACAGGAGAGATTTTGAAATGGAGCGGAACCGAATGGGAACCTGCAGCTGACTCAGGTAGTACTTATATCGCAGGCGGCGGCATTGACATTACAGGAAATCAGATTAGCAATACGGGCGATACTGATGCCAGTGATGATATCACCAATACCACTACCGCAGGCGGCGATTTGGCAGGTACTTATCCCAATCCTACAGTGGATGCCTTACAGGGACGGACCGTTTCGACTTCAGCTCCTTCTACAGGCGAAGTTTTGAAATGGAGTGGCACCGAGTGGGAACCAGCGGCAGATTCTGGTAGCACCTATATCGCAGGCGGCGGCATTGATATTACAGGAAATCAAATCAGCAATACAGGCGATACCGATGCCAGTGATGATATCACCAATACGACTACCGCAGGCGGCGATTTGAGTGGTACCTACCCCAATCCCACGGTGGATGCGCTTCAAGGACGATCTGTATCTTCCTCTGT
>JBCCGK010000144.1:0-24281 GCA_039029315.1 Bacteroidota bacterium | reverse complement strand
TTCGAAAGCCTTGCTGAAGATCGCATCATTCGCTGGATGAGTCATGCAGCCAGCCTCCTCCGCGCAGAGGGCCTGAATGCCTCTCCCGCTCAGGTGGTCGAGAGTGTTCGGCTTACCTATGCACTCTCTACACTTCGGGCTCAGGCTTCTCCTCGACTTCGCGAAATCTGGGATGCGCTGGAAACGGTCTTTTGCCCTGGAGATCAGTATGCACTAGAGCTGATCCAGAAGGCCTTGATCATCGGGGACGAAATGGGGAAGGTCCCTGAAGAAGTGCCAGGATTTCCACTTCAACAAGACCTCTTGCAAAAACAAAAACAACTTCGGATGAAGCCACAGGCAGAGCCACAGTTGTTAGAACTGGATTTGCGGAAGGAATTTCACAGAAAAAAGAGCCACTTTCTCTATCGAATGAGCTTGCTTGGAATAGAGTGGGCAGAACTGGAAGACAATAAGAAAAGGGATTTGGGGACCTTTTGGGAACGATGGACTCTGCACTGGCAACCAGAATGCGAATTGCAAGTTTTGGCAGCAGCGACCTGGGGCAATACCATTGAGATTGCGTGTCGCAAAAAACTCAGCCGTAGATTGCGCGACTCCATTTCATTACTTGGCTTGACGCAACTACTGGAACAATTGCTGAAGGCGGATTTGATTGATCTGGTGCCTGCTTATACCCGAGCTCTGAGCCACAAAATTGCGCTTGATAAGAATATTCAACATCTCATGGAGGCACTTCCTCCCCTTGTGCGTGTGATGCGGTATGGTGATGTGCGCAATACACATATGACGCATCTGCAGCCAGTCATAGAGAATTTGCTCCCTCGCCTGATCATCGGATTGCCCGAGGCTTGTCAGAACCTGGGTACAGAACTGGCCGAGCAGATGTACCCGCTTCTTTTTCAGACACATCATGCGGTTCAATTGCTGGCAGAATTTAGTGCTTTGCCTCCCTACATTCAATCCTGGCAAAGAAGTTTGGAAAAAATTGCCACCAAGTCCCGGATACATCCCAAACTTGCCGGAACAGCTGTGCGGCTGTTATTTGATTACGGTAGATGGTCCTTTGCCAAGGCCGAGCAGAGCATGAGCCATGTATTGTCGCCGGGAACCTCAGCCAATGAAGGGGCAAGTTGGTTGGAAGGCTTTCTGTCAGGAAGTGGTCTTCTGCTGGTTCACCACCCCAAGCTTTGGCAATTGTTGGACCAGTGGATTGGGCAGTTGCCAGAGGAGGTGTTTATGCAAAGCATCCCGCTTCTCAGGCGTACCTTCGCCGAATTTGCACCTGCTGAACGCCGACAAATTGGCCAACTTGCCAAAGGGCAGGAAGCGTCTTCCGATTCTCAAGAAATCCTCTCTCTGGATCGCGATCGGATCCAATATCTTCTTCCTGTATGGCAAGAATTAATCGGCAAACAGCTAGAATCGAGCAAAAAGCAAGAAGATGTGATGGAGAACTGAAGAAGAGCAATCCAGTCTTGCTATCTTGGCAACTTTTACGTCATAATCCTGCTGATATGTCTGGTTTCAACTCCTTGATTCTCCTGCTTTTTTGTTTTTCCTGTTGTTCTGTAGTTGCGCAATCTCCTCCTGAGAACATCTTGTTTGTCGGAAATAGCTATACGTATTATTGGAACCTCCCCCAACAGCTTGCAGCTATGGCTGAAAGTCAAGACATCCAACTATCCTGTCATCAGTCGACCATTGGAGGAGCCAATCTTGGGCAGCATTGGAGAGGTGATCGCGAACTGAAAACGGTCGAGTATATCACCTCAAGCATGTATGATGCAGTCATTCTTCAAGATCATAGTCGGCGATCCATTGAGCATCCAGATAGTTTGCAGCACTTTGGAGAGCTATTGGGGGAGTTGGCACAACAGAAAGAAGCCAGGGTATTCCTCTACATGACATGGGCGAGAGAATGGGACCCCTATATGATGGAACCTATCCAGGAACAATATATGAGCCTTGCCAAAAGGACAGGTGCAAGGGTGATACCGGTGGGACCAGCCTGGGCGAGAGCACGAGTTCTGCGACCAGACATTCGCTTATATCATGAGGATGGATCACATCCGTCCAATGTCGGCACTTATTTGACTGCTTGTGTGATGTTTGCAGTTCTGACAGCTCGTTCGCCTGTCGGCCTGACTCATAGACTCATGTCTGAAGACAAACACGGACAGAAATTGTATTTGAATATTCTGACTCCCGAAAATGCGAGATTTTGCCAGAAAGTTGCGGAGGAAATTGTCGGTGAATTTGCCAACTGAAAGCGTGGAAGAATTACAGATGATGCTTGTCCAAAGAGGCCGGCAAGCTATTCCTGGACGGTCAGTATAAGGAAGAAACTGCTGGCTGGGTTTTGTTGTTGAGATCTGTCCGATTTCGGAGAGGCTTGGGCAAGCGAAATCTTGTGGATCACCTTTTTGGCCAAAAATTTTTTTTGTAACATGCTCCTTACACAAAACTTCTACCATGCTACCGCAGATTTTTCGCTTTGTTTTCTACCCCTTGCTGCTTGTCATGATGTTCTCTTGTCAGGGGACAACAAGCACGCAGCAAACGCAACCCATCTCAGGTCCGAATATTTTGTTGGCCATCTCAGATGACCAGTCGTATCCTCATACTTCTATATATGGGTTTCAGTCGGTCCAGACACCGGCCTTTGATCGGATCGCCAAAGAAGGGGTACTGTTTACCCAGGCATTTGCAGGATCACCTGGATGTAGCCCGTCTCGGGCAGCTCTCCTGACAGGGCGGCATTGCTGGCAGTTGGAACATGCTGGGACACATGCCAGTTTCTTTTCTCCCAAGTATGTTTCCTATCCAGATTTGCTAAAAGAAGCCGGATATGCAGTCGGCTATACAGGCAAAGGGTGGGGACCCGGGGATTGGAAGGAATCCGGTCGGGCCAATAATCCTGCTGGACCAGAGTGGAATCTTCATACCTTAAGCAGTGAAGAGGGAATCTCAAATAAAGACTATAGCGCAAATTTTCGGAGTTTTTTGGAAAGCAGGGATAGCGACCAACCTTTTTGTTTTTGGTTTGGCGCACATGAACCACATCGAAAATTTGGCGATGGCTTGGGACTGAAGGCTGGAAAACAACTGTCCTCTGTAGATGTTCCCGGATTCTTGCCCGATGCAGAAGTCGTTCGTTCTGATATTCTGGATTATTGTCACGAGATAGAATGGTTTGATAAGCATTTGGGACACATGATTCACCTGCTTGAAGAGGCAGGAGAATTGGACAATACCCTGATTCTGGTCACCTCAGATAATGGAATGGCGTTTCCCCGAGCCAAGGCAACAGCATATGAATATGGTGTTCACGTTCCACTTGCCATTCGTTGGGGAAAGGCTGTTCCTGCTGGAAGAACAGTCGATGATCTGATTGGATTTGTGGACCTCGCACCAACAATCCTGGAAGCGACAGGGGTAGCCCATCCCGAAACTCACCCCATGATTGGCAAGAGTATTTTGTCTTTGCTCAAGTCTGACAAGTCAGGAATTGTAGAACCGGCTCGAACAGCTGTCTTTTCCAGCCGCGAGCGACACTCTTCTTCGCGCTATCACACCCTTGGCTATCCTCAACGCGTTATGCGCACACATGAGTACGCCTATATCCGTAACTTCAAACCAGAGAGATGGCCTTCTGGCGCACCTGTCAAATATGGAGTCGGGAATTATCCCCAAAAAGATGCAATCCAGAAGCAGGAACTCGGACCAGAACATGGAGGCTACCACGATATCGATGCCTGTCCGACCCTCAGCTATCTGATCGAGCAGCGAGAATCACCGGATGTATCCCCTTACTTTCACTTGTCTGTGGATCATCGGCCATCCGAGGAATTATTCAATATTCAGGAAGACCCTTTTTGTCTAAAAAATCTGGCAACAGATCCGACATATCTTTCTGTTCTAGAATCCTTAAGAACCCAATTGATGGAAGAACTGACAAAGACCGGAGATCCCAGGGTCAATGAGAATGGGGACATCTGGGAAACCTATCCCCGACTGTCTCGCTTGCGGGCCTTCCCGGAACCTGCCTGGGCCAAAGAGCATCCAGAAGGTGTGCCTGAACAGCCCTGGCTGGAAAAACATTGGGCCAAACAGTTGGGAAATTAGTCTAACCTACAATCAATGCGTATGCCTAGTCGAAGAATTTTTTTACAACAAATGTCAGCAGCAACTGCTTTCGCTGCTAGTGGGATGCCTGGGATGTTGGCCGCTGATTCCCTTGAGAAAGCCAGTATTCCAATCTCTATATTCTCCAAGCATCTCCAGTTCCTGGATTATGATTCGATGGCCCAAACTGCCAAAAAAATTGGGTTCGATGGGGTCGATCTCACGGTCAGGCCGAGGGGACATGTCTTGCCAGAGAAGGTAAGCACTGACCTCCCAAGAGCGGTTGAGGCGATCCGAAAGGCGGGATTGCTTGCAGAAATGATGACTACGAGTATCACAAGTCTTGATTCTCCTCATGCCGAACACCTCCTTAAGACTGCTGCAAAAGAGGGCATCAAATACTATCGGATGGGTTCTATTCGCTTCAAAGAAGATCTGGGAATGCTTGAGAATCTTAAGCTAATCAACAAGAACTTGAAGCAAATGGAAGAACTCAATCGCAGCCTGGGCATTCATGGGGCATATCAGAATCATGCAGGCACTCACTTTGGTTCTTCTGTCTGGGATATGCATATAGCCATGGAAGGGATTGATCCTCAATGGTTGGGAATTCAATATGACATCAAACATGCGACAGCGGAAGGGGGCAGATCCTGGCGAAATGGGCTGAATCTGATCCACGAACGCATTCATACCCTGGATATCAAGGACTTTATCTGGCAAAAACGCAAACATCAGTGGCGAGATGCTCATGTCCCGCTTGGGAGCGGGATGGTGGACTTTCATGCGTTTTTTTCCCTCCTAAAAAAGTACAATCTCAGCGTCCCCATTTCGGTACATTATGAATACGATCTGGGAGGTGCCGATCATGGGCATCGTGAGATCCATATGCCGCGAGAACAAATCTTTGCGGCCATGACCAGAGATCTGACAACTCTCAGATCCATGTTAGCAGCCTCCGGTTTGTAAGAATGGTGATCCCCAGAACTTTGAAATCATATGAATACTTCCCCACTTGTGAAACCTCTGCTTGTGCTCGGAATCCTGAGCTATTGTTGGATTGTTTGTGTATTCGGCCAACAACGGCCCAATGTCCTTCTGATCATCTCGGATGATTTGAATACACGGATTGGTCCATATATGGAGATTGACCAACACACGCCACACTTGGACCGTCTGGCGAAGGAGGGAGTACGCTTTCGTCGTGTGTACAGCCAATACCCACTCTGTGGACCTTCCCGCGCTTCCATCATGAGTGGCCTGTATCCGGAGACCAATAAGGTCATGGGCAATAGTCATGTTATTGGCAGCTTTCGGGCGGTAACCCCTTCCCTATCCAAGCATCCATCTTTGGCAGGATTTTTCCGTGAACAGGGATATTTTTCTGCCCGTGTCTCCAAGATCTTTCATATGGGAGTTCCAGGTGGTATAGAACGGGGAGAGGCCGGAGGCGATGATCCCGACTCTTGGGATTTTGCTACCAATATCATGGGACCAGAAACACTGAGTGATGGAGAATTGGAATTACTCTCTCCAGGCAATCTGCATTATGGCTCGAACTTCTCGAGCATGATCCTGAAGAATGAATTGGAAGCAACACAGACTGATTACCTGGCAGCAAGTCAGGCCATTGCCATTCTTGAAAATCGGGCCGCAACTCTTCCCCCAAATGGGACCAATAAACAGAAGCCTAAAGCTGCATCACCATTTTTCCTCGCAGTGGGCCTGGTGCGTCCTCATGTTCCCTTGATTGCACCAGAAAATTGTTTTGAGCCCTATCCTGCCTCTGAGGTTGAGTTGCCCAAAGTGGTGGTGGGGGAAGATGTGCCCAAACCGGCACTGAGAAGACAGAATTCCAGGGTATGGGAAATGGATGAAACACAAAAGAAGAAAACCATCAGTGCGTATATGGCCAGTGTTCGATTCATGGATCAACAAGTAGGGAGATTGCTCGACGCTTTAGACCGACTGGATCTGCGGAAAGAAACCATTGTTGTTTTTCTCTCTGATCATGGCTACAATCTGGGAGAACATGATTGCTGGTCGAAAATCAGCTTGTGGGAAGGCAGCGTGCGGGTTCCCTTGATCATCTCTGATCCATCTTTCCCGGACCAGCATGGCAAGAGCTATGATCAAATCGCGGAATTGATTGATCTATATCCATCGTTGGTTGAGTTGGGAGGCTTTACAGCTCAGCAGCCCAGCATCTTGCAGGGAAAAAGTTTGGCTCCCTTGATTATGGGAAAGGAGATTTCTGACCAGCAAGCATCGATCGCCTATACCATCGGTTCTGCCAAAGGGGGCTCAATCCGGTCTGACAGATGGCGATATACCCGCTGGGGTGAATCCGTCAAGGCAGGAAATGAAGAACTGTACGATCATGATAAGGATCCTGAAGAGCATATGAATTTGGCAAATCAGGAGAATCTGGCTCCCATTTTACAAGAGATGCGTAGCTTGTTGGAATCAGCTCGGCATAAGGCTCGGATGTCAATCGGCAAAGAGTAGAATTTGTGTTCTCTAGATGGGTACTTTGCTGAACCACTGATTGATGGTTGTTGCCAGGGTCTCGACCTGTACAGGTTTGGCCAAAAAATCATCCATCCCAGCCTGTAGACATCTGTCTCGTTCTTCTACCAGTGCTCCCGCTGTTAGGGCGATGATGATGGGTTGTTTCAACTTTCGATCGATTTGCAATTGTCTGATAGCTTTGGTCGCTTCCAATCCATCCATTTCAGGCATTTGTACATCCATGAGGATCAGGTCATATTGAATCATTTCAACCTGGCTGATGGCTTCCAGTCCATTGGCAGCAAGATCTGCACTATATCCTAGTCTGTCCAGAATACTGGTGATAACCAATTGATTGATGCTATGATCTTCTACGACCAGGATTTTCAGTCGTTTGCGTGGGGAAGGGAGAGTCGGAAGAATGGCTGCTTTTTGTTTCTGGGGACTGAGGGTTGATCCGTTAAACATGGTATGAATCGACCTCAGAATGATAGATTTTTTGCAGGGTTTGGTAAGAAATTCATTGAAATACTCACGGCCTGACTCACTGTCATCCACAACCGAAGCCAACATGATCATGGGAAGCTCTGTTTTGTCATACACATGCCTGATCTGCCTTGCCAATTGTGTGCCTGTCATATGGGGCATCTGCATATCGATGATGGCCAGGTCAAATTGGTGTCCCTGCTGTATCCACTGCAATGCCTGTTCAGGAAACTGAGTCTTCACTATTTTCATTTTGAAACTTGCACACTGCATCTCCAAAATCCGAAGATTGGTTGCATTATCGTCAACCAAAAGCACACATTTGTCTTCGTAGCTGATTTGATCAAGGTCCCATGCTGCTACCATCTTTTCATCTCCTTCTTCCACCCAAATATCAAAGAAGAAGGTGGTCCCTTTTCCTAATTCACTTTGTACAGTGATGTGTCCGTCCATCAGTTCTACCAATCGGGTACAAATTGCCAGTCCCAGCCCCGTTCCGCCATACTTTCGTGTAGTCGAGGAATCCACCTGCGTGAAAGAATGAAAGAGTCGGTCGATTTTATGTTTTGGAATACCAATGCCTGTATCCGCGACGGAGAAGCCTATATGGTATTTACCTTCCTTTTTTCCAAGCTTCTTCACGATGGTTACGATCTCTCCTTTCTCGGTAAATTTGATGGCATTGCCGATCAGGTTAACAAGGATTTGTCGAATTCTGGTTAAGTCTCCCTTGATGATGGGGGGGACATCCTCTTCAATGATCGAGAACAATTCCAAGCCTTTGGAATAGGCTTTTGGGGCAAGCAGATCGATGGCATCATCTATGGGACTTTGGGTAGAAAAATCAAATTTCTCCAGTTCGAGATTGCCTGATTCGATCTTGGAATAGTCCAGAATTTCATTGATAACAGACAGGAGATTTTCTCCTCCGACTTTGATGGTGTTGACAAATTCTTCCTGTTTGTCATCTAGTGGTGTTTCTGTCAGCAGGCCTGTCATCCCAATGACTGCATTGAGTGGCGTCCTGATTTCATGACTCATGGTAGACAAAAAATCAGACTTGGCCTTGGTGGCAGCCTCAGCCGCTTCTTTTGCTTTTCGCAGCTCCTTAGATACCGTTTCGGCAGCGTTCTTGGCCTTGATCAATTCATGCTCTGCCCGCTTCTGATCGGTGATGTCTTGCATGATGCCCCGAATTCTGATGGTAACTCCTCTATCATTTTTTTCGGGATAGCAGATACTTAATAGATATCGCTCATTGAAATCTTTGGTATTGTAGTAACGATGAACCAATTGGAGTTTGTCGGGATTTTCCAATACCCGCTCCATGGCCTCCTTGACAGGGAGACGGTCTCTGGGATCAATTCTTCCATAATACTCATCCGTGGTGACAGAAAGATCGGCTGGAAACTGAAACAAATCATACAATTCCCTGGACCAGTTCCATTGCTTTGTCTGGAGGTCATATGTCCAATTGCCCAATTTGGCAATTTGTTGTGCTTCCTCTAGCAAATTCGTTTGTGCCTGAATTTTTCTTCCCCATTTGTGGTAGCCATGAATAAAGTAGGCAATGGTCATTAAGCTGGTCGTAAAAGCAGTGAATGTGATAAAGTTGAGGAAGATGGAACATTCGCCAACTTGCTGTGGAAGAGAACCAAATAACGGGATATTATATGTATAGAAGAAATAAAACAGGATAGGTACCACAGTCATGATATTCCTGATCGTTTTCTCCCCCTGGAGATAAAAGAAAAAGGGGAGGACCGCATAAATCAAAAAGACTGCGGAGATGGAAGGATCAAAATTGACTGTTGATCCTAAAAAGTAAATGCCAATATTTATTGCTGATAAAAGAAAGGTTCTCGGAAATTGATCCAGGAAATAAAATCCAGCAAGTAGAATAGACATGAAGAGGGAGAGTCCGATCAGCACAAAATGACTTGGAAATAATGCTAGAAGCAAAAGAACACCGATCAAAAATTCCACAAATCCCGCCAGTGTAAAGACATTAAAGCTGCTGAATGCCAGGTGCTTGCGATGTTCATCAGGATCTCCCGCTCCTCTGGAAACCCACTTGCGTAGCAATTGTCTGATATGACCTGATGTTTGATTTGCCATTCTTGGAGATAGATTCTTGTTAAAATTATCTCTCCCCTTACTTTTTCCATAAGCGATTTTGACTGATTTATTACGTAACAAATTCCAGAGATTGTTTAGACTTTCTCTTTGCATAGAGGAGATACTGAATCTTCCCTGGATTGGAATGAAGACAGATACTGTTGAATCATAACATCTCCCAGAGGATGTAGAGAGTCGGTTCATTTTTGTTTTTTTCAAACTATTCCATCGATGCCGACAAAAATTGTTCTTCAACAAGATGGCTTTTCTCTCTTATCTGGATGCCATGATTTCCCCTGCTTCACAGACTGCAAATGGTCTTGGTATATTCGGGATACAGGAACACCCTCTAGCAGGAAAAGTCATGTTCTTTTTGGAAAAAAACTGGAACTCTGAGTTTAATCCGCTAATATTGGGGGGAGCAAAATCACCAAATCCCCTTCCCAATGATTTCTTCATATTATCCCTACATTTCCTATCTATGTTATTGATTATTTGTGTTTTTATTATTCACTGGTACCTATCTATTTTCCTGCAGACATTTTTTCATCATCGGTATGCGGCGCATAAAATGTTCACAATGTCTAAAGGATGGGAAAGATTTTTTTTCCTGGCATCTTATCTCATACAAGGAAGCAGTTATCTGAGTCCAAAAATCTATGCCATTCTGCATAGGATGCATCATGCTTATACCGACACAGAAGAAGATCCGCATTCACCCAGCCATACCCATAATCTATTTGAAATGATGTGGCAAACCAGACATATTTACAGAGGGATTAGTCATGGCAAAGTAGAGGTAGAAGCTCGCTTTATGAAAGAGTTGCCAGAATGGGATCTTATTGACAAGATTGGAGGAAATTATTTCTCCCGAATCTTTTGGGGATTAATGTATTTGGCTTTTTATGTTGCTTTTGCACCCAGCTACTGGTGGTTTTTGCTACTTCCGATCCATTTTTTGATGGGCCCTGTACATGGCGTTATCATCAATTGGTTTTCCCACACGATCGGTTATCGCAACTTTAATACAGAAGACACCTCTACCAACTATCTTCCCTTTGATTTTCTGACCATGGGAGAAGGTTATCATAATAATCATCACAAGTATAGCTCCAGACCAAACTTTGGCGGAGTACGCTGGCATGAACTCGATCCTACCTTTTGGGTGATCAAATTATTTAACAAGCTCAACATTATTCAACTTAGACGAGCGGTTGTCTGACCTTCTCGTTCCTGAATTTTGCTAGCTACGGTTTCTGAATCAGTAAAGATTGTTCCAAGTAAGCCTCCCAGCTTGTAATTGTCAAATCCGACAAAATAGATGTTCTCAAACTTGCCTTCTCCGATGGCTTGTTTGGGACACTCATATTTGTCGAGAAGTTCTTCTGCATCCGGGAGGAAATTCTCGATTTTGGCACGATAACCTGTGCAGACAATGACTGAATCGAAGGGGAGAGATTGACCATCCTTGAATTCTGCTCCTTGTGGGGTAAATCGCTCAATATCCGGGACAACAGTGATCATGCCTTTTTTGATTTGGTCAATGGTTCCCAGATCGATGACGGGTGTTTTTCCCGTTTCTCGAAGCTGAACAGCCGGAGGCATCGAAGATGGCATCAAACCATATTTTTTCAGATTGCCATAATAGATTTTTCGGATTTGTGTTCCCAACCAATCTCCCAGCCCGAAAGGAAGCTTGGCCAATTGCTTGGCAGTGAGTTGTGTGGGGCGACCGTTCAGGTCCCGTGGCACGATGTTCAAGGGACTGCGGACGACTATCCAGGATGATACGCCTTGCTCAGCCAAATCAAGAGCAATTTCTGCTCCTGTATTTCCCATTCCAATGAGCAGGACACGCTTTCCTTGAAATGGGGCCGGGTTTTTATAGGTTTTGCTGTGGGTAATCTCTCCCTGAAATTGCTCCTGCCCAGGCCAACTTGGTTGATGCGGAACTCGATTCAGCCCTGTGGCAATGACAATATGTTTGGCTTCAAAGGCCTGACCACTTGCTGTGCCGACTACCCACTTGCCCTCAGCTGCGCGACGAATACTGCTGACTTCTTGATTGAAATGGGGAGTGATAGAAAAATGCTCTGCATACTGCTCATAGTATGTGGCCAACATATCCTTGGGCACATAACGGGGATACTCCTCGGGAAAGGGCAAATGCGGCAGGTGAGATAACTCCTTGACTGTGTGGAGACACAAACGATCGTAATGGTTGTGCCAGGACCAGGCGATTTTGTCGGTTTGTTCCAGAACTTCAAAATCCACGCCTCGGTGTCTCAATCGACCTGCCGTGGCCAATCCGGCTGGTCCGGCTCCAATAATCAAGGTAGAAGTAGTCATATGTTTTTTTGGGGCTATTCGCTATAATCAAACAAGCAAGGTATGGCGTGGATTTTATTTCCGCAAATCTTCACGAACGCGCCTAAGCCCTTGTCTGTCTTTCTGTTCAGTTAGACAGATGGCCCTTTTCACTTTTAGGGCAATTTCATTTTTGAGTTAATTGGCATATATTCAGGTGGTTACAAGGAGAGATTTTTTTTTGTCCTGAAAATATTTGGTAAAATACTACAAGTGTAGTACATTTGATACTACACCCGTAGTAATTAGTGCGGACATTCACTTCAATTCTAGGCAACTGATTAGATGATTTCTTTCGATCTGATATTGATGCTTCTGGCTTTTGGCCTGACCTATCTGTTGCACAGTACGGTTTGGCTGTTGATATCAACTGGAATTCAACAAAGTGGGATATTGTCCACTCCGGCCTCCATTAATCTACTATGGAAGGCTGCACTCATAGGAGCAATGAGCACCACCTTGCTGGCAACAATTAACCATAGCGGGAAATATGTGTTTGAGATTCCGTCTGATGAATCTTTTATCGCAGCAGAAACAGCAGGACAAAACAAGAGTTTGGACCATGAGGCCCTCCTTGTCTCTTCCCAGGAGGAAGCCAATCCTCCAGAAGATGTCCAGGTAAATCAGGCACTTTTGCCATGGGATTCCTCCATTTCTGCTTACCTGTTCATGGGAATTTGGGTATTGGGAGCGTTGTGTTTGCTCACGCGCCAAATCATCAGACATGTAGTATTTCTCCAAAAGATTCGGGATCGGGAGACAATAGATCGATCTGACATTTGCCAACTCTTCCAACAGGTAAAGACAAAGGCAGATATCACTGGAAAGATTCGCTTGACTGTGAGCGAGCAATTAGACGGCCCGGTATCCATCTTCCAGCAAGAGATCTGTTTACCGACCTATGCCTTGAATTCACTTGGAGAAGCACAGATAGAGGCGATGCTTGCACATGAGTTGGCACACATCAAACGAAAGGATGGCTGGTGGATGGGAGGCCTGGAAATCCTTCATGCATGTTTCTTTTTTCAACCCTTGCATCGATTGGCCTATCAACAGTTGCACAACAGCAATGAATTACTCTGCGATGCCTGGGCAGTTCGACACAGTCAACAACCATACGCTATGGCAGAATGTCTCCTGGCTGTGGCCAGACATAAGCAACATTCTTCTCACGCCCCTGCTTTGATTTCGGCCATGGCCGTCAAACATTCCGACTTACACATTCGCATTCAACAAATAATCACATCTAATAACATGAAAACTTCACAGATTTCTCCCTACCGACTGGCCATCATGCTGGCCTTATTCTTTGGGTTGGTTTTCTGGACCATTCCCGGTTTTGGCATTCAGGAATTTGCTTATGTTCTCCCTGATTTTGGGCCAATACCTTCCGAATCAGTTTCTGATCCGATTGAAGAACCTTCTTCGCCTCCCTCCATAGAATCCGGCACTTTGGTCGATCCTTCTCGATTCCAGGTCAAAGCTATCACTACACCAGCACAGTTTCCTCAGGCTGATCTGTCTTTTGCTGTTTCTTCCACGTCTATTTCTGAATATGCCCCGATAAGGTTGGACGCTTCTGAAATATCCCGGGATTCAGATAAGGAATCTGTGAACAATGTCTTTCGGGCCAATCCTTTTCCCAAAGAGCCGAATAAAGTCCTGATCGATTGGGAGAATCTCATCAATCGCAAGCATTCCGGCTATCGAATTTTTCGAAGCTGGAGCCCCAAAAAGATCCGGGAACTATATCTCCGCAACCGTCAATTGAATTCGGAGAGAAGGATCGCCTATGATGTACATGGCCGAAGAAAAATCATTACGGACATGGACGAAGGAAATAGCCTCGTTTTTACCCTGATCTATCCATCGGGAGTTCGGTATGATACCTTGAAAAATTTCGTGCGACCTGAACGGGATTTTCTCAAGATCAAAAAGCGGTCGAGAGGGGTGAAAAGCAGATGGCGACATCGCAAGAGATTGTGGCAAAAAAGAATCAATGAAATCAGAGAGTGGGGAGCGGATGGCTATCCCCCCATCAACAAAAGGCAGATGATCGGCAGGCTTCCGATGAATAATTCAGTAAGTATTAGCACTGACAACAATCAACTTGACTTTGGTTTTTCTCCTAAGTCCACTTATGAAGAAGCCACTATCTCGATCTATAGCAAAGGAGGTAAATTGATGAATACCTTCCTGGATGGAGTCATGGATGCCGGTGATCATAGATTTGTTTGGCAGGTTGAAGCAGGCCCTCCTCGGGAATATGTGATCCACGTACAGATTCAGGACCAGGGGCATAGCTATTTTTGGGTCTATCCCTTCAAGTTGGGCTGGCCAAAGGCTGGCTGACCTCGGAGGTATTGAAGGCCTGTGTGAAGGAGGCTCCTCCGAGGTCTGAGCTGATGGCAATGATCTTCCTTTCCGGCTCACAATCCTCGGAGGAATCGCCTGCCCGCGATCCAACAAATCCTCCGAGGATCTCCCAACTAGAGTTGATATTTCCCGTTCAAACAGGGAAATGCCTATCCCATGAATCTCTCTTCACTTCCAGAAACCAAGCTTACAAAAGCACAGAAAAGAGCCCTCGACAATATCAGCAGCTATGCCAAAAAGCGCCAGGTGGATGCCCAGGAAGAAATCGATCATGTGCTGAGGATGACCAACATCGCTCCTAAACATTTCCAGGATGCGCTACATCAGATCCAGACACATGCACGTATAGGCCTGCACTTCCATCCAGACCGACCAGGACCGGATGGCAAAACCGTGGCAGAAGGACTACTTGAAGATGGTGTCTACAAAAGTCAGTTCGAGACACTTCTCTCCAATGGAAGTGTCTCGGCATTTCCTGGCGGGCATCGGGATCTGTGGGAACAAAAGATCTTTTTTGACGCATACCATGTCGATGGGGCAGACAATACAGAACGACCAAAATATGGCTCCCTTGATCTCATGCGACACCCGGATGGGCCATCTCCTCGCTTTGGCTGTTGTTATGTCTTGCTCAAGCCTTCTGTCTCTCATCGCTGTACGTTCACCTATCTGGATTCTCACACCAATCCTCTCCAAAAAGGAACGCTTGAGGTGTTCGAGGATATTCTTGCCTCTCTCCTGAATGATGCCCTGCACAATGAATTCGCCATCGGAGAGCGGAATTTAACAGTTGGCAAATTGATGGACCACCTGAGAAACCATCTGCATAAGCCCATCAGCGATTTAACCACAAGCAAAGCCAATCGAAACCTCAACCACTACATTGAGGCCCAGGTCCATGGAGACATTCTGCTCGGCAGAGATGCAGAGATGCTAGTTGCTGACCCCTCTTTTCGGGACACTCGGATAGGCCAAATCCTCAAGCAATTGGCGGATACTTATGCCCTTCAACTCCACTGGCATATGGGCTTTTCTTTGTCAATCGAGAAAGTACCTGACAACTTCCGCGGCCCCACCATGCCCTCCCTGGCCAGACGCATTGCATCCGATGGCGTGTTGAATGTTCGCCATATTGGAACGGCAGCGCAAGAACTGGCCCAAAACCCTCAAAAATGGGCAGACAGAGGCACTTACAAGGAAGTCCTTCAAGAACTCAAACTTCTCTGGCATGTGTTGGTTAAATGTGGATATCCTTATTAAGGGATCAGGGACAAAATGTGTAGATTTACAGAGGAGAGGCTAGCTCTGATCAGTGTAACATAAGTTTTTTATGTGTTTACTTGAACCCCCTTTCCGCCTATTGTTCCCCTTTGAAAATGGGGAACTGGCAAAAATCTTCCTGCGTTTCAGCAGAATAGGCCTTGTGCGATTCCCCGTGTCGAAGATTCCGATGTATCGGAAAGGGGAAGGGCAAGTGCAAAGGGGTTCTAGACAAAATCATAGACAAGTCGGTTATCCTGTATTTAGAAGACTTCTTTAGGATGAACGCTAAGACGCCAAGTCAGAAAGCTAATGATCATGGGTGTCTTTCACTTTGCGCCTCTCCGTTTTCGCGTTCAATTTCTGGCTTTTGACTAAGCCTAAATTCCCAGAACCCTATGCCAAACTTTGTCCATCTCCACAATCACACAGAGTTCAGCCTGCTAGACGGAGCAGCCAAAATCTCCGATCTCACCAAAAAAGCCGCCAATTGCGAGATGTCCCATGTCGCGATTACCGATCACGGGAATATGTTTGGGGTACCCAAGTTTGTTCTGGGAGCGCGAAAGCAAGGCATCAAACCCATCGTAGGCTGTGAATTCTATATCACCAAGGGAGATGCCACAGTTCAGACCAAAGGAGAGAAACGCTATCATCAGATCATGTGGGCCAAAAACAAGGAAGGCTACCAAAATCTGGTCAAGCTTTGCTCTTATGGCTTCACAGATGGCTATTATTACAAACCCAGAATTGACAAAAACATCCTTCGCCAGCATGCCAAAGGATTGATTGCTTCTACTTGTTGTCTGGCCGGAGAGGTCAATCGTATGCTGATCGACAAGGGAGAAGAGGTGGCAGAGCAAACGCTGAAGGAATACATGGACATCTTCGGCAAGGAGAACTATTATGTAGAGGTGCAGCGCCATACCTTGGGGGACATGGACAAATGTAATGTGTGGTTGCTGCAAATGGCCAAGAAGCATGACCTCAAGGTGATCGCCACCAATGATGTGCACTATGTCAATGAAGAGGACAGTGAGGCCCATGATTTGTTGTTGGCCCTGCAAACCCAGTCTGATTATAATGATACCAATCGATTCCGTTTCACCGATGATAAGGGACGGTTGAATCCTCGTTTCTTTTTCAAGACACAGGGAGAAATGTTGGAATTGTTTCAGGACATTCCGCAATCGCTAGACAATACTGTCGAACTCGCCGAACGATGCACCTTTGAATTGAACCTGACAGGCGACATGATCCTGCCACAATACAAGGTGCCGGAGCAGTACAAGGACATGGACGACTATCTCGCTGCCATGGTCTGGGAACGTGCGCCCAAGCGCTATCCCAACATGACCACTGAGATTCGCGAGCGGGTGGAGCACGAATTGAAGATCATGAAGAAAATGGGCTATGCTGGTTACTTCCTGATTGTTCAGTCTTTTACCACCGTAGCGAGAGAAAAAGGGGTGTATGTAGGTCCAGGCCGAGGTTCAGCAGCGGGAAGTGTAGTCGCCTATATTTTGGGGATCATTGACATTGATCCGCTGACCTATGATCTACTCTTCGAACGATTCCTGAATCCCGAGCGGGTATCTCCACCGGATATCGACATCGACTTCGATGATGAAGGTCGACAAGAGGTGATCGATTATGTGGTGAATGAATATGGCCGAAAATCTGTCTCACAGGTGATCACCTATGGAACCATGGGGGCAAAAACAGCTCTCAGAGATGTGGGAAGAACCCTGGGGATTCCCCTCCAGGAAGTCAATCGCATTGCCAAAATGATCCCGGATCGTCCAGGCATCAATTTCAAAAAAGCCCTGGATTCTGATCACAATCCGGATCACTGCGAGGAGTTGAGTCAATTGTTCAAAAGCCGCGATCCGCAAATCAACAAAATGATGCGGTTCGCCAAGACGCTCGAAGGAACGGCTCGCCATACAGGTGTGCATGCATGTGCGGTCATCATTGCTCCAGGAGACATTACAGATTTTGCCCCGGTCTCCATCGCCAAGGATAAGACTCTCACCACCCAATATGATGGCCCCATGGCCGAGATGGCCGGTTTGCTGAAGATGGATTTCCTGGGTCTCAAGACTTTGTCTATCCTCAAAACGGCCATTCGCCTGACCAAAGAAAATCACGGTGTAGAGATCGACCCGGAGAACATTTCCCTGACAGATAAAACAACCTACGAACTCTACCAGCGGGGCGACACTGTGGCAACCTTCCAGTTTGAGTCCGATGGCATGCGCAAATACCTGCGCCAGCTCCAGCCGACCAATATAGAGGACCTCATCGCGATGAACGCCCTCTATCGTCCCGGTCCGATGGACAATATCCCCAGTTTTGTCAATCGGAAGCATGGGCGCGAGACCATCGAGTATCCGCATAAGATGCTGGAACCCATCCTCCAGAATACCTATGGCATCATGGTCTATCAGGAACAGATCATGCAGGTGGCCAGAACCATGGGCAAATACTCCATGGGAGGGGCGGATTTGCTGAGACGAGCGATGGGGAAAAAGAAGCATGATGTCATGGCCAAGGAAAAGGTCAACTTCATCGCCGGTGCCAAGGATCAGGATGTCACCGAAAAAACAGCGAATGAAGTTTGGGCCTTGATGGAGAAATTTGCGTCGTATGGATTTAACAAATCACATGCCGCGGCCTACTCCGTCCTGGCCTTCAAGACGGGATACATGAAGGCGCATTTCCCTGCGGAGTACATGGCAGCGGTCTTGACGCATAATGTGAATGACATCAAGAAGATTACCTTCTTCATCGAGGAATGTCGCCGCATGGGCATCGAGGTTCTCCCCCCGGATATCAATGAATCCAAAGCGCTCTTCTCAGTCAACAAAGACGGCCAAATCCGCTTCGGTCTGGAGGCCATCAAAGGTGTTGGACATGCTGTGGTCGAGACGCTGGTCAAGGAACGTACCAAGGATGGGCCTTTTGACAGTCTTTTTGATTTGACTGTGCGCATGCCGCTCCGATCTATCAATCGGAAGACCCTGGAATCGCTTGCTTATGCAGGTGCCTTGGATTGCTTTGGCGTAGAGCGCTTTCAATACTTCCTGCCCATGTCGGACAAGGATCAATCCAGTGTGCTTGACAAATCAGTCAGTTATGGCAGCAAGGTGCAACAAGAGCGAAATTCGCCGCAGGTGAGTCTCTTCGCTGCCATGGACAATGGGGATGGAAGCAGTTATTCCAATCCTGAACCTGCCATCCCGATGGGCACCATGCAGGATGGCCGCATCGTCGAAGCCTGGACCGAGCTGAACAAGCTCAATTATGAAAAGGAAGTCATCGGCTTCTATCTCTCCGGCCACCCCCTCGACAAATACAAGTGGCAAATCGATGCCTTTACCAATTACCAGATTGGAGAGCTCGAAGAGAAAAAACCCAAAGACATCAGAACTGCTGGGATTGTCACCAGCGTCCGCGAACGCATCTCCCGACGAGGTAACAAGTTCATGTCCTTTAATATTGAGGACTTCGGCGGCAATCTGGAGATCACCTTATTCGGAGAGCAATATGAGCGTTTCCGTGGTTTGATCGTGCAGGATGAGATGTTGTATCTCACAGGTAGCTATCAGCCGCGGCGGTATGATCCATCCGAATTTGACTTGCGCCTCTCGGATCTTCGCATTCTTTCGACCGATCTTTTCGATGGCATGATGAAGCATCTCATGATCGAGATTGACAATACTACCCTGGATGAAACCTTCCTTGGACAATTACAAGAGTTGTTCAAAAAGCATGAAGGCGAGAAGCAGTTGAAGTTCAGGATTAAGGATTCGCGGTATCAAGCCGATATCAAGATGTTGAGTTCAACCTGGAAGATCGCGCCCAGTAATGAGCTGGTGAAGGACCTGGATGAGGTGGGCTTGGTGTGGGGGATAGGGTAGGGGGGGAAGGGTTTTTATGAAATTTTGAATCAAGTTGGGTTTTGAGATAAGGTTTAGAAAAATGGTGGTTAAAGTAACCTGTTTTGAACCAGAATTACCTATTCTGGGTCAGAATCTTCTATAATGGAAATTAATATTCAATCTCTAATTACTTCCGTTCTAATAATAAAAGAGGTAGTGCAATACATGTAAGGCTGTCATCGGCACGTAGCAATGATCGGCAGACCATTGCTAGGTGGGATATCAAAGCGGATGGCTTCGTATTTACGATAGGCAAAGCGAGAGATGGTCTGCCGATCATCTCTACAAATATTCTGTCGGAAGATTAGCATGACAGTTGAACCACTACCATAAAAGAAAAGGGATGAGGCAGCTCATTATTCATATTAATCTTAGGTTGACTTTGGCCATTTTTAAAAGAAAAAAATCTTTCTATATACTCTGGAAACCGCCTTTCTGATTCAACGGCCCCGCATCCCCCTGCACCACAAACCCTGCCCAGTAAAACGGATGGTGTATACTCGATGGCGTTTCCGCCAAAATCGCCATTCGGCCATGGAGTTTCATCTTGATATGATGTAATTGGTAATTACATTGAAGAATGATGTTAATTAGTAACTTGTGTAATAATTTTATATTATTACAAATAAATGGCTGATAATAATAATCGTAAAAGATTAAATTCGTATCTATACAATTATTTACGGTCGTAATTCATTTAGTTTCGCGAAATATTGAGTCATGAATAGATCTGAACTCAGGGATCTTATCGCCAAGGATAAGATGAAGACGCTTATCAAATGTTTGGTAGAAATCGCTCCCTCACAAAGTGATGAGTGGCAGGACCAGCTGACTTTGATTACTTCTCGTCATCGGCACATGAAAAATAGGACAGGAGCGGGGATTGATGCGCATGAAGATCAGATGGTAGGAGCGGCTCAGGTGAAGAAGGCTTTTATGGAATTATTGGATGAATTGCCAGAGGAGATTGAGGTGAAGGGAGCTAAGGTCTCAAAGGATTTGGTCAAGTGGATTGTGGGGGTGCTTGGGCTTGTGATGTTGGTTTTTATTATTTCCCAATTTTCAGGGATAAGAGGTAGTTCAGAAAGTGGGGATGTGGTAATCCAAAATGGGGGGCAAAACAACAGTGCAAAAGTACAGAATAAAGATGCCTGGGAAGAGCTCCCGATTGATAGTCTTTACAAAAAGGATAGCATTCAATCTCAGGATTAATTCTGATGATTCTCTGACAACTTTAGTGGAGAGCTTCATTAATACCCATTCATTATGCGAAAACACATCTCCCTCTCACTCATTCTCCTGATTCACATCAGTGCCTTTGGACAAGATGACCTTACTCCCAGAGTCGTCGCCAATCAAGTAAGTATTGAATATGGGATGCATCCAGATATTGTTCTGGAAATGGTCAAAGTCTTTGAAGCGGATGGCGTTTCTCTTCCCAAAACGAAAAAGACCTTAGAGACCTTAATCAGCAAGTATGATCATCTGAAGCCTGAATCTAAAGAGCTGACCCAAGCCGATCAGCAGGAATTGGGCGTTTCGGATAAGATTTTCAACTGGTTTAAGTTTGATTTTTTCACCAGCGTTGAAACAAAAGGGAAGTTGAGTCCAGTGGTATATTCACCGGGTGGAGATGTGAGGATTTGGTATGGGATTGGGGAAAAGGCGGTGAGGGGGCTTTGGCGGGTTTTTAAGGCGAAGGAGGGGGAGATTTATGCGCAGGCATCGGCTATTCAAGCGCTTCAAAACAGGTCCAATTCATGGCAGAAGAAGTTTGAAAAACAGCTAAAGACATTTAAAGAATTAGAGAAAGAACTCGCTTCCAGGGAGAGGTATGATGAAGTGGCGAAAAGAGCCAAGGAGCGATTGGATGAGGGGGATATTGATGGGGCTGAGAAGATATTAGAAGAGGATGTATTGAGATATAATAAAAAGGCAGCTTATCGAAATTTTGAGGTAGGCAAGGTGAAAGAATTAAACTTAAAGTTCAGAGAAGCGACGAAGTATTTTAGATGGGCGGCGGAATTGGATAAGGATAATACCTTGTATTCGCTTTATTATGGGAATAACCTTATTGACACGGCTAATTATGATCAAGCTATTGTTTATTTTAAGAAATCTTTAAAGAGCTTATCAAATATAGATTCCTCAGAATTTGCCACTCGATATAATAGGCTGGGCAGGGCCTATAACTTGAAAGGGGAATATGACCGAGCCATTACCTATTACCAGTCGGCCCTGGCCATTGACACGACCGCTCTGGGTAAGAACCATCCTTCGGTAGCCAGAGACTACAATAGCCTGGGCAGTGCCTATTACTATAAAGGGGACTATGACCGAACCATCACCTTTTACCAGTCGGCCCTGTCCATTGACACGATCGCCCTGGGGAAGAACCATCCAGAGGTAGCCACTTGCTACAATAACCTGGGCATTGCCTATGCCTATAAAGGGGACTATGACCGAGCCATCACCTTTTACCAGTCGGCCCTGTCCATTGACACGACCGCCTTGGGGAAGAACCATCCAAGGGTAGCCAGAGACTACCATAACCTGGGCAGCGCCCATTACAAGAAAGGGGAATATGACCGAGCCATCACCTATTTTCAGTTGGCCCTGGCCATTGACACGATCGCCTTGGGGAAGAACCATCCAAGGGTAGCCACTCACTACAATAAACTGGGCGGTGCCTATGACTCGAAAGGGAACTATGACCGAGCCATCATCTATTTTCAGTCGGCCCTGTCCATTGACACGATCGCCCTGGGGAAGAACCATCCTTCGGTAGCCAGAGACTACAATAGCCTGGGCAGTGCCTATAACGAGAAAGGGGAATATGATCGAGCCATCACCTATTTGCAGTCGGCCCTGGCCATTGACACGACTGCCCTGGGTAAGAACCATCCTTCGGTAGCCACTTGCTACAATAACCTGGGCATTGCCTATGACTCGAAAGGGGAATATGATCGAGCCATCACCTATTTCCAGTCGGCCCTGTCTATTGACACGACCGCCCTGGGGAAGAACCATCCAAGGGTAGCCACTTGCTACAATAACCTGGGCAGTGCCTATAAATCGAAAGGGGAATATGACCGAGCCATCACCTATTACCAGTTGGCTCTGTCCGTTGACACGACCGCTCTGAGGAAGAACCATCCTTCAGTAGCCACTCACTACCATAACCTGGGCAGTGCCTATAAATCGAAAGGGGAATATGACCGAGCCATCACCTATTACCTGTTGTCCCTGTCCATTGACACGACCGCCCTGGGTAAGAACCATCCTTTGGTAGCCACTTTCTACAGTAACCTGGGCACTGCCTATGCCAAGAAAGGGAACTATGACCGAGCCATCACCTATTACCAGTCGGCCCTGTCCATTTTTAAAGCCTTTTTCGCTCCTAATCATCCTAATATTTTTAGATTGAAACAAAGTTTAGGTAAAAGTTTCAATGGATATGGGATGGCTTTTTATCGGGCAAGCTTGTTTGTGAAGGCGAATCGGCAGTTTTTGCTTGCTTATCAACTCAGTGCGGAGATTGGGGACTCTTCCTTTTTGGTCATATCTGCGAAGAATCTGGGGGCGAGCTTTAAGCATTTGGGGAAGCCGGATTCGGGATTGGTGTATTTGGAAGCAGGGATTGAGATTGCGAAAACGCTTGATGAGAAGATGTATGAGGAGGTCGAAGCCTTAGCGGATAGTATACGTCAGCCGCCTGATTTCCCGGCATCTGTTGTGCGGCAATATACGGATGAGGCAATTTTACAAAGGCTTGAGTTTCATCAAGCTGCTTGTTTGAAACGGCTAAAAAAGAAAAAAGAGGCGAAGAAGATATTTAATCGCTTGTTGATTCAGGCCAAAAAGGAAAAGAATCAAGATTTTATAAAGGAAATAAAGGCGGAAATGAAATAAATACCTTCATTAATACCCATTCATTATGCGAAAACACATTTCCCTCTCACTCATTCTCCTGATTCACATCAGTGTTTTGGGACAAGATGACCTTACGCCCAGGATCATCGCCAATCAAGTAAGTATTGAATATGGGATGCATCCTGATATTGTTCTGGAAATGGTCAAGGTCTTTGAAGCGGATGGCGTTTCGCTTCCCAAAACGAAAAAGACCTTAGAGAGCTTAATCACCAAGTATGATCATCTGAAGCCTGATTCTAAAGAACTGACCAAAGCCGATCAGCAGGAATTGGGGGTTTCGGATAAGATATTCAACTGGTTTAAGTTTGATTTTTTCACCAGCGTTGAAACTAAGGGGAAGTTGAGTCCAGCGGTATATTCACCGGGCGGAGAGGTAAGGATTTGGTATGGGATTGGTGAAAAGGCGGTGAGGGGGCTTTGGCGGGTTTTTGAGGCGAAGGAGGGGGAGATTTATGCACAGGCATCGGCCATTCAAGCGCTTCAAAACAGGTCCCATTCATGGCAGAAGAAGTTTGAAAAACAGCTAAAGACATTTAAAGAATTAGAGAAAGAACTCGCTTCCAGGGAGGGGTATGACGAAGTGGCGAAAAGAGCAAAAGAGCGATTGGATGAGGGGGATATTGAAGGGGCTGAGAAAATATTGGAAGAGGATGTATTGAGATATAATAAAAATGCAGCTTATCGAAATTTTGAGGTAGGCAAGGTGAAAGAATTGAATTTGAAATTTAGAGAAGCGACGAAGTATTTTAAATGGGCAGCGGAATTGGATGAGGATAATCCCTTGTATTCGCTTTATTATGGGGAAAACCTTATTGACACAGCTAATTATGATCAAGCAATCGTTTTTTTAAAGAAATCTCTACAAAGTTTAAAGGGTTTATCAAATATAGATTCCTCAGAATTTGCCCCTCGCTACAATGACCTGGGCTTGGCCTATGACGCGAAAGGGGACTATGACCGAGCCATCACCTATTTCCAGGCGGCCCTGTCCATTAACACGACCACCCTGGGGAAGAACCATCCTTGGGTAGCTATAGACTACCATAACCTGGGCAGCGCCCATTACAAGAAAGGGGAATATGACCGAGCCATCACCTATTTTCAGTTGGCCCTGGCCATTGACACGATCGCCTTGGGGAAGAACCATCCAAGGGTAGC
>JBCCGK010000143.1:0-24528 GCA_039029315.1 Bacteroidota bacterium | reverse complement strand
TGATTGTCAAATATAAATGTGTCCCCTTAAGGAGGGAGACAATTTTGAATGAAGAATTATGAATATTGAATGGGCTGTCAGACAGCGAGTTGTCAGATTTTTTTATATTTAAATTTGTCTCCCCACTTACTTAATTACAAATAAGCTTGGTAGTGCCTCAAATGTAAGGCTGGAACATAATTCTGCAAAGAACTGAGCTAGAGTTGAGCATTACATTTATAGCACTACCATAAGCTTAAGTAGTCAAGCAGGATGGTGAAGGTATGGGGTATAGAGGTATAGGGGGAATAAGGTATTGGTTGTCAGTGAATTGATTCAAAACAAAAAAGGGCCTTGTCTGAGAAAAAAATACAGCCTAAAAATTCTCAGCACAGATTCCAAAACAGTCTCTAAATAAGGGAAGGAGAGAGAGGGACTGCCGATCATCTCTACAAATCATCTGGCAAGTGAGCATTCCATTTAATATTTCTAAGCCAATTTTCCGCCTCGAGACCAGGAAAGCTAGCTAGAATAGTTTTGTTGTGTCAGCCAATTTGTTGACTATACGCTTGTCACATGGGAAATCTATACTCCAAGCAAGCATAATTGGAAACAAAGAATTATAGGGAATCTTTAGACATACAATCCTTACATTGCCCAATCAATAACAATTCAGCAGAATCAATCTTGTAGTTTGAGATAGATGGAATAGACACATCCAAAGCCAGACATTCTACCTTCCCACAATCTCGACACTGAAAATGTGGATGTGTATCCAACTCCTGACCAGAGGAGCATTTCTTGTGCTTTGCATACCACTTGAGTCCATCTTTCCCCCTGAATGAATGGAGGGTGCCACTTTTTTCCAATCTTTGAAGAATGCGATATACCGTAGTTTTGTTCATTTTTGGCTGAAGCTGCTTGACCAACTCTGCCGAAGAGATGCCATCAGCGGTTTGCTCAAATGTCTCTAGCAGAATCATGAGTGGTTTTGTTTTATTGATTTTTCCCATGATGTAAACTTATTGCAACAGTGTTGCATTTACAAGTGAATCTCTTATTTCTGCAACATTGTTGCAGTTAAGCCAGTTATTCTCTACTTTTACTCCAAGCTTCGAACATTTGGCAAAGTTTAGCTCACATATCGCTGCCTTTTTTCTGCTCCTTTCTGCGACATTCGTGTTTCCTTTATGGCATTTGCATAAATGTGAAGAGGAAGCGACAGGAGTAGAAACTGTCCAAATTCTAGCAGCAAAGGTGAGTTTCTCCTTGTTTGAAGAACAGTGCGAATGGTGCGACTTGGTTTTCCCACCAAGTATTATCCCAGATCGTACGATAGAGCCTGAAGAGCCCATTCTTCTGGGCCAGGACATGCCTTTAATTGAGGAAGCGTCTCACAAGGTTTCCTTTTCCTATGTTCATTTACGAGCCCCTCCAATAGGATAATCCATCATTGAACGGAGACGCGATTGAATTCCTTATTTCTTGTACGGATATCCTATGATGTTAAGAACCTTTGTTCTGGGCCTGCTGTGTGCAGGTATATGTTGGCAAAGCTCTATTGCCCAAGACTGTGATTTTTCGATTGATGGAAGAATCTTTGATGGCTCTTCCAGGGAGGCTTTGGCTTTTGTCAGCGTTGAATTAAGAGGAACAGACAAGGCTACCCTGTCAGATTCTTTAGGAAATTTCTCCTTTCAGCAACTTTGTGAAAAAGAATATGACCTAACTATATCCTCCCCTGGCTATAAATCAATTGTTCATCATCATGATTTTCATCATCCGTTCATCGAGATCTCTCTGGCACCTGATGAGGCTTTTGATCTGGAAAGCGTGGTGATTGAAGCCGATCGGACGAGCACGAACATGGAATCCCTATCGAGTCAAACGATCAGCGGTTTGGCCTTGGAAAAAATATCTACCGGCTCATTAGGGGAGGTAGCCAGTTCGATTGCAGGCGTAACAATGGTGAGTACGGGACAAAACATCGCCAAACCTGTGATTCATGGCCTGCATTCCAACAGGATTCTCCTGATCAACAATGGGCTTCGTCATGAATTCCAAAATTGGGGCATAGACCATGCGCCTGAAATCGATCCTTCCTTGATTGGCAGATTACAAGTAGTAAAGGGAGCTGCAACGGTGCGCTATGGATCAGATGCATTGGGTGGGGTGATTTTGGTTGACCCAACACCGGTCGAACTGTCAACTCCCCTCAAAGGGAAATTTTCGCTTACGGGTAAATCCAATGGACAATCTGGCGAAGGGACGATGGAGCTTAGGCAGGGATTTAAATGGCTAGGACTGTATGGAGGCGCTTCTTATATCAAACAAGGAGACCTTCAGACACCGGATTATCTACTCACCAATACCGGAAAAGAGGAAACGGGATATTATGGAGGCTTTCGTTTACATCCCTTCGCAGAGTTGGACATTGAAGGTTTTTATAGTCATTTTGAACAAGATCTCGGCATATTACGGGGATCTGTCTTTGGCAATTTGGAGGATATGCAACGGGCATTGGAGAGTGATACTCCTTTGTATACCGATTCTTTCTCTTATGACTTTGACAAGCCGCATCTGACCTCTGCCCACGATCTGTACAAAGCAAAAGCGAGCTTTGTCAAAGAAAACTTTTCTGCCGTGCTTCAATATGGCTACCAGACCAATAAACGAAGAGAATTTGGGGTGCGGAGAGGGGATGCCCCGAACATTGACCTGATTCTTAAGACAGAAAGCCTGGATGCCGATATACGGCACCCTGATCTGGGACCAATCACTGGAAAAATAGGCTTTCAATGGATGAAGCAGGCCAATGACAATTTGCCGGGAACCGGTACCGTGCCTTTTATCCCCAATTATGATAGCAAACGCTATGGCGCATATCTCATCGAGAATGTGAACTGGGGCAAAAATACCTTAGAGCTGGGGCTTCGTTATGACAATCTTGAGATTGATGTAGTAGGTCGAGAGCCTGATAATACCATCTATCGGGATACCTTATTTTATCGAAATGTCAGCGCAACCTTGGGCTATATCCATCGATTCAATAAGAAACATCTATTCCGAACAAATGTTGGAACAGCCTGGAGGCCTCCAAATGTAGCAGAGCTCTATCGTTTTGGGCAACATTCCTTTGTCCTGGAATATGGCCTGTGGCGATATACAGTAAATGAAGAATTTGATTTCATTACGACGAGTGAGGGGATTTTGACAGATGAGGAGCGAGCAGTTCCTTCAGAGGTTGGCTACAAATGGATCAATACCTATGAATATAATTGGAAAAAGGTCCAGTTTGAACTCACAGCCTATATCAACTATATCGAAAATTTTATCTATACAAAACCTGCTGGCTTTACCAGGACGCCACGCGGATACTTTATGTACTTCATTTATGACCAGGAAGATGCCTTGTTATGGGGAGGAGATCTGACTGCTTTTGTCCAACATGATAGCCTATTTAGCTCTACCCTAAAGGCCAGCTACCTGTGGATGCATGAGAATTTTGCAGAACAACCCCCTCCAAATATTGCTTATACCTTTTCTTTCTTTCCCAGGATCAAAGGAATTGACCAAAACGAATTGTCGATAAGCTTTGATTATTTCTTCGAACAGACGCGGCATCCACGAATCTTGACAATAGATGAGTTTTTGTTCGCTGCCCAAAATGGGATCTCACGCTTTGCAGAGGATGCTCCGAATTTTGATATACAAGCACCTCCGCCGGCCTATTTATTGACAGATGTAGCCTGGCGATCGACTTTTGGCAATTTTGAATTAGGGCTCCAGGTGAAAAACCTCTTCAATGTTCGCTACAGGAGTTATACCGACAGGCTCCGCTACTTTTCAAACAACCTGGGCCGGAACTTCATTTTGAACCTGAAATATACCTTTTAATTACCCAACACATTTTATTTAATTTACTATGAGAAAAGTTCAACTATTTTTGTTTACAGCAGGTCTGCTGCTCCCTTATCTGACATTCGGTCAGATAGCAGGTGTTACCGAAGTCAGCCTAACCTTCACCCCCACAGCGGGTGGAACTCCAGTCGTGGCTACTGCGACGGATACTGGTGGGGGACTTACAGTTACAGATAGTATCAAATTAACAGAAAGCACCGAATATACGCTTTCCATTGGCCTCATGGCTGGCATGATTGACCTTGTCCCTACAGTCCAGGCACAAGCCAATGACTTTCTATTCTATTTTGCCTATACTGATTCTGCCATGACAAGTCCTGCCGGAGATGGGAACATTGACAATCGTGCTGATCCCATGGATTACAATGATATGGACGGGAACGGTCTCCCTTTAGGCCTAAGTACAACATGGGAACCTGAATGTGGTGATACGACAATCTTCGGTGAGTTTCGTGTCTTATTGGCCTATCAGGCCGGGACAAAAACTGCTACATCAGCATCCACAGATGGGGTTACTGCATTGGATCTTACCTGGGATTTTGTTGTAGAGCAAGATCCTGCTGCTCCCCCTTGTGAAAATGAAGAAGAGATCATCACGGATGTTAACCTGATCTTCGTTCCAGCGGTTGGTACAGATACAGTGTTTGCTTCGGCAGTGGATCCCGACGGTCCTGGTCCCTTGGATCTGATGATCCAGGATTCAATCAGATTGTTGGAGAGTACAGAATATACGCTGCACATCGAATTGTTCAATTCCATCGATATGGAAGACATTACGGAAGAAATCATGGAAGAGGATGATGAGCATCAGTTCTTCTTTGCGTTTTCCGATGAGGCCATGACAAGTCCTGCAGGAGATGGGAACATCGATAACAGTGCCGATCCCATCAATTACAATGATTTTGATGGGGGAGGGCTCCCATTAGGTCTGTCTACGGACTGGGAAGCCGAATGTGATGGCGCACCCATTTCAGGGACTTTCAGGGTTGTGCTCAAGCACCAGCCTGATGGGATAAAAACGGCCACCTCTACCGCCATGGATGGAGATACCGACATTGACCTGACTTGGGGGGTTGCTGTAGATCTGGATCCCAATGCCCCTCCTTGTGAAAATGAAGAAGAGATCATTACAGATGTAACCTTGATCTTCGCCCCGGTAGCTGGGACAGATACTGTATTTGCTACTGCAAATGATCCCGATGGTCCTGGTCCTTTGGATTTGACTGTGAGCGGACCAATTTCCTTGATTGAAAACACGGAGTATGAGTTGAGCATTGAATTGTTCAATTCGATCGAAATGGAAGACATTACCATGGAAATCATGGAAGAGGACGATGAACATCAGTTCTTCTTCGCCTGGAGCGATGGTGTATTTTCGAATCCTTCTGGCGACGGAAACATAGATGATCGGGATGATCCCGTGAATTATAATGACATGGATGTAAATATGCTCCCCTTAGGTCTTTCTACCCAATGGATGACGAGCAGTACCATGTCCATGTCAGATACTTTCCGGGTGGTCTTGAAGCATCAACCAGGTATCAAATCGAGTACTTCTACTGTCAATGATGGAGATACCGATATCGATTTGACCTTTGATATTGCTACGGTAACCAGCATAAGATCAGAGCTTCAAGCCTCTCAAGCCCTACGTCTCTGGCCAAATCCAGCAAGTGATCTGGTTCGCTGGGAGATTGAATCGCTTGGCCAACAAGTAGACAAATTACAAGTAATGGATGTCATGGGCAGAGTCGTTCTGGAAATAGATAACCCACAAGAAGAAATCAATGTTGCACCGCTTGCGAAAGGGAACTATATGTTTGTTGTAGATCATGACAACAAACGTTGGGTGAAACGATTTGTCAAATTATAAGGTAAGGTTAATACATGACAATTTTTTACCAAGAAATTGTCATGTAAGCTGAGTATTGATCCCGGAGAGTAGTATCCTCTAAATATGCTTTCTCCGGGATTTTTTTCTGTCTGGGAAGTACACATCCTGTCCATATCCCGTCCATGACAGTGGAGCGACCTCGGAGGATTTGATAGGTAGTGTGCTGGTGATTCCTCCGAGGTCTAAGCTGTTTGGCCGCACACATACCTTGGAGGTTGAGCCGACACTATCCCAGCATCACAAAGCCCCGAGGAATCCTCCTTGTTGACAAAACAACAAGAGGTCTGATAGCTTCACAAACTGGCTGTCACGATCATCCACTTCTTCCGCCTTTATTGGTTCTAAAATCCCTCCAGGTAGTTAGCTTAATGCAACATTGTTGCATTAGTAAATAATTCATTTATGTTTGCAACATAGAACACTACTACTACACCATCATGTCCCCAATCAAACCAACAACAGGATCAGAACGACTTCTGGTCATAGACGCGCTCAGAGGCTTTGCCCTGTTCGGCATATTGGCTGCAAACCTCTACAGCTTTATTGGATACAACACCTATAGCACAGAGGAAATACCCGCCTTACCAATATTAGATCGTGCAGTATTATTTTTCATAGACTTGTTTGTGGAAGGCAAGTTTTACTCGATTTTTTCCATCCTGTTTGGCCTTGGATTTGCCCTACAACTGGAGCGTTTTCGTAGCAGAAATGAGAACTTTATGGGGTATTGGTATCGGCGCATGATCGTATTGTGCTGCTTCGGTTTGATCCATATGTACTTTATCTGGAATGGAGATATCCTTACGCTCTATAGCTTGCTGGGGATGCTGTTGCCCTTATTTATGAATGTCTCAAATCGTGCACTGATGCGCTGGATTTTGGTCTTGTTGACGATTCCCTTAGTCATGCATGTAATATTGTATCTCACACCAGAGGCTTCCTTTTGGGGATCTCTGAGTCGACTTTCGGCAGATTTGCAAAATCATTGGGGCTATGGGGACCGAAGTCTGCTTGAGATGCGTACTTCTGATAATCCCCTTGAAGTCTTTCACATCAATATCATTGTGGCCATACCACGGGCGATGAGTTACTTGATGTTTGGTCGATATTTTCATGTGATGGGCTTGTTTCTGATTGGGCTGTTATTAGCAAGACACTGGTTGCCGAAAATTCGGAACAAGGACATCTCTGTGCCCAGGAGTGCCATCTGGTTTGGCGTAATCGGTTTGCTTACTCATATTGCTTACGCGATCATCAAAGGCCAATATGGCTGGGCGAGCGGCTTTAGTGAGGTTGGTCTCCTTCTTGGCTTTATCTATCATATCGGTGCTACGGTTTTCGCCTTGGCAATTTCGATGCTGTTTGTGTATATCTGGGCATCTGGTCGAGCCCAGTCTGTATTCAGCAATCTTGCCATTCTTGGGCGTATGGCCCTGTCGAATTACATCTTTCAGAATGTAACGGCAGTTTTCTTGTTTTTCGGATATGGTTTTGCCTTGATGCGTGAAGTGCCATTTGCATCTCTGCCTTTGTTTGCTTTTGGGATTTTGTTGGTACAGTGGTTGTTCAGCCGTGCATGGCTGAGCCGATTTAAGCAAGGTCCGCTGGAATATATTTGGCGTAAACTGACCTATGGCTCAGTACAACCGAAGTAATTCTCTGAATGAGCAAGGAGCTTGGACCATAGGCATTCCTCTATTAAGGATGGAAGGGAACCATAGCGAAAGAAAATAAATGCAACATTGTTGCAAAAGAAAAATCTATTCAGCTAATTGCAACAGTGTTGCATAATATGTTAACTAAATTTCTGAATCGATGGGCTTGGCTTGTTTTGGCCCTATTCTTAGCCCTGACGACACAACCTTGCCCGCATGAGCCAGGACAAACTTGTTTTCATGCAAATAAAGCCCCAAGAGCTCGGGCTTTTGGCCTCTATGCCATCGAGTTGAATCAGCATGCTTTGGATAGTTCCAGATCTCACTTTTGTTCTCACAATCACCAATCGTTCTCATATGATTCGTTATCTGATTGGAATCAGCCTATTCTTCCTCATGGCCTGTCACAACCATGAAACAGACCCTGTGTTGAAACGTGCTTTTGCAGTACATCAAATTGCAATTCACATGCATGATTCACTTAAACATGAACTGAATGCCTTACAAACTCGATCCTTGAATCCTGAAGATGAGGCAAAATGGAAACAACTTCAATCGGCGAGTGTGAAATGGGAATCAAGTCTGGTAGAAGTTCCTGGCTTTGATCATGCTGAGGGGCATTCGCATTCTCATCACCATAAGCATGGAACTGACGCTTTGCAAGATCTTCCTCCTTCAGAGATGCTCACAATCCAGCAAGCACTGATGGACGAGGTGAAGCATCTACTCGATCAAACTCGTGGCTTGGCTGCAACACATGCTCAGGCAACATCAACCCCCTAACATGCTGATGAGATGAGTCATTGGTTACTTTTCTTTCTGTATTTATTGTTTGGGAGTGCTCAGGCTCAAACATTGGTTGACTGGGAACAATTGAGCGAAGTATTCTTTGTGGAAAAGATGGATCTGGGAACCCGTTATGTAATCCACAAACCTCATTTTAGCGAAGTCATCAAAGCATTGGAGGGCAAAAAAATCGAAATCAACGGCTACATCTTACCCCTGGATGTAGATGGGGGAGCCTATGCACTCTCTGCCTATCCGTATTCAGCTTGCTTTTTTTGCGGTGGGGCCGGTCTTGCCTCTGTCATGGACGTTTGGTTCGCTGAGCCGAATCAGCATTATCAACTTGACGAAAAGGTAAAGCTTCATGGCATCCTGAAGCTCAATGACAGTGGCGAGGGCTTGCTGTACTTGCTGGATGAGGCAATAGAAGTAGAATAGCACCTTTGGGGTCTCATCTGGTATGAAGGCTATCATGCTTATCGACGATACATTGGTGCTGCATTTATACATATTATTTAAGGCTCAATCAACATGCAAAAACTTCCCGTTACTGTCCTTTCTGGATTTTTGGGTGCAGGTAAAACCACCCTGCTCAACCACATCTTGCATAACAAGCAGGGGCTTAAGGTGGCTGTGATTGTCAATGACATGAGTGAGGTCAATGTCGATGCGCAACTCATCGAGCAGCAGGATGTGCTCTCCCGGACAGACGAAAAACTGGTAGAAATGTCCAATGGCTGCATCTGCTGTACCTTACGAGAAGACCTCATGATCGAAGTAGAGAAACTTGCCCGCGAAGACCGCTTTGATTATCTGGTGATCGAGAGTACGGGCATTTCGGAACCAGTACCTGTGGCGCAGACGTTTGCGTTTGTCTCTGAAGAGGGGAATATTGACCTGCGTCGCTTTTCTCGTCTTGATACTATGGTTACGGTAGTAGATGCTTATAATTTTTGGAAAGACTTCGATAGTCGAGACACCATCCATCAGCGAGGACTCAATGAGGATGCTCAGGATCAGCGCACCATTGTCAATCTGATCACTGATCAGCTAGAGTTTGCCGATGTCATTTTGCTCAACAAAACTGATCTGGTATCCACAGAGGAAGTGAATAACTTAGAGGCTGTGGTAAGGAGCTTTAATAGCAATGCGAAAATTCTGCGTACTACTCGCAGCGAGGTGGATCTTCAGGAGATCATTGACACAGGCCTGTTCGATTTTGAAAAAGCCTCACAATCGGCCGGCTGGATCAAGGAACTGGAAGCGGCGGAACATACCCCCGAGACAGAAGAGTATGGGATCAGTTCTTTTGTTTATACGGCCAGAAGACCCTTTCATCCAGCACGTTTCCACCGATATATCACCAGGAGCTGGCATCCACAGATCCTGCGCAGCAAAGGACTCTTTTGGATCGCATCACGACCGGATGTGGCATGGAATTGGTCGCAGGCAGGCTATTCAGTTGAAGCCAGTAAAGCGGGCGTATGGTGGGATAGCTTATCCCTGGATCAGCGCCTCAACCATCCTACTTTTGTAGCCAATATGAAAGAGATAGAAAGTCGCTGGAGCCGTGAATTCGGCGACCGCATGCACGAAATTGTACTCATAGGTCAGCAAATGGATGAAGCAGCCATTCGATCTGAACTGGATGCCTGTCTGCTCACAGAACGGGAAATGAAAGCCTATTCCCGTGGTCAGGCCTTTAGAGATCCCTTTCCGAGATAAAGGTAGAATCGGAATTTTTTTACTGTTTTTTTGTATCCACCTCTCTTTTTGCTATCTGATGACATCTCCTTCTCAAGCGATTCATTCCACCCGACACCTTCAATGTAACAACTGGTCAGAAATGACTGCCATCCGTGAACCTGACCATAATCTTGTGTACTGGCCCCGATCCGAGGATTCCGCTATCATACGCTTTCTTGAAGCATTGACCCAACAGACTCCTCTACCAGCTCCGCTAAAAGAGAGTTTGAAGGCTACCGAAGTAGCAGATTGCTTATCCAGACATCTTGCACCTTACTGTCGGGGCTATGAGGATGGGTTCGACCGTCTCTGTGCAGACGTAGAGGAGTTGGCAACTTCTTTCTCAAGTCTTGCCTCTTCGTCCATACTTCGTATGACCTTTGCCCTGATCCAGCATGACATGTGCCGACTGTTCCATACCGATGCAATCGAACTTCGACTTCTCTGTACTTATCTAGGGCCAGGCACCTTGTGGGTGCCTGATGAGTATGTCAACTGGGATCAGATGAATTCTGCCTCCAATGAGGCCAGAGTACAGGACTTGAGTAAGGTGCGTCAATTTGCCCCTTTCGAACTGGGGATTCTCAAAGGCGCTATGTACGACTCCAACAATGGTCCGGCGGTGCTGCATCGTAGCCCTTCATTGTCAGAGCAGGATCATATGCGTGTGCTGCTGAGATTCGATAGTCAGGTGGATTGGTAAATGATGCGTTTGTCTCGGGTTATTCCTTCCTGATAATGTATTGACCCTATATTTTTTCTTCGACAATCAGGGGAGTACTGTCAGATAATGAATGTTAAACTTTGATTGTCGAAGAAAAGGAATTCATTCTAAATCAAGGGTGCAACCTCCTCTTATTCTAATATTTCCATCAAATGTCCAACACACCAACTCCTGTTTATATTGTTACCGGCTTCCTGGGTGCTGGCAAAACCAGCTTTTTGAATCATTGGATTCGCAGCAGCCCGGATGAGCGTATCATGGTTATCGAAAATGAGGTGGGCGCGGTGAATCTGGACAGTCAGTGGATCGTGGGTACCGAGATCACACCAGTTCCTCTGACAGCTGGATGTTTGTGTTGTTCCTTACATTCAGAACTGATTGATGTACTTGAGGAATTGGGTCGAAGGCGGGATTCCTTTGATGCTCTGGTGATCGAAACGACAGGCGTAGCCGATCCAGAGTCTTTGGCGCTGCCTTTTTTGACGATGGGTCGTGTAGAACGGGATTTCAAGCTTCAGAATATCATCTGTCTGGTGGACGCTGGCAATTTTGAGCATTGGTTGACTCAGGCAGAAGAGGCGAAGAGACAGGTGGCTTTCGCGGATGTTTTGTTGGTCAACAAAATAGATACCTTAGAGGACGTGGAGGTCTCGAAGCTGATCAAGGTGCTCCATGAGATCAATCCACAAGCCCAAGTGTGGACAGGCAAACAAGGAGAATTTCCGGTGGCTGAATTGCGAGAAGTAAATCGTTTCGAAGGACAGGGGGCGGTGGATCAGTATCAGCAAATAGATACGGATCATCAAACAGAGAACCATGGCATTACAACCTTTTCTTTGTCGTTTGAGCAGCCCTTTGATTTAAGAGGACTGAGCCAGACCCTGATGCAGTTGCTTACCATCAATCGACACCAAATCTATCGGATCAAAGGCATCCTGAATGCACATGATTATCCTATACAGGTGGTGCTCCAATCTGTATATCGCACATTTATTTTGAGCGATGGGGTCGCATGGCCAGTGGATGAGCCTCGTACAAGCAAGGTGGTCATTATCGGAAAGAAGTTGGAGAAGGAAGCTTTGAAGAAACTATTTACCCGGCATCTGTTAGGAGAAACAGCTTCAGAAAGTATCAAAGAATCCCACTCTCAATCCTCCTCTGAGTGACTCCAGCGTATGATCCTCATGATACACGTCTACGAGTTTCTGCATAGAAACCTTCATCAGAATAATAGTTTTGGCACAAAGATCGAGGAAGACAGTCGAGTCCATGCTATGCCAAGGAATGCTGGAGAGCTTGGTGATTATTTGCCCAACATTTTCCCCAACAAAATGTCTGTTCCAAGCCTCCTCTAAGCAAACGGGTGTACGACAAATGTCCCATTTACCTTAAGGCCTGTGGGCTTGTTTCTCTTTTCAAGGAGAAAGAAAAGTCTCTAGATTGTGAAAAATGTCGCACACCCAAGCAAACAGAAGACGAACTCCCTTCTTCTGTGTATTTTTGCTGTCTATCCTGTGCTGAATCCTTACAAAAAAAAACAGCATGTCTATCAAGTTGCGCTTATTGTTGTGGTATATCAATACCTTTAGAAAGACTGATTTTACACTCAGTCCTTCCCAAATGAGAGTCAACAATGCGAAGACCTTACCACTGTCTCGGAAAATATTAGATTACAAACCGATTGCATTAACAGAAATAAGGGATGAGCATATTCCTATGCGAGACGGCGAAAAGATTTGCATTCGCATCTATCGCCCCTCTTCCAGCCAAAACTTACCGGTGATTGTTTACTATCATGGAGGAGGCTTTGTTCTGCGATCGATTGAATCCCATGATTTGGTCTGTAGGAGATTGAGTCGGGACAACCAGGCTGTTGTCGTGTCAGCAGGCTATCGCTTGGCTCCTGAATATAAATTCCCAATCCCTCATCAAGATTGTTATGATGCCACAGTTTGGGTTGCCAATCATGCGGATCAACTAGGGGTCAATGCCGATGAACTTACTGTCATGGGAGATAGTGCAGGTGGAAATTTGGCTACCGTTGTCAGTATCCTGGCCAGAGAAGCAGAAGGGCCGAGGATTCGCAGGCAAGTCCTCATCTATCCAAGTACAGATGCTCGTCTAGCTCATCCCTCTATGGATGGATTTGGAGCAGGCTACTTTTTGACCAAGCCCCTGATTGAATGGTTTTTGGATAATTATAAACAATCGGACGCTGATATTCAGAATCCCCTCATGTCCCCTCTATTGACAGAGGATCTATCCAATCTTCCTCCCGCTTTTGTCTGTACAGCTGCTTTCGACCCCTTAAAGGATGAAGGAGAAGCGTATGCAAAAAAGCTGGAGACAGCAGGAAATCAGGTGGTTTTTAAGGAATATCCCAACGTGATTCATGGCTTTTTCAATATGCCCAAGATTTCCCGGGAAAGTTTGGAAGCCCATCGGGATATTCGTGATTTCTTAGCGTGAAAGGGAAAGAGTCAGCTACATTTTCTCTCTCAATGCAGATCAAGCACTTCAGCATTGGTGTGCTTGCCATCATGAATGAAGCTTTATGGGGCCATTAATTGATTCTCATAAGTAAGGGGACGACACATTTATATTTGGCAATCATCTTCAACCCGCTCGCTCTCCCGCCAGCGGGAGACATCAACTCACAAGGCCAGGAATCAACAATTTCCCCCTTTGGAGGCAGGGGGAAGAACAAGATCTTATGATTTAGAGACTGTTTGAAAATCTGTCATTTATTTTTTGTATGCGTCTTTTTTCCTCATTCTGCGGCTTTTTTTGTTCTCATAGCACCACTATGAGAACAAAAAAGAGCCTTGTCTGAGAAAAAAATATACCCTAAACATTCTCAGCACAGATTCCCAAACAGTCTCTAAGCTTCTCTCTGCAAGTTTTCCTTTGTCATCTTTGAACGACAAACGGTCTGGTGGTCCTACCAACTTCGGAGGACAGCCAGGACGTATTTTTTATTATTTTTCGAAAAACAATTGTTCAATTCTTTTTTGTGTTATCAAATCTAACTTTCATATGAATACCTCAAGACGAGATTTCCTGCAAAAGGCTGCCCTGGGTGGAGCAGCCGGAATGCTTACCTTTGTTCCGGCAGAGGTAGTCGCTCAAAGACGCAAGCTTGCCCAACTATCTGCCAATGATCGAATCCGCTTTGGGGTCATCGGCTGCAATGGCATGGGATGGACCAATATGCGCATTCATCTACAAATCGATGAGGTCGAATGCGTGGCGATATGTGATGTCGATCAAAGTGTTCTCGACAGGCGCGCGAGCGAAGCCGAGACATTGCAAGGGAAAAAGCCTGCCTTGTACAAAGACTATAGAAAACTATTGGAAGACGATAGCATTGATGCGGTTATCATTGCCACGCCAGACCATTGGCATTGCAAGATCATGGTGGATGCAGTAGAGGCAGGAAAGCACGTCTACATAGAGAAACCCTTGGCTACTTCTATTCAGGAGTGCAACATCATGGTAAAGGCGGTAGAGCGAACAGGGAAAATTGTTCAGGTGGGCCAGTGGCAACGAAGTGCCCGGCATTACAAATCAGCGCTCGACTATGTACATTCTGGTAAACTGGGGCAGATCCGACTGGTCAAAGTATGGGCCTACCAGGGATGGATGAAGCCCATAGTTGTGAAGCCCGATGGAAGCCCTCCAGCAGGAGTTGATTATGACATGTGGTTAGGGCCTGCTCCCAAGCGCGCTTTCAATCCCAACCGCTTTCACTTCAATTATCGATGGTTTTGGGATTATTCCGGTGGGATGCAAGTAGATTGGGGCGTACATGAAATAGACATAGCGCTACAAATTATGGGTGCCACAGCGCCCAAATCTATCACGGCTTCAGGCGGGAAACTCGCCTATCCAGAAGATGCTTCAGAAACACCAGATACCTTGCAGTCTGTATTTGAGTATGAAAAATTCAATATGCTGTGGGAACATGCTACTGGCATAGATGTCGGAAATTTTGGAACCACGGAAGGCATTGCGTTCATTGGCAACAACGGCACACTGGCCTTAAGCCGGCAAGGCTGGAAAATATTACCGGAAACGGAGAGAAAAGGCGGAATGGAACAGTATAAAATGGAATCCCTCCCACACCAAAGAGCAGGAAGCTTTGGGGATGGGGTGGAGACACATGCCCGCAATTTTATCCAGGCCATGCAATCCAATGATCCGAGTATACTGGCTGCTGATATCGTAGCCGGGAGTGTAGCGGCATCGAATGGTCATATGGGAAATATCGCTTACAAGACCGGCCGAAAGGTATATTGGGATGCCAAAAAGGGAAATTTTGGGGAGGATGCAGAAGCCAATGCCTTGATGAATAGGGAGTACCATAATGGATGGAAACTGCCAGGGCTATAGAAACAATAGGTGGCATGTCTTCCTTGTGAAAAATGTCTGAGTGCTCATTGTGAGCATTGCTTGCTGACATTTGAATGATGAACCTCTCCAGATTATCTTTGGAAGAGGGCTACTATTCCTATGATATTTCCGTGAAAAGTTCTCCGGATAACAGAAGGAAAGCCCATCTGTACCTTTCTTCTACACTGGCTGTTCGACATTCATTCATGATTATCTGATATCCGATGGGAAAGTGCTCAGTACCTACAATTATTCCTGGTAATTGGGCCGAACCAGTGATTCCCAACTATCTTCATCCTTGTATTGCCTTTGCAGCTCTCTCAGTCGGGCTGTCATGTCGACTATCACCTCCTTGTATTTTGGGTCTGCATACAGATTATTCAGCTCATGTGGATCACGAACGAGGTCAAAGAATTCCCAATAATCTTCTGTGCTATAGTATTCGATCAGTTTGTGCCGATCGCTACGGATGCCACGGTGGGGACCAATGCGATGAGCTGTGAAAAATTGAAATGTCGAATCGCTCAAATCTGCCTGGGTAAAATTGCGTAGGGTCCAGGAGTTTTCGTAATAGGAATAATAAATGGTCTCGCGCCATGAATCTATTTTGCCAGCCAACAAGGGTTTCAGGCTTTCGCCCTGCATTTGTTGGGGTACAGTGATTCCTGCATAATCAAGAATGGTAGGCGCCAGGTCGATGTTCATAACCATATGTTCATCGATCTGACCTGACTCGATGGCGTTGGGGTAGCGCATTAACAGGGGGATGCGAAGCGAAGGTTCATACATAAACCGCTTGTCGTACCAGCCATGTTCCCCGAGATAAAACCCATTGTCGGTGGTGTAAATCACCAGGGTCTGATCACTGAGACCCTGCTCATCCAGATAAGCCAGCAGGCGACCGATTCCTTCATCAATACTTTGCAAGGCTCGGTAATGGTCTTTGACAAATCGCTGATATATCCATTCCTTTTTATCTGCTTCCGAAAGCCCGGTTGGCAACTCTTCATAATCACGAGCCAAACTTTGTTCGAAACGCATATCCAGGGCTTTGGCAGCGATCTGGCGGCTGCTATAGTCGTCATGAAAGGTCTCCGGATGTGGAAAATCGATGTCTTCATATAGATTCCTGTGGCGAGGAGCCGGTGAAAAAGGTCGGTGAGGCCCTTTGTGCTGGTAAAGCAGGCAAAAGGGTTTCTCCGGTTTTCTCTTCTTGAGATACGCCAAAGCCAGGTCTGTGATGATATCGGTCACATAGCCCTGAAACTTTTTCCGTATGCCGTTTTCGATCAGATCGGGATCAACATAGAGGCCTTGGCCAGGCAGAATACAGGAGTAGTCGAATCCGCGTGGCTCATGCGGGAGGTGCCATTTGCCAATCAAGGCAGTCTGATAACCCGCGCGTTGCAACATGCGTGGGAAAGTCGGCAAATCAGGGTCTAGACGCTCGATTCGCTCTTTGCTTTCCGAATTGCCCAGGATGCCATTGATGTTAGACAAACATCCAGTCAAAATTGCAGCACGAGCCGGCGCACAAAGGGAATTGGTGCAAAAAGAATTGTTGAACCAGACTCCTTCTTCAGCCAGGCGATCGAGGTTGGGGGTTTGGATCAAGGGATTCCCTGCCAGGCTCATTTGGTGATAGGCATGGTCGTCAGTCATGACAAACAGGATATTGGGGGGACGAGGATCGGAAGAACAAGCTACCGACAAGGCCCAAAGGATCATGTACCCAAACATCGGCACAAGTTGTAGTCTTTGACGATTTTGTTTTCGAAGAAGCATATGGTATCTAGATCGGAATATATATTCTCATGAATATTTTTATCAACTTGACACAGAGTTCCTCTGGCAGAGAACAGGGTCGCCTAAATTCAAGGACACTCAACGCGCATGATGAAGAATCTCAACAAAAAAGCAAGTGGATCTAATGGTAGGTAATTAACTAAATTTATTTAAATTGATGCTAAGCCTGCAAGAGATGGACAATCAGTAACAAATGGACAACAGGATTCTCCATACTGAAAAGCTCCTTTCGATAGCCGAAAAGGGGAATCTTCATGTCATTCAGGAAATATATATCCTGTATTATAAAAGCCTCCTTCGGTATGGATGTAGCATAGAAGCTGATGAAAACCTGGTCAAAGATGTGATTCACGATCTATTTGTCTGGTTGATTCAACACCCTCACCAATTTGCCGACATCCAAAGGATAGACATGTATTTGTTCAAGTGTCTGAGAAGAAATATGCACGCTCATCTGCATAAAAATCGCTTAGGTCGGCGATTTCAGGAAAGTAAACATGGGCAATTGACAACAACAGAAACAGTCGAATCTCAATTGTGCGAAGAAGAAACCGAGGCATACAGAAAAGAATGGCTCAGATCTCGCATTGCCTCACTTTCCCCACATCAAAGAGAAATTATCTATCTGCGGTACTTTGAGAACTTGTCTTTTGAGGAAATCTCGGAGATACAGTCTGTTGGTATTCAGGTCGTTAGAAATAGTGTGTATAGAGCCCTGAAAAATATGCGCAAAAACTCCCTGCCAAAAACGAGCCGCTTCAGTCAACATTTTTTCCTATTGGTTTCTCTGTTTTTTTAAAAAAAAATTCTTAAAGAGGTATTATAAATTACGTTTCCTCCCCTCTCTCCATAATCAAGACCCAATTGATAATGGAGAATCATCGTAACATTCGCACACTTGACGAACTGGCTTCGAATCCCGTTTTCAGAGAATGGGTGCTGAAACCCGGACCTGAAACCGAAGCAGTTTGGAGAGAGTTCTGCTTGAAAAATCCTGACAGTGAAGCATTGGCTGAGGAAGCAAAAGAATTGGTTTTGAGTGTTAGTTCCTTCTTCGAAAAGAAATCCCCTGAACGAGATCAATTGGAAAACCGATTTAGGAAAGTCATCCAAAGTAGCCAAGATCAAGTTCAGCAATCATCCAGTATCCGTCGGCTCTCCTACAAAAAACTGGCAATTGCTGCCTCTATCCTCTTGCTCTTGGGGATATTGGGAGGCATTTGGCTGACTCAGCCCATACAATATCAGACCTATGCTACCACATATGGGGAATGGCAAACCATCAAGCTCGAAGATGGCTCAGTTGTCAAACTCAATGCTAACTCAGAAATCAGGCTTGCAAAACAATGGCAAACAGACAGCGAAAGAAAAGTCTGGTTGACAGGTGAAGCATTTTTTGAGGTAGCACCAGAACCCACGACAAATTCGCCATTTGTTGTCATCACAAATGAGGTATCTATTCGAGTATTGGGCACCTCCTTCAATGTCAAAAATAGGGGGGACCAAACAGCGGTTTTTCTTGAAGAAGGGAAAATAAAACTCGGTGCAGGGAAGGAGGAAAAATATCTGGATGCCGGAGACTTTGTTGTTTATTCTTCCTCCTCCCACAAACTAACCCAACGAAAAGAGGCTTCTGGAGAAGCTCATAGCTCCTGGAAGGATGGGATCCTGATTTTGAAAGACCGGCCAACCCAGGAAATTTTCACCAACATCACAGATATCTACGGAGTCGAAATCGACCTGAGAAATCAGCAATTGTTGGAACTGGAGACAACGGTTCGGCTCCCCATGGACGAACTTGAAATTGCCATCCCTATCCTCGAAGGGATTTTCAATACAGAAATCACGCAAGAAGGCAGGCGCTTGATTATTCATTGAGAATCAGGGATAAACGCAGGTTTGTTTGATTTTCAGATAAATTAATTCCACACTTATGAAACTTACTACTATGATCCAACCGCTTTGGCTGTTATTCCTCGCAGCTAGTTGGGGCTTGTTATTCTCCTCGCCTCTTCAGGCTTTTGATAGAGAATGGAGAGAAGAACCCAATGAAAGTCGGCCCCTGAATGAGGCCCTCGAAGAACTTGGAGAAAAATATGAAGTATTTTTCTCCTACAACACCAGTCTGGTATCAGTCATCAAGGTCGATTTTCAATACCAGCCAGGAGAAATGCTCGACCAGGCCATGAAGCGCTTATTGGCCAATACCACCTTTGACTACAAGGTCTATGGCGAGAAATATTTCCTTGTTTTTGAAAAAAGTAAAAAAGGAATTCGGGATGCCCGGAAATTGGCGCGAAATATTAACAGGATACAAAAGATCGAAAATAAGGGAAACCTCAAGGTTCAGCCCAATCGTAGCAATCCGATCAGTAAGATCAAAAGTACATCCAATTATCTGCTGAAGAAAACCCTGGAAAAAACCATCAGTGGAACCGTAACTGGAGCAGAAGGTATTCCACTTGTTGGTGCTGCTGTTCGGGCCAGAGGAACCAATCAAGGCGCTTTAACAAACGAGGAAGGAAAATACCAGATTACAGTAGCTGATGAGATTACTACCCTGATCATTTCCTACTTTGGATATGAAACCATGGACGTAAGGCTTGATGGTCGGTCCGAAATCAACGTCTCTCTGACAGAAAGCGCTGCTTCTTTGAATGAAGTTGTCGTTGTCGGATATGGAACGCAGGGAAAAAGCAAAGTGTCCGCCGCGATTTCGCAGGTGAATGCTGAAGCCCTGGAAATTGAAAAACGGCCGGTAACGAATGTTCAGAATTCTTTGGTCGGGGCAGTACCTGGACTGATCATCAATCAAAACAGTGGCAGACTGGGGTCTGATATTAACCTGAGAGTGAGAGCAGTCAGTGCTTTGGAGGAAAAAAATGCCCTGGTCCTGATCGATGGATTTGAGGGGTCGATCAATGATGTCAACCCCGCAGATATTGCCTCGGTATCCGTTCTGAAAGATGCAGCAGCTACTGCGATCTATGGAGCCAGAAGTGCCAATGGGGTCATCCTGATCACGACAAAAAACACGGGAAGAAGTGAGCGCATGTCCGTGAGTTACAACGTGAATTATTCCCGACAGTCACCTGCCCAAACCGCACAACTGGCCAAATCTCAGGAATTCATGGAGTTCTCCAACGAAGCTGCCATTGGAGAAGCCTTGAGGAATGATCCCAGCTTAACGCCTGGGGACGTAAGTGTGCCTTTCTCTGATGCTGATATTTCCAGAGCAGCAAGTGGTTTCTATCCTGAGACTGCATGGGTAGATGAGCTATACAGTGAAAATGCTGGTCAGGCTTCTCACAACGTCACCATAAACGGTGGTTCTGATAGGGTAGGCTATTTTTTCAATATGGGGTATCTGAATCAGAATGGACTGTTGGTTGGTTCGGACAATTTCAGAAGATATAATCTTCGATTGAAGCTTGATGCTGACGTGACAGACTGGCTGACCATTGGGGCGAATGCTTCCAACTCGATACGAAATACGAACAATGTTCCGAGTGTGGAGTCGAATAATGTCAGAGGCCGTCCCTTCTTTCCCATTCAACTGTCTGACGGAACCTATGTTGACAAAGGAGCCGCAGGGGGAGAAGCCAACCCTTTAGGTAGGGCTACTTCTGGTTCTTATAACAAACAAAAAAACGATGCACTGAACCTTCAGCTATATGCCGAATTGAATCCAATTGACAACCTCTACATTGAGGGCAGGGTATCGTATACCAATACCAATGCTTTTCAGGAAACATGGAATACCCCTTATGAGTATGCCCTTCTGGATCTGGAACTCAATCAGGTAGGAGAAAATATTCCCGTCAATGCTGCAGATAGGAATTTGTTGTTTTCTTCAGCCAAAATCTTCAGTATCAATACTCTTACGACAGCCAGATACGAGTTGTCATTAGGTGACAAGCACAGTATCAATATCCTGGCTGGATTACAGACACAAGAGGGCGAAAGTGTAGGGCTACAAGCTGACAGATCCAATTTTATTCTGCCTGCCATTCAGAATCTCACACTGGGACAAACCATCAATGGATTTGGCAATTCTTCTACTCGGGGAGACAATCGCAAGACCCTATCCTATTTTGGACGGCTTGCCTACGATTATATGGCCAAATACCTGGTGGAATTTAACTTCCGGGCAGATGCAAGTTCTAACTTTGGTCCTGCCAATCGATGGGGATATTTTCCTGCTGTCTCTGTTGGCTGGAATGTCACCGAGGAAGGCTTTATGGATAATGCAAATTTTGTGGATGTGTTGAAACTGAGAGGTTCATGGGGACAGAACGGAGATGATGGCTCCATCAATGTTGTAGAAAGGGTCGCATTTAATCCAAGCGGAATCGCCTTTGGTGGGGTAGTCGCACCCACGCTTAACCTTGGTTCAGCAGTCAATCCCAATCTGAGATGGGAGACGTCAGAAAAGATCAACCTGGGTCTGGATCTCGTGATGTGGAAAGGAAAATTGGGCCTTACTGCTGAATACTTTGTTGATAACAGGAGTGATATTATCACCCAATTGTTGACCTCCGCAGAAGGGGGGCTGGATGGGGTTCTGGACAATGTCTATGACGCAAGATCATGGGGCTATGAAGCAGAACTTTCTCATAACAATACGGTCGGAAAAGTGTCTTATTTTGCCACAGCCAACCTGACCTATTATGACAGTGAGATTACGAATACCGAAGGCGTCAGTCCACTCAACAACAGCAATACCAATTTTCAAGACATCGGTTTGCCTGTTTTTGGCAACTGGTTTGGCTATGAGACGAATGGATTCTTCAACAACCAAAGTGATCTGGAAACCAATGTCGCTGCCAATGGTGATCCCATTGATCAGTCGGCGGTCTCTTCTCATGGAGATGAATTTGGACGCTATATTGGGGGATTCCGATATGTCGATCAGCTCACAGTAGATACCGATGGTGATAGCATCCCAGATGCAGCTGACGGGGTAATCAATGCTGATGACAGGGTAGTACTGAAAGAAAATACCCAGGATAACTACCGGATCGGATTCAATCTCGGTGTCTCTTATGCTGGATTTAGTCTTTCTGCCCGGGTCTATGGTGTGTTGAGAGGATTTCAGTGGTGGCGGAACGGAGTCAACCTAAATCCTTTTACCGGAGATGTTGCTCCTTTTGTCTATCAAATGGATACCTGGCGACCCGACAATATGGAAGCAACCTTCCCAGAGGCAACTGCTTCTAATGTCATTCCCTATAATCAAAATGTATCCCACCTGATCCAGAACAACGCCTATATCAAACTGAAGAATGTCAATTTGAGCTATACATTCAATAGGAATTTGCTGGAAAAACTGAAGCTTGTCTCTGGTTTGGATGTGTACGTTTCGGTGGAGAACATAGGCGTCCTCTGGACCAATAATCCTTCCTTTGATACAGGATGGGATCCTGAACTTGGAACAGGCACATTCCGTTATCCACTCCCTCTCACCACTGCATTCGGTGCAAACATCAAATTTTAACCTAAGCAATTATGAAAAAGATAATATTCGCCTTCATCGGCATATCGATATTTCTCGGGGCTTGTAATATCAATGAATACCTCGATGTTTCTCCCATAGATGAGTATACTTCTGCTTCTGTGTTCAAGACAGAAGCGGACATGATCATCGCTTCCAACTATCTCTATACTTTCTTGCCTTTTTTGGATCAACAAAAGAGCGATAACAGAATGTGGCTGTATACAGATGATGGTTGGAGACGGAATGGAGGAAATGAAAAAGCCAAGCTAAACTGGTTGGCCTCTGATGCAAATACGCCGCACAGAAAATTACATTTTTACCGATACGATGACATCAGACATTGTAATGAATTGATCGCCCGTATTCCGGGTGCCGAATTTTCAGACCCTGATATAGCTACACGGGTTGAGGCTGAAGCTCGTTTTATCCGCGCCATGCTCTATGAACGGATGGTATTACTTCATGGAGATATACCCCTGGTAACAGAACCACAGGACCTGGATTTCTTTCCTTCCAATGAGGGCCAAAGAGAGGTCGTATTTGACTTTGTGATCAGTGAATTGGAAGCCATTGCACAGATATTGCCCGAATCCTATCCCGGCAGTGATGCAGGAAGAGTGACAAAGTGGGCTGCATTGACTCTGAAGGCAAGAGCCTACCTCAATGCGGTTGGCTGGCATTCCAACCCATCTGAACTCTATGATGGCGCTGAAGCAGCCTGTAGACAAATCATTCAGGGAAGTGGAATGTCGCTCGATGACGGGATAGATGGTTTCCGAAGACTGTTTATGCCCGACTCTGATTATGATGGCAGCAGTCCATCTACTGCGACTGTTCTTTCCAGAGTGTATGTAGATAATCTCCTTCCCTATGAACAAATTTCCTTTAAAGGTCTTCCCAGGGGAGCCTACTTTGGAACGGGTGAGGGTGCGGGGAACAATCAGGCCCAGTATGGTGCGACCTGGAATCTGGTTCAATCCTTTCAAACGATCAATGGCCTTGCACCAGTGGATGATCCCACTTACGATCCAGCAGATGCTTTTACAGACAGAGATCCGCGCCTGCGTGCCTCTTTGATCCTTCCCGGAGATATGTTGCAAACCAGAGATGGTGGGGGTTCAGAACTCTATGCCTACCAGCCTCATCCCGATTCAGCCACTGTCAATGCTGATCGTGGAGATCGGAATACTGGTATGGATACAGGCTACCTCATCAGAAAATATGTTGGACTCAGCCTCGATGATAACATTACCCTGATTTATATCAATACCAAAAGAGGACACGCAGACTATAAGATCTTCCGTTATGCAGAAGTCCTCCTGATGATGGCCGAAGCGCTTGCAGCTGATAACAATCCTGAAGCATTGACCTATGTCAATATGGTACGAAACAGGGTAGGTATGCCGAGCTACAATGGAATTGGTGATGTTCCCACCGTTCTCATGAATGGAACCACTGGCAATGCCTACATTGATGCAGTTCTGCTGGAACGCAGATATGAATTTGCCGGGGAAGGCGGCCATCGTATGATGGACATTTGGCGCTATCGTCTGGGAGATCAGGTATACGGTCATGTAGAAGGCATCCCTGAAAACTCTGCCCTGAATGGAGATCTGGAAGGACCAAGAACCCGCTACGCCAATACGAATCGGAGATGGGATGATAAATATTATCTGTTTCCCTTACCGCAAAGCGCTTTGGATGTCAATCCGAATCTTACCAACAATCCTGGTTGGTAGAGTATATGAGTCATCTCGGATTTTGGTAAAAAAACGCCCGAGTGCGTCATTCCAGAATTTTTGCGAGTGAAACGAGGAAAAATATCTGGAATCTCCCTCTCTGCTACTTCGATTTATGCCTCAGGCAAACAAGTCTCAGCAGGAGAAGCAGATTCCAGATCTCTCTTGGTGGATAAAGCTCCTTTCTTCGTCTGGAATGATCTCTCACTTTGAATGTTTGCGCAAAAAATCTAAGAGACTGTTTGGAAATCTATTACTTATTTTTTGTATGCGTCTTTTTTCCTCATTCTGCGGCTTTTTTTGTTCCCATAGCACCGCTATGAGAACAAAAAAGGGCCTTGGCTGAGAAAAAAATACCCCATAAAAATTCTCAGCACAGATTCCAAAAC
>JBCCGK010000142.1:0-25051 GCA_039029315.1 Bacteroidota bacterium | reverse complement strand
TTATTTTTTGTATGCGTCTTTTTTCCTCATTCTGCGGCTTTTTTTGTTCTCATAGCACCACTATGAGAACAAAAAAGAGCCTTGCCTGAGAAAAAAATACACCATAAAAATTCTCAGCACAGATTCCTAAACAGTCTCTTAATAAACGATTGCAGGGCAATTGTTTGTTGCTGGCATACGCGTATGTGAAAAGTAGAATAACCAGCTTTATTCTACAACAAAAACAAGTAAATTAGGAATAGAAAGACCCTCTGATAAAACCTGCATACCAATTTTCTCCTCATATGAATAAATTGCTCCTCTCCCTCCTCCTCATTCTCAGCTACCAGACAATCCTCAGTTGCAGCATGATCTGCTTCAGAGATGCCTCAGGCCAGACCTGGATTGGCAACAATGAAGACTATATCGACCCCGATACCTGGATGTGGACCCTGGACAAAGGAAAAGGGGACTATGGAGCCGTATACTTTGGCTTTGGAAATTACTTCGCACAGGGAGGGATGAATGAAGCAGGATTGGTCTTTGACGGATTTGCGATGGAGAGTCTGGAGGTCAAAAATTTGAAAGGCAAAAAGAAAACTAATGCAACCAAATTGGTCAACAAGATCATGCGAAACTGCGCCACAACTGCTGAAGTAAAGAACATTCTCCTCCAATACCAACTAGATTTCCTGGCCAGTGCCCAACTGATGTTCGTGGACAAAAGCGGAGCTTCCCTCATTGTCGAGGGAGATGCGGTCATCGAAAAAGCACCTGAACAATATCAAATCTGTACCAATTTTTACCAATCCAACATTAGCTCTCACAGCGACATCACTTGTGAGAGATACTTGAGTGGATATCAAATCATGGAGACAAGCCCAATGAAGGCGCGCGGCAAAGATCTATGCCTCTCAGTCATCAACGCTATGCACCAGGAAGGCTTCTGGGGAGGAACCCAATATTCCAATGTATATGATCCACAGAACGGCCTGATCTATCTCTATCTTTTCCATAACTATGAAGAGGAAGTCTCCTTATCGGTCAGGGATCTCCTGGCGAAGCAAGACAAGCCACAAGCTCTCCATACACTGTTTCAGCAAACCGAAGGATATGATGCTTACAGCCTCACCTATACCACTGCCGATTCTCTCACCCAAGGCCTGGAAGAGTCTATCGATCAAATAGCGCTGACATCCACCTTGAGCAAACTATCCCAACTAGAACAAACTAAGCTGTTCTCCAACAGATTCTTTGAGTATATGGAGAATCGCCTCAAAAAAGCAGAATTCGACATGGCATTAGAAGTCGGATTTTTCTGCAAAAGCTTCTTTCCCAATACCTGGCAGGTCTATGCCATCCTTGCAAAGACATATGCCATGCAAGATGACTTTGAGAAGGCATCCAACCATATAGAACAAGCCCTCAGTCTTAGCCCAGGCAATCCTCAACTGATCGAATCCCAAAGCAAAATCAAGGAAAAGATGGCGGAATAGTCGCTTCTATCTGTTTGGCGATGCAAGCATTCATGTGTATCTTCATTTCCACAAAGCCATTCTCCAAAGTTCCTTTGATGAGAATGAGAAATCAGATGAAAACACATGTATGAGCCTACTTAATTCCATTGATTCATTCAGCATATGAACCGGCCTACCTTTTCCTATTTCCTTGGCCTTATAGCCCTGTTTTGGCTAAGTTGTGCAACATCTGATTCACAACAAAGTACATCTCAGCTTGCAGAAAGTCCTGCTGTATTTGTCGCCAATCCGCAAGCTGTTCCAGAACAAGAGGTGACCACCCTTGAACTTGGAATGGAGGCACCTGATTTCCATCTACCAGGTGCAGATGGGAATTGGTATGATCTCAAAGATTTCGATCAGGCAAAGGTGCTCACCATCATTTTCAGTTGTAACCATTGCCCAACTGCACAGGCCTATGAGCAAAGAATGTTTGATTTGGACCGGGATTATAAACAGCAGGGCGTGCAAGTCGTGGTGATTTCTCCCAATAGTCCATTGGGCTTGTTGTATGAAGAACTTGGCTATAGTGATATGGGCGATACGTATTCGGATATGGTTCTTCGGGCAAGAGATAAGAAATACCCCTTTCCTTATCTCTATGACGGGGATGATCATGCTGCCTCCTTGCAATATGGTCCCGCAGCGACTCCACACTGTTTTGTCTTTGATGAAGCGAGGAAATTGCAGTATGTGGGTCGTCTGGACAAATCCGAAAAGCCTGGAACAGGACAAGCAGAAGATGTCCGGGCTGCTATCGAAGCAGTTCTTGCCGGGCAGAACCCAGAAACGGCCATGACCAAGACCTTTGGCTGCTCTACCAAATGGGCATGGAAAACCAAATACAAAACCAAAGTCGATGCAGAATGGGCAGCTATGAATGTCAGTCTGAAGCCCATCGATTTGGCTGGCGTCAAGCAAGTGGTCGCCAATACCTCCTCCAAACTCCGTCTCATCAATGTATGGGCAACCTGGTGTGGGCCTTGCAAAATCGAGTATCCAGAGTTCATCGCCATCCATCGGATGTTCAAAGGTCGTGATTTTGAATTTGTCTCCATCAGTGCAGATGATCCAGAGTACCATGAGAAAGCGCTTGAATTTTTGACGGAAAAACAATCTGCAGTCAGCAATTATCGATTTGGAAAGGAGGACATCTACGATTTGATCGAAGTCATAGATCCCAACTGGAACGGGGCCCTGCCCTATACATTGCTGGTGGAACCTGGCGGAACAATTGCCTATGCGCATCAAGGATCGATTGATCCACTTACGATCAAACGCGCCATCGTCGAGCATAAGATGATTGGTCGATACTATTGAAAAAATAGCATTGGCAATCTGCCCATTTTTTGTTAAGTTATTGGAGACAATACATATTCATTCAATCTTTCCCTGTCATGAAACACTCACGCATATCTGTTTTAGGCATTCTATTTTTCATCAGTGTATTTGGCTCTCCATCCCTGAGGGCTCAATCTCCGAAAGTGGAGACACTGCTTGATCAGGCTGACATACAGGCCCAAATTGAAAAACAGATCATTCTTGATGCATTGCTGTTGGCAAAAGCTACAGGAGACAAGCTTGGTTTGGCAGAATGCTACTATCGAATGGCTCTGTATTACGAACGCATTGGGGTGCCGGAATTGAGCATAGAGGAATTGGAAAAGGCGCAAGACATCTACCTTAATCAGGTTCAGCCTGAGAAGCACAGGCGGATAACGCACAAGATTGAAAGTCTCCGCTCTATCAATAGCAGAAGAGAGTTGACAGACAAACAACAGGTCCTTCAGCTTGCAAATGAAGTTCATCGTCTTCGGGCACAAATTCGCCAAAGATCACTTGCCGGTCTCCTGTTTGTTCTCGTCATTCTCGCAATTTTTTATTCTCGACAAAATCGAAAAATGCAAGAAGATCCTGATAGGTAGGAGTGCTCATACCTAAGGAAGCGACATATTTGGATGGTGATGGAAGTACAGAAATCAGCCGAGATCTTTGGTCGGCCAGCCTCATCCTATCTACTTACCAAACTCTGGCTGTCTGACAGCCAGAGTCACACCCAACTTCTGATTCGCATCAGAGATTGCCTTTATCCAAATGCCTCAAGGGTCGCACGAAGGTCTCGTTTCAGATCAGCCAACTCGATCACAAGTCCTCCCTCCTCAGAAGTGTACATGAGACTCACCCCTCTGTTCGCCTCTTTCAATTCATCTATTCCATATTCCAGGAAGCCGTGAATATCCAGGCTTTCCGGTCGGTAGGAATTCCAGGGACCACTTGCATGCTTTTTGGCCATGCCTGGGTCTGGCCACAGGACCAGCAATTCTTGCCCGCTTTCCATTTGGGTCATGGCCCAGCCTTCCGTTTTTTCATGATACAATCCCCATGCGACCTCCATATCCGCAACCTGCCCAACAAACCAGGCATACTGCTCATCGGGTTTCATTTTCTGTATGATTTCCTGCCATTCTTCCATAAAGCGAAGATAGATAGCGGATGATCCATAGTCAATGGTAGATAGTCGATGACAAACAATCCGTCGTCAAAAATGGGCTGACACTATCCCTTCTTCTGCAAAATGTCTCGTTGGTAATCTTCTACGATCTGGCCAATGATATGCGAAAATTTCAGGTTTTTTAGCTCTTCTGGCTCGAAGAATTGAAGTCGTTCTCCTTCATATAGGACCAATTCGTTCTCAGGAATATCAATCTGAGTATAGAATATGTATTTTTCTGTCTGCCCAGTCTGTTCATCCTCATGCCGATAGACTCGAAAAAAAGAATACTCCTTCAATTCGTAGTCCAATTCTTCCTTGAGTTCTCGTACCAATGCCTCTTCCACTGTCTCCCCCTCTTCCACATGCCCCCCAAACATATCCCAATGATGTGGATAGGGGATACTGGCTTTATTGTCCCGCAAATAAAACAAGAATTGACCTTGTGGATTTTGGAGTAAGAGTGCTGCAATAAGCTTCATATCTACACATTTGAAGAGATAGAATGGGCAAAAAGATACATTTTTTGATCTGTCTGCGAGAAGATAAAGAAAGAAAATTTTTGTTGAGAATAATTTTTGTGTATTTTTGACACAATTTAATACAACACATTTACTTTTGACTAAATGCAATCTTAAAGTTGTATTTAAGTATACAAATTACGTATTTCTCACTCATTTATTTATCTTTCATGAAAAACACCTATCTACCTCACTCAACACTTTCCATGAAAAAGCACCTACTATTTTCCCTTCTTCTACTCCTTGGTTTTCAACTGTCCGCTCAAATGTGCGATGTGGTCAATGGCCAATTTCAAGCATGGGACACAGTCAGACAAGAACATCCCTGGCAGACTGATTCCCTGGATTTTTATTGGCCCAATCGCTGGCAACCCTTTATCTGGAATGGAGTTGATGATTTCATCGAGCCTTTGGTTCCAGGCGCAGAGGGTATGGGCGATACGGCAGTAGCGATGTATTCTACAGGATTGGATGCCTCTCTTACGCACTATCTGGCTTGCGAAGACAACCCAACTGTGCTTAATGGAGCTTACTATCATGAAGGGATGCCCGATGATACCCTAACGATCTCCGTGCTCGGCGTCCGGGCAGACACCAGCGGAGGTAACAGCAATCTGGATACTCTGGCTGTAGCGGTAATTTTCGATCTCATTCCATATGAAGAGATCATTCTCCTCGACACTCAACTGATCGGTGGCTCACAGTCCTTCACAAACTTTTCCCTTCCACTCCCCTATCTCACGAATGATACAAGTCCGAATTTGATCATCATCATCTCTGTGTTCAACCGAGGACCTGGAAGCACCACAGAGAAGCGATTGTATGCCCTGGACAATCTGGAACTATTGAGCAATAGCACAGCCCTGGATGAGTCATTCGCTGCGGTTAATTCTGCTTTGAAGATCTATCCCAATCCTGCTCATTCCCAGATGGTTGTATCTCCACCTTTCCAGGAGTCCTTTAATCTTCGCTTGATCAATCCTCAAGGCCAAACTGTCCAAAGGCATCCGAATTTGGTCGGCGATATCGAACTCGATCTTACAGCTCTGCCTAAGGGTGTATATGTGCTCCTGCTTGAGAATGATGAACATCTTCTTCTTGCCAGTAAAAAGTTTGTCAAACAATAATATGCAATCCATAAGATCGAGTTGTAACGATCTACCCCAATAAAAACACAACCATTTCTATCAGACTAGACAAGAGAGGGATCACTCTGATACTCAATCAGATTCTGATCCTTCTCTTTTTATTCTTAGTTTGACTTTGGCCAAAATGGGAATCCCCATCTCTTATCAAGACCTCACCTGCCATTTTTCAATTCAGTAAGTGGGCATATTTACATATGCTTATTCTATTCATCCCTCAGCCCCCGCCAAAGGGAAATCGATGATTCCTGGTCTTGTAGGCTGATGTCTCCCGCTGGCGGGAGAGCGAGAGGGTGGAAGATGATTGCCAAATATACATGTGTCCATTTACCTAGAATGAATCAACATCACCCTAAAATGGCGAAGTTCATTCATTCACAAAAGCCGTTTCCAGGCTGTAATGAGGGATTTTCTATTATTCAAAATGGCCAAAGTCAAACTTAGATGTAGGAATCATCGATGGTTTCTTCCCAACAAACTATTCTATACATTTGTTAGCATCCTACTTACAATTGCTAACAATACCAATATGCATTCCTTTTGTCCCCGATTATTGTGCTTAAGTTGTCTTCTCCTCATTTCATGGGGTGCTTTTGCTCAACAAACCATCCTCCATTGTGGCAGCTTGATTGATGGCAAAAATGACAAGGCAAGGAGTAAGATGAGCATAGTTATTGAGGGCAAAACCATTGTAGCGATTGAAAAGGGATACAAAAAAGGGGCAGAAGGAGATCAGATCATAGACTTAACAGAGCAAACTGTCATGCCTGGCCTGATCGACATGCACGTCCATATTGAAGGTCAGTCCAGCCCAAGCACCTACATGGACAGATTCAGATTGAATCCACCGGATGTGGCTTTTCGCTCCCTGACCTATGCCAAGGCGACTTTAATGGCAGGATTCACCACTGTTCGGGATCTAGGAGGCAGCGGAGTCAACATCTCTCTCCGCAATGCCATCAATCAGGGACTGGTTACTGGTCCTCGCATATATACAGTGGGAAAAGCCATTGGAACGACAGGAGGCCATGCTGATCCCACCAACGGGATGAGCCAGGACTTAATGGGCGATCCTGGACCAAGAGATGGTGTCATCAATGGGCCTGATGAAGCAGCAAAAGCCGTCAGACAAAGATACAAAGATGGTGCAGACTTGATCAAAATCACTGCCACAGGGGGCGTATTGAGTCCAGCCAAAGATGGTCAGGGACCACAGTTTACCCAGGAAGAAGTCGATGCCATAGTGGAGATTGCCAATGACTATGGCATGATCACCGCAGCGCATGCACATGGAGCAGAAGGCATGAAGCGAGCAGTGCTGGCCGGTATTACCACCATCGAACATGGCACCCTCATGACAGAGGAGATCATGGAACTCATGAAAGAAAAAGGAACCTATTTTGTTCCGACAATTACCGCTGGAATAGAAGTCGCTGAAAATGCCAAAAAACCCGGCTATTTTCCGGCAATCATTGTGCCCAAAGCGCTAGAAATAGGGCCAAAAATTCAAAACACCTTTGCCAAGGCCTATAAAATGGGGGTGCCCATTGCATTTGGAACTGATGCTGGCGTCTATCCTCATGGAGAAAATGCCCGGGAATTTGTATATATGGTAGAAGCGGGAATGCCTCCGATGGAAGCCATTATTTCTGCAACCAGTACCAATGCGAGGGTTCTCCGGAAAGAAGATCAGTTGGGAAATATTGAAACTGGAAAACTTGCGGATATCATTGCAGTTCCCGGGAATCCATTGGCGGATATCAACAAGATGTTGGAAGTCTCCTTTGTCATGAAAGAAGGAGTGGTTTACAAACAAGAATAAGCTGTATATTTGGCCCTTTAAATCAGTGGTAAAATGGGTACTTCTTCGGAAAACAACCACCAACATCCCTTCCAGGTACAGGTATCAGACCAATGGACCTTTGACGTTGATCCATCGGATGAGCTGGATATAGTTGAAGTTGAACAAGGGCGCTTTCACCTCCTTCATCGTGGGCTGTCCTATCAGATCGATCTATTGGAAAGCAATAAGAGCGAGAAATCCTTTTTGCTTTCTGTTAATGGCAATCCTTATCAGGTCCATGTTTCAGATGCTTATGATCAGCTGATTGCCAAAATGGGCTTTGAAAATCAAGCCTCACAAAAAGCCAAACATATCATGGCTCCCATGCCCGGACTGGTCCTTGAAGTCAAAGTAGAATCCGGTCAAGAAGTGCGAGAAGGAGAGGCCTTGTTGATTCTGGAGGCGATGAAAATGGAAAATGTCCTCAAAGCACCAGCCGATGGGATTATCAAACTCGTTTCGGCCGCACAAGGAGCCAGCGTTGACAAAGGTCAACTGTTAATAGAAATGGCATAGTCCCGGATAATAAATCATTCTGCTGTATTCTCTCTATTTATGAAAAAAATTCTCGTTGCCAACCGTGGAGAAATTGCCCTGCGAATTATGCGTACAGCACGCCGGATGGGGATCAAGGTTGTGGCAGTATATTCAGAAGCTGACCGACATGCCCCACACGTCCTCTTTGCAGATGAAGCAGTCTGTTTGGGACCAGCCCCATCTTCACACTCCTATCTACTGGGCGCACGAATCATAGAAGCCAGCTTGACACATGAGGTCGATGGCATCCATCCCGGTTATGGATTTCTCAGTGAGAATGCAGATTTTGCCCGACAGGTCGAAAAGGCAGGCATCACATTCATTGGTCCGCGACCACATGCCATTGAAGTGATGGGAAGCAAATTGGCAGCAAAGGAAACTGTGAGTGCCTATGACATCCCAATGGTTCCTGGAAGCGGGAAGGCAATCGAAGATCCAGCTGAGGGAAAATCTATTGCAGATACCATTGGCTATCCCGTTCTCATCAAAGCCTCTGCAGGCGGAGGTGGCAAAGGCATGCGCGTGGTCGAGCAGGCCGAGGAACTCGAAGAGAGCATGGAAAGAGCCATCAGTGAAGCACAATCAGCATTTGGAGATGGATCAGTATTTATCGAAAAATATGTTCGCTCACCACGCCATATAGAAATACAGGTCCTGGCTGATACGCAAGGCAATACGGTTCATTTGTTTGAGCGGGAATGTAGCATTCAGCGAAGACATCAAAAAGTTGTCGAAGAAGCTCCATCCTCCATTCTTACTCCTGCCCTTCGGGAGGAAATGGGCCAGGCTGCTGTGAAGGTTGCTCAATCCTGTAACTATGTGGGTGCCGGAACGGTGGAATTTCTGCTGGATGAGAACATGGATTTTTATTTTCTGGAGATGAATACACGTCTTCAGGTAGAACATCCCGTAACAGAATTGATTACAGGTCTGGACCTGGTAGAACAGCAAATCAGAATAGCCAGAGGAGAGCGTCTTTCCTTTTCACAAGGGGATCTCAACATTTCTGGTCATGCCCTCGAACTCAGGGTATATGCCGAAGATCCGATGAATGGATTTTTGCCAAGTGTTGGGACGCTTCAGACTTATCGTTCACCTGAAGGGACAGACATACGAGTGGATGATGGGTATCGGGAAGGCATGGAAATTCCGATTTTTTATGACCCGATGATTGCCAAACTCATTACTTATGGCCGAGATCGTGAGGCTGCCATCCAAAAAATGAAAGAAGCCATCCTTGGATATGAGATTGAAGGAGTGGCCACCACCCTCCCCTTTGGCAAGTTTGTCTGTGAACACGAAGCCTTCCAATCAGGGCACTTTGACACACATTTTGTCAAACGCTATTTCAAACCCAAACACATCTCGAACACACAGGAAGAAGAAGCCGAGATTGCCGCACGATTTGCCTTGTACCTTTGGCAGAAACAACAAAAAAACCTGAGTGTTCCTCAAACTCAACCATCTAATTGGCACAAAAACCGCAGTTAACCGCATTGGGATATGACAGACAAACTTCAGCAATTACACGAAAAAATAACCCTTGCCAAGCTTGGAGGTGGAGAAAATCGGATCGAGAAACAACACAAAAAGGGGAAACTTACTGCCAGAGAACGGCTGCATTTCTTACTTGATTCAGGTTCCTTTGAAGAAATCGGGATGATGGTTACCCATCGCAGTACAGACTTTGGCATGGAAAAGCAACAGTTCCTGGGAGATGGCGTGATTACTGGCTATGGAACCATCGAAGGCAGACTGGTGTATGTCTTTGCACAGGATTTTACGGTATTTGGTGGCTCCCTGTCAGAGACGCACGCGGAGAAGATATGCAAGGTCATGGATCTTGCTATGCAAAATGGCGCACCGATCATCGGGCTGAATGATTCTGGTGGTGCCCGAATACAGGAAGGGGTAAAATCTCTCGGAGGATATGCAGATATTTTTTATCGAAATGTGATCGCCTCAGGAGTGATTCCTCAAATTTCTGCCATCATGGGGCCTTGTGCAGGAGGAGCTGTGTATTCTCCTGCCATGACAGACTTCACCATCATGGTCGAGAAAAGTTCTTATATGTTTGTCACTGGCCCCAATGTGGTCAAAACAGTAACCAATGAAGAAGTAACTGCCGAAGAGTTGGGTGGGGCCGATACCCATGCCAGCAAATCCGGAGTTACGCATTTGACTGCGGCACACGACCTGGATTGTCTGGAGCAAACCAGACGGCTCTTGAGTTATTTGCCCCAAAACTGCGAAGATCAAGTTCCTTCTTATCCATATGAGTTGGGTGATGAAGATCGGGAAACACTAGCTGAGATCATTCCTGCTAGCTCCAATCAGCCATATGACATGCGAGAGGTCATTCAGGGAATTGTGGATGCAGATTCCTTTTTTGAAATCCATGCCCAATATGCAGAGAATATTCTTGTAGGATTCGCACGAATCGGAGGCAGAAGCATAGGCATCGTGGCCAACCAGCCCATGGTTCTGGCAGGTGTGTTGGATGTGAACAGCTCGAAGAAGGGGGGACGATTTGTCCGATTTTGTGACTGTTTCAACATTCCCCTCCTTGTTCTGGTTGATGTGCCAGGGTTTCTGCCAGGCACAGATCAGGAATGGAATGGCGTAATTGTGAATGGTGCAAAATTGCTGTATGCCTTTAGTGAAGCAACTGTTCCAAGAGTTACTTTGATCACCCGAAAAGCATATGGGGGCGCCTACGATGTGATGAATTCCAAACACATCGGTGCAGACATGAATTTTGCATGGCCATCGGCAGAGATTGCTGTAATGGGAGCCAAAGGTGCCAGTGAAATCATTTTCCGACATGAAATCAAGGCTTCAGATGATCCAGCTGCCAAACTGGCGGAAAAAGAAGCTGAATATGCAGAAAAGTTTGCACACCCATATCGAGCTGCTGGACGGGGATTCATTGATGAAGTGATTGATCCAAAGGATTCTCGCAGAAAATTGATTCGGGCTTTTGCGATGTTGGAAAACAAGGCGGTATCATTGCCAAAGAAGAAACATGGCAATATTCCTTTGTAAGGACTCATTCCTCATGTCCTCTCACTTATTGCCTTTACGCTTTTCGATTTCATCCCTGACTTTGGCCGCCTGTTCATAATCTTCTTTCGACAAGAGGCTTTCCAACAAAGTCTCCAACTCAGACAAACTCTGGTCTTTGAAAGAAGCACTGCTTTGGGAGGAGGAGGCAGAGGACTTCAATGGACCAGAAGAAGAGGAAGGGTCAGATTCTTCATTCAGGATTCCTACCTCATCCATAACCGATTCTTCAGTAAATATTGGGCAAGAAAATCGCACCGCCAATGCAATGGCATCTGAAGATCGACAATCAATTTCCATCAATTGTCCATCGGATGTTTCGCACAGGAGATATGCATGGAAGACTCCATCAATCAACCCATGGATCACGACTTCCTTCAAGGAGGCCCCTAGCTCTGTCAGGGTATGTTTGAATAAATCATGGGTAAGTGGCCGCCTCGGTTTCATTTTTTCCAATGCAACTGCAATGGCTTGTGCTTCAAACCCACCAATAACAATGGGCAACCGTCTGTTTCCAGTTGCCTCCTCAAGAATGATCACATAGTTTCCAGGACTGGATTCACTGTTAGCGAGGGCGATAATATTCAATTCAACTTTGGGCATGCCATTCCAAATCAAAGCTAAAGATACACAACAATTCGACATTTGTAGGCAAAATTTGAATTCCCTTCTTTCACAAAAAAAAATTGGGTTTCGGAACGCGATTCTGTATATTTTGAGCTTTTTCAACCCCCGAACCCCTTCTAACCCATGTCAGATCCAACATCGCAGGCATTTGTCATTCTCCTGGTCGGAATGATTACCATTTTCTCGATTTTGGCACTGGTTGTCATTAGTGGAAATGTCCTGATTCGACTGGTCAATCGTTATTTTCCAGCCACCCCAGTCAGAACATCGCCTGTTCTCAGAAAAGAGCCAACCTTCTCTCCTTCTACCCTCGCAGCAATTGTAGCTACAGTCGAATGGGTAACTGCGGGAAAAGGACATATCACCTCTATTCAAGCTGTGGAGAACAACAAGTGACCAGATAGGCCTTTGATGCCTCTGCTTCTTCAATTCTTACAATTCTTATGGCTAAACAAAAAAAAGAAATACAACTCGGTTTGGTATACCGAGACATGTGGCAATCCTCTGGAAAGTATATGCCACGCGTGGATCAACTCGTTCGGATTGCCCCAGTGATCGTAGAGATGGGATGTTTCAGACGCGTAGAAACCAATGGCGGAGGATTTGAGCAAATCAATCTCTTGTATGGAGAAAATCCCAATCGCTCGGTCAGAGAATGGACCCAGCCTTTCAATGATGCAGGGATTCAAACACAGATGCTTGAGCGTGGTCTCAATGGAATCAGAATGAGTCCTGTATCTGTAGATGTCAGGAAATTGATGTTCAAGGTGAAGAAAAAACAAGGCACCGACATTTCCAGATCTTTCGATGGCCTGAATGATCCTCGAAATATCAAAGATTCGATCACTTATGCCAAGGAAGGGGGAATGATCGCCCAGGCTGCCTTGAGCATTACCTATTCTCCGATTCATACCGTTGATTATTATTTTAAGCTGGCTGCCGAGTTGATTGATCATGGTGCTGACGAAATCGCCGTAAAAGACATGGCAGGCATCGGTCGCCCTGCTTCGCTCGGCAAACTGGTTGCCAGGATCAAGCAACAATATCCACACATTCCTGTTCAGTATCATGCACATTCTACTCCTGGATTTTCTGCAGCTTCCATTCTCGAAGTAGCAAGGGCAGGAGCTGATATCGTAGATGTCGGCATGGAACCTCTCTCATGGGGTACTGGCCATGCAGACCTCCTTACGGTCCATGCCATGTTGGAAGATGCAGGATTTTCTGTCGCGCCCATCAATATGGACGCCTATATGGAAGCCAGAAGTCTCACCCAGGAGTTCATTGATGATTTCCTTGGATACTATATCAATGCCCGCAATCGATTTATGAATTCTCTGCTGATCGGTCCAGGACTCCCTGGGGGCATGATGGGCAGTCTGATGGCAGATTTGGAAAAAAATCTGTCCAGCCTGAACAAATGGCTACGGAAGCGGAACAAGGATGAGATGACACAGGATGCCCTTCTCATTCGACTGTTCAAGGAGGTAGAATATATTTGGCCAAAAATGGGATATCCCCCTTTGGTAACCCCATATAGCCAATATGTGAAGAACAATGCCCTGATGAATGTTCTTCAAATGATCAAGGGCCGGGAGCGATTTTCGATGATTGATGACAATACCTGGGACATGCTGATGGGCAAATCTGGAAATCTCCCAGGTGACATTGCGGATGAACTCAAACTCAAAGCCAAGGAACAGGGAAGAGAGTTCTTTTCAGGACATCCACAGGAATTGTATCCAGATGTTTTGGACCAGTTTCGGACAGAAATGGATGAAAATGGCTGGGATTATGGAGAAGATGAGGAAGAATTGCTTGAGCTCGCCATGCATCCGCAGCAATATCGGAATTACAAATCGGGCAAAGCCAAAGCAGATTTCAATGCAGATTTGGCCAAACGAAAAACGCAAAAGGAAACAACATCCACCCCTGCTTCATCTGCCCCTTCCTCTGCACCTAGCAGCCCAAAAACCCTCCAACTGGATATCAATGGAGAGAAGTTTGTGGTGAATATTGACTATGGTGAGGAAACATCGACCAATGAAGCTGCCTCCTCCAGCGTTTCTGACAGTCCGACTGCCTCGGCTCATTCAGATGCTCATGAGGTTCTCGCTCCCCTGGAAGGCACATTTTATCTCACAAGAGAGGCCTCCGATATTGCCATCAAAGTCGGAGACAAGGTGAGCAAGGGACAACAGCTTTGTTATATCGAGGCCATGAAGGTCTTCAATGCTATCAGTGCAGACAAAGAAGGAACAGTGGTCGAGATTGTGGCAGAAAGTGGAAAGGCAATTGAAGAAGATGATGTCCTAATCAGGATTAACTAATGGATCTGATCCAGAATATCTATGAGATGACCGCCTTGGGAGAATTGATCGATGCTCCTGGTACGGTCCTGATGTTGGCCATTTCCTTCGGGTTACTCTACCTGGGAATCGCCAAACAATACGAGCCACTCCTGTTGGTCCCGATTGCTTTTGGGATGCTCCTGGCAAATTTTCCAGGGGGCAATATGAGCGTTCTGACAGAAGAGCAAATCCAGGGATTGGGCATGCTTGATCTCGCCAAAGAACATGGGATCATGAATTTGCTGTATTATGCGCTTATCAAAACCGGCTTGCTACCACCTCTCATCTTTATGGGAGTCGGTGCATTAACCGATTTTGGTCCCATGCTCCGCAACCTGCGTCTGGCATTCTTTGGGGCGGCGGCACAAATCGGCATTTTCACAGTCCTGTTTGGGGCATTGGCCGTTGGGTTTGACTTGAAAGAAGCCGCCTCCCTCGGCATAATTGGTGGAGCAGATGGACCGACAGCCATTTATACGACGATTCAACTTGCCCCACACTTATTGGGGCCAATTGCTATTGCAGCCTATTCCTATATGGCGCTCGTGCCCGTGATTATTCCGCTGATTGTTCGCTTTACCATGACCAAGCAGGAACTGCTGATCAATATGAAGGAGCAAGACAAATTGTTTCCCAATAAGACACCAATCAGAAATCTCAGAGTCGTCAAAATCTTGTTCCCTATCGTGGTGGGAACCATTGTCGCCTTATTGGTTCCTTCATCAGTTCCCTTGTTGGGCATGTTGCTGTTTGGAAACCTCATCAAGGAGGCTGGTAGCATTACCGAACGACTTCATAAAGCGGCTTCCGGATCGATCATGAATGCTTCAACCATCTTTTTGGGACTGTGCGTAGGTGCAACAATGACTTCGGTTACCTTCCTCAATCAGCAGACTTTGCTGATCATCCTTGGAGGATTCCTGGCATTTGCCATTTCGATTGCTGGTGGAATCGGAGCCGTAAAACTGTACAATCTACTGTCAAAGAAGAAAATCAACCCATTGATTGGCGCAACTGGTCTCAGTGCTGTCCCCATGGCCTCCCGAGTCGCAAATGAAGTGGCATTAAAACATGATCCGAGCAACCATTTGTTGCAATACGCCATGGCAAGCAATATTTCAGGAGTCATCGGATCAGCGGTGGCAGCCGGGGTATTGATTTCATTCTTGGGGTAGAGATAAGGAATTCCAGGGATCTGAAGACTCTGTCTTTTTCTTCTGATCCAGAAATTTTGTGAATGACCTCGTGCGTGTTTCCTTTGGATTTGTAAAATGTATAGAGGACTGAAGAATATTTGGTTTCAAAATAGCTTGCGGTTTTGTAAACTTGTTTCACATTCCTTCCAATTAAGAAGAGAATTAACCCAATCAAAATGAGGGTAGGCATTCGATGTCTTCTCACCTGAGTTATTTCCCCCAATGATCCAACCAAAACAATATGACTCTTCTCGGCACTCGAAATATCTGGAAACCACGTCCCTCCAATAAGAATAAATCTGAAAAAGATAGCCAAATCCTGAAAAATCAAGGCTATATCTCTGTATTCCTTGAGAAAGTTCATTACCAAGCCTCGCCACATTTTTTTCAAAAGGTTTTTGGGGGAAAAGACAAGGTGGCCATTATGACCACAACTACTTACAAAACTCCTGGCAGACCAGATATTGAAGCCAAAATCGTTTTGGGGTCTTCTACCGTCGATGCCAATGTCCCCACTACCCTCTCCAAATCTTGTCTGATTGCACTGAATGTTCCCACACAGGCAGAAGGACTGGAGTTGAGAACTACCATCAGTTCTATCAAAAAAGATAATTTCGAACGCACGATTGATCTGCTGAGTGATGAATCTTTTCAGGCTCCGCTCGAACTTGATCCTATTGGAATCGGAAAGGTTTTGACCATTGCCAATATGGTGCGAAAGATTTTTACAACCGACGAAAAGCGCGCCGAATTGGAAGGTAGCTTTGCTGGTCTCATCAGTCGCGATTCTGTAGACAATCCAGTAGAAAACAATCGATTAACAGATGGATACCTCATCATGATTTCCAATTTGGATAAGGGAAATGATTTTTTGAATGAATTCGATCCAGAGCTTCTGACCTATACAGGAAAAGAACTCTTATATGACAAGAAAAAACTAAACTTAACCCACATCGTTTATTCCATCCATTTTATCCCTGCAAAAGGCGAAAATGAGCAAGCTGTTTGGGCAAAAAAATATCAACATGCACTCAATTCACTGGATGATCTGCTGACAGCTTTTACGCGGGATGGACAAAGAGCCGTTCTCAAAAAATCCCTCGAAGAGTGGAAAAATGGGAATCTGTTGCTGGACAATGATCCAACATACATTCAGGCAGAAAAACAGGGGATCAAACAAATGAAGTATCTGGAAATTCAGAAACACTACAAACAGCATGTAGATCAGACTAGTTTCATCAATGGAGATACCATCTCACTGGCCGAATCACTCTTAACTGATGGGGAAAGTCCTGTATCTAGAGGCGCTCTGGAACAAAATCAGGAAATCACCCGGAATATTTTCATTGACAATCAGGCATATGCAGAAAAGTTGTTCGAGCAGATGGAAGACAATGTCAAACAGTATCAGGAGATGTTGAAAGAAGCCAAAAAACAGAGTTTGTGAATCCCCTTCCTTCGTCCGATTGTTCCTGTTTGAGATCCACACAGAGGTTCTCCCTATCTTTCAGGCCAAACATTTTATCCACATGATTCATTATCAAATTGCCACCCCCAAAGACTGGAAGACCATCGCACGCACACACGCGCATAGCTGGCAACTAAGCTATCGGGGGATTCTTTCTGATCAGTATCTGGATCATGAGGTGGAAGCTGATCGTTATCAGGTCTGGGAAAAAAGGTTTCAGCAAATTGCAAAGAATCAATATGCCGTCTTGGCGATGGACGGACCTCAGTGTTGTGGATTTTCATGTGTATTCGATCAACATCATCCCGAATGGGGAGCCTTATTGGACAATCTTCATGTCCTTCCATCATGGCGTGGTCAGGGCATTGGGGCCAAGCTTCTGCTAGCAGGGGCAAAGTGGATTCACCATCGCCATCCAAATTCCCTGTATTACCTATGGGTGTATGAAGACAATGCCCTTGCCAGAAACTTTTATTCCAAAATGGGGGGCCAGGAAAAAGAGACCATTCTGGACAGACAGCCCGACGGAGTAGATGCGAGAATTGTGCGATATGTCTGGGAGGATTTGGGAAAATTGATTGGGAATAACAAACAAAAATAAGAAGAATGGAAGCAGGTTTTGTCCTTTTATTCAAGTGGCGTATCCCCTCTGCCTGAAATCCTCTTCTCGCATCAAAAATTCCTTACGCATGAGCCACAAAATTCCCCCAAATCCGTACAATCAGATACTAAAAAAACTGATTGTCGTGAACCAATTTAACCGCATATTGTATGACTGACTTGTTAGCAGCTCGCATGCAGATGGCAGTATCCCTTGGATTCCACATTGTCTTTGCCTGCATCGGGATGGTCATGCCATTTTTGATGGCAGCAGCACACTGGCGCTACCTCAAGACCGGACGAGAGATATACAAACAACTGTCTCTCTCATGGGCCAAAGGGGTAGCTATTTTTTTTGCTACCGGGGCTGTATCCGGGACTGTGCTTTCCTTTGAGCTAGGTACCCTTTGGCCCGAATTTATGAAACATGCTGGTCCCATTTTCGGTATGCCGTTCTCACTGGAAGGAACGGCTTTTTTTATCGAAGCCATTGCGCTTGGGATATTTTTGTATGGATGGGGAAAAATCAATCGCTGGGTGCATTTTGGCTCTGGGATCGTCGTCGGCATCTCTGGTGTCCTCTCAGGCATTCTGGTGGTCGCTGCGAACGGCTGGATGAACAGTCCAACTGGCTTTGAAGGAGATTTGTTGTCAGGGAATGTCTACAACATCGATCCCATAGCTGCCATGTTCAATGCGGCATGGTTCAGCCAGGCATTGCATATGACATTGGCTGCTTTTGTGGCGACGGGATTTGCTGTTGCGGGAGTCCATGCGTTTCAGCTCCTCAAGCATCCAAACAGTGAATTTCATCGGATTGCGATGACCATTGCCATGATTTTTGGCTCAGTTGCTGCCCTGCTCCAGCCGATCAGCGGAGACATCTCCGCCAAGGACGTTGCCAACAGACAACCGGCAAAGCTGGCCGCCATGGAAGCGCATTTTGAAACGGAAAAAGGAGCTGACTTATTGATTGGTGGCATCCCATATGAAGAAGAAGGCGTGGTTCGCTATGGCATCCACATCCCCAATGCCTTGAGTTTCCTGGCTTTTGGAGACTTTGATGCAGAAGTCGTTGGACTCAATGATATTCCGAAGGAAGAACATCCTCCTGTGGCTGTAACGCATTTTGCTTTTCAGATCATGGTGGGTGCTGGCTCGCTCCTTATGCTGTTGGCTGTGATCTTTCTTTGGTGGAGATGGCGAAGAAAAGACATTGCATGGCCGGGATGGTTCTTGAAGGTATTGGCAGCAGCAACGCCTCTTGGATTCATCGCTGTCGAAGCTGGATGGACGGTCACAGAGGTGGGCCGGCAACCCTGGATCATCTATGGCGTGATGAAAACTTCTGAGGCACTTACGCCTATGCCTGGTCTCGTCTGGTCGTTTGGCATCACGACCACTGTGTATGTGTTGTTGTCCCTGATGGTGATCTGGCTGATGCGTCGTCAAATCAGGGTCGTGAATCAATCCTTTGAACCTGCAAATCCGAAGTCATGATGTTAGGCATTATTGTATTTTTTCTTCTTGCCAGCCTCCTTTTCTATGTCATTTTTGGTGGAGCAGATTTTGGCGCTGGAATCCTCGAATTGATTGCCCGCAAGAAAGATTCTGCCAGAACACAAGAACTCACCTATCGTGCATTGGGACCTGTATGGGAAGCCAATCATATGTGGCTGATTCTTGCAGTGGTTATTCTCTTTGTGGGATTCCCTCAAGCCTATGCCATTCTGTCTACGCATTTGCATATTCCACTGATGATTATGTTGCTCGGCATTGTGTTGAGAGGCACGATGTTCATTTTCAGGCATTATGATGCTGTGAAGGATGGATCTCAGATTTGGTACGCCAGATTGTTTGCCTGGTCCAGTTTTTTGACGCCTCTCTTTCTCGGGATGATTCTTGGTGGAACAATCTTGGGGCAAATTGATCTTGAAGCGAATAGTTTTTTTGAGGCCTATTTGGCTCCCTGGCTCAATGGGTTTTCTATCTGGTTAGGCTTGTTTTTCTGTCTGGTCTCAGCTTTTCTTGCTTCTATATTTCTGACCATAGAATCCAGGCAGGAATCCGAAAAACATCAGCTGAGTAGAAAGGCGTTTCAGATCAATGTCTTGATGTTCGGCATGGGTGGCATTGGCTTGGTAGGAGCTGGTTTTTTTGATACCAATATAAATTTGGCAGCAGGGGTTCTCCACCATTACTGGGAAGGCTATCAGGGGTGGTTGGTTATGGGAGTAGGAAGCCTGCTTTGGGGAGCAACTCAGTATTGTTTATTTACCAACAAATATTCCATCGCCCGGATTCTTGGAGTGGGAGAAGTGTCAGTCGTCCTCCTGGGATGGATTTGGCTGCAACATCCAGCAATGATTATCTTCAAAGACGGGACGAACCTGAGCCTCACTCAAGCTGCGGCTCCAGATGCAACTTTGATGAGCCTCGGATGGGCATTAATCATCGGAAGTGTGTTGATTTTTCCTGCTCTTTTTTATCTGTTCAAGGTTTTCAAACAATAAAGAGAGCTAACCACCTTGATTTTAAGCACTTATCTCATCCAATAACTTCCGCACCCGCGCAGGAAGCAAGACTGCTTTTCGATTGAGTTTGTCAAGGAGGACAAGTTTCACCTCGCAGGTACCGACAATCTCTTCGTTGGACCCATTCCTCAATTCATGAAAAAGGGTTATGACTTTTCTTGTATGATCCTGAACAGTGGACTCGATATACAATAAATCGTCTTCAAACACCTCTTTTACATATCTGATGTGCTGTTCAATCACTGCGATTCCATAATTATTGCTTTTCATATAGGCCTTTTCCAGACCGATTTTAGGCATGAGATTCCGACCGGCTAACTCATATCGATTGATGTAATACATGACATTCAGATGGCCATTCGAATCGCATTCCCAGGTGAGTACTGCTCCTCTGTAAGTTAAGTGTTGCATAAGAGATCTATGATTGCTAGCTATTAGTCTATATGGTCTTGTTTGCGGCCAAATCCATGAATATTTTGCTGGAGAAAATCTTTGGGAAATTCTTCCAGGCCAGGAAATCCCAGTTTGATGTCCCTTCCGCTATGCGGGAGGTAGTTGGTCCCGAACAAATAATCCCAAATGGCCAGGGTTAGGCCAAAATTCACGCCATATTTGTAGGTTTCCGGCCAATCGTGAGCATGATGCCAAATATGCATTTCCGGGCTATTGAAGATGATCTTCATCACTGGCCCCAACAAAAATGCCCCTATCGACATCCCTCCTCCAAGCATCCCCAACCACAGATACCAATTGTCTGATCCCATGGTGTCCATTGTGTTACTCGCAATCCAAACTGCCAACAACCCTCCAAATACTGTCCCGGACAATCGCCCACTCACCGTCAAGTTCGAATGGTTGTAATGCCCGACCGCAAGGGTAAAAATATGAATAATGAAAAAGTCATTGAGTCCTATCCCAATCAAGGCCAAAGGAATATATTCCAGGGTCCGATAAACAACATTCTCCATCCAGTGATATCTCAAATGTGCTGCAAACCCCATTTGCTCGACAGAATGATGAACCTTGTGAAATTCCCACAAAAAGGGAGATCGATGGAGCAAACGATGGACCCACCACTGGACAAAATCCCGAACCAAAAATCCGACAACCAAATGGGCCCATACTGGCCAGGATTGCACTTCTAGCGCTACTAAATTGTTGATCCCCATGGAGGCTAGCGCATCCTGAAACAGATTGACCACTACATCTGAAGCTGCATTGTATATGATAAGGCTGAACAGAAAAAAATTGAAAAACATATAAAAAAAGTCCAACCAAAAGTCCTTCCTGAATCGTGCTTGTTTCACCCGCCAGGGTGTCAGCCATTCCAGTAAGAGAAAAAAAGCAGATACAGCGATCAACCAGTAGAAATAGTTGTGCCAGCCTGGATGTGTTATCTCTTGCCAGAGATAATTGGCATAATTGCTATAGCCGTTCACAAAAATATCCCAATATTTCATATCGATTTATTGTTCAATCACATACCATTCTTCAACAACAATATTTGCTCGTCTTCCTTGATTTTCTGGCGCGTAATAGGTCGCCAAATAATCCAGTATTTTGTCTTCTGATTCGCCCAGCTCCCACAGTTTCTGGGTTTCCTGCATCCATCGGATCATTTCTTCCCAGCCTTCACGGGTTGCACGGTTTTGTGTGACCAACTTGCCAGAATGACAAGCTGTGCAGACTGTCTTGACCAACTGATACTCCCCTTCCGCAACGAAACCTGAAGCCACATCTATCCCGTCCTCTACTCGATCCTCCTTTGGTGCAGCCATCTCTGTGAGCTGATCAGGTGGGAGTTCTTCAGCAGGGGAAGAGGGATGCTGAATCAGATAGATCAGGGTTGCTGTTAGCACAATAGCTACAATTGCCAGTACAGAGGTACTCGCAACCAGGAAGCTAAGTTTTCGCAGGAAAGCAGGTGATGGTTCTGGCATTGGAGGAAAATGAACAATTTTTTTGGCGAAAGATCAGCTTACCTTGACCGCAATGCGATGGCAAGCATTGTTCAGGTAGCCTTTGGGGTTCCATCCAGGCAAGATCATAGGCTGTGCCCTCCCCTGGCTATCGGTCGCCCTGGCCCACACTTCATAATATCCTTTTTGAGGAAAACGAACACTTGCTTCCCATGGCTGCCAAGCCAAGCGGTTGGCTGGTCGCCGAAGGTTCGTTGGCATCCAGCTTACCCCAAAATCTATCGAAATGTCTACCCTGGATACAGACAAATCTCCTGCCCATGCCTTTCCTCTCACTGTCAGCGGTTTTCCCAATGGAAGCATTCCTCCTGATTTCGGATAGGTGAGCAGAGACTTCACAGGCATAGATTCAATGATACACATATCTTCTTCCTTGATGATGGCTCCGGGTGCCACTGGGTAGCAAGGAACCCGATAAGAGGTACCCCCCATTTTGGGACCGTCATGAACTTTGTTACGGATCACGATTTTGGAGAGCCACTTACCAGAGGTTGAGCCAGGCCAGCCCCCGAACACCAATCGAAGTGGGTGTCCATTCATCAGAGGAATATCCTTGTCATTCATGGACCAGGCAATGAGTGCTTCTTCTTCCATCGCCTTGGACATGGGCACCCCGCGGGAAATTACGACCTTGGTCGGGTCCCCGCTTAGGTGAGTATCTTTCCCATAGTATCCAATGTACACAGCATCTGACTTGATTCCCACATCATTCAGGACATCTTTCAATCGGACGCCTGTCCATTTACAACAGCCCACTGCTCCCGTTGACCACTGGTTGCCTTTGGCAGGTGGATTGAACTCTGAACGACCATTGCCCCCACATTCCAATGTCAGGTGATAGCTATGGGTGGTGAATTTCTGTTTGAGGTCCTGGATGGAATAGGTCTTGGTAGACAAGGCTGATTCTCCTTCAATTGTCAAGGTCCAGCTTGTCGGATCTGTTTCGGCAGGTGGATGTCCATTGTTCCTCACAAACAACCGATCTGCAGGGGTAATAACATCATCTAGCAAATGTGCGGGGGTTTCCGCATTCCAGGGCTTGTCATTCAACAGGGTCAAACCGGGATGTTTGCCCTTGATGGGAAAGGGCTCATCTCCTAAAAGCGCCGCTGGTATCAATCCTGCTGGCATCTGATGAGCAAACACGATCTCTCCCCCCAATAGTGCCCCCATCATCGCCAACCCCCCTTTTCGCAAAAATCCTCTTCTATTCTGGGTTAATTTTCTTCCCCAGACTTGTTCGTCAGCCAGAATAGGGTCTTGCTGATAAAGTTCGAGTAATCCGCGTTCTTTTTGAGTAGTAGAAGATGTATCCATGCAACGAAACTAGCAAGGAGCTATGAGTTGGACAAAAGAAAAATTTTTCAAAACTTTCAATTATTACCGAAATTAATGAAATATTCCTATCTTGCCTCCTCCCACTCGCAAACAAAATGATTATGCTTAAACTCAAAGATCTGTATCAGCTTTCTGGTCGAATAGGTCGTGCTCCCTATGCATTATGGGGCAGTATTCTTTTTTTGATTAAATATAATCTGGATCGACTCATCAGTTTATCGTATGGACACTCATGGTTTATCACAGATTATTTCATTCAAGCAGACCGATTGGGCATATTGTCCCTCCCGGAAGAAGACAAGCCATATTATCTGACCTTATTATTGGCATCTGTTCCATTTATTTGGGTCGGAACTATCCTGTCCGTGAGAAGACTCAGGGACGCTGGCATACACACTGCTCTGGTGGGGCTGTTTTTCATTCCTTTCCTCAATGCGATCCTGTTTTTGATATTGTCTTTGATCCCATCCACATCTGCTATTTCGGAAGGCAACACCAAACTCTCAGATTTCTTCAATAGATTCCTTCCCAAAAGCAAAGTTGGGAGTGCTGCGGTTGCCATTGGAGTATTGACCTTATTTGGACTCCCATTAATGATTTTCTCGGTCAATATTATGGGAGAATATGGATGGGGCTTATTTGTCGGCATTCCTTTTTTCCTCGGGATGGGATCAGTACTCATTTATTGCCATCATGAATACAGATATATAAAGGAGTGCCTCAGTGTGTCAGCGATATCTGTTCTCCTTTTTGGAGGCGCTTTGCTGTTCCTTGCGCTTGAAGGAGTGTTATGCTTACTCATGGCTGCGCCGCTTGGTCTTGTCATTGGAATGTTGGGGGGATTGGTTGGGTTTTCTATTCAGGAAAGAGGAACAAAAACTGCTGGCACCTTATTTTCTTTCACCTGGTTGATGATCCCTCTGCTCATCTTTGGAGAACACACAGATGGGCGGCAGTCAGAAGTGGTCCCCGTGACTACTGAGGTGATCATTGACGCTGCACCACAAGCGATCTGGAATGAATTGGTGGCCTTCTCTACCATCCCAGAACCAAAAGATTGGTTTTTCCAGACAGGGATTGCCTACCCCACACATGCAGAGATCGAAGGTCATGGCGAGGAGGCCGTCCGTTATTGCAATTTCACAACGGGCACTTTTGTTGAACCAATTGACATATGGGATGAGCCCAGGCTGTTGCGATTCTCTGTGCTGGATCAACCACCACCACTGGTAGAATCCAGTCCTTACGAACACTTACATCTCCCCCACCTGGAGAACTATTTTGTCTCTGAGCAAGGGCAGTTTTTGTTAGAAGAACTTCCCAATGGCCAAACACTGCTCTCCGGAACTACCTGGTATCGGCACGAGATCTGGCCAGCAGCCTATTGGCATATCTGGTCCAATTATATTTTGCATAAGATTCATCTGAGGGTGCTCAATCACATCAAACAAGAAGCAGAATCCAAAGAAGGAAGCCAACTGCCAAGGGATGTCAATGAAAGTTCTCACGACAGTCAATAGAGATAAGCGGAAAGAAGGTGCCCATATGCCGATATTCGATGGATGAGGTCAGCATTGCACAGCTTAGAGACTGTTTGAACATCTGTCACTTTTTTTTGTATGCGTCTTTTTTCCTCATTCTGCGGCTTTTTTTGTTCTCATAGCACCACTATGAGAACAAAAAAGAGCCTTGTCTGAGAAAAAAATACGCCATAAACATTCTCAGCACAGATTCCAAAACAGTCTCTTAGTTTTCGTTCTTGTTTGATCAGCCTAAATTATCCTCTGTTTATGAAGTTGTTTTTACCTTTTCTTACTGGTATATGTTTATTCGCTCATATAGGATTCGTACAAGCTAAGATC
>JBCCGK010000141.1:0-25956 GCA_039029315.1 Bacteroidota bacterium | reverse complement strand
GCCATTTTCCTGCAACTGAAGACAGACATCTTTCTGACCAGGAGTGGGCCACTGAACCTGATAGGGCCCTTGACCCCCACCCGAGAGCACTGTGCCACCACCAAAGGTCCAGGCATAGCTGGCATTGAAGGGAGATGAGCCGGTATAGGTGATCTGGGCGATATCTCCTTCACATAGACTGGATTGTACAAAAAAGTCAGCTTCTGGTAAAGGCAAGACCGTAATGGTCTGGCTAAACGAACTGCTTTCACAGCCATTTTCTTCCACAGTCAGAGTAACTGTCTTGGTACCGGGCGTAGACCAGCTGCCTTGAAAGTTTGCTCCCCCACTTCCTGTGCCACCATCCAAGTCCCAGGTAAATGTTGCGGCACCCGGATCTGCACTTCCTGTATAAGTAATCTGGGCTGTTTCATTGGCACATAACTGAGGTGTAATGGTAAAGTTGGAAGTCGGAATCTCATGAACGGTAATAGGAACAACATTGGTATCCGAGGGACATCCATTGACTTCCACAAATAATTCGACTTCTTTCGTGCCTGACGTTGGCCACACTACTTGATGCGGACCGGGTCCTATCGCAAATCCGACTCCACCATCGAAATTCCAATGATAAACGGAGTTGGGAGAGGAGGCACCTGTATAGACAACTGAGGTCAGTTCATTTTCACAAACAGGTTGTTGTACATTGAAGCTCGACGCAGGTCTGGGGGCATAGAGGACAGAGACAGTATCCGTATCTGTACATCCATTGATATCAGTGATTTCAAGGGTATAGTTAATGGGGACGGGAATCGATAGAAGGTTGTTGAGGGTAACCATCCCTTGAGCAGTGCTTGGGTTAGGAGTTCCTGCCCATCCTTGTCCCAGAAGAGAATTCCATTGATAGGATGAACCGGGAATGGCTGGTGCTCCAATTGTTCCGACCTCACCTGAACAGAGGGTCAAATCTGGTCCGGCATCTGCAACGGCAGTATTTGTCAGGAAGATTGTATCGGTGACTGTGGTGGAAGCACCAAGAGAATCAGAGATCGTCATGGACACAAAATAGGTCCCAGGTCCTGAATAGGAGTGAGTAATATTTTGAGTGTTGCCACTTAAGCCATCAGATCCACTCCATGAATAGGTGAAAGGAGGGGCACCTCCACAGGGATAGCCTGTGAAGTCCAAATCAAAACAATCTGTCTGATTGATATCTACAAATGGGTCAAGACTACAACTGACAACATTGATTACGATGGTATATTGATTTTGGCCAAGCAATGGACAGCCATCATCCTGGACTGTCAACAGAAAGGTATGAGGACCGGAAACGGTTGGAACCCAACAGAATTGACCGGTTGGTGTGATGCCTGGTCCTGAGAATATACTGTCAACAGGGACAAAAGGACTGTTAACATCTGCGAATGTTCCAGGAAGGTTCCCGTTCCAGTACATGATATAATTCTGTCCTGGATCCGGATCAAAACTCGGGATATCAATACAGATTTCCTGACACGCACAAGTGGTAACCTCCAAGCCATCGACTGTGGCCCCGGGTGTCAGAGCAATCAAGGTATCAACAGTAGGCGCTATATTTGTTTGCCCAAAGAGAGAACAATCGATCACGGTAATCTGCATGTCACGAACAACCTGCCCGATCTGCACACCGTTTCTATATTCTCTTACTTCCAGGCACAATACGCCAACTTCGAGAGATCCCATTGGAAGTGGTCCAGTGGCATCGGGGGCAATGGTAATATCCCCTGTAAAGGCGTTTAGGGTTACATCCCAGTTGGAACCGAGTGGATTGTTCGCATCAAATCCGCCAGCGGCCAGATACCCTACAGGTGTACCATTGTTTTGGAAACAATTGACAAATGAGTAGGCAAGAGAATCTCCATCAGGATCAAATGCTCCCTGATTGAAGGTGAAGGTCTCACCTAAACAGACATAAGGGATGGGTGGATTTGAGAATTGAGGAGAACTATTACAGGGCGTAATTGTGGTATTGATTTCTGTAGAGCCAGTAAAAATTCCATCTGAAGCTGCCCCAGAGGTGATCGCATTGTTTCGGCAGCAGTCATCCCACTCAATGGTGTATCGATCACAGTTGACATTACAGAAGTCATAATCGCGATAATAGCGCGCTTCTGCAACGCCTGCAATCACTGGAGGAGGCGCATTGGGGTTGTCACATTGAGTCGTGGCACCCGGGCATATAGGCGTTACTTCCTGATAGCCCACAAATGTCCATGTAGTGGAAAGGGGGACAGGTGCATTACAGTTTTGACCCGGAGCAAACGGAATCCCGATCAGCCCCATGAATCCCGGGTTACCAGGAGGATTGGGGGTAATATAATTAATGGGGACATATCCAGCATTGATCATGAGGTTACCGGAACAATCATAATAGGTGTTATGATATATTCGGTAAGTACATGGGCCAATACACTCATAGGTAATGTCCACGCCCATAATGTGGGTGGCTTTTGCGGAAAAAAAGGATCCGATAACCAATCCCACAAGAGGTAATAGTCTTAGCAAACAAGCCGAGATTCTCATAGTACTCTAAGTAAAAAATCAGGCAAATAGCAACATTAAAATTTTGGGATACTAACAAAAGTAGGGATTTTTGTCAGTATTAAAAATAAACTGATTTGTCGGAAGCAGGGAAAAAAAGCCCGAATCTTGAGGCAATTAGGAATCATTACCCATGTTAATTCCGGAGCTTTGATCCATTTATAACAATATTCCATAAGCTGAACAAGCTTCAGGAGAAAAGAAAAAGAACATGCTTTCGCTTGATTTGGTCACTACATGGTGTTTGGAGAAAGAGGAATAATATTGATCTATTCTCAAAGAGAATTTTCGCAAATTCGTTGAAGCATTTGGTAGAAAATCATATCCTCAGGAAATCTTACCCTTGATTTTTGCTCGATTTATAAGGGGAAAAGAGATAGGCCGTTGGAATATTTTTTTTTTAAGAGAAGGGAAACTTGCTATAAGGGAAATTTAAGTATGTTACAGCGGCTGAATTATGAAAGAAAATGAAGATCATTTTCGAATTAATTGCGGAAAAAGCAATGTTTTTTCTATTTTTGAGAAATAGACTTGCTGCAAAAACCGCAATTCAAATAGGGATTGCTTTGAATAATACATCCAATATTTCTTTGAGAAACTACTCACACTTTATGGCGATCTTTATGATACCCATATTGTTTTTGATATTCTTTTTACTCTCCAGCCATACGTGGCCCGGACCAGGGTTGCTTTAATATTGTGTTGACTTATGAAACACCTATTCTATCAGATCTTAGTCTTTGGAATCCTTAGTGTTGGATTCACTCAGGGATTGCAAGCTACCCATATCATGGGGGTCGACATTACTTATGAATGTATCGGACCGTGTACCTATCGGATTTATTTCAAGGAATATTTCGATTGTATGGGATCTTTTATGTCTGGATTTCTTCCGGTATCTACCTCAAATCCTCCTGGTCCTCCATCACTGAACATCTCTGGTCTAGGTGCTTGTAACCCCCCCATTGCAGGGGCATGGGTATCGGTTGGTTATACAGAGGTAACGCCGATTTGCCCAAGTTTGCTGAACAACCCTGCCGGAACACACCCTACTGGCTGTGAGGGACAAACAGCAAACCCCAACCCCTTTGTTAATGGGGTGGTAGAGGCTTCCTATTATATCGATTATGATTTTTGTAATACCAATTGTAATCAATACCAGATTGTATTCTCTGATTGTTGCCGAAACTCTACCATTGACTCCGGTGCGGCAGATGATGGCATCTATACTGGGCAGACGATCATTGATTTGTCTGTTTCTCCCTGTAACAGCTCCCCAGCTTTCAATAACGAACCTGTTCCCTATATCTGCGGTGGCCAGCCATTTACCTTCAATCAAGGTGCGACTGACCCGGACGGGGATTCTCTGGTATATGAACTTGGGCCATGTTTCAGTGGGAATGGGATTCAGGTAGGCTATGATCCGGGCTACTCCCCAACGCAGCCGTTGGGACCCACCTGGAATGTCTCTATCAATTCTCAAACCGGTGATATCACCATGACTCCCAATCCATCAGGAAGTGAAGTGGTCGCTGTGATGTGTGTAACCGTTAAAGAATACCGAAATGGCGTGCTGATCGGACAGGTAACCCGAGATATGCAGATCACTGTAATCAGTCAGTGTGCTTCGACCAACCCGGTGGCGCAAGGAATTACCAATGTGAGAATCGGGACGGACTCTGTTCCTGCCAATGCGCTCTCATTTAATGAGGTTCGGGTATGTCCAGATGTTCCGATCTGTTTTGATATTCCTGTGGTAAGTCAGGATACAGCCCTGGATTATACCATTTCCTGGAATCAAGCCATCTCAGGAGCAACTTTCACTGATGCCAATGATCCAACAGTGGCCAACTCCATTACAGGAGATGCGCCCACAGCCCAGTTCTGCTGGACTGCTCCTCCAACAGCAGAAGGGGCCTATTTCTTTGTGGTTACCATTGTCGATGATGCTTGTCCCGTCCCGGCTTTTACCCAGTATACAATCATCATTTATGTCCAAAATACCTTGATCAATTCCTATTCTCAAGGGATTCCAATTGGGTGTAATGAAGTGGAGTTGTCGGTAGTGCCAGTCTCCTCCATTCCAAGTATTTATAACAATGTCTTCCCGATTACTACCTGGGATGGAAATGGAAATTTGAATCTGAATCCGAATCTGAATGATTCTGTCTTGACTCATCTATACCCTGCACCAGCGACCTATTTCTACAATATGTACCTGGAAGATACCTTTGGGTGTAAAATAGACTTGCCAGGTTTGGTCGACTTGAACTCCGGCGTCTATTCCAATGCAGGACCTGATGTGACCATTTGTGCCAATTATACTTTCTCACTAGGGACGCCTGCTTTACCCGGACTTACCTATACATGGTCACCAAGTATGGCCCTGAGTGATTCGACCCTGGCTGAACCCATATTCACCTTTCCAGGAGATACCAATCAGAATGTCTTCAATTATGTCCTGGAAGTTACTGATGGAATTTGTACCACTTATGACTATACCACTGTAATTGTGAATCCGACTCTGGAAGCAACTGTTACAGTCTCTGATAGCATCATCTGTGCCGGGCAAACCTCTACCTTGACTGCAATAGGAAACCTGAATGCTGGATATACTTATCTGTGGAGTACAGGAGACACCACCGCATCTATCACCGTGACCCCTAATACCACTACGACCTATTCTGTTCTGACGTTTAATAATGGGTGTTCCAGTGATCCTGTTTTTGCTACGATCCATGTCCAATCTGGTCCACAGGCCCAGGTCTCAGGAGTGCTGGAAGTATGTCCGGGAGAACCGACTACCTTATCGGCTACTGCTCCAGGAGCAGTGTCCTATGTCTGGCAACCAAGCGGATTCACTGGGCAGACCATTACCCTTCCGATCATCACTGGACCGTCAGTTGTTTCTGTCATTGCTTATGACAATGAAGGGTGTCCTGGACCGACCACAGATGTCAACCTATCGCCATTCCCGAATCCTGTGCCTTTATTTGGTGCCAATACTGTTTGTGAAGGAGTTTCGACGCCATTCCAGAACCTGTCTTCTGTTCCTGTCGGAAATATCATCTCTTACGAATGGGATTTTGGAGATGGATCTCCCTCGACGACAGATCCAATCCCCAATCATACGTTCCAGACTTCAGGAATGTATAATGTCCAGCTGATTGCTACTACGGATCATGGATGTACGGATTCTATCACGACAACCATCAATGTAGAAGCATCTCCTATCGCAGACTTCACCTTCACCAATGTCTGTGAAGAGGATGCGAACTCTTTCACCAATACCTCTTCTATTGCTTCCGGTAATTTCATCACAGACTACCGATGGGATTTTGGGGATCAATCAGGCGAAATCTTCGGACAGAATCAGACCCATGTATACGATACGTTTGGGTTCTATAATGTAACCTTGTCCGTAACTTCAGCCGTGGGATGTACAGACGATTATACACAGACAGTTTTGGTCCATCCTAATCCTGTTGCTGACTTTGATGTGATCAGTGCGTGTGAAGATAGTGTGGTGCTGACAACCAGTGCTTCTGTCATTGCTGGAAGTCTGGATTTCATTGATACCTATGAATGGGATTTTGGGGACGATCCTTCAGATCCGAATAATACTTCCACCCGCCTAAACCCAACCCATGTATACCCGCTTGCCAGTGATTATCTGATCATTCATAAGGTTACAACGGTAAATGGATGTTCGGATGAGGTCCAGAGAGTGGTTACGGTCTTCCCTTCTCCAATTGCCTCCTTTACTTATGATCAAACCTGTGAGAACGAGCAAACCCGCTTCTTTGACAATAGTAGCTCAGATCCTGCAACTCCTATCAGAGGATGGTTCTGGGATCTGGATGTTCCGGGTGTCATCTCGGATGGTCAAAATGCCACTTTCGAGTTTGATAATTCTGGTTCTGGTACCTATCGTATAGCACATGGGGTGATTACTTCAGAAGGATGTGTCGATACCGTTTATCAGGATGTGGTCATCAATCCCAAACCGAATCCTGGTTTTGATATTGCCACAGTATGTTTATACGATTCCTCTATTCTCGTGAATACCTCTGAGATTGTCTCAGGGTCCATTGTGGATTGGCAAGTAGACTTTGGTGATGGCTCAACTGCAGCCTTCCCAACGGCTGGTCATATTTACAATGAGCCGGGAGAATATACCATTCGACTCACTGCAACCTCGGATTCTGGCTGTGTCAATTTTGTAGATCGAATAACAATGGTGGCTGAACTTCCAGAAATATCATTGATCCAGGGAGATTCTACTTGTTTTGGGAATCAGGCAAGCTTGCTGGTTGCCACTGACCCGGATGTAGAGATCAGCTGGTACTATAGCATGGATGAAAATGAGCGTCCATTTCATCGTGGATATAGCTACGTCACGCCTCCATTGCCATATGAGGCAACATTCTATGTCCAACCTACCCAGATTAGTGGCCTCAAATGTACCAATAGTAGGTTGCCAGTAACTGCTACAGTGTATGAAGATGTGGACTTGCAACTGTTGGTCAATGAGACAGTATTGGAAATGCCATTGGCAGTGGCTGAATTCTCCACCGCTTCTTCTGTCAGCATTGATTCCTGGTCATGGTCATTTGGGGATGGAAATACTTCAACTGTTTCCACACCTGTACATGAATATGAATATCCTGGAATGTATGAGATCAATCTTACGACAGTCGATATCAATGGGTGTGAACGAGAGTTAAGCACCGCAGTTGAAGTGAAGTTGATCACAGGGGTTTCTCTTCCAACAGCCTTTAGTCCAAATGGAGACGGAATCAATGACAAATTCCATATCGGGAATTACAATGTGCGTGACTTCCAGATCAAAATCTTCAATCGATGGGGACAGAAAGTGTATGAGTCTGACAACCCGGATTTTGAATGGGACGGATTTACTCTCAAAGGAAACCTGATCAGAGAAGGTGTGTATATTTATGTGGTTCAGGCAACTGATTTGAATGGAAATCAAATCAACGAAAGTCAATCACTGACTGTGATCAAATAAACTTGATCATTTGTTCATAAACTGAATGCGAGCCAGATGGAGTGATCACTCCACCTGGCTCGCACCCTTTTCATTTACCCTATACGATTGATTTTACCATAGCCTCCGCTTCCATTCTCTCAACAAGAGCAAGGTTCCCAGTCCAAGACCAATCCAGACCATCTCCTGTCCAATGAGGCTACTGAGCCATACCACAGCTGTACCCATCAACAGAGCAGTAGCGGTATTTCCGGCCATGTCCCACCTATTCTTGCCCCACAGACTGCCCAGGAAGCCTCCAAATCCCAGGAGTGCAAATATCCAGATGCTTTTGAAAAGCAAAAATTCTCCCCCTAGATACACCTTCGAAGCAATTCCCAACAGCATCAGAATCGCACTTCCGATGGCTAGAAAGAGATACAATAATCGATACCCTAGATGGAAATCCGGTGCACAATCAAATCCTGTCTCCGGTGGACGACTTCCTGCAATCTGGCGACGATTGTAGGTGATCAATTGATAAAGCGGATAGAGCAATGCCCGGAACCAACTCCTGCGCAACAGTGGTTTCAGCATCCGCCATTTGCTCCCAAGAATGAGGAACAGCGCATCTAGCCCATAGTGTGTTTGGCCCGTTGAGCGATCGTATAAAGGAATTTCATGGCGGCCTCTGTCTTGATCTATCTGTTCTCTGATATGGGCAGGGGTACAAGAAAACCCCATTCTATGCTCCTCTTTAAGCATATCTAGTTTGACAAACCCACTTGTGTATAACTTGCACATAGGGCAACTGTCGTCATAGAGAATGATTTGATCAGGTAATGTAGTCATCTTGAAAAAGTCTGTAGTGGGACATCTATCTATTCGTACGAGCTTGCTTGTTCTTTGTTTCTGAATTTTCAGTAAAAAATGAAAGTTATTTTTGATAGATCTCCCTCCCCCAGATAAACCTTTGTTTGTTTTTGTAGTCAAATCTCTATCAACTTAGCATGTATGAAACAGCACTACGCTCTTCTGCTCTTCCTTGGACTTCTCTTGAGGGGTTCTCTCCTGTCTGCACAGGTTTTGTTGGAACCGGTCGTCGACTCCATCCCGATGCGAGATGGAAAATGGTTGGCAGCGGACATCTATCATCCGGCGGATTGTGATTCCTGTCCTACTCTCCTGATCCAGACCCCGTATAACAGAAAGATTCATCGGATTGGACTCCCCATTGGAATTGGCAAAGATGTAGACAACATGCCTTTTCATGTGGTGATTGTGGATTGGAGGGGATTTTGGGGCTCTCTGGCTGCCTGGAAACTCAGTCCAAATCGAGGTGAGGACGGATATGATGTGGTCGAATGGATCGCTTCCCAGAGTTGGTCTGATGGATGTGTCGGGAGCTGGGGGCCATCAGCATTGGGAGGGGTTCAATTGTCTACAATCAGGGAACATCCCCCTCATTTGGTATGTGCGATCCCGGAAGTAGCGGAACCACAATTTGCCTACAATGAATACTATCCTGGTGGGGTATATCGGCAGGAATATGGAGAGCAACTGGATGCCTTGGGGTTCAATCTTTCAGGAATACTGTTGGCTAATCCTACTTATAATCTTCTTTGGTCTACGACAGAAGCTGCAACTTTTTATCCAGAAGAGATTGATATTCCCATCTTTATGGTTGGGGGATGGTATGATCACAACATTGAGAATTCCCTACGATTCTTTTCTGCCTTACAAACGGAAGCTCCGAATGAAGTGAAAGATCTCCACACATTCCTGATAGGGCCATGGGTGCATGGAGGGAATGGACCTGCTCATTTGGGAAGTGTTAATCAGGGGGAGTTAAGTTATCCGCTTGCTGGAAACTGGAAAGATTCGTTGGAATGGATGTTTTTAAGGCAATATCTATTGGGAGATAGTACAGAATGGGAACAACATGACCCAATCATCTTCTACCAAATGGGGGAGCACTATTGGGATGGTCTGTCAACCTGGCCACCTGTGGCCTCATCCGAAATCTGGTATTTGCAGGCAGATAGTTCCATGAGCATGACGACTGAGACAAACGGAGCCTTGTCCTTTGCCTATGATCCAAGAGATCCCTCTCCCACACATGGCGGGACCACCTTGCGATTTGATCAGGTGCAGGGACCATATGATCAGCGAGATACAGTGGAAAATCGATCAGATATATTGTTGTTTAGCTCGCCTGTTCTCTCTCGGCCAGTCCGAGTGCAGGGACAAATCAGCCTTAACCTTTATGTCTCCTCAGATCGACCAGACACAGATATTGCAGTTCGCCTGACCAATGTCTATCCCGATGGTCGCTCCATGATTCTCACAGATGACATTCATCGAATGCGGTTTCGAGAAGGCTTTCGAGCTGCCGATACCATGAATATGGTTCCAGGACAGGTGTATGAAGTGAGCCTTACCTTAGCGGATATTGCACATACTTTCATGCCAGGTCATCGGATTCGCCTGGGAATTACAAGCTCAAATTATCCGAAATATGCGTTGAACTTGAATAATGGAGGACCCATGTATGTGGAAGGGGATACACTGATTGCCACCAACACCATTCATACTGGTGGCTCCCAGGCTTCCCGAATGATTGTGCCTACTGTAATGGCTGTAGGAATAGGTGCAGAGGAAATTTCTCTAGCCCCTCCATTAAAAATCTATCCCAATCCTGCTAGAGAAACGATATGGATCACGCCCGAGTCAGCAGTTGTTCAGCTTCCTACTTTGTATGAAGTTCGTTTGTTTGACCTAAATGGAAGAATTGTTCGCCATCAACAAGTCAATCGATTTCCCTTTCCTATGACAATAGATGAATTACCACCAGCAATCTATATGATGGAGCTTCGTGGAGAAAATCAAGTTCTTCGATCCAAACTGGTCAAGCGATAAAACTCTTGTTTAGAATAGATTAGTGAAAATTTTTCCCAACCTTTGTCAAGAAATTAACGTCCCATAAATAAGCCCCGGGATTTACCTGCTCTTTTGTATACCTTCTAATTTACTACTCACCATGCATGCTCTTGTACGCCTTTTTGATTATGATTATTGGGCAAATAGTCGGATCATCGATCTCTTGATCAAGCGAGGAATCACAGATGATCAGCTTCTTCAGTGGATGAACCACATTGTCAATATGGAAGAAATCTGGCTATTGCGGTGCAAGGAAGAAGATTCCTATATGAGTCTGAAAACGCAACGACCACTCACTACTTTGTTACTTCAAACGCAAAGCCTTCATCGGGAATATTGCCAGATGGTCAAGCTCAGGACGGACGAGCAGTTAGATGAGTATGTGTCTTATCGGAATCAAAGGGGAATGGCCTTCAGCATGCCTTTGAGAGATATTCTGACACATGTCATCAACCACTCAACCCATCATCGCGGGCAAATTGTTGCTGGTCTCCGATCAGCGGGATTTGTGCCGCCAGTGACAGATTATATTCACTTTGTGCAATATGCAAAAGTGTAAACAGAATGCTGTAAGTAGTCTTATTTTCTATTGAGTTGGGTCATGGTCCGGTCGATGCCGATGGTCGCGAAAGAGAGGATTCCGTCCACGGCTATGTCGATCCGCTCATGCAATTGAATAAATTCGTCCTCTGTGAAAGGGGCGAGAACATATTTCACTTGTTGACCTTTGGAGAAATTATTACCTACCCCAAAACGCAAGCGAGGATAATCTGTGGTACCCAGCATATCCTGAATGTCTTTCAGTCCATTGTGCCCACCATTTGAGCCTCTGGCCCTCATTCGAAGTTTGCCGAACGGGAGGGCAATATCGTCTGTAATCACCAGAAGCTGATCAGGAGTCAATTTGTGTTTGTTGAGATGGTATCGAACGGCCTTCCCACTGACATTCATATAGGTGGTAGGCATAATCAAATGAAGCTGTCTCCCTTTGTGGCGTGCTGTAGCAGCATAGGCATACCTTCCCAGTTCAGGCGTGATATTGAATTTTTCGGCCAGGCGTTGGATAACCATGAATCCAATGTTATGGCGCGTGTCTACATATTCTGATCCAATGTTTCCCAATCCTGCAATCAGGTATTTCATATCTGATTAAGTAAGAGATGCCCCGTCAGCTAAACCAACGGGGCGATGAGGGCATATATTTTTCGAATAGAAATTCTTGCTCATTACTCTTCGGAAGCAACAGCTGCTTCTCCCTCTCCCTCTCCTTCTCCGTCCTCAGCTTCAGCACTTCTAAGAGCACGTGGGATCTCAACACTGGCAACGGCAGAGGAAGCAGGAGTAACTACCTCTATTTCTCCAAAGTCAGCTTGTCCGACTTTGACAGTTCCTCCGAGATCGAGATTGGTTACATCAACTTCCAATTCTTCAGGAAGTTCAGAAACAATTCCTTTCACTTTGATTTTTCGAAGTTTGATCGTCAGTTTTCCTCCTTGTGCTACACCCTTAGGTGTTCCAACGAGTTTGACTGGCAATTCCACTACGACGGGTTTCTCTCCAGTTACCCGGAGAAAGTCAATATGCAGAATTTGTTCTTTGACAGGATGAAATTGAGCTTCTCTGACAATGGCCTCAACGGGATCACCCGCATCCATATTCAGAGTTACCACATATGTATCTTTGGTGTACAGGACTTTTTGAGTTTCCTTATAGTCCAAATGAATATGGGTTGCTTTGCTGTCATCATAAACCACGCCAGGGACGCGTCCGGAATTGCGGATTGCTTTGGTATCTCTTTTCCCGGTATGATTTCTCACGGTGGCTTGCAGCGCTATGGTTTTCATTTCTTTCTCTTATAGGAACAATGAACTAATTGACTCGTGATTGTGTATTTTCCTGAAGGCTTTGGCAAAAACAGGAGCAATGCTGATGACCTTGACCTTCTTGGTGCTCTTTTTTAATGGAATTGTATCAGTAACCGCTAATTCGACCAATTTTGATGCCTCAATTCTATCATAAGCTGGCCCGGAAAGAATGGGATGTGTCGCTATGGCGCGAACAGACAATGCACCTCTTTCAATCAATATGTTGGCAGCTTTGCAGAGTGTGCCCGCAGTATCTACCAGATCGTCTATCAAGACGATATTCTTTCCTGCCGGATCTCCAATGACTTGCATAGAGGCAACCTCATTGGGACGAATCCGATGTTTGTCTACCAAAACCAATTCGGAATTGAGATATCTGGCATACTTGCGAGCTCTTGCAGCCCCTCCAATATCCGGGGACGCAATGCAGAAGTTATCCAGCTTCAAACTCTTGAGGTACGGCACAAATACTGCCGTGGCGTCAAGATGGTCTAGCGGTATATCAAAGAACCCTTGTATCTGGCCCGCATGCAAGTCCATGGTAACAATTCGGTCAGCTCCAGCTGCAGTCAGAATATTTGCTACCAGTTTGGCTCCTACCGATACCCTTGATTTGAATTTGCGATCTTGTCTAGCATATCCAAAGTAGGGAATCACCACGACTACCTGATTCGCTGAGGCCCGCTTTGCTGCATCTATCAATAGCAGCAGCTCCATTAGATTGTTGGCGGGAGCAAAGGTAGATTGCACAATAAAAATATCAGATCCCCTGATGGATTCCTCATAATACACCTGCATCTCACCATCACTGAACTCCAAAAGTTCTATGCTACCAAGAGGAGAGCCGAAGAAATCTGATATTTTTTCCGCAAGGTACCGGGATGCTGATCCCGAGTATATTTTGATTGATTGAGACATAGCCTCTTTGCTGACCCACCAGGACTCGAACCTAGACTAACGGAACCAAAATCCGCTGTACTGCCAATTATACTATGGGTCATCCATTTCGTTCGGCTTGCAAAGTTAAAAATTTTTTTTTGAGATACACAAGAGTAAGCCAAGTTTTTTTGAGAGATAATGGATGCAAGAGGAAGCAAAAGCGAGCGGCCAACGAAATTGTTTTAACCATGTCCGTTGGCCGCAAACTATTCGTCCTCTATCGTTATGCGTTATTTCTGAACTTTGGTATCGAGAGAGAGGTCTTTTGCAGCTTGAAGCATCATCATCTGCATCCATGTTTGGGCAGATGAATTGCTGCCGGCAGCTCCATTTCCACCCATGACAACAGAGGGAACGAATGGTTGTTGACTTTTGGAGAAGGCATCTGCCCAATTTTTTTGAACCTGAATGTAAGCTTCCAACTTTTGTTCGAGAGATCCATTGGCTTGAGCCGCCAGCCTTTTGCGTGCAGCATCTCCCTCTCCTATCAGTGTTTGTTCCCGTTTGTAGTACTCAGCTGATTCTGTTGCAAGCTTGGCAACGTCTCGCTTTTTCTCAGCCTGGGTTACTTCCCGAACCTTTTCCACTTCCATTTCTGCTCTTGCCAATGCTGCCTGGGCTTTTCCTTCTGCTTCTGCTTTAATGGCATTTTGCTCTGCTTCCCGTGCTTCTGCGATGGCCGTTTGGACACGCATGATCGCATTTTGCTGCTCAGCAATCTGTTTCTCAATGGTTTCGTCGTATTTGATCTGATTGAGAGACAGGTTATAAATGTTGATGCCAAATCGCTCCAGAGGTGATTGGTCCTGTCGAAGGATCACACCACCGTCATCAGTAACCAATTGGGTAATTGCCACCGTTTTTTCTTTTCCTGACAGAGGATCAATTTCTTTTTGCTCAATCACTTTTGTTTTGTACACACCGACTTTGGCTTGATCCTCAATGAAGGACAAAAGGTCATTTCTTTTCTCAGAAGAGGATTGTTTCGAACTCATCAGTGGCCCTGTCATATAGACAGCCTTTTCGATCACTGTTCTGACCAATTCTTGATCGACGGCAGGCTGAGATCCATATTTGAAATGCAATTCCTGCATTCTTTCGATATCTCTGGGAAGTTCATATCGGAAAGAACCTGAAATCCGAGCCTTTCCACCATCATTGAATCGAATACTGATACTTTCATCCAATCTGGACCCTTTGTCAGAGGCTGAAGAAAAAGAATACTCACTTTCTTTCTTATAATAGGTAACTCTCCCAAATCCTTGATATTTAAGACCCTGATCAAAATGTATGGTCAGTTCTCCACTTACCGGGGCCTGAATAACGCAGATTCTTCCTGCATCTACATTTTCGAATACACTTCCTGAGAGTGCAATTAATGCAACTAAGGCTACTCCGAGGAAGCCTAACATGATTTTACGTTGTGTGGACATATGTTTTGTGAGTTATGTTGAATGGAAATAAAGGCACTCTATCGATTGTAGGTTGGTGTAGTTTGTCTGCCAAAAAGTAACCAAAAGCTTGGCAATTAGAAAATCTCCATCCGCTTTCTTTTCAGGAGATGGGGTATGTTGTCAATCAAACCAAAATATTTTCCTACTCATAGGATATTCTGTGGAAAAGATCCCAAATTTGCTGATAAGTTGGAAAAGAAAGAAGGATTATCCGCTACCTATGGCAATTCAACAATCAATGAGAGGGAACAGCAGTTGGACAGTCGGGATGCTGATTTGTCTACTACTTATTCTGCTAAGAGGGAATCATTTTTTGCCGCTCTATTTTTTTGAAGGACTGGCTAGTTTGACAGTGGCGATGGGGCTGGCGATTCTGTCAGGAAAAATTGATGTGTTGGGCGGATTGGTCGGCGGATTGATTGGCCTTGGAATCTTTGTTGGGGGCGGGTTTGTTGCCTTGGGATTGCTATTGGTATTTTTTATGGCAGGGTCAGCCGTTTCGCATTGGCGAAAGAATGAGAAGACCCTCATGGGACTGGAGCAGGAGAATCAGGGCAAGCGCTCGGTGCGTCATGCCATCGCCAATGGAGGAATAGCAGCAATATGTGGCCTGCTTGCCTGGGGATTTCCTGCTTATTCTGCGGTCTTATTAACAGCTCTTGCAGCCTCTTTTGCTTCTGCTGCAGCGGATACCTTTAGTTCTGAGTTGGGCAATGTCTACGGACGACGATATGTCGATGTCCTGACTTTCAAGCCTGGGATCAAAGGACAAGACGGAATCATCAGTCTGGAAGGGAGCCTGTTAGGTGCCTTGGGGAGCTTGTTGATTGCCTTGGCCTTTGGAATGGGACATGGATGGTCTGGAGATGTTCTGCTGGTCTGGGGGACAGGACTGATCGGGAATCACATGGATTCGATCCTTGGCGCGAGTGTGCAACGAAGAGGGCAGCTGAACAATGATGAAGTCAATCTGCTGAGCACCCTCATCGCGGCCATCATAGGAGGCCTGGCAGCAAGTCTTGTCTGAGCCTCCAGACATCTATTGCATCAATCCACCGACGATTGCAATGACACCAACGATCCAGCAGTATATCGCAAAATAGTCCAGTTTACTTCGTTTGACGAGTCGAATCATCCACTGACAAGCAAATAGCCCTGCAATAAATGCAGCAGCAAATCCCGCAATCAATGCAACTGGGCCGACGGATTCTGCTGATCCGGTTTCTATTACAGAACTGGCTTCCATATAATCCTTGACTTTGAGGAGTGTGGCTCCGAGGATCGGTGGAAGAACCATCAGGAAGGAGAAGCGTGCGGCTTTCTCTCTGTCTACCCCCAAAATCAGGGCAGTGGAGATGGTGGATCCTGAGCGGGAAATCCCTGGCATGATCGCGATGGCTTGCGCAACCCCAATGATGAATGATTTGAGGAAATTAAGTTCCCCATCCATGGCCTTGGCTCTACTGGAAAACCACAACAGGCCACCAGTAACCAGTAACATGGCGCCAACCAGAATCAGGCGGCCATCGAAGAAGGCTGTAATTTGATCTTCGAACAGAACCCCTATCAGACCAACGGGAATCATCGAAATAATGATCATCACCACAAATTTGGTGGATTCGTTCCAGGCAAAAGCAAACAAATCCTTGATGATGGTCAGGATGTCTCTGAAATAAATGACGATGGTACTGAGAGCTGTGGCAGCGTGCACAACAATAGAAAACAACAGAGGATCTTTTGGATGGACCCCCAGGAGGATTTTTCCTAATTCGATATGACCACTACTACTTACAGGCAAGAATTCGGTGAGTCCCTGGATGATCCCAAGGAAAATCGCTTCTAGAAATGTCATTCAGTGAGAATACGGAGATGTTAGGTTAGTGAGTGTGAATCTTCAGATATGTCAGAGGTTTTGTCTTTATACATGATTGCATAAATGATCTCCAAAAATCCGGCCACAACGATAGGAGGAGCGATATATAAGGAGATGGAGAACTTACTGGCATCAACAAAATCGTCCAAAGACATCAAAAAGAAGCCAACAGCAATCATCCCAACCCCTATCAGAAGAAGCATATAATTTTTTCGAGTAAAGGGAAGTTCCACGTTCGAGGTGGATTTTTTATTGGGCGGTGGCACAGTCGTCTTCTCAGCTTTTGACGGTGTGGAAGTTTTGCTTGTGGTGACCACTCTCTTTTTACTAGAAGAAGCAACAGCCTTTCTAGTACTTCCTTTTCGTGTGCTTGATTTAGCTTTTTTTGCGCACATAGTTACATCAATTCATCCAGGTTTCGGTCGAGATATTTATTAACAGCAAAAAAACTGCCCGATAGTCCCAGAAGGATTCCAAATAACACAATTCCTACTAATAATCCAATTAGCTGTTCATTGCTCAAAGCGTTGAGCTCAATTCCCATTTTGGAAAAATAATTGCGAATTCCAATCAGGGAAAAGATCAGTAATACGCTGGCAATCAGTCCGCTTAGCAGTCCTTGAGTCAGGCCTCCAATCAGAAAAGGCCGCCGAATGAAATTTCGTGTTGCCCCGATGAGTTGCATGCTGCGTATCATCAATCGCTTGGCATAGATGCTCAGCCGAATGGTACTCAGGATGAGGAAAAAGACGATGACGAGCAGAACAACTGCCAAGGTCAAAAAAATGACGGTGAGCGTCTGTATGTTTTGACTTACTTTGGCCAGACGTTCTCCGGGATATTCAACTGCATCTACAATCAAAAAAGCCTCTAGTTTCTCCCGAATGTTGGTCAGGCTATCTGACTGTATGAATGCCGGGTCCAACTGAAGGTGATAGGCCGCCAGGAGAGGATTGAATCCTTCCATCAGCTCAAGAACATTTTCCTGCTCTCGTTCTTGCATGATGACAAGCGCTTGTTCTTTGGAGACAAACTCTTTGCTTCGAACAAATTCCTGTAGATCCAACCAACTAAGAAACTCCTGTTGCTGGATTTCTCCTACTTCATCATGAAGGAAGACCCTCATTTCTATTTGAGAGACATCCTTGACCAGAGATCCAACCAATAACAAAACAGAGAAGAACAAGCCAATAAAGAACAGAACCATAGATATACTGAAAAGAGTGGTCAACCAGGATTTTCTGGTTCGCCTTCTCAGATATGTAAAGGTTTGGTAGCTGTCTGTACTCATAATGATTGGAGACAAAGATACGGGCTATTTGACAAAGAACGAATCAAGAAGCGTGAGTCGCATATTTTTTTCACTCAAAGTCTTGATTTTTGGTATGAGAGGCGTTCCCTCATGCAAGGATAGGTACCCCTGACTTCTCAAAAGGTTCAATGGTTATTCCCTGTCTGTTCTCCAATTATAGGTCTGATAGATTAAGAGACCGTTTGAACATCTGTCACTTATTTTTTGTATGCGTCTTTTTTCCTCATTCTGCGGCTTTTTTTGTTCTCATAGCCCCACTATGAGCACAAAAAAGAGCCTTGCCTGAGAGAAAAATACACGATAAAAAAATTCTCAGCACAGATTCCTAAACAGTCTCTAAGAAAGAAAGCCCGCCCCCTTGCGAGGACAGGCAAAACCAAAGGTGAATAGGTTTATCTTAACTTGGATACCAAAGCATCCGAATGGTCATATCACGATGGAGAATTGAGGTGCTGAACTACCTGATGTGGATACGGAATCTCAATATTGGCAGCATCTAATGCAACTTTTACTTTCTCTTGTATCCCGAAGTAGACATCCCAATAATCGTCAACTGTACAATAGGGTCTCACTGCCAAATTCACAGAGCTATCAGCCAGTTCCAGGACATTGACACTTGGAGCAGGATCATCCAGGACCTGTGAATCGTTTTTCATTACCTCAAGGATCACGTTGCGAGCCTTCTGAATATCAGCATCATAACTAATTCCTACGACCAAATCCACTCTGAGTTGTCCAAGGGTGGTGAAATTGGTGATGCTCCCGTTGGATAGGGGGCCATTGGGGATAATGACGGTCTTGTTGTCTGGGGTTTTGAGCGTGGTAACGAAGACATTGATTGCTTCTACATGTCCGGTATATCCTTGACCTTCAATCAAATCTCCAATCCGAAAAGGTTTGAAAATAAGAATCAGGACCCCTCCGGCAAAGTTGGCCAGACTTCCTTGCAAGGCCAAGCCGACTGCCAAACCAGCAGCACCCAAAATGGCAACAAAGGAGGTCGTCTCAATTCCGACCATGCTAGCAGCGCTGATGATGACCAGGGCTTTGATCAGGATTTTTGTCAAATCTTTCAAAAAAGAGATCAGTCCAGGGTCAGAATCTCTTTGTTCCATGCTTTTGACGACAAGGCTTGCAATCTTGTTCGCAATCCAAAAGCCTATAAGTATGACCAGAAGTGCTCCAATAATTTTGGGCGCATATTCTACGGCCATGTCTGTGTATTTTGTTAGTGAGCTTGTCAAGTCCATTGAAGTACAAGAGTATTTAGTGGTGAAAAGTTGAAGTTAGCAAATATTCAGGAGGGCGAAAAGATCCCGTATCCTCTGTTATTTTTGAATTCATTGATTTAGATCACAAAAGTGGCTCGGGGTCACATTCTCAATCAAGAAGTCCAAAATCATGCTTATTTTTCTGACAAATTCATTGAGATTCCTGCCGAGACCATATTATGACACCATATACTTCAGCGTATAAGCAGCAATTAGAATCTTTGCCCTATTCAGATCGGCCGTGGCCTGCCTCCCCTTATTCGTGGCTTCAAGAACAGCTCCTGGAAAGAAGGGATAAGCAAGCAGTAGAATTCTTTTTGCGAGCCAGGGATTTTCGAAAACCGCATACGCTCACCTATGGGGATCTTCTCACCGGGATCAACCAAACCGCTCAATTGCTTCAGGGGTTGGGTGTGCATGCCGAAGATACAATCGCGGTGATTCTCCCTCAGGTACCGGAGTTTCTGATGGCAATCTGGGGAAGCATGTTGACTGCTCAGGTAATTATCCTGGACCCTGCGAGCACGACGGATCATATGACGACCCTCCTGAAGCGTACAGCCCCAAAAGTATTGGTCACACTTGGGCCTTATCCGGGCTATGAGCTGTGGGAAAAAATGGAAGAAGTTCGGGAAGTCCTTCCTTCGCTAAAAACCATTCTCCAGGTGGATCTCAATGCGTACCTGGGACGCGTCAAGCGGTGGCAAGCAAGACGAATTCTCCGGAGCAGAGGCAAGGCAGAACCCATTCCCACTCAAAAAATTGGAGACTTCAATATCACTCGGAGCAAGTTCTCTGGGGACTTGCCTGAAGATTTTCCTTTGCCGACTACAGATCAGGTGGCTGTGTATGTTGAGGGACGAGGGCAACTGTTGAAGTATACACATCGACAAATATGCGCAATGTGCTGGGGAATCCAGCAAGTCCTTCCCTCCTCCAAAGGAAAAACGCTATGGGGAGAATCCAGTACAAGCCTCGCAGCCTGTCTGATTGATGGCTTGCTTCCAATGATCGATGGAAGTCCGATCCTGATTCCGGGCCTACAAGGATTTCACAGTGAGGAGACGATGGAAAAATTGGGAGACATGTGTGCCTATTATTCAATTGACAGAATGAGAATTGGTGCTGGCTCCCTTCTGTATGTGGGAGAATTGGACGATGATCGTCTCCCGAAAGAATGGATCATTGATCATGGATGGATACCCACTTCAGTGTTGACTGCCGATCAAAGCCGCTCTTACTGGCAGATGCTCAGGAGTGATCGGGGGCAGGTATGCGGCCTTTCTCATCTTGATTCTTTGGAATCATTGGCAGGGAGGATAGTTCCTCCTTTGCTTCCTTATATGCAGGTGGATCCTGTCCTACCGGCAGATGGATCATTTCGGCTTCCACTGAATGGGGAATTCTTCCAGGCTGGACAGGGGGAGGATACTATTGGGCTAAGGTTCTTGACCGGGGACCAATGGCAAGACCTTGGAGGGGAAGATTTGATGTTTTATGAGGGTACTTTTTCGGCTCTGGATGTCGAATCGGTCCTCAATACCCATCCTACAGTATATGCTGCTATCGTTGTGAGGAAAGAAGGACCTGACCAACAGCATATCCCCATTGCATTTATACAACTTCGGCCCGGAGATCAGACCGGGCCGAAAGAGGTTTATGAGTTTGTAAAGGAGCATCTGCCTGAAGACCAGATGGTCCCAAAAGGAATTCGGATTGTGGATGTGCTTCCTCGAACATCCAATGGGGCAATGAACCGATCCGTATTATATGAACAGGAGAATTCTGGATGAATCAGCCTCCTTTGGTTCTCAGGCTTGCACAGCTATCTTTATATAGATGATCTCTAAGAATGGTCAGAACAGTCTCTCGTTTACTGGAACTGACTCCCAAAGAGGTTTCTTCTTCTTCTCCCAGATGTAGAACTTCACCACTTTTCATGCGTTTGAAGGTTTGCTCCCCCACACGGACTACCTGATCTTCCCCGCTTTTGCGAAATTCGAAATTGTCAAACTTTGTGGAATAGCTTTGACCTGATGGGATAGTCGTTTTGGTAACAACCTCTGCTTCCGGGCCTTCAGCGGTGAACAATTCACACAGACAAGAGCCCTTGAGTTTTTCATCTTCTATTTGCAAAATGGTATAGTGAACGATTTTCCATCCTTCTTTTCTTTTCTCCAGGGCCATGGTTACTGTTTCGTTGCCTTTTACCCAGATGCCATCATCCTCTTTGATTTCATAATTGACTGCATAAGCCAGGGTTGCAATTTCTTCTGAGGTATTGGTAAAATGAATATCACCGATATCATACCCAAGTTGGATTCCAGATGAGCGAATGATGGTTTTCAAAAAGGCCTCAAAACCATCTCTATCAGAGTTTTGGACTCTGGCACGACCAGAAATTCCAAATATGAACAGATTGGATTTTGCATCTCTGGCAAAATACTTAAGAACAGATTCTGTATTTTTGGTGGTAGGAACATTGACGTAATCCTTTCCAAACGCTTTCAGGAATTCGGTCAACTCCTTTTCAATAGCCTCTTGGTCTTGAGCAGCACTTGTAAGAGGAAGTGTAAGGAAGGAAACAGCAATGAGATAAAAAAAATACTTGCGAAAGAATTTCATAATTTGAGAACATTGGATGGTAAAGAATTTGTGAGTCCTCCAATATACGCAATTGGAGAACGAAACCATGCGCATGCGTACAAACCCGTGTGAATTTGGGGAGAACAATCTTCATAGTCAAACACAAATCCAATTTTACACAATTACATCTAAGGCCCAAATCGTATAATCACTTATTTTTACACAATTTAATTTCCCCCTCACTTCATGGCTCAGGTTCAACAACTTTTTGGAGAGGAGATCCAGTCAGTATCCTACGCACTGCGCGCATACTCTTTCTATGCTTCTCCTCCGTACTATTCTGAGGAAAATGATATCGCTGATAGAAGGGAGTATTATCAGAAGTATAGGGGATTTGCCTATATGGATGCGGGGGAAGCGCTGACTTTTGCCCTTGATATTCCAATGGAACAGAATATTCGTGGAACCTTTTTGCCGATGAGTGGAATCGCAGCTGTCGTAAGTGATCCCAAGGCCCGAAGGCAAGGATTGGTTCGCCAGACGCTTGCACATCTTCTGAAAGTAGGCAAAGAACAGGGATCGGTTCTATCCGCGCTGTATCCTTTCCGGGAGTCATTTTATCAACGGATGGGCTATACAAGCTTTCCTCTTCATCAACAACTGATTTTTCCTGTAAGTAGCCTGAGTTCTCTTCTGAAGGTTGATCTGCCCGGAACTGTAAATCGCCATCCCATGCTGGAAAAGTATGAGGAATACAGGGCGTTTTTGAAGCAGCATGCCCAAGATGTTCATGGATTTGCCTGGAATGGCTTGGGAGGTTGGGATGTCCGTGTTGCGGAGAAAAAGCAATTTTGGGTGGCCATTGCGCGAGATCAGGGGAAAATCATCGGTGTTATGCTATATAAGGTAGAAGGTTATGAAGAGTCCCTTCTGGTAGAGCGATTGTATTATCAGAATAGCTTGGCAAAATATCTGTTGCTGAATTGGTTGGCCAGACATGAAGGACAAGTAAGAGATATTAAGCTGAATCTTCCTTCCTATGCCAGAGCAGAGACCTTTTGGACCGACCTATCTCCCAAACTTTCTGCTGCTACTCCTCCTATGGGACGAATTGTTGATCTGCAGGGTCTGAAGGGGATTGCCGTGGGAGAGGGAGTGTTTTCTGCTCAAATCATAGACCCGATCTGCCCCTGGCAAGAAGGAATTTGGACCTTTGAAGGATCAGATGGCTATCTTGATGTCCGACAGGGGAAGCAGGCGGACTGTCAATTGACAATACAAGCCTTGTCTGCCCTGGTGTACGGAACACATGATCCAGGAGACTTCACCTTCAGAGGCTGGGGTAAGCCATCAGCAGAGACTCAAATGCATATGCGTCAGATTTTTTCTCGACAACTGCCGTATATTCACGAAGCTTTTTAGAAATTGCTTGATTATGGAGAAAGCCCGGATTCTGTATGTCGATGATGAACATCAAAATCTTCGCTCATTTAAGGCCTGGTTTCGACGGTTTTATCAGGTTTTTACTGCCCAAAGCGGCGCAGAAGCCCTGGAATTGTTGAGCCGGGAAAAGGTCGAACTGATCATCACCGATCAGCGAATGCCCCAAATGACCGGTGTAGAATTATTGGAAAAGGTACTGGTGCAATTTCCCAAGCCAATCCGCATGGTCTTGACTGGATACAGCGACCTGCATGCCATCATCCAGGCAATCAACAAGGGCAAGATCTATTATTATATCACCAAACCCTGGGATCATGAAGAGCTGAAGATTGTGTTGGACAAAGGGATTGAAGCCTATCGATTGCAGGAAGAGAACCAAAGCCTGACAGAAGAGAACCAGGATCTTCAGCTCAAGTCAGAGCAGCAGGAAAAAGAAAATATATTGTCCCGCTTTGAAACCTTGAAGAATCAGGTCAATCCTCATTTCTTGTTCAATTCTCTCAATGTTCTCAGTTCGCTGGTGCATGAGGATCCCAATCTTGCCGAAGATTTTATTGGAAAGTTGACCAAAGTATACCGCTATGTGCTTGATCTTAAGGATCAGGTGTTGGTCCCCCTCGAAGAGGAGCTGGCCTTTATCAAAAGCTATTTTTTCCTCCATCAAATTCGTTTTGGGAACAAACTCCGACTGTATGTACAGATTCCGCAGGAGGATCGCAATATGCTTCTGCCCCCCCTCACCCTGCAATTGTTGGTAGAAAATGCCATTAAACACAACATCATCACCCATGATCATCCCCTGACCATTGAGATGTATACGGAGAATGGGACCAATTTTGTGGTGAAAAACAATTTTCAACCCAGAAAACAGGAAATGGTCGTCTCTACAGGGATCGGATTACAGAACCTCAAAGCACGCTACCAATTCCTGTCCGAATCCCAGCCAAGTTTTTCACAAGATCAGAATTACTACATCGCAAAAGTTCCATTGTTGAGTCAATCAGTCTCGATTGAAGGCTAATCTTCCTGCCAATGCAGACAAGAGATATTGTCAATTCTCAAATAATTTGATTATTTTCAACATCAAAACCATTGGATTTGTATTTTTTCTTGCATGGATATTTATTTATCCATAGGAAAGCAAAAGACATAAAATCCAGAAAATATAAAGGGGAAGAGGCAGGACGAGGAGGGCGATAAGTTAACATTTCTTATGTTAGAGCAAAGCAGAATTGTTAGATTTTTTGCGAATTCTCTAGTCAAGCAGAAAGAATTCTTACTTACTTTTTCTTTTGTGTTTTTTTCAAAAAATGGCAATTAAAAAGAGCATTTTGATAATTAGGGATTAATCGGTTTATTATTAGCATCAAAAAAAGATCATTTTTCGCACAAATATTACATGCAGAATAGTTCGTAGGGTTTTAATCGTAACTTAGTACGCAGAAAAGCACAACATTTGGGGTTATATTGGTCTTTATTCAAGATTGGTTATTATTATGAAAACATCTGACCATCACAATCGGACAGATTTCCATACGTGCTTTGGTCATTTTTTTTATCGAACTATTCGCTCTTAAAAATTAATTCAGGAAACCCTTTTTGACTACGGAAGTTATGAAACGACATCTGTGTCTTGTAGTTGCGCTTCTCATACCCTCTCTGATGGTAGTTCCTTTGTCTGTGTCTCAGGCAGGAGAATTCTCCATGTCGGGTCTGTTTAGCAACAACTCACCTCAATCACATGATGCTCACTCGCTTAAGACAGATGTCTTTGCAGATTTGGGAGCTAGTTTAATCGGGAAACATATTCAGGTTACTTGGAGCATCAACGCATCCTTGGCGGTGGCATATGTGGTGGTTCAGAAATCAGATGATCACAAGGATTTCAGATTCATCGGTGGAATGAACCTCAATCGCTCTGTGTCTCCGTCTGAGGCATTTGACTATATAGACCTTGAGATTCCTGCCAAAACCTCTACTTTATATCGACTTAAGTTGGTTCTGCAAAATGGGACCATTCTTTACTCACACGCAGTCAAGGTACAGCATGGATTGGATATCATCGCATATCCCGATCCGGTATCTACGACACTTACTCTATCCTTGCCCCCTCAAGCTAATCACCCTTTTCACATTCAAATCTTTGACCAATTGGGACATCCTGTCAAAACGGTAGATATCCTGCCGGAGAACGCTCGACAGGTACAGATTGAGCTGGGACATATTCCACATGGACTGTATATCGTCCTGGTCAAAGGAGGGCAACAAAAGTGGCATAAGCGAATTTTGAAATTATAATTTCGAGCCTGCTCCTGCGTGCCAGACGCAAAAGGCTACCATCCATTCGGCAACTCTTTCTTATATATTTCGCCCCCTCGGCAGATTTCCATTTGCCAGGGGCAATTTATTTTGGCACGACTCAGTTTGACTTTGGCCAACATGGGAATCCCCATCTCTTATCAAGACCTCACCTGCCATTTTTCAATGAAGTAGCTGGACATATTTACATATGCTTATTCTATTCCTCCTTCAGCCCCCAAAGGGAGAAATCGTTGAATCCAGGCCTTGTGGGCTGATGTCTCCCGCTGGCGGGAGAGCGAGAGGGTGGAAGATGATTGCCACATATACATGTGTCCACTTACTTAGAATGAATCAACATCACCCTAAAACAGCGAAGTTCATTCATTCAAAAAGACGATTTCCAGAGCATATGGGAGGATTTTTCTC
>JBCCGK010000140.1:0-26294 GCA_039029315.1 Bacteroidota bacterium | reverse complement strand
CAAAATCGAAAGCTTATTTTTTGATTTTGCTTGATCTTTTTCCTCAATCCTATGTCAGAAAAACTTTCATTTGGCCCGCCAAACTCAACTTTTTTTCCTTGGCTTGTGAAAAAATATATGCGCAAAATCTGAGAGTTATTTTTCTCATGTTCCTAATTCTCAAACTCACATTGATTCCGGCCAACTACTTACTTATCTTCTCTGCCCTCATAGCTTTCTCTCAATCTTACGGCAATGGTTATGTCATCTTCATTTCGGAATTTCTTTTTTGTATTGGCACTTCTCTGTTCTTGTCAAACTGAAGAGCAGGATCAGAAGGCTGAAACTCCTCCCAACATCATCCTGATTTTCTGTGACGATCTGGGATATGGGGATCTCGGCGTTTACGGCTCCACCAAACACCGCACACCCAATATCGACCAGATGGCTGCCGAAGGTCTTCGTTTGACAGATTTTTATGTCACAAGCAGTGTATGTACCCCTTCAAGGTCCAGCCTGATGACAGGCTGCTATCCACGAAGGGTCAATATGCATCAGAATGCACGGCCGCCAGCGGGCACAGAAGGCTGGATGGTCCTGTTTCCCGTTGCCCAAAGAGGCTTGCATCCTGATGAGATAAGCTTGGCAGAAGTGCTGAAACAAAAGGAGTATAAGACTGCCTGCATCGGCAAATGGCATATGGGAGATCAGCCTCAATTCCTGCCTACACGACAGGGATTCGACTCCTATTTCGGCATCCCCTATAGCAATGATATGGGCACAGAGCAATTTCCTATCAATCCTCCATTGCCATTGATGAGAAATGAAAGCGTGATAGAGGCTCCGGCTGAGCAAAGCACGCTGACAAAACGCTATACAGAAGAAGCCATTCGGTTTATTCAGGAAAATCAGGCACATCCCTTTTTCCTATACCTCCCGCATACCTTTCCCCACGATCCGCTGTTTGCCAGTGAGGACTTTCTAGGCAAATCGCAGAATGGTGTCTATGGCGATGCCGTAGAAGAGTTGGATTGGTCCACAGGAGAAATCATGAAGTGCCTGAAAAAATTAGGAATAGATGAGAATACTCTTGTTATTTTTTCCTCAGACAATGGCGCTTCAAGCCGATTTGGTGGGAGCAATCTGCCACTGTCTGATTGGAAGGGAGGCTTGGGGGAAGGGGGCTTCCGAGTCCCTTGTATTCTGCGATGGCCGGGTCATATTCCCGCTGGAGAGACAAGCTCTATGCTCTTCACGAGTATGGATCTGATGCCGTCCTTGGCATTCCTTGCAGGAGCAGAACTTCCCCGGGATCGCATCATAGATGGGATGAATCTTGGTCCACACTTGCGGAATCCACATATCCGAATGGCAGGCCGAGAGACCTTCTTCTATTATCGGGTGGAGCAACTGCAAGCCATCAGACATGGGCAATGGAAGTTGTATCTGGCGAGGGATGACTGGAGAAAGATCATGTGGAATTCAGACAGGGGAAGCAGTTCCTACCGATTGTATGATTTGTCAGCAGATATAGCAGAAGAAAATAATTTGGCAGATCAGCATCCTGAAATTGTTGCGCAAATCGCTTCCCTGGCCGAGCGGATACAATCTGACATTGGTGACACCGACAAGGACGGTGCCAACCAAAGGCCCGCTGGCCATGAGCCTGAGCCCAAACCATTGGTCATGAATAGGAAATCAGAATAGGCAGAATTGGGAGGATGAGCTAGATGAATCCTTTCCCAAAATCCCTTGAATGCTGGCCTTGTTCCCTGCTGTCATATTTGGTAGGGAACTCACAAATTTTCGCCATATGCCCAGCCTTCTCGTACAGGTTCCTTGATATACTGATCAAAGTCCTTATGATTCGTTACTTTCATCTGTTCAGCATCATACTCGATTCTGACACCAAACCGCTGGGCCAGCACCCCAACGAGGGCCATTTCTGTTAAGGAAGCTCCATACTCAAACTGAGATCCGGGCATCGGTCCTTCTTTTTTGATGGCTCGAATCCATTCTCCCTGCGGATCTTCTTCTGCTACCCGGGGAATGGTCTGTTTGGGCATATTTCGCTGAAACTCTTCCCACTCCTTTTTTGGCAACAACAGCTCTGGTTTGTTGGGTCTGCCACCAGTCATAAGAGAAACTTTTGATCCTACCATGATCATCCCTGATTTGGGGAGGTCTTTCCTGTTCCACTCAGGTCTGCTTGGAGGTTTTAGCCCCCCTTCATACCAGTTCAGGGTAACAGCCGCTTTGTCGCCTCTGGCAGGAAAGTTGAATCGAAGTCTGGAAGAATCAGAGATGAAATCCTTGTCCGGTGGCGTAGGGGAGCGATACAAGGAATCCACAGATGTCGGCATGCCCAAATCCAACGTCCAAAAGGGGGCATCGAGCGTATGACAGGCCCAATCTCCCAGTTCTGCTCCACCAAACTCATACCAGCCTCGCCAGAGTTTGGGTAGGTAATATTGGCTGTAAGGGCGCATGGAGACTGGTCCAAGCCAACTATCCCAGTCCAGACCACTGGGAACTGCTTCCGCTTTGACAGGAAATTCGACTGGTTTGTAGAAATAGGCATTTCTGGCAAAATGGGGCCCATTGAACCAGGCAATCACTTCTGTGACTTCTCCTAAAACACCAGCTTCATACCATTCCTTGACTCGGCGAATCCCTTCTGTTGTATGGCCCTGATTTCCCATTTGGGTGATCACATCATAATGTTTGGCAGCCTTTTTTAAGGTCCTCAACTGCCAGATGTTGTGGGCCAGAGGTTTTTCCACATATACATGCTTGCCAAGTTCCATGGCAGCCATCGTTGCCGCAAAGTGGGTATGATCTGGAGTAGAAATCACAACTGCATCGATTTCTTTGCCCATTTTGTCGAACATCTCCCGAAAATCTGTAAATCTTTTGGCCTTCGGATAAGCCTTGTAGCCATTGGCAGCACGTTCATCACTGACATCACAGAGTGCGACAATATTGTTCGTAGCTACTCCTTTTTTGGTTTTGATATCACAGCTTTTGATGTTGCGGCCTCCTCTTCCTCCTACACCAATAAATGCCAGATTGAGTTTGTTTGCAGGAGAATAACTCATCATATGTGGCACAATCATCAGGCCCGCAGAAGCCGTAGCTGTAGATTTGACAAAGGATCTTCGAGATAGCTTTTTCATAAAGAGTGAATAGTTAGCAGATGAGAATTCTGACTACCAAAGTAGGTCTTTTTTTTTCGCCAACAAATCATACAAAACGGGCAATCGTATCAACCAAAACCCGGAATAATCGAGGGTGCGAGGAAGCTGCAATTTGGAGTGGAAACTTCTCGGCCTCCTCCTCCCAGCATCTCCTAGGGCTTTAGAGACTGTTTAGGAATCTGTGCTGAGAATTTTTATGGTGTATTTTTTTCTCAGGCAAGGCTCTTTTTTGTTCTCATAGTGGGGCTATGAGAACAAAAAAAGCCGCAGAATGAGGAAAAAAGACGCATACAAAAAATAAGTGACAGATGTTCAAACAGTCTCTTAGTCAGACTTCCCAAACAGATGATCGAAAGCCCGGTATACTGCCTGGTGGAGAATGTTGCCGTGGTTCAGCTCCTTCAAATAGTCGAAGTGAAGGTGCAGGGATTGCCCATTGCCTGCCTCCAGCAAATCAGCCAGTTGTTTGGTATCTCGTTCCATGATTTCTCCTTCCTTGCCTACCGCCAGATACACCCCCACCGGATTCTCCTGTGATTGTGTCAGCCAGCCAATGTCTGCTGTGAGGAGAGATTCATTGTCCCACCACAAACTTGGACTGACAATGATGTAGTGTGTGAAAAGCTGAGGATGCTTCAGAAGAATTTCGGTCCCCAGCAATCCTCCCAGAGACTGTCCAATCAGGGTTTTGGTAGAAGTTGTCTGATAGGTTTGCTCTATCAATGGCTGTACTTCTTGTTCAAGATATTGGATAAAGGCTGCAGAACCTCCCTGTGAAGGAAAACTCTGTTTGTCTTTCTCTATCTTGGTAGGATAGGTAAAATCACGTTTTCTATCAGTATTGGCAATTCCCACCAGGATAGAAGGTGGCAAAAGGGCGACCCATGGGAAGTTCCCAAATTGAACCAGACCTGCTATGTGGATGAAATCTTCATTGGCAGAACCATCCAGGAGATAAATCACCGGATAAGAACGGGAAGAATCTTCGCCATATCCATACGGAAGATACACATTGAGTGTACGGTTTTCGGACAGAATGCTTGATTTCAGGTTGAGAACTTCTCCTATGGAAAAGGGGCTTGATGAATCTGTTTGTCCAAACACCAGACAAGGAAGGAGGAAAAAAGTAAGAAGGAATTTCATTGGAAGAATGGAGTTAGTCTTTGACATTCGGGAAGAACAAGATCAATGTCAAAAATAAGACAAGATTCAAGACGGTAGACTGAAAAAAAATATAGGAAACAGGCCGAAGCCTGCTTCCCATAATATTCCCTGGCCTGAGCTGTGATGTTTTTTGTTCTCTTTTACACAAACAGGCGGTAGATCAATATCGTTTTTACTTGAACCTGATCCCGGAAACGATGCCCAATGTCAGAATTCGACTATTGTTGAATCCATCGTCGAGATTGAGGAAATTAGAAATTTCCGAATAGGTGGGATTCAGTGTATGCCCGGCAACAAGGCCCATATAAAGATCAGTTTTATTTTCTCTGATGCACTCATACCCAAGGCCCAAATTTGCAATGAACAAAATGGGAGCATTCTCTCTTATTTCATTCTGGATTTTCGTGCCTTCGCTAGCCCCACATTCATGTGCCACAATATTTTGAACGCTTGCGAGATGAACAAGTGCCTCCCCTCCAAGACTGATGTAGGGATGAGATTTTTTCTTGCTTAGGTTCATTTTGAGTGAAATTGGCATCCCGACATAAAATTGATTGGATTTGGTGTGAATCCATGAGGCTTTTGGGTTGCCAAAGCCTGAGCTCGTTACATCGCAAGGAAAGGCGAATGAATAATCTGTTTGATCAATTCTGATGAGCGATACATTGAGACCTGTTTTGATTTCAATCCCAGGGGCAAGATTCATATACGCAACGCCAGAAATGCTGCCCCCATGCGAAATCCCGGACGTTGCCAGAAGGGGTTGCTCAAATCGCTGCATGGAGATTCTGGGATTGATTTCTAACCCAAAGCTTACGAAATCATTTTCCTGAGAAAATGCTGAGAAACAAAGGAGTATGGACAAGAAGAAAGATAGGAAACTTTTCATGATGATTCGGACAGTTAGATATGTGGTGATATGTTGTCAACGTCCAGCTGTTTCATTGAGTTGGTATGGGGCGAAATTATTGCACTGTCTGGGTCAAAATATTTGGAAAGCAGAATATCTCCAATAATTGGAATGAAAAGATCTGTGTGGTGAATGCAAATCAATTTTCCAAGGATTTGATAGACAATCGGTTTGTTGTTTGCCATGCACGAAGGCGGGCGAGATTCAAGGGTTTACATCCGATGTTCACCTAGCCATCATACTCAGTATCCAGATGAGGAATAGTGGATCTGAGAAGAATGGTGTCGGGACCACACCTCTCGCTAGGCAAGCCGAAGGAACCAACATAAGGGATGCTGAGCTGATTGTTGAATGTTTTTGGTCCTTTGTTCGGGCAATGGAATAGTTTGCCCCTCAATCAATTGAAGAAAAATTCTATCTTTCCTTTCGAATACGTTCGAACAAACAATTCTTACGTTTCTTTGAATCTTTTCACACAAGTCCTCCTGGAGGAATTTTCCATTGAAAGAGGGCAAGGTGAATTGAAAAAATTGGAGTGCCTGGACAGCATGCATACGACACCTTCATGGGTTTCAATGGCAATGATAGGATCAGACAAACCCTCATTGAGATTGACGGTTGTTTGGGCACTTAAGATGGCAGATTTTAGCAGTTGAGTTTGGGAAAAAGGGACAAAACAAACGATATGATGACAGTCAAGCTATTTCTTAGCCCTTCCTCCCTATACGAGCTGAAAGTATCCATCTATGTTCCACGGGACGAATTAGCTATTACTTTTTGAGAACTAACTCCTTCTACTATGAGAATTTTTGTCAGACAATTGGTATCCATTGCGATCCTTCTCAGCTGTATCCAGACAGGCCTTGCACAGACACTCAGTTCAGACTATCCAATCAGGCCGGTTGATTTTACACAAGTGCAACTCAAAGATGGGTTTTGGAAAAACAGAGTTACAACTGCGACCAAGGTGACCATTCCTTATGCGTTCAAAAAATGTGAAGAGACAGGTCGGGTGAATAATTTCAGATTTGCCGGGGGATTGGATGTTGGTGAATTCAAGGGACAATATGGATTTGATGATTCGGATGTGTACAAAATTCTGGAAGGAGCTTCTTATAGCTTGATGACAGAGAAGGATCCAGAGATGCGGGCCTACGTGGACAAACTGGTCTCCTATCTGGCTGCTGCTCAGGAAGCAGATGGATATTTGTATACAGCCTGGTCGCTCAAAGCAAATGAGTATGCAGAGATGACATGTTGTTCCTATTCCAAAGATGGACATCAATGGACTGGTTCCCAGTTTAGCCATGAGTTGTACAATTCTGGGCATATGTATGAAGCCGCAGTGGCGCATTATCAGGCAACAGGTACCAAGGATTTTCTGAACATCGCAACCAAAAATGCGGACCTGATTTACAAAATCTGTGTGGAAGACGGGAATGAGTACTATCCCGGACATCAGGAAATTGAGTTGGGTTTGGTCAAACTATATCGTGTTACGGGCAACGACAACTATCTGGAACTGGCCAAGCTGTTTTTGGACAGGAGGGGGAGAGGTCTGAGAGAATATGGAAACAATTACAATGACAATACCGTTCTGGTAGGGCTGGATTTTGATGCATATTCTCAGGATCACAAGCCTGTCGTAGAGCAATCGGAGGCGGTCGGTCATTCGGTAAGAGCTGGATATATGTATGCTGCCATGGCGGATATTGCAGCCATCATGGACGACAAACAGTATTTGGCAGCTGCGGACAGAATTTGGGAGAACATTGTCAGCAAAAAGATGTATGTGACAGGAGGATTGGGGGCTGGACATGGGATAGAAGGCTTCGATGTGCCCTATTCTCTGCCCAATGATGCCTATGCAGAGACTTGTGCAGCTATTGCCAATGTGTACTGGAATCACAGAATGTTCTTGCTTCATGGAGATGCCAAATATATGGATGTCCTGGAACGCAGTCTATACAATGGTTTGATGGCCGGATTGTCTTTGGAGGGAGATAAGTTTTTCTATCCCAATCCACTGGTTTTTGATGGGGAATCAATGTTCAATCAGGGAGCCAATTGCAGAAGTGATTGGTTCAATTGCTCGTGTTGTCCCTCCAATCTGTCTCGTTTTGTCCCATCAGTAGCAGGATATACCTATGCGGTGAATGAGGATCAGGTCTATGTGAATCTGTTCATGAATAATACGACTGAGATCGAAGTTCAGGGAAAAAACATGAAACTCGAACAGACAACCCAATATCCCTGGGATGGCAGTGTGATCATAGACATCAAGAATACTGATGAAATTCAGGCCGATTTGATGATTCGCATTCCTGGATGGTCGATGAATGATCCAGTACCCAGCGATCTCTACCGATTTACCAAAGAGACTTCCAAAAGGACCCGTATTCAAGTGAATGGAATGGAGGTGGCATATAGAATGGAAAAAGGCTATGCGATCTTGTCTGATCATTGGAAAAAGGGCGACAAAATTGAGATAACATTCCCAATGGAAGCCAGGAACATTGTCAGTCATGAGAAGGTGAAAGCCAATACAGGAAAAATTGCTGTTCAGAGAGGACCCCTGATTTATTGTGCAGAAGGAGTAGATCATCAAGGACATGCTCTTGACCTGCAACTAAGTAGCAGAAAGCCGCTTCAGGCAAGTTTTCAATCGGACCTCTTGCAAGGAATATCGGTTCTAACAGGGCAGGGACGATATATGGATGGCAACAAAAAGAAGAAAATCCCCATTCAACTCATTCCCTATTATGCCTGGAGTCATCGGGAGATCAGCCCAATGTCAGTTTGGCTGGGAGTGGGAAAATAAGTTCGAGGACAATGTTCGATTGAAGATGGGAAAGGGGGCAATGAAGAATTTTTCAATATCTAGATCCTATTTTCATAAATGGGGGGCTTTTCAATCGCAATTGATTCTTCTTTTATTCCCTGAGCCCTGCTCCCAATTTTTCCGGCTTATAAGCCTGGACGTGACGCGTTTGCGGGATGGAATCAGGGCAGAAAAACGCGTTACGTCTGAAAAACACTGAAAAACGTGTTACGTCTTCCAAGGCGGAAAAACGCCTTCTGTCTTCCAAGGCAGAAAAACGCCTTCTGTCTTCCAAGGCAGAAAAACGCCTTCTGTCTTTACAACTAACCTGAAGAATCTATCAAGTCCATTGTATTACTCCCCAAGGATAGAGGAAAGATGTCGGAAAGAGCACTTCATGACTTATACGAGTGCCAGCTATGTCTCACCAAATCCAGTGCATGTTTACTGGATTTGGCGAGATATCCAGGATCACCTTATACAAGACCTCGGTGGCCTTCCTGTCTCTGCGTTCAAAAAGTCCAGATTGGACCACTCCTAACTGGGGCTGAGTATCGATCTTTCCCTCGATGAAATTGATCAACAAACTCTCCGTTCTATTTGCCTTCCTGTCCTTTTGCTATTCTCCTGTGATCCTCCTGGCCCAGGAAGAAATACCTATTCTCCAACTTCAGCTCGGATCTGTTGCAAAAAGCAAATATGTATCAGAAGAATTGCCGGAGCTGGATCAGGTAGATGCCAATGCCAGAAATATGTCCCTCACCCTCAATGTGGGACATGCCCTGGGCAATCGGGCAGAGATGTTCTATGAGGTGTTTGTCAGCCATACCAGCATACAGGCTTTCCCTGATCAGGCAGCATCGAATCCTGCCTTTTCATTGATCCCCACCTCCTATTATGATTTTCCTGACTTTAGCCTTGGAGCCCTTTCAGCTGGAATAGGAGTACAACTATCGCCAAGCTGGAGGTTAACCAATGTGGCAGAACTTAGCTTTTCGGATGACTTTGGAGGAGATCAACTGCGGGCAGATCTGTTTTTTGGTGTTCTCAGCTATGTCCAAAAACAACACAGCCAACAGCTCAGTTATGGTTTTGGACTATACATGAACTGGTTGGAGGGAAGACTTCTGAGCTTTCCGATCCTCAATCTCAGCATTCAAAACGACCTGAGAGGCATGGAGATTCTTTTTCCAGCAAGTATTAGCCTATGGCAAAATCTTTCTCCGAAATCCTATGTTTCACTCTCCGGAATGTTTGATTCCTACTCTCTGTCCTATCAAAAAGTACAAGATCCAGATGATCCATTGTACCACACCATTTTCTCCATCCAGTCAGATCTAAGTTTTCATTATTTTCTGGGAAACAATCTGAAATTCTCTCTGGGGCTGGGATTGCCGCTTAGATACTATGAACTGAGGTTGCAGGAGACAACCATCAACTATTCCCAGCGAGCAGGAATGACTCTGTTCGCAGGTCTGAGTTTGGTAACCTTTGATTGATCAACAACTAAAGTTTCCTGATTGCATGTGGACCGACTCCAGGCTTATTTCTTTTTGTCAACGGTCCAATCCTTGTTTTTTCGATAGCCAAAATAAGGATAATAATCCCAGGGAGCTTCCTTTCCCAATGCTCGGGGGTCACCACTGTCAGCCGTGTATTCAGAGAGTTGATTTCTGAGTTTGGCAAGTTGGCTACCATATTCCGGGATAGCGGCAACATTATGGACTTGAGCAGGATCTACGCGTAGATCGTACAATTCCTCTCCAGGTCGTTTGTCAAAAGCCAGATGATAAAACCAGGGAAGACCCTCCTTTCCCTCCAACAATTGAGTCTTGGTTGGGCAAGGATCGACCTCTCCAAAGGGAATCGCTCTGGCACAATAAGCCGCATCAGGATTACCCGCAGGCCAACGATCAGGCGCATAGTTTAGGATATAGAGAAAATCTTTGGTTCGAATGGCTCTGCAAGGATAGCCTTTCCCCCCTTCCCGACAGCCATCATGTCGCTCCATGGCAGTGAATGCGGCTTCTCTGATGGGAGCTGATGGATCGCGAAAAATATCCATCATGCTTCGAGCGGTCATTTGTTGTGGAATCTGTTGACCCGAGGCTTCCAAAAAGGTTGAAGCCAGATCACTGAGATGCACAAATCCCGCATAGGTTCGCCCCGGTCTCTTGATCTGGGAAGGCCAACGAATGGCCAGCGGCATCCGGGTCCCATAATCATATAGTGTGGCCTTGGCACGAGGGAAAGGCATGCCATTGTCGCTGGTAACCACAATGAGTGTATTGTCCAATTCCCCAGAAGCCTCCAGAATCGCGATGGCTTCAGCCACCTTGCTGTCAAAGCGCTCAATCTCAAAATAATAATCCAGAATATCATTTCTGACGAGCTGATTGTCAGGTAAATGAGGCGGAACAAGCACCTTGGAAGGGTCCATGCCAGATTCTTTGCCCGAATTGAGTTCGTAGGGACGATGAGCATCGCTGCTTCCCAGCCAGAAACAGAAGGGTTTGTCAGATGGTTTTTGTTGATAGAACTGCTGGAAGCTGTCGAAGCGAGGACCAGCAGGATTGAGAGAAGTGCGACTGTTGTGCACCCATCCCGTATCTGTTTTGAATTGTCCGGGAGACCAGGCTTTGCTATAAGAGCCAAGCATATAGCCAGCTTTTTCCAGTAATTCAGTATAGATTGGGAATTTTTCGGGCAATCTGCTGTGAATGTTCCCGGCATCTTCCAGTCGCCAAATATGCTGGCCAGTAAGGATAGCACTCCTCGACGGTCCACAGGAGGGAGCATCGCAATAGGCTTGCGTAAACAAAATCCCCTCGCGAGCGATTCTGTCAAAGGCAGGGGTTTGGACAACTGGATCTCCCATGGCTCCGGCATGCAACCAGGATTGATCATCAGAGATACAGAACAAAATGTTTGGATGATTCTGCTGCTTGTCCTGAGCTTGAAGCATATCAAGCGAAGCTGAGACAGACAGCAACAAGCAGACACATAGAATAAAGGTTCTCATTATATTACTTTTTGATCTGGACAACATGTATAGGAATGATTGACTCACGATTCTATCAATCAGGTTTCGGGTTCTTTGGAAGAGAGCAGCTCCTTGAATGTCCTGGCAAAACCACTCGAAAAATGCCGTATCTGGAAGACAAGGAGGATCAAAATTGTTCTCTTCCTTCGACATCAATTATTCAACATTTTTGGCTGTTTACCTCAAAATATCATGAACCACCTTTCCATGTACATCGGTCAGGCGAAAATCTCTTCCCTGGAAGGGATAGGTGAGTCGTTCATGATCGAAGCCCAACAGGTGCAGGGCAGTAGCCTGCAGATCGTGAATGTGCACACGGTCTCGAATGCCTGAGTATCCCAACTCATCGGATTCGCCATAAGAGAGACCTGCTTTCACGCCAGCCCCTGCCATCCACATGGTATAGGCATCTGAGTGGTGATCCCGACCTGTGAAGCCGGAATATCTGCCATTTCGATTTTCCTGCATGGGAGTACGACCAAATTCACCTCCCCAAATGATCAGGGTCTCATCAAAAAGGCCCCGTTGTTTGAGATCCCGAATCAATGCTGTCACAGCTTGGTCCGTTTCCTGACAGCGTCTGGCATGTCCTCCCCGAAGACTGGTCCCCTCCTGCTCTCCGTGCACATCCCATCCCCAGTGAAAGAGTTGGACAAATCGAACCCCTTGCTCTACCAGCTTTCGGGCGAGCAAGCAGTTATTGGCAAAAGATTCCTGTCCAGGCTGGGTGCCATACATCTGGTGAATATATTCGGGCTCTTTGGTGATGTCCATGACCTCGGGTACCGTGAGCTGCATTCGGTGGGCAAGTTCGAACTGCGAGATTCTGGTCAGGATTTCAGGGTCATTGACTGCGTCATAATATTCCTGATTGATGTGACTGATAGCATCGATGGTTTGCTTGCGAAGATCTCCGGATACGCCCTTTGGGTTGGAAACATAGAGGACAGGATCGCCTTCTGATCGACATTGCACACCTTGATAGACAGTAGGCAAAAATCCACTTCCCCAGGCGCTTTTGCCTGCACTGGGGGTATTGCCCCCTGAAACAAGTACCATGTAGGCAGGCAGATTTTCATTTTCAGATCCCAGCCCATAACTCACCCAGGCCCCCATACTTGGACGCCCCAACTGCGCAGAGCCCGTGTGGAGCAGCAATTGAGCCGGGGCATGATTGAACTGATCTGTATACATCGCCTTCAGGAAAGTAACATCATCTACCACTTCCTTGAAATGCGTCAATTGATCGGATACCCAGGCCCCTGACTGACCATATTGGGCGAATGTTGCCTGAGGACCCAACATTCGTGGAACTCCTTGAATGAAGGCAAATTGCTTTCCTTCCAGCAGAGATTGTGGGCAGTCCTGACCATGTAGATCAGCCAATTTGGGTTTGTAGTCAAATAATTCCAGTTGTGAAGGGCCGCCCGCCATGTGCAGGAAGATCACGTGTTTGGCTTTTGCGGGGAAATGTGGGCTGACCGAAGTCAGATTCTTCGAAGTTTCCGAAGAAAGGGGAGAGGCCGATAGAGAAGGGCCCAACAAGGACTGAAGTGCCAGGGCTCCCAACCCCATTCCACAATCTTTGAGGAAATGCCGCCGTGTTTTGTGTTCTAGTTGACGGTAGTGTAGTTCTTGCTGTAGTCGATCCATATTGACTATTCTTTGGTGATGAAGACATCCAGGTTCATGATGGTATTGGCGACAATGGTAAGGGCTGCAAGCTGGCTGCAGGTGTCCTGTATACACTCAAGGGGAAAGGCAGCATGAGACAACAATTCTTCTCGCGCTTTCTGATTCGAGGAATAATGCTGATCAGCTTGGGACAATATGTTTTTCAATCGCTGAAGAGTCGAAGCTGAGGGAGGATGGTGGATGGCGCGATGATACATATGAGAGAGGGATTCATCTGAGAATCCTTTCTCCTGATAAGCTTGATATGCCAGGGAAAGGGCAGCTTCCATATAGACCGGATCATTCAAGGTAACCAATGCCTGAAGAGGAGTATTGGTCGAAATTCTCCTGGAGGTACACACTTCTCGTGTCGGACTATCAAAACTCAAAAATGAAGGATAGGGACTGGTACGCCGCCAGTAGGTGTACAATGCCCTGCGATATCGATCTTCCCCTTTGCTTTCCATCCATTTTGCCCCGTTATAGATCACTTTCCAGACGCCATTAGGTTGTGGGGGCATGACGCTTTTTCCATACATTTTCTGACTGAGCAAGCCACTAACAGCCAAGGCCTGGTCGCGAATCTGTTCTGCGCTCAGTCGTACCCTTGCCCCCCGGCCCAATAATCTGTTCTGTGGATCAGCAGCTGCCAGTTCTTTAGACACCATTGAAGATTGTCGATAGCTTGCTGAGAGGACGATTTCGGTCAGGAAGCCCTGTATGTCCCAGTGGTAGTGGTCGCGAAATCGGAGGGCAAGCCAGTCCAGTAATTCAGGATGAGAGGGAGGAAGGCCCTGAGTGCCAAAATCTTCCAAAGTCTCTACAATGCCCCGACCAAATAGCTGTTCCCAGAAGCGATTGGCCATGACGCGGGCAGTCAATGGATTATCCGGACCACTAATCCATTGGGCCAGGGCAAGCCTATTTGCTTGCGCAATGTCCTTGTCAGAGGTAAGGGAGGCTGGCAATCCGGCTTGTACAACTTTGCCGGGTTGAGTGAAACTTCCCCTTTCGAAGACATGGGTTGTGCGCCGGAATTCCCCTTGATGTTCGTACATGATGGGAACGGTTTCTGATCGGGCATTGAGTACCTCTATCAGGGTTTGGGAGATCTGTGCAAATCCCTCCTGATTTTTCCCGGGCAGACCGCCAAAGGGGACAAACCAATTCAACATGACGGATGCATCTGGCTGAGTAGCTGGAGGGAAGTATTGAACAAAAATGTTGTGTTGTCCACCAGGGAGATCTTTTGGAAAAAAGAAGCGCTCATAGCCTCCCTTTTCTTGAATCAACACCTTGCCCAACTCTAGTCCTTCCAGCGCATCCAGTGTGAAGCGAAGCGTGCCTCCGGCCTGACCACTTCTGACACTGACCAATATCTGATTGTATGCTGATAGATCAAGTGCTGGAAATCGAGTAAAACCATTTGCCCTCAGAAGCAGAAACTTGGCATCTGCCAAGGCTCCATTTGTCAGGGAGTCGCAGAAATGTGGATGGATTTTGGGTTCGGTAATGTAGAGGAAATCGTGGTAGTGTCGAGTGATTTCTGCTGTGTTTTTCTTGTCTTTGCTTTGCTGTTTGACCCAGTTGAGGACTGCTTCTGCCTTGCCAGAATCCTCTTGGGTATAAAATTTGAACCGAGGCGATTCCGCAAAGATATCCGCATCTGCTGACTGGTTGAAGATATCATAAAATTGGTAGTATTCTTCCTGCCGAAATGGATCATAGGGATGACTATGACATTGCACACAGCCAAAAGAAGTCCCCATCCATACTTCCCAGGTGGTATTAACCCGATCGATGACAGCTGTTGCGCGATAATATTCATTGTCAGTTCCACCTTCATCATTGTTCATGGTGTTTCTGTGGAAAGCCGTCGCCACATATTGCTTGGGGGAAGGCTGGTCCAACAGATCTCCAGCCAATTGCTCCCGGGTGAATTGATCGAAAGGCATGTTGGTATTGAAGGCTTGAATCAGCCAATCCCGGTATCGCCAGATGTCGCGGTGGGGATCTCGCTCATAGCCTTTGGTATCGGCATAGCGGGCGAGATCCATCCATAGGGCTGCCCATCGTTCTCCATAGGCTGGGGAAGCCATCAGCTCTTTGACCAATTCAGCATAAGCCTCTTCGGAAGCATCCTGGCAGAACCTATCGACCCGCTCCAGACTGGGAGGGAGCCCCGTAAGATCCAGGCTTACTCTTCGCGCCAGGGTCGCACAATCTGCTTGCTCCGAGGGATGAAGCTCATCCTGTGCAAGGCGAGATAAAATAAATCTGTCAATGTCATTTCTGATCCAGGAAAGATCTTCCTGTGGGAGATCCATATCAGAGGGAGGGGAGATAGGGACAGGAGATATGTATGCCCAATGCTCTTCCCACCTGGCCCCTTGTTCAATCCAGTTTTCCAACAATTGGATGTCCTCTTCTGAAAGTGGATCTTTTTCATATGGCATTCTCACTTCTGGGTCATGGTGGCGTAGACGCTGGATAAATTCACTCTTTGTCGGGGAACCAGGAATGATTGCAGGACTGCCAGACTCTGTGATTGCCAGTGCATCTTCTTCAAAGAGCAGGCTGAATCCTCCGGATTGTTTGACTCCACCGTGACAACTGATACAGTGAGTGTTGAGTATCGGTCTGATCTGCGCATTGAAATCTATTCGCTCAGAGTGACAGCTGGACATCAGGACTGAAAGTCCTAGCATCAACATGCCTGACAACAAGAGACTCACCTGATACCTGAGGGGATAGATCAGTAGATGAAAGGAGGAAAAGCAGCGCATGGAAATAATCATTGAGGGGTAATCCTCTGAAAAGCAAATCATTTGTGGTTTGCACAGAGTCCGCATTATGGTTCCTAAAGGTACATGTTATCCCTGGTTTTTTCCATATCAGGACAGGAGATTGGAAGCGTTTTCGCATCAATTCTTTTCTGAGACTCCCTGTTTATTTTGTCAGCATTTGCAACCATTCTTTAGCCCTTAAAGTCTATTCGACATAGCACTTGCACATACATTCATCAATCACTTACCTAATTACTCACATCATGAAACAGGTTTGGAATGGCCAGGTTTTCAAGACAGCCTCTCAAATAGGATTTGCCTTTTTATTTGTTGCTCTATGGAGCCTTCAGGGAGTTGCTCAAGCACCTCAATCTGGAGAATATTACCAAATCATCGCAAAGCATAGTGGAAAGGCTTTGGATGTAAAAGGGGGAACCGATTCAAAAAAGAATGGCGCTCAGCTTATTCAGTGGGATTCACATGGTGGATCCAACCAATTGTTCAAATTGAAAGAGAAAGGGAATGGGTACTACATGATCCTAGCCAAACACAGTGGACTCGCATTAGACGTAAGAGGAGGATCTGGAGCGAAAAAGAATGGAGCTGTCCTGCATCAGTGGGCACCACACGGAGGAGATAATCAATTGTTCCGCTTGGTGGACAAAGGAAATGGATACTATATGATGGTGGCCAAACACAGTGGCAAAGCGATAGATGTCAGTGGTGGAACGCGGGAGAAGAGAAACGGAATCAAGGTTCATCAGTGGGATGTGCACGGACAAGGCAATCAACTGTTCCGATTTGTCAATGTAAATTCTCCTTCCAGGGAGTTAGAAGCAAGTAACCTGGGTCGAGAGTACTAGATTCTGTTATTGACACACACATACGAACAATGCGAGCAATTCTGGTCAAGAATGCTCGCATTGTTCATGTATTGTCAGCAGGAATACTGAATGTTACGGATTACAAAAGACCTTTCTCTGCTTCAGTTCCACTTCCACAGCAGCTTTCAGAATGACCAATCATCTGGAGGGACTGACACCAAAGGTCTTTTCATTTCTCCACATCAGACTTCCCATCCTTCTCTATAGGTTCTGGTAACAAACTGATTCGCCTCTTCCAGATTGGTGATCCGCATATTCTCTCCATCCCAGAGAAGCTTCTTCCTCGCATAAAAATCCATACGACCCCGATCGTTCTTCTTGCCGAGCATATAGCTGCGAATGGCCAGATTGCCCATCAGGACAGTCTCTGTCATTGGGCCAGCATAGTCAAAGGAAGAGGTAAGGGCCTTATGCTCCTCACTTCCAAATCCAGCTTTGCAGGCATCTACCCATTTGCGCTGGTGTCCATATTCCGGTTCTTCCAACTTCTCTACTTCTGGACCAAACTCAGACGATCCATCATTGAGATAAAGCTTAGGCATCAAGGCAGAACTGTCATTGATGTTGGTTGAAATGATTCCTTTTTCTCCTATGATCAACACGCCATTTGCACTGTTTTCTCCCCCTATATCATTGTTGGGTGGGATGATATCCGGATGGGAGGGTCGGATTCCACCATCACTCCAGGTCATCTCAATCGGGGATTTGCTTTTATCAGTTGCATCAAAGTGTAAGGTAATGAAGGAAGCTGGAGGACAGCCTTCTGGATGATAGTCTGCTGTCCACATTTGAGAGTAGACAGAGGCAACACTACACTCGGCATCCGTGGGATATTTGAGCCCCAATGTTCGGAAGGGAATGTCAATCAAGTGGCATCCGACATCCCCCAAAGCGCCTGTTCCATAATCCCACCAACCTCTCCAATTGAACGGGTGCATCTCTGGTGTGAAGGGTTTGGCAGGAGCAGGTCCTAGCCATAAATCCCAATAAAAATCCTTGGGTTTTTGGCTGGCATCAGCTGTGGGCATGGCTCCGCCTTGTGGCCAGACAGGTCGATTGGTCCAGACCTGTACTTTTGAGATCTTGCCCAATGCATCTGAGTCGATCCATCCCTGTACCATGTTCAACAAAGGATTGGACCCTCCCTGATTCCCCATTTGGCTCACAATCTTCTTTTCCCGAGCCATCTCTGTGAGGATTCTTGCCTCTCTGATATTATGAGTCATTGGTTTCTGCACATAGACATGGATGCCTCTCTCCATGGCATATTTGGCTGCCGGGCCATGAACATGATCTGGCGTAGAAATGGTTACAGCATCAATGTTCTTCATTTTATCGAGCATCTTCCGATAGTCATTGAAGCGTTTGGCTTTCGGGAAATTCTCGACTGATTTCGCTGCAGAACCAGAAAAGTCTACATCGCAGAGGGCTGCGACTTTTTCCCGGCCATCGACTGATGCGTTGAAAATATCACTCCTGCCTTTGCCACCTGCACCAATGGCTGCCAGGACAAGCCGGTCACTGGGAGCTGTGTAGCCCGCACCGCCCAGGACATGTCTCGGAACGATGAATAGAGAAGAACCCGCGATGGCTCCTTTTTTGACAAAGTCTCTTCTGGATATGGTGGATTTCTTCGAATTGCTTTTTTTCATGAGTAGCAATGGTTAGTAAGTTTATGTTGAAGAATCTATTTTGTTAAAGAAAGGGTTGAGCCTATCTATGTTGGTCACTTGCCTCCATTCAACGGCTTATCAGTCGTTTCAAGCTGATCCTTTCCACCAGTCAACCACGCCAAGTCAAAAGATGCCACAGACATCTGGGCATTTTTGTACATATTGTTGTTCTGGCCTTCAATCACGCCACCTTCGTATAGAACATGAATCGTTCCATCAGGGGTAACTGCCATGTCTGAATAGCCTGCAATATTGGGATCAAGCACTTTTTTGACTGGCCAGGTGATGCCTTCATCGTAACTCATCCGCACAGTCAAGTTGGTACGATGGCGACTGCGGGCAGAGCGTGGAGTGGCAGACCTTTTTGCAATCCAGGGATCATGTCGACTGTCGGGATTACAAAAGAGAATTCTGTTTTTGGATTGCTGTGGTTGAATCGAGTAACGGACCATGCTGGCAAAGCATATCGGCTCAAAAAAAGCATCGTGGAATTCGGGTGGAGACCATTTGGTTGCCCCATCCTGACTATAGGTGACCAATCGTCGATAATTGGGCGATTCATTTCTGGAATTGAACATGACTCTACCATCAGCCAGTTGAATGAGGGAGGTCTCATTCGGAATGACTGAGACATCATTATCTGGAACGGCTACTTCACCAGCTTTCCAGCTTTTGCCATGATCATCGCTATAAACGGATACTACGATGGAGGGCCGATGCCCCCGATGATTGGGGCCATGCTCCTTGCTTCCTCCATCAGACAGCCAGAATGGAACCACCAGTCGTCCGTTGGTCATCTGAATTCCGTGTCCAGGACCAGGAGCGAGCACTCGCCAGGGATAGATCTCCTTGAATTGATCAATGACATGCGTGATTTCCGTTGCTTTTGTCCAACTTTTCCCATCATCCGTTGACTTGATATAAAAGCAACGGGCATAATCGATTTGATAGAGCATGTGGACTTCGCCAGTTTCATAATCAACGATGGGCATTGCATTGTCGCAAGGAAGCTTTCCATCTTTTACCACAACTGTCAGTGGCTCCCAATTTTTTCCATAATCTGTACTTCGCCGCATGACGATATTGATTGGGTCCCAATCGCCGCCTACCCCTTCTCGGGCTGCTGCAAATGCAAGCAATGTGCCCTCTTTGGTGGCAACCATAGAGGCTATGCGAAAGGTGAAATAACCGTTGGTTCCGGCTTCGAAGAGTTTTTGCAGATGGAATGAGCCCACTTTTTGATCTTGTTGGGCCAGGATCGACAGGTACATGCCAGCCAGAAGGAGAATGGCCAAAGACTTCTTCATGTTTCTATAGAGTTGAAAGAAAAGTGCAACAAATTATTCTGAGCTCAGATCTTTGATTTGAAGCTTTCGAAAGCGCAGTACATCGCCATGACCACAGAAGGCAATGTGTCCTTTGGTGCGCTTGAGTCCAGGATGATCACGTCCATCTATGGTGCCCTCCTTGCTGGCTTCGAGAAAATCTCCATCCACGATCGCAGTTCCATTAAGCGTAATCCTGATCTTTGATCCTTTGACCATGACTTCCTGCTGATTCCACTCCCCAACTGGTTTCAGAAATCCACGTTTGGCCGGGATGACGCCATAAACCGAACCATGATACTGATACGGTTTCAGCTCGGCATATTTCTCAGCTGTATTATCCAGAATCTGAAGCTCCTTTCCTACATAGGCAGCATCTCCTTCCAATGGCGTATGGATGCCCAGACCATTGTTGGCTCCAGAGGTGAGCTGAAATTCAAATCTGAATATGAAATCACTATATTCTTTCTCAGTGTAGAGATTCCCTCCACTTCCGCCGCCCTGTGGATCAACCACAATCATCCCATTTTCTGCTCGATAAGATTGTTTATTTCCTACCCATCCATCCAGGTTTTTGCCATTGAAAAGAGAATGGAATTCCTTGGAAGTGGTCGCTTGTTTCGTTCCGCAGGAGGAAAGAATCAGAAGGAGGGTGCCAAGCGTCAAGAGAGAGAAGGAGGATTTCATGCGATAGCAGTAGGTTAAGGATGATATAATAAGCTCTGAGTTAGAATGCCCGATAAGGCGAATCTAATAATTTATTCGCTTCAGCTTCAGAAAATTGAGCTTTCTCATTGTCCCAGTGAAGGGTTTTGTTTGGAAAACGATTGGCTATAACTCCCAGAAGGATAGCCTCAGTCAATCTCGCAGCATAGGAAAACGGGGCACTGCATTCTCCTTTGCCCAGACAGGCATCTACAAACTGATGATAATGACTCACCTTTTCCAGCTCCGGAAAATCGATTTCTTCATATTTGTTCTTGACAATCAACTTGGGATAGTCAATGTGAGGGAGCAATAGTCTTCCCTTTTGACCAATGAACATGGCACCCTGATTGGGCAATTCCTCGCCATCAGGAAGTCGTAAATCCTTGTGATCTTCTGGTGCCCCAGGTCCATCATACCATACCCATTTGAGTTTGTTGGTGGTATAAGCTGTGCCAGGAAATTTGTAGGTAACGACATTTTTTTCCGGGTGGCCAAATCCACTTGGTTCCCGACATTCTGTTTTGATGGTTCTGGGGACATCTAGTGCCAGGGCCGTATAGGGCGTGTCGAAAATATGGACCCCCATATCTCCCAAGGTGCCACAACCATAGTCAAGGAGTTTGCGCCAGTTATACGGGTGATAGATCTCTGCTTTATACGGTCTTTCTGGAGAAGTCCCCAACCAGAGATTCCAATCAAGGGTGTCCGGAATAGGATCGCTTCCCGAAGGAGCAGGGCCATCATAGCCCCAGTTTTTTGGTGACCAGGCCCTGACCGTCTTGATTTTCCCAATGATGCCATCCTGAATGAGTTGGACAGTGCCACGATATTGCTGCCAGGAATGAATCTGGATGCCCATCTGAGTGATCAGCTGATTTTCTTCAGCAAGTTTCCTCATCTGCCGAGCCTCAGAGACATGATGGGTCAAGGGTTTTTGGCAATAGACTGGTTTTCCCATTTCCATCGCCATCACAGAAGCTGGCGCATGGGTATGATCGGGTGTGGAGACAATGACCGCATCGATGTCCTTCCCAATCTGGTCAAACAATCGTCTATAGTCTACATACGTCTTGGCTTGTGGATGCAATTCTTTGGCGGCAGCAAGGGCCTTGGCATCCACATCACAGAGTGCGCTGACTGTTACTTGCGAGTGAGAAGCGACAGATTTGAGATCTGACCCTCCCATGCCTCCAACACCGATGTGGGCAGTACGGAGCGAGCCGTTTTTGACGCGTGCCCAGACGCTGGAGGGAAGCAGGCTGACGGTGGCCCAGGCTGCGGACTGTTTGAGGAAATGTCTTCTATTGATGCTCATAGCTTAGGTATTATGTCATTTTTTTCTCTATCTGTCAGAACAAATCATCCAGGGTCAATACCTGGTTGATCAATCCCATACTATGCTTGTTGGAGCTTAATCCAAAGGTGGTGATGACAGTGAGCATAAGTTGTTTTCTCGTTTTTGAGAATTTTTGAAACAATTGTAAGCGATCTCTCAAGCGATCCGCATAGTCTTTGGTCAGCTCAAATTCTGTGTTATAAAACTTGATCTCAAATAAATGAATGATCCTATCCGCTCGTTCCAACATCATATCCAATTGAAGCCCCTTTTCTTCTTTTACCCTTTTCTTAAAAAAAGAAAAAGTTGAGGTGAATACGCCTGAGATACCCAGAGCCTGTTTGATTTGAGGAATATGCTTCATGCAAATGCTTTCATAAGCGTAACCACACCAGATTTTGAATGCCTGGGTTTGGCTGATTTGCATAAAAGCTCCATCTCCCTCATAAGCTGAATGCTCAATAAATCGCAGGTAAAACAAGGAATATTCATCAATCAGGCGATAGATTTTGTCTTTTTTCTTTTTTCCAAATGGAGAATAGGCCATGATAAAATCTGACTGTTCCAACTCCTCAAGGACTTTGCTCGTGGAACTGCCATTGGGGACTTTGGCCTGTGCAATAATTTCTGTTCGGCTAAGCCCAATTCTTTTGGTAGCAAGTGTACGAATAATGGCGATATGATTGTCTGCATGATCGAACAAAGCAGGATACAATCGATGAAATTCATTTTGGAGCAGACCGGTTCGTGTAAAACAGATTTCATTGATATTCTGGATAGCACTTTTGTTTCCATCTACGGCTTCCAAATACAAAGGAATCCCACCAAAAGTCATATACATTTGTATGATTTGGTAGCGGGTGAAGTTCATATTCCTGGATTGGAAAAAGGCTTCCGTTTCATTGAGGGTAAAGGGTTTCAGATGGAGATACCTGCTGATTCGATTGTGAAGGCCCCCTTTGTCGTTGATCACTTTCTGAATAATCCAGGATGAAGCTGAGCCACAAAGAACCACAACCAGATTCTGATCAGAGGCCCAGCTATTCCAAAAATGCCCCAGTGCTCTCAGAAAAGATGGCTCTGGACTAGCTAGCCAGGGGAGTTCATCAAAAAAAAGAACCTGCTTTCGCTCGTGGCTCATATGAGGCTTGAGATACTTTTTAAGCAAGAGAAAGGCCTCCAGCCAATCTTTTGGCCGTTGGATTTCTTCACCAGATAATTGCTCCAGACCATCTGTAAATGCCAGCAGCTGCTCTTTGGGAGAACCGTTCTGTAATCCAGTTAACTGGAAAATGAGCTGTTGTTTGTAGATAGATTTGATCAAAAAGGTTTTTCCAACTCTCCTTCTTCCTATCACAGCAATCATCTCAGCCTTCTCTGAAGCCAAAACTGTATGTAGAATATCTATTTCTTTTTTCCTGCCTATGAGCATAAAAGAAAATGTTTCTCACCAAAACTATAAAAAAAATATGACTTTTGGTGAGATATTCTATTCGCTCGAAAAAGAAGATGCAGGCAAACCTTCCTGATTGAAGAGACTTCCTTTCACATAATCCTTCCAGGCATAGCGCACATGCATCGGGTCCTTGACTTTGCTTGAAGAAACCTTGATCTTATGATCGACTATCGTGGCTTTGGCAGGAACAAATTCTCCATCCGATCCAGCGATCTCAAAGCCTTCAAGTTGTCCCTGACTCATCAAACCCGATCCGGTATGGTCAAATGTGATGTCTATAGATTGTCCCTCCACTGAATGGGAGGCGTACAGTGGACCAGAAGATACCAGATCGGCGCCATAATCATTGTGCATAGCCAGTAGGGCGAGACGATGTCCAACATCCTGTTTGTTGCCGGGATGAATGCTCGTTTCCTGTCCAATGTCCATTGTAATTGCCATGCCTGTCTGTGGAGTTGTCAGGCTTTTGCGTTGAGCATCCCGAAGAGCTGGAGATAATTCATTGCCATAGCCAAAGGGAGCGATTTGCACGAAATAGAAGGGGAAATCATCTTGCCAACGGCTACGCCAATCCTCGATCATGCCTGGAAAGAGTTTGAGATATTGTTCGGCCCTGCCCACATTGGATTCGCCTTGATACCAGATGGCTCCTTTGAGAGTGTAGGGATGGAGGGGAGCAATCATGCCATTGTATAGTACACTGGGACTTCCTGCACTCAATTGATAGTTTTCTATGCCTTCTGGTGGCTGGTGGAGAGCGTCAGGGTTTTGTTGAAACAGCAATAAATTGGCCCCCTGAATGCCGCCCACCTGAGCAAAGTGCCAGTCTCCTTCAAGCGGAATTTGTTTTCCTGTAGCACTTTTCAGATACATGGGACCCACAAATCCTCCAGGACCCCCAGTATCTACCGCTCGAATGGCAATGAGATTATCGCCTTTGTTCAAAAGTGATGCAGGAATCTCATAGGCTCTTGGACAATTGTAGCAAAAAGTGAAACCGACCAACTGTCCATTCACATAGCAATGGTCCAGATCATCAATTCCCCCTTCGATATGGAGAATATATTCTTCGACCTCTTCAAGTTGGACACTTTTTCTGAACCAAATAGCTCCATCCACACTGGGAACCTCAAGATCTTCGATCCATGAAGGGAGGGTCCCTTTTTTCCAGTCTGAGTCATCAAAATTGGGCTGAGCATAGTCCGAATCAGCTAACTCCAGATTTCGCCAGCCCTCACTGCTGCTAGGGGCCGGAACTTTGGGAAAGTTCTCGAACCAATTCATAAATCGTTGAATATTCTCCTTTTTCAGGGCTCCCAACTCTTCCTCGAATTCTCCCAAAGCCTGCATTTTTTCTCTACTCATCCAGGACTCTACAGGTGTTCCCCCCCAACTACTGGCAATAATTCCAATCGGGATAGTCAACTCCTGATGTAGCTTGCGTGCAAAGAAATAGGCGACCGCACTCAATTGATGCGCATTGTCTGGATGGCAAAGCTTCCATTCTCCATGAAGATCCTTTGCTGGAATTGGTGATATTGCTCGTGCGACATTGACGTATCGGATCATGGGATAATTGGCCGCAGCAATTTCTTCTTGTCCCTGATCGATGGGTTCATTTGGTAAATAGCCCTCCAATGTCATTTCCATATTGGATTGTCCCGAGGCCAGCCAAACCTCTCCAATCATCACATCCTTCAATAGGATACTGCTATCGGCGGCTGTGATCTTCACTTCATAGGGGCCACCTGCTTCAGGTGTTGGCAGGCGGAGCTTCCAATTGCCTGTTTCATCTGAAATCGCTTTGGCAGATGCGCCCCAACTCCCTGAGATAGATACATCTGATTCTGGCGTATAGCTCCCCCAAAAGGTAACCTCCTCCTGTTGTTGGAGAACCATATGGTCTGAGAACAGAGCGGGGAGATCTAAAGCGATAGGAGGAATAGATTGACAGCCCATCTGTAGAAAAATGAGGCTTACACATATACAGGAAAAGCGGGTGAGGACATTCATATGCTAGTTTTTGAAATGTAGGAATGGGAGAGGGAAAAATGGGGCGATATTGCCAAAGATCCACTTATTGATCTTGTTCCCACACGCCAATATCCGTTTTTTGATCCAGAATTGGGTTGCCAAAAAAATCTTTTTGGGTATTGCCTTCTATCCAGACGCCTCGATTGATGCAAGGAGAAGTCGGTAGCAATTGGTAGCCAGAAAGACTTGATCGCCCAATGCCCCCACTCCCGGCTTCCCGAAACCCTGGATTTTCCATGGAAGACTGAGGGTCCGCAGGCATGCCGTTGAGCCAGGGACCATAGAAGCAATTGTTCTGAAACACTGGACCATCTGCATCAGGAGCCAACTGTACGGAGTCATTGAATTGGCGATCCAGAGAACTCCCGTGGGTGTATACCGTTCGAAATCGTCCCTGTCCACCAGCATAAAAGATATTGTTCTTGAAGCTAACCCCCAATTTGTTTTTGTCCTTTTCGTCCTCCATTCCGCAATAGTAATCCAGGTCAACTGTGCTATGATCTACATAGAAGACATTGTTGTGAATCAGATTCCGATCTTCTGTATGGCCGTGAATCTGGATCAGGTGGGTTTGGTCATTTTGGCTGATGTTATATCTGGCAATATTGTCATAGGCTCTGCTCATGATGAGAAGGAAGCCATGATTGTTGGCGCTGTAATTGTACTGCAAGACACACTTGCTGCAATCGAAATCGAAATCGTAGGCAAAGCCATCTCCATTGGCAGCTTGACGCCCAGTATTGTAGACCTCATTGTATTGCATGACGGTTTCTGTGTTTTTCCACAACCAAATGGCGGCTGTATGTGGCCACCAGTCTTCCCCTCCTGTGTCCAGATCTGGATCTCCTGATCGCAAGCAGGTTCGGTCTGCAATATTGCGTTCAATCATGGCTCGATGCGCACCAATCACGATGATGCCATCCCCTCCCAGGTTTTCCAGATAATTGCCCCGAATGACCACCTGATCATCTCCATTGACCGCGATACCAATTTTGTCTACTCGCTTGATGGTGTTGTTTTCAATGAGGATGTCATTGGTGGGGCAATTATTGAAGGAAGATTGGCCCAGAATTTTTTCTCCAACATAAATGGCGATGCCAGATTTGTTGCCACCAACCTGTCCCCAGATGTCGTGGATGTAGCAATTCTGGATGTAGATGTGCTCAATTTTTCCTTCTTCTCCCTCCGCATATGCCATGATTCCTCCTCTCCGCACATCCAGTTTGTGAGGGGCACCGCTGGTGATTTCCAGCCCATTGATCTCCCACCAGGACTGGTTGTTGAGCTGGAGGCCTGCTCCTTCT
>JBCCGK010000139.1:0-26379 GCA_039029315.1 Bacteroidota bacterium | reverse complement strand
CTGAGAATTTTTATGATGTATTTTTTTCTCAGACAAGGCTCTTTTTTGTTCTCATAGTGGTGCTATGAGGACAAAAAAAGCTGTAGGATGAGGAAAAAAGACGCATACAAAAAGTTAGCGACAGATTTTCAAACAGTCTCTGAGTCCTTGAGACAACTTTTCACTCAAAACCCCTGTTGTTAGAGAACAGTCAAAAACAAGAAATGTATCCCTATGAGTCGATCCTGTTTATTCCTATTCCTACTGATTCCCTTGTTCGGATGTGAAACCCTCCATCAATTCACTCAAACTATTCAAAACACCACTTCCGAAACCATTGTCCTAAGTTTTGCCAATGAAAGTCTGAATTATTATCCAGATAGCATTTCTATTGCCCCAAATAGCATTGAGACCATTTACTCTTTTGAAAAATTCGGTGCTCAGGCTGAGGGGCTTGGTTGTGGAATCATTGGCAATGATGTGAGGGTCCGGATCGAAAGCGGAAAAACCCTCAACAAAGACATCAATCAGTTGGAAAACTGGAATCAGGAGTTGTCTGGGAGAAGAACAGTTGTAGAAAATTGCTCTTTTAGCATTGAGGCAGCTGACATCCAGTAAGGGGACATCCCCCTCTTGTATGATGTAAGGAAAAAAAGTCTTTGACCAAAGGCGAGGAGTTTTCCTACTGTTTGAGAAAAAATCTTACAACAGAATTTGTCTTCCATCCAAAAATAAAGAAAGACAGTCTCTCCGCGGATTTAATCTTTTCTAATTCAGCAGCTTGCTTTCTATTTCCGAAAAAGCAAAAGCGCCATCACTAACATACGTTAGCTAGCTCAGCCATGCTAGAAAAAATGAACTTCCCTCTTTTTATTACTCATGCGAGAAGATAAAAAGTATGGGAAAAAAAATATTATTTCCTATACTACTTTTTTGTTCTAATACACAACATTTCTTTACACTTATGAAACGGTTCTTTACTTTTATCTTATGCTGCGTGGCCAGCTTGTTGATGTCTCCAGTCATTGCTCAAAGCAATTATTACTGGTCTGGTGGAGAAAAAATATCCTTAACAGAAGATCGGAGTACACTTGTCCTCCATTTTCAGGAAGGAAAGATTCCCACCGGTGCTTTTGCCTCGCGCAACGCATCTTCCGTCGACGTTCACCAGGAGGACGCCCGGATGATCGTTCATTATCCTGCCGCCCAGGTCCAGGATGCATCACAATTATTGAAAACACATTCCATCGATCGTACCTACCTCAAAAGTGCATCTTTTGGCTGGGTATTAGATGATGGATTTTCTCTCGCAATGACCCATGAAGTGGTCTTGCAATATCTCCCAGGCAACGATCTTGCTAGCATTCAACCCCTTTTGAATCAATATGGGGCAACCTATGCACGCACAGAGTTTGAAACGGTCATTATCGAGGTGCCGAGCATTCGGAACGTCCTCCCCCTGGCCAATGCCTTGAGGGAGTCGGGATCGACGCGCTTCGCCCATCCTGATTTTTATGCCAAGCTCACCCATTATGCTGATCCCTTGTTTTCTGAGCAGTTTCAGATGAACAATACTGGCCAAACCATCGATGGTTTTCCAGGGACAGCAGATGCAGACTGTAATGCACCTGAAGCATGGGCGACTACCTTAGGCTCTTCTTCAATTACCGTTGCCGTAATCGATGATGGAGTGGAGGATCATGAAGATCTCAATAATAGTGGCGGCGCTTCTCGCTTAATTGGCGGCTATACTCCATTGACAGGAGGAAATGGCACGCCCAATGCTAGTGGAGACCACGGAGAAGCGTGTGCCGGTATCATTGCAGCTTCTCACAACAATCTTGGTGTTCAGGGACTTGCACCAGAAGTACAACTTCTCGCTGTGAATATCTTTGCAGGAAGCGAAACTGCACAAGATATCGCCAATGGGGTTACCTGGGCCAAGAACAATGGCGCGGATGTCATGAGCAACTCCTGGGGATATACGTCTTGTACTGCGAATTTTGCCACCCTGACCAATGCCATCAATGATGCTGTCAATAATGGCCGAGGTGGATTGGGATGTGTTGTCATTTTTGCTTCAGGCAATGGATACAAAACCTGTGTAGACTATCCCGCAGATCTTCCTTCTGTGATTGCGGTAGGTGCTTTCGGCAATGATGGAATCATTTCGGATTATAGCAATGAGGGACCAACCCTTGATATCACTGCACCTTCCAATGATGTCAGTGCGCAGGGATTCCTGAGTGGAGCTGGTGTACGAACCATTGACCGCATGGGAAGCGCAGGATATTCTACAGGGAATTATACCACCACTTTTGGTGGAACTTCAGCTGCTTGTCCAGTTGTTGCTGGTGTCGCTGCATTGGTATTGTCTGTAGATCCCAGCCTGACAGATGCAGAGGTGAAAAATATTCTGTACACCACAGCGATTGATATGGGTTCTTCTGGGTTTGACAATACCTATGGAAATGGACGCGTCAATGCTGGTGGAGCTGTAGCTGCAGCCAGCGGTGGCGGAGGTGGTCCTAGCTGTTCTTCCACCATCAGCAGTTTTCCCTATAGCGAAGGCTTTGAAGGGGGTCTGGGCGCCTGGACACAAGGCAGTGGAGATGATCTGGATTGGAGTAGAAACAGCGGCGGAACACCTTCCAATGGAACTGGACCTTCTAGTGCTGCAGCCGGAAGCTGGTATATGTATGTAGAGGCCTCTTCGCCAAACTATCCTTCTAAAAATACGCTATTCAACAGTCCTTGCTTCGATATGTCTGGACTGAGTGATCCAGAAATCTCCTTCCAGTATCATATGCTCGGCAATGCTGTAGGTACACTGGATCTGGAAGCCAGTCTTGATGGCAGCAGTTGGACAACTGTCTGGACCCTCTCAGGTACACAAGGAAGTAGCTGGAATAGTACGACCGTGGATCTTGGCGCTTATGCTGGCAATGCTGAAGTAAGACTTCGTTTCTCTGGAACCACAGGCAGCAGTTGGCAAGGGGATCTCTGTATAGATGACATCACTGTGGAGAACAACAGTGGTGGTGGCGGACCCTCCTGTGCAACCACCATTAGTAGCTTCCCATATGGAGAAAGCTTCGAAGGCGGAATCGGAGATTGGAGTCAGGCATCCGGAGATGACCTCGACTGGACACGCAGAAGCGGAGGAACGCCTTCCAATGGCACAGGTCCTTCTGGTGCATCCGATGGTAGTTTCTATATGTATGTGGAAGCTTCCTCTCCCAATTTCCCTTCGAAAAATACCATTTTCAATGGACCTTGCTTTGATTTGTCAGGGGTGTCAAGTCCAGCACTTAGTTTCTCCTATCATATGCTGGGGAATGCTGTAGGAACAGTCCTTCTTGAAGCCAGTACAGACCTCTCTAGCTGGACCACAGTCTGGTCTGAATCAGGCTCACAAGGAAGTGCCTGGAATTCAGCCAATGTAGACCTCAGTAGTTATGCCGGTACAACTGTTGCGCTTCGCTTCAATGCCACAACAGGCAGTAGCTGGCAAGGGGATATTTGTATTGATAATCTTGCACTCACCGATGGCGGTGGAGGCGGAGGCTGTCCAACGATTGATTTCAATTCTACCTCTATTATCGCCTATGGCAATGGGCAGGACAATGGTAGCTTCCAGGTTCAGGATGGAGGTGCGACGCTGTTCATCCAGAACAATGCCTGGAAAGCCATCAATTTCCCATATACCATCACTGCGAATACAGTCATTGAGTTCGATTTCCAATCAACCACCCAAGGAGAAATTCATGGCGTCGCCTTTGATAGTGATTTGGGAATCAGTTCGAACCTCACCTTCAAGGTACATGGGACACAGAACTGGGGCCTCACAAACTATGACAACTATTCCGGTTCTGGATGGACGACCTACACCATCCCCGTAGGAACCTTCTATACAGGTGGAGCGACTTATCTGGCATTCATCGCAGACCATGATGGCGGGGCCCAAAATGGCAATTCCTACTTCAGAAATGTCAAGGTATATGAAGGAAGTTGTGCCGGAGGGACCCTGGCTCAGTATGAGACGCCTGGACCCGCAATCCTTGGAACAGAAGGCGAATACAGCCTCAGTCTGTATCCCAATCCTGCCTTCCAGCAATTGACCATCAATCTGGGACAAAGCGAAATGTCTTTCGATGCGAAAATTGTTGACCTGACTGGCCGCACCATCTGGGCAGAAAAAATGGATGGTGGTGTCAATCAACTGACCATCGATCATCTTTCCAGTGGCATGTATTTCTTCACAGCCCGTCTGGAAGATGGTACAGAGTTCACAGAAAGATTTGTCAAGAAATAGAAATAGAAGAGTCACATCTAGATCTATCTCAAGGTCCGGCCCTATGGTGCCGGGCCTGCTTTTTTTTTGCAAGATCGGTTGATTTTAGAGACTGTTTGGATATCTGTGCTGAGAATTTTTATGATGTAATTTTTTCTCAGACAAGGTTCTTTTTTGTTCTCATAGTGGAGCTATGAGAACAAAAAAAGCCGCAGAATGAGGAAAAAAGACGCATACAAAAAATAAATGATAGATGTTCAAGCAGTCTCTTAGATGAAGTAGATACTGAACAATCCCCCGATCCCCAAGTGGGAAATCGGAGGACTATAACAGGAGCAAGCCTGCTGTTTACGACCAGTAGATTGTATGATTATGGTTCTACATGCATTAAGCTGACACCAGAGGAAGTATATCCAAAATAGTTGGGTCCAGAACTTGACCAGGGAATCGGATTCCATGTATTTCCGGGCAAGTTGGTAAAGTCTCCTTGTACATGACCATTACCAGAACTTCCTCCGTCTTTGTACAATACTGACATCACCGACTGATTCGTGGCAATCCCAGGCCTTTCATTAGAATAGGCACCTACATGGGTTCGGGTATTCCAATTCAAGCCCCCACTGGAATTGATGGCTGTTGCACGCTTGGTATATACCTTATTGGTGTTTCTTCCGGTAAATGCCACGACAATTTCAGAGCCAGTAGAAGTTGCAGAGATTCCATCTTTGGTGGATTCAGAAAGTAGATCGTTGATACCAATGATCCATTCAGTCTGATTTCCAGTCATGGTACTGATCACACGAATGTCTCTCCCTTCATCTACATAAATCAGGTATAGTCTTCCATTGTGCACCACAGGAGCCATTTCCACATTTCTGGCAAGTTGGACATCTCCATCTGGATTGTTGGTGGTTGGTTGTACCTCGGGAAAAAATGGCCCCGTGAACATGAACCCATTTGAAGAACGCCAATACTCAATCGTTCGGGCGGTAGTAGAGCCATTGTTAGGAAAGAAAACAAAGATTTCCCCATTATATTCTACTGCTGCCGGACCTGCACCAATTTGCTGATTGATGACATTCCAATTGCCGGTCCAGCTATCTCCTTCATCATCACTGAATGCCATGAAGAATTTATGAGAGGTATTTCCTCGATAATAGCTAAAGATTCGATCTCCTAACTGCACACATGTGGGGGTTCGATCTGTTTGCTCCCCCAATCCCAAAGAGCCAACTTCGGAGAACTGTTGCCCATTTGAACTGCGGGCAAAAAACACCTTATTGCTGTTAAACCCTCTATAGAAAGCCAGCCAGCTTTCCTGGTTTTCTGTTGGGCCGGGGTCCCCATCATCTTTGGGACCGATTCGTGCACTGGATGGTGAGTGATCTGCAGGGCTGAGGGGTTTGATGTTTTCGAGTTCAGACTGACAAGAACAGAGGATTAGCATAAATAATAGCAATCCTGTGAAAAACGTTAATGTTCTCATAGTTGTAAAATTGAAAAAAGTGAAAAGATTTTTGTGTTTCGCCATCCTAATGTTGAGGGGGAGATGGCGGTAAACACTCGCATGTGCTTTCTGGGGAAAATAGCGTAGGAAAAACTGAACCGCAGGGAGAGAAAATACAGGCTTTCCCACCTTCACAAACTCCTAACAATCAATCGATAACCTCACCATCCAAAGAAGCAGATTTCCCGCTATCCTATTGGACATTTCTCTCAAATCTTTTAAGTATGGGGATCTATTTATATTTGGCAATCATCTTCCACTCTCCCGCTCTCCCGTCAGCGGGAGACATCAACCCACAAGGCAAGGAATCAACGATTTTTCCCTTTGGAGGGGGAGGAAAAGACTAGCATATGCAAATATGTCCACGTACTTACTCATGTCGAAGAGACTCAGCAGGGTTGGCTTGCGCTGTGCGAATTGTTTGCCAACTGACTGCCAATCCTGCAATAAGAACTGTAAAGAGGATAGGCAACATGAATAGCAAGAGATTGGGCGTCATGTGAAAGGCAAATCCCTCCAACCAATTGCTCACGCCCCAATACGCCAGCGGACTGATTAACAGACCGGAAATAGCAACCAACACGAGGTATTGCCGCGACAGCAACAGGACGATTTGCTGGATACTGGCACCAAGAATTTTCCTCACACTGATCTCCTTGGTTCGCTGGATGGTCATATAGGTAGACAAACCAAACAAGCCGAGCAAGGCAATGAATATTGCCAGGGCTGCGAAGAGCGCACAGATGTTTCCAAACTGCAAATCCGCTTCATAGGATTCATTGAATTCATCGTCCAGAAAAAAGGCATCAAAGGGTTCAGTACCAAAATGCTGGTGCCACAGCTTGCGAATATAGGAGAGAGTTTCCCCCATTTCCTGTGGCGAGATGAGCAGAGAAAAAAACTGAGATGGAGCCGCCCCATACCGATAGATAATGGAAGGATAGGCACTTCTGAGGGAATAATGATGGTGGTCTTTAACCACCCCAATTACACGAGCCTTTGTCCCATCATAAGCATTGTTCAGCGGGCAAAATATCAGTTGATCAATGGCTGCTTCCGGGCTGTCAAAGTCCAAATTTTTCAAAGAAGTTTCATTGATGATGACAGCTTCATTGTCAGAGGCAATGTCTGGAGAAAAATTCCGACCGGCCAACAGGGACAATTCATAGGTCTCCAAAAAGGACTCATCCATTGCCATGATGCCGTAGGTTTTGGCATAGCTGGCATCGCGATCCCCCCTTCGAATGTATCCTCCCCAATCGGAGACATAATGTCCCGGCACACTTTGGGAAGCGGTAAATTTCTGTATCCTGGGGTTTCTGAGCAACTCAGTTTCGAAGGTTAGTACATGTCCATCAAAGGTAGAATCAATGGGAAATGCCTGCGGTCCGTGAAGGATGTACACCTGTTCCATACGAAATCCCAAGTGCTGACTACGCATGAACTGAATTTGCTGATAAATCGATACCGTTCCAATCACCAGACCTATTGCCATGGCAAATTGAAATATTACCAGACCTTTTCGCAGAAGGGAAAAGATGTTTCCTGGAGTTCTTTTCCCTTTCAACACTGACACTGGCTTGAAAGAACTTAATACCAGTGCTGGATAAGCTCCTGAAGCCAAACTCCCGATCACCCATATTCCCAAAGTCATCTTCCAAAAAAGAGCTTGCTTCCAAATCTCTGTTGCGGCTGGATGCCCGGAAAATTCTCCAAAAGCAGGTGCAAATAGTCGCACCAGAAGGACGGCAAACAACATAGCCAGTCCGTTGATGAGGAAGGCTTCCAGCAAGAATTGAGTGATTAATTGCCCGCGACTGGCGCCGATGGCTTTTCTAATCCCTACCTCTTTGCCTCGCTCAATGGCTCTGGCGGTAGAAATGTTGATAAAATTGATCCAGGCAAGAATCATCACAAAGATTCCGATAGCCAATAACAAATTCACAATATCAGCCTGTGCATCTACTCCCGCCTCAGTGTTGAATCCTGAGTGCAAATGAATGTCTTTCAATCGCTGTAGTCGCCAATGTTCACTGGCTTGTATGTTGTCATAATACTCCCCCTTCTGATCGTACAAAATTTTGTCGAAAGCCTCGTGGAGTTTGACAATATTGGCGCCGGGAACCAGCTTGACAAAGGTGAAAAAATTTGTCCAGCCCCAACTCTCATGAAAATTTGGGTCTTGAACGGTCTCATACGAAAGGAGAAAATCGAATTCCAGATGAGAATTTGGGGGAATGTCCTCAAGTACAGCTGTAATGGTGAGTAAGTCCTCCTGATTCATGACCAGAATTTCTCCCAGGACATCATCCGTCCCAAAATATTTCTGTGCCATTTCACGCGTCAATACCACTTTATTTGGTCCCTTCAGGGCTGTATGCTTGTCTCCGTGAATCAATGGAAAAGAAAACAACTCCAGAAAGGATGAATCCGCATGAAGCATCTCTAATTCTTTGTAACTGGCATCCTGCTCTTTTCCCTGCGGACTCATGATTGCTTCGAACCAGTGAACACGGGCAAAAGCCAGGACTTCAGCTGTCTTTTCGGCAGCCTGAGGACCTGCAACCGGAAAATTGGTTGTGGCCTGAAACCACTTCCGCCCATCCTTGTACCATCCCTCCGCTCGCAAGCGATATAGATTCTCTTCATTGTCGTGAAACTGATCGTAACTTTTCTCAAAACGCACATACTCTCCAATGAACAGGAGGGCCACCATCCCGCTGGTAAGCCCCAGCAAGCTAATCGTGGAGAAGGCTAGATTTCTTCTGGTATTTCGCCAGGCTACTTTAAGGTAATTCAGTATCATAGACAGCGTTGGAAACAGGTGAAACATGGACACGCGTTTTTTGCCCCAGAAATAGGGTCTGAGGTAAGGAAATACGTAGAGAAAGAATCGCCTTCGGGCCGCCTTATAGCCCTGATTTTCTACTTGATCAAAAAATAACTCATACAGATCGCCTTCGATTTCTTCATGAAAGGCTTCTGCACAGAACCATCGAAGAAATCTCAACACCCATTCAGGGGGGCGCTGCTCTTGAAGGGGGGCACTCATGAGAATCCAAAATCAAATGCGGTTCCGGGAATTTGATCCCACAATCGGTTTCTCAGATCACGCGTGGCCACTAACGCTCTCTGACCGGCCATGGTAACTGTATAGCATTTTTTCCTTTTGCCGCCTCGTTTATCAGATTTTTCACCTAAAGTTGCAGACAGGAATCCCTTGTCTAATAATCGATTACATGCAGCATGGACTGCTCCAATACTGATTCGGCGACCTGTCTCCGCTTCCAAATGTTTTTTGATAGCAACACCATAAGCCTCTGTATATAAAGCTGCAATACTCAAGAGGATGATTTCTTCAAATTCTCCCAGATGTGTGCCTTTCATCGTGAATCAGCTCTGTTGTCAGTGTGATATTTTTCATAAATGTATATGAAATAAAATTGAAGACCAAATCTCAGCTCAGATATTTTTCATATTCGTATATAAAATATTTTTTTTCAAAAAAGTGTTTACTATTTCGCACCGACAAACATTTGGAGATCGAAAACATATTTAACACGCTTAATTTTTTCGACCATGTACAAAAAAATTATTTTTCTACTATCAATTGCTGCTATGTTGTTTGTTGTTGCTTGCCAACCAGAAGTTGTTTCCGTTTCGGAGGATACGCTGGCAATGACTGCTGAAGATTTTGAGACACTGGACTATCGTTCTATTCCTCCTTCCTATGACATGGAAACTTCAAAACCTTACATCGCTTCCACTACAGAAGAATCGGCTGCCAAGAAAAAGGCTTCTTCTACCTGTGATATTCAGGGGTCAATTACCTGGAATGGCTTCATGACCAATGTATGGGTGGCCATTTATGCGAACGGATCTCCGGCTCAGGTATTCTTGTTGGGGAATGGTGGTAACTTCACCTATACGATAGATGAAAGCTTGGATTACACCATTATTGTCTATCCGCTGGGGAATGTAACAAATGCTGGAGCAGTTAACCTCACTGTAGGTACTGTCGGAGGGACCAGTCACGTGTACAATTTCTTTGGAGCTGGACCACATTCAACTGGTGTAATCAACTTCGATTGTGATGAGGTATCCTCTTCCACTTGTGATGTTATTGGAACTATCAACTGGACTGGCTTTATGTCAACTGCTTGGGTAACAGTAACGGAAAATGGCGCATTTTCTCAGAACTTCTCCTTGACGAATGGAAGCTCTTTCACATACTCTATCGATGAGAGCAGTACCTACGTCTTTTATGTCAATCCACTTGGCAATGTTACAGGTGCCAGTGTGGACTTTTCTGTAGGTCCGGTCAATGGGCAAACGACCCAGTTCACCTTTACGCCTTCTGGAAATACAGGAAATATGACCTTTACTTGTCCATAATCTCATCTCTATTCCTGTAGATGTTGAAGACAGTTTGCTCACAGAAGTCTTCTGCATCACGTTAACGAGAAAGGCGATTTCAAGCAGCATCACATGCCTTGAAATCGCCTTTTTTCTTAGAGACTGTTTGAACATCTGTCACTTATTTTTTGTATGCGTATTTTTTCCTCATTCGGCGGCTTTTTTGATCAGGAATTCGCTTCTCCCAAGCTATCTGGTCAAAAGAGTTTCTGACTGGCAACATGCTTTTATCAGAGATAGCCTTTCTCCTTCCAAAATTTCTCTCCCCACACATCCTCTTGCTCATTCTCATAATTCCCATTTTCGCAAAAGATTGTGCCTGTAATTCCATTGGCCCAAACTGTCCAATATCATACAAGAAGGCAGTGATGATCAATTCATCCTCCAATCCTTGCTTTTAGGATTTGAGGATGAAAGGTCAGATTTTTTGCCAGTTGAAAGAAGAAGAATATCTGATATAGCCTGGATTGCAAGCAGAAGATCTGATGTAAACATTCAATCGCTCTCTTCCCCATTTTTCTGATTTACAGGGCTTGAGCGCCTATCTCTAGAGAGGTGAATTAGAAGGAAAGACGAATATTTCTATTTGTCGCACCTTCCCTATTTCCAAAGCATTTGTATTCATCTCTTGCCCGCCTCCCAAAAATCTGCCATATTGCCGCAACATTTACCCCTCTTGCTCTTAGATAGTTCGTATGATGAAACGTCTTACCCTTCTTTGTTTACTGATTCCATCAGTCATTTGCGCTCAGCAGCCTGTTTCTCCCCTTATCACCTCTTTTGAGCAGTACCAAGACATGAAACAATCCACCCTTCTTGATGTGGACTGGATCAGTCTGGGTCCTGTGGTCAATTCAGCCCGGGTAGAAGCAGTACAGGCAGACCCTAGTCGACCGGGAACCATGTATGTTGCGTTCGGCTCCGGGAATCTCTGGAAGACCACAAACAATGGGCTGAGTTGGCGGCCAATCTTTGAGGATCAGCCTGCACTCGGCATCGGAGATATTGCGCTGTCCCCCTCTCATCCAGACATCCTCTATGTCGGAACAGGCGAAAGTCTCAAAAAGCCCCGGAACTTCACCATGCCTGGGACGGGCATCTATCGCTCGGATGATGGGGGAGACAGTTGGCGTCATCTGGGTCTTGAGGATTCCTGGCACATAGGGGAGATTGCCATTCATCCATATGACCCCGACATCGTTGTGGTTGCAGTATTGGGGCATTTTTGGACCCCCAATGCCAATAGAGGCCTGTATTTGACAGAAGACGGCGGACAAAGCTGGGAACAGGTCCTCTATTTGGATGACTTTACCGGTGCCAATGACATAGTCTTTTCCCCTTCCGATCCACATATCCTCTACGCCTCTCTCTGGGAGAACTATCCCAATGTCATGGGAAAAAACAGTGGGGTATATCGCAGTGATGACGGAGGAAAAAGTTGGAGTCGAAGCAGCAATGGTCTGCCCAGCAGCAAATATACAGGTCGTATCGGGTTGGCAGTTTCCTACACCAACCCTGACAAGGTCTATGCCTTGGTAGACAATCGAAAACGAAACAGACGGAATCAAGGGGCTGCGGAAGTATACCAAAGTCTGAATGGCGGTCAACAATGGAAACGAACGCATTCAGAAGAATTGATGATCTTTTCCTCCATCGGCTGGTATTTTGCCGATCTCTATGTCAATCCACAGGACGATGAGGAAATTTTTGCCCTTGGCGTCAGATTGGGGCATAGCCAGGATGGTGGAAGAACCTTTGAGACAATCGGAGGGAAGGTATCCCATATTAATCCAAGCATTGCAGATGGACTTCATCTGGATCATTGTGAGATGTGGATCAATCCTGACAATCCTGCCCATATACTTCTGGGCAATGATGGCGGCTTATACCAGAGTTATGATACAGGCGAACACTGGACACATTACAACAATCTTCCCACAGGGGAGTTTTATGATATCGCTGTTGATACTCAAATTCCCTATCGAATCTATGGAGGAACCCAGGATGATGCCACCGTCTATGGTCCTTCGATCGAATGGGAGGCCCACTTTCCAGATCCATGGAAGTATCTATGGATCGATGCCTGGATGGGCGGAGATGGATGTATGACATTTGTTGACCCGACGGACCCCAATACGGTTTATTTCAGTATGCAGGAAGGGGCTGTTCGCAGAAAAAATATGCAGTTGGACGCCTCCGTTTCGATTCGTCCCAGATTACCGAGAGGACATAATGGACAACTTTCATTTAATTTTATTTCCCCCTACTTATTGTCCTCTCATGATCCACATACCCTCTACAAAGCTGGCAATTATGTCTTCAAAAGCATAGATCGAGGAGATCACTGGCAAGTCATCAGTGACGATTTGGCCGTGTCCAATGATCCTATGAAACAATCTTTGGCGGCAGCTTCGCTGGCAGAGTCTCCTCTTCAGGCTGGGCTGCTCTATGTTGGGACAGACAAGGGAGCTTGTTGGGTCAGTGAAGATGATGGGATAAGGTGGGAAGAACGCTCAGATGGCTTGCCCGTAGGCTATATTCGGAGCATCTGTCCATCTGGATTTTCTGACCAACGGGTATACCTGGCAAGCACAGGCATCAATTATGATGATCTGAATGCCTATTTGTTCCGCTCAGATGACAGGGGACAACAGTGGGAAAGTATCAGGACCAATCTTCCAAACGAGCCTGTCAATGTCATTCTGGAAGATCCCATCTACCCCGAAATCCTGTATGCCGGACTCTACCGAGGCGTCTATGTTTCGATGGATCAGGGAACCTCCTGGCAGCTATTGGGCCGGAATATGCCAGCTGTAGCGATTGGAGATCTGGCCATTCAGCTTCCCAGCAAGGATTTGATCGTCGGCACACATGGGAGAGGAATTTACAAAATCAATCTTGGGCCGATCCATCAGGTATTTGACCAGGGGCTCTCATATGCTCAGGATCAGCTATTCCCGCTTTCAGACATATGTCGTCCCTGGTTCAATGATACACATCAAGACCCAAACTACCGAACCCTGGAGCGACTTCCCATTAGTTTTTGGCTGAACGAGCCACAAGACGTGCTCCTGAAAGTGGTCAATGAATCATGGAAAGATCAATGGGAAATTGTGTTAGAAGGACAAGAGGGACTGAATCAATATCGTTGGGATTTGGTCATGGAGCGACAAAACAGCCATTCGCCTTACTTTATTCATTATGATCGATTTCTTCCAGAAGGGGAGTATCGGATGTTGCTCCTGACAGGGGAAGAAGTCTATGAGCAAGCCTTTTCGGTATTGCCCGGCAAGAAGCCTGTGAGCCACAGATAAGCAGGCAGGCTTGAGTTTGGGAATATAGGGAAAAGCGGTTTGAGTCATGAAAAAACCCCAGATTTCCTTACTTCCGGCAGATGGTCCAAGACAAAAAAAGACGCAGAAGGGTTTATGCACCTTTGCGTCTTTCCGTCCTGATCCTCCTGCAGTCGCTTTGCCCAGAAATAGGGCGTTTTCAGATCAGTTTTGTTTTTTTGTCCGCTTAGACGAACATGAAGTGTTTTGATGTAGAATAAAAAAAGTAGATGTTGTTTTTGATGAATGGGACTGCATTCAAGTCCCTTGAGACTTGAAATCGATTGATGTGTATACCCAAGATGAGAATGGTTCTGTTTTTGACACTGCTAAGTTCCGCTTATTCGCCTCAGTTGACAATCACACTTTAGGGTGATATTCCCAAAAAACATAGATAGGACGATCTGGCGGCCGTTCTCATTTCTCTGACTTTTTCCTTACTTTGTCAATCAGAACTATTCTTTTGGCTTGACACTAATTTTTGAAATAAAGAATAGCCTATGTACCGCCCTTTCCTACTCTTGCCCCTTTTACTGGGATTTTTTTCTTCTGCCTCCATTTTTTCTTCTCCAGAAGCGGACAGCCTGCGATCCCTGATTGAGCGTGCCCCGAATGACAGCTCCAAGGTCTGGTTGTATCACGAGTTGTCAAAAGTATTTTATACCACGGATCAGGATAGTACGCTTTTCTACCTTCAACCTGCCCTGGCTCTCTCCCGAGAGATTGGTTTTCATAAGGGGGAAGCAGCAACTGTCCTACAAATCAATGTCTCCCATATCGTTAGTGGCAATACAGATGAGTTAACAAGGATGCTGTCCGAGGTCGTGCCCCCTTTGCTCCAACATAAAGATCTGGGTCCATTTCGAGGAAAATTACTCTCCCAAATAGGCAATCAGTTCTTATCAAATATGGCCCATGATTCTGCTCAGTATTATTTCCAGTTGGCTGAAATTGCCAACATTGCTTCAGGAAATGCTTACAACAATTGGGGCGTATATTCTGATATGGCAAGGGTATACCAAACGATTGGGGAAGATGAGATGCGAAACCTCTATCACAAAAAAGCCTATCAATTGACCAAAGAAAAACAAATCCGTATGGATCATGGATTTGTGTTGTACTACCTTCTTCTATATGCCTATAAAGATGGTCGATTCGCGGACTATGCTACATATATGGAGGAGTATCGACAGTTTACCCAACGAGAAGATGGTACCAATAATTCATTGATTCACCCCTTTTACTTTGCTGACAAGGAAGAAACCAATGAGGAAAAACTAGAGAAAGCTTTGAGCATTTTGAAGGAACAAATCCGAATGAAACATACTCAGAGTGTGATGAACACCTACTCTGATTTGGCGAATCTCAAACATGAAATGGGAGATTATGAAGGAGCACTTTCCTATGCACTCAAAGGAATCAAAATTGTCCGGGACATTCGCCAACCATACTTCGAGACTGGATTCCTCGCACAGGTCTCTGAAAATTATGAACAGTTGGGGAATTACAAAGAATCCTTGCGGTATCACAAAATGAGCGTGCAGTTGAATGATAGCCTCCATGTCAAAGAGGCACAGAAGAATTTTCAGGAAATGCGCGTGAAATATGAAACCGAAAAGCAGGAAAAAGAACTGGCTGCTAGCCAATTCGCGCTTGAAAAAGCTTCCATCAATAACCGGGCCTTGACCCTCACTGCTTCTCTCATTGGCGTTCTTGCAGTGATCGCTCTGTATTTTCTCTATTTTAAATCCAAAACCAATCGCCTGTTGGAACAAAAAAACACGACCATTGCCCACTCGCTGGAAGAAAAAGAAACCCTGCTTAGAGAAATCCATCATCGAGTCAAAAACAATCTGCAAGTGGTCAGCAGTCTATTGAGTCTCCAATCTGATTCCATCACAGATGCAGAGGCCAGACAAGCCTTTCAGGAAGGACAGGACCGGGTCTACTCTATGACCCTCATTCACCAGAACCTCTACCAAACAGACAATCTCACGAGCATGGATATCAAGGACTATATCGAAAAGCTCGCAGACAGCTTATTCCATTCTTACAATATTCGGCAGGAGCATATTCAGCTCTCCATTGAGGCAGAACCGCTTCTGATCGATGTAGACACCCTGATACCTATCGGACTGATTTTGAATGAACTCCTCAGCAATGCACTGAAACATGCCTTTCCATCTGGAGAGGAGGGACAGATAGATGTGATTTTCAAACAGGAACAAGAGGCCCTTTTGTTGGCGGTCAAAGATGATGGCGTAGGCATACCGGAAAGCAAATTGACAGATCATTCCAATTCCTTTGGGATGACCCTGATCAAATCTTTCGCCAAAAAACTCGGGGCAGAACTGACGACAGATACGCAAGTCGGCACCACTCTCAGTCTTCGAATCCATAACTATCAACTCGCAAGTTGATGCTACTCACACTTCTTCCATGACCAGCTCAAAAAGCAAATATCCAACACTCTTGCTATCGGCCGTTTTTGGGTTCGTTGTTTACTTGGCATCTTCCCGCGCCCTTGTCCTCCACCTTTGATCAGAAGAATCTCCCATGAATCGCTACTTCCTACTGCTCCTTTCGTGTCACGTTTGCCTTATGGGTCTGCACGCCCAATCCTCTGCTGTTCAGGACAGTTTGCGGGCGATCCTCTCACAAAGATCTGAGGACACTTCCAAGGTTTGGAGGTATCATGATCTGGCCAAGACGTTCCATACCAATGATCAGGACAGCACCCTGTATTACCTCATGCCAGCTTTGGAATTGTCCAAACGCCTTGACTATTCCAAAGGGGAAGCGGCCAGTGTTATTCGGATTGCCGCCACCTACTTCATGATGGGCAATCATGAGAAATATCAGGAATTTCTCTCCTTCATTCCCGCCTTGGTTCACAAACCCGATTTAGGCTTGTACAAGGGAAAATTATATTCCAAAATTGCCAATAATTTCTTTGTCAAGCAGATGTACGATTCTTCTTTCTATTATTTTACCCTTACCGAAAAAGCATATGAGGAAACGGGGTATCCCTATCAAAAATGGATGGTCTATTATGACATTGCCAAAGGATATTGGGCACAAGGCAAGAGAGAGGAAAGAGACCGTTTTATGGCTCAAGCCTATGAGATTACTTCTGCCAGACAAAACAGAAAAGACCATGGATTCTTATTGTATCACCTCATGAAGTATGCCTATCAGGAGGATCGCTTTGAGGACTATGCCAGCTATCTGGAAGAGTACAGAAAATTGCTAAACAAGGATCCACAAACAGGCAATAACAAACTTATCCATCCCTTCCATGCTGCCAGCACTACCGAACCAGCAGAGATACAACTGGACAAGCGAATCAAGCTCCTTGCTGAACAAAAGCGAATGAAACACTCCCAATCCATGATTGGAAATTATTTTGAGATTATTCGCCTTCTGAGAGAGTTGAATCGAATGGAAGATGCCTTTGCCTATACCTTCGAAGCGCAAGAAGTTGGCAAGCAGGTGAATCGAATTGGGGTTAAGCTGGCCTTGTTGCAAATTCTTGCAGAATTATATGAATCTTCAGGGAAGTATCAATTGTCTTTGGCTTATCACAAACAAGCCAAAACCATCAGTGATAGCCTTCAAACCCTGGAAGCTGAGAAGAGTCTTCAGGAGTTGGCCATCAAGTATGAGACAGAAAAGCAAGAAAAGGAATTGGCTGCCAGTCAATTTGCCCTCGAAAAAGCTTCCTTGAGCAATCGGGGATTGACCCTTACCGCTTCCCTGGTTGGAATCCTTGCCATAATTGCTTTGTATTTCCTTTACTTCAAGTCGAAAACCAATCGTCTGCTGGAACAAAAAAACACCACCATTGCTCAATCCCTGCATGAAAAAGAGACCCTCCTTCGAGAGATCCATCATCGGGTCAAAAACAACTTACAGGTTGTCAGCAGTTTGCTCAGTCTACAGTCTGATTCGATCCAGGATGCAAAAGCCCGACAAGCCTTTCAGGAAGGACAAGATAGGGTCTATTCCATGACTTTGATTCATCAGAACTTGTATCAAACGGACAATTTGACCAGCATGGACATCAGGGAATATATTGGGAAACTGGCGGATAGCTTGTTTCATTCCTATAATATCAGACAAGAACACATTCAACTCAGTATTGAGGCAGAACCTCTTCTGATAGATGTTGACACCTTGATTCCGATTGGACTGATCTTGAATGAACTCCTAAGCAATGCGCTCAAACATGCCTTTCCTCCCGGAGAGCATGGACAGATAGAGGTCATCTTCAAGAAGGACAATGAAGCCCTGCTCCTCTCTGTCAAAGATGATGGCGTGGGCATTCCAACAAACAGCCTCAAGGATCACTCCACTTCTTTCGGAATGACGCTGATCAAATCATTTGCCAAGAAACTCAATGCTGAGTTCATTGCTGAAAATCAGGGAGGAACCTCTCTTAGTCTACGTATCCACAACTACCAACTAGCCAGCTGATATGCCCTCTATCAACATTCTCATCGTAGAAGACGAACCCTTGATTGCCCTGGATATTGCACGCAAACTTGAAAGAATGGCCTACAACATCATTGGGGTTTGTCATACTGCCGAAGAAGCCAAAGAAACGCTTGCCAAAGAATCTCCTGATTTTGCCATTTTGGATATCAATCTCGGAAATGGGAATGATGGGATTTCTGTAGGAGAATATATCCATGATCATCTGAAAATTCCTTTCGTCTATCTCACCTCCTATAGTGATTCCAAAACCATCCAACGGGCCAAATACACGGCTCCCAAGGGATATCTGGTCAAACCTTTTAAGGAGCAAGATTTGTATTCTACCATAGAGATTGCTCTCTTCAATCATCAAACCGAACAACATGTTGGCCCACCTGATATCCATCTCATCAATCATTCACTAGAACAAAAAATCACCCCAAAAGAGTATGACATTCTGGTAGACATCAATGCCGGATGCTCGAATCAAGACCTGGCAGACAAACACTTTATCAGCCTCAATACAGTGAAGACCCATGTCAAAAAACTGTTCGGAAAATTTCAGGTAGATTCCCGAACACAACTGATCGTCAAGTATCGAAGTTGGGAGAAACCTTAAGAGACTGTTTGAACATCTGTCACTTATTTTTTGTATACGTCTTTTTTCCTCATTCTGCGGCTTTTTTTGTTCTCATAGCACCACTATGAGAACAAAAAAGAGCCTTGCCTGAGAAAAAAATACACCATGAAAATTCTCAGCACAGATTCCTAAACAGTAGACATTATCACGAATGAATTTGAGAGGAATTCGATATCAACTCTTTTGACTCTAATTGCACATAATTTTTCTCTACAAAACCATTCGTGATAAACATTAGTCTCTAAGTTTGACTTTGTCCAAAATGGGAATTCAAATTTCTTTCATACACTTTTATCAGTTTAGGCGAGCTGGCCCCCAAAATTCGGTGAACTGGGGCGGCTTAGAGGAGTTGGGCTTAGAATTTTGGCGGTTTTTGCGCAACTTTTTGGCGGCAAAAAGTTGCAAAGAAATCTAAAAACAAAGGAAAATAAAAAATGTACGGTCGTGAATAAATTTTCAATGAGAATTAATCAACATCACCTAAAAATAGCGAAGTTCATTAATTCAAAAAGACGGTTTCCAGAGCATATGGGAGGATTTTTCTCCTGTAAAAAATGGACAAAGTCAAACTAAGATGTCTTCCCCCTACTCTGTCCGCAATTGCTCCGCCGGATCGATCATCAATATTCGGATAAATTGTATGCTAATGGTCGACAGGGTCAACAGGAGGACCCCCACAAGCGGCAGGCAAAGCAACCATATGCTGATATCCACATGGAAGGCATAATTGCTCAGCCAATCGTCCATGATCCACCAAACCACAGGAATAGCCAACAACCAGGCCAGGAGAATCAGGATGAGATACTCTTTGGTCAACAAGTAGAACAGATGGGAGGAGGCTGCCCCCAGAATTTTTCGAATACCGATCTCTTTGGTTTTTTGCTGGGCGGTGTAGCTCACCAACCCATATAAACCGACACAGGATATCAAGATGGCTAGGAGGGCAAAAAAACTAATGATCATCCCAAGACGCTGGTCAGATTCGTAGGTTTCCTGGATTTCATCTTCCAAAAATTGGTATTCAAACACTTTGCTTGGAAAGAATTCATTCCACTTCTTTTCAATAAAGGCCAGGGTTCCGGGGATTTCTTCTCCATGAATATGAAGAGAAAAAGTTGTAAAATTTCCCGGGGACACATAGAGGACCAGCGCATCAATGGGAGACCTCAGGCTCTTGTGATGAAAATCCCGCAGAACTCCAACGACATAGCCTTTTCGACCTTCCATATTGATGGCTTTTCCCACGGCCTCCTCTATGCTTGCCCACCCAAAAAACTTTACTGCCGTTTCATTGATGACAAAGGCCTTCTCATGATCTGTCCCAAAGGAAACGTCAAAATCTCTTCCGGCAAGCAGTTCCAATTCGTAGGTTTCTGAAAAATCATAATCCACAGAGATTGTGGCAACGACGAGTCGTTCGTCCGGGGCCATTCCTTCTACATTGAAGTTGCGATGAACCAGGCCGGTGGCAGGCAGACTGGAAGACAGGGTTATTGCATCTATACGCGAATGTTTCAGCATTTCACCTTCGAACGCATTCATGGTCTTGCGCAATTGCCCATCGACCCCGCCAAAGACAGAATTAAAGTTTGGGCTAAACAGTGGCAAAGTGAGCATATGTTCTTCCTGAAATCCCAATGGCTGGTTCTTGACCATTTGTAGTTGTCGGTAGACAATGGTCGTGGCCGCAATCAAGCCGAGTGAGGTCAGCAGTTGAATCCCAATGAGGGTTTTGCGCAAAAACTTGCCTTTGGTCCCCTGTTGAATCATGCGGGTTTTCAAGGCTGTAATGGGTTGAAATCGGCTGACAAAAAAGGCAGGATAGGTCCCGGCCAGAAGACCTGTCAAAATGAAAATGAGCAAGAGTCCACCGCCTAATTGCCATTGGTCAAACGAGCCGAAGGACAATTCTTTGTTGATCATGGCATTCAGGAAGGGCAAACTGATTTCTACCAGACAAATGGCCACAATCAAAGCCAGAAAACTCATCAGAAAGGTTTCGAACAGAAATTGTCGAACGATATGCATACGACTCGCTCCCAAGACTTTGCGGATCCCGATTTCTTTTGCTCTTGGCAAAGAGGAAGCCGTCGAGAGATTGACGAAATTGATGCAGGCAATGAGCAGAATGATGAAGGCGACATGAAGGAATAGATAGACATAGGTACTGTTTCCGGGCGGTTCCGGTGCAATCCCAACGGTTGAATCCAAATGAATGTCCAGAAGCGCCTGAAGCTGTAGCCGTTGATTGTCACGAAAGCGTTCGTGGGAATGGGCTTGCAAAAAGTCTGTAAATCCCTCATTGACTGACTCGGGAGAAAACCCTTCTTTCAGCAGAACATACGTATAGCTATGTGTGATGATCCAGTTTCTGGAAAGATTGTCTCGCAGGATTGCACCAATCTTTTCCCCTTCTATCTCAAACATATTCTGGTAAGGGGCCAACATATCAAAGTGCCAATGGGAATTGGGGGGATAATCCTCCACGACTGCCATGACTTGAAAGGGGTAGTGACTTTTGATGAGTAAGATCTGATTGATGGCATCTTCCACTGATCCATATAAGCGAATGGCGGTCTCTCTACTCAAAATAACAGCCGCTGGGGTCCTGAGCGCTTTCGACACATCCCCAATCAAGGTCGAAAAACTAAAAATCTCACTCAGGCCCGAATCGGCAAAAAAGATTTGTTCGACCTCAAATTTTTGGGAGGATTGTTCTTGTTTGATCTCCACCGTTGCACTTCTCAAATACATCCTGGCAACCCCCTCCATTTCAGGAAAATTTTCTAGCAACAGGGGCGCAATGGGGGGAGGAATTCGTGCAACCTGATTCGCAGAATTCTGGATATTGGGAGAATAATTCAAGCGATAGATTCGGTCTGTTTTCTTATGAAAATTGTCATACCTAAACTCATCCATCACAAACATCAGAATCAAAAAACAACAACTCATCCCTATGGCCAGCCCCAGGACATTGATGATGGTAAACAATTTGTGTTTCCAAAAGGTCCGCAGGAAGATTTTTAGATTGTTACGCAGCATAGTTAGGAGACTAGATAGGTAGCAGGATAACACAAATGCAGTATACAATCCCTTTTTGTGAATCAGAAGCCAGAACTTGCAAATTTTACTTTCCGCAATTCTGGAAGCACAGCCCTGCTCAGGATTGAGTATTTTCAGAGACTCAACAATGAAAAAATCTCCGAATGAAACATCTGTTGCTTGTCTTCTGCTGTCTGTACATTCTCTCCTGCAACGCCCCTTCCTACAATGCCTGGGTTCAGAATTCTCCTGACAAATGGCCCCAAATTGCCATGATAAATGAGGTTTGGTACCAAAATGGAGAACAATATGTTCATCCTTCCTTTGCGTATGCAGGTAGTGGATTCTTGCTCAATTATCAACAAAAAACCTATGCAGTTACGGCCAAACATGTACTTTGGATCGCTACCCCTAAAGAGATGAAAGTTGTCAATCCAACCCCATATCTGGAGAGATGGATCATGCATCCCAAAGGCAATCTTGCTGATTCTGTACGAATAGATCGGCTGATCAACACAGATCCTACTGAGCAACTATATGGCGAGCAATCCATTCAGCAAAGAGATTGGCTGGTCTTTTCTGTCCAGTCAGCCTCTCCCAATATTCGGGCACTTACCCCCTCTTTCAGACAATTGGTAGCAGGCGAATCCCTCTATTATGCAGGCTGCCCTTATGAGGAAACAGATTGCCTCATTGGGCGGGCAAAGGTTTTAAGCGCCCGGGGCAATAGAATTGTCTTTTCAATAGATGATCCAGATGCGAAGGTCAATGGGGCAAGTGGATCGCCCTTAATCGATTCATTGGGCTATGTAGTAGGCATCCTCAGTGGGACTTCTGTCAATCCGAATGATGGAAGTCCAGCATTTTATGGACTGAGTACTCATTATCTACAGAAGGTGTTCAGTGATGATCCCAACAAAAATCATCCTCTTTTGTCCTTGGCAGATGTATTATCAGATGCTATTGCGGCACAGGGTGTTGATTCAGCTATCGCCGCCTACCACCACCTGATGCAGGAAGAAGATGTCTATTTTCGCTATCAGGTCCTGCCTGAAGAATTCCTGCGTGTCGCCTCCGACTTGATGGAAGAAGATCGTTCTGATGATGCAATCAGAATTCTCCACTTAAGTCTTGAGGATTTTTATCCCTTTTCACGTACGCATGCCATGTTGGGGCAGATCTACAAGGAGAGAGGCGATACTCCTGCTGCCAAACGTGCCTTGGCAACTGCACTGGAATACAATCCCAATAATGAACGTGCCAAGGAGTTACTGGAGAGTTTGTAGGTTAAGGAGCTTCCTCCATCCATGCCAATCCTTCCACTCCTTGCTTCACTTCCGATAAGAGTACTCCGCCTTTAAGCCAAACTTCTCCTGGGCTTCCTTGCGCGGGGTTCCGACCCAATCTTTGTCTTTGTAATAATGGTATTCGTCCCAGAGAGCAGGCTGTCCAAGCACCCGCGGATCTTTGGTATCCGTCAGATAAGTCTGCAACTGCAATTTGAGGGCTTCTTTGGCTGATTGATAGGTTGGATCGTATGCCAGATTCTTCATCTGATAGGGATCTGTTCGCAAATCAAACAATTCTTCCTCAGCTCGTTTGAGGAAGGCCATTTCGTACAGATGCCAGACAGACTTTCGATCCTTGAACTCCATCATGTACTCCTTGGTCGGCGTGGGCTTATGCAGCATATGCAAGTCAATGTCTCCAAAGAGTGGCGGGTCACCCGCAGGCCAACGATCTGGTGTGATGTTGTGGATATACAAAAAATCCTTGGTGCGAATGGCTCTTCCGGGATAGCCGAGTCCTCCCTTTCGGACGAGGGCATGACGTTCACGAGCCGTGACGATGAAATCTCTGTTTGTTTCGATTTGGCCCTCCTTTTCAGAATGGAGGATAGAGGTCAGGGATTGGGCTGTCATCTCTGAGGGGATGGGCAAGCCTGCCAATTCCAGAATGGTTGGAGCCAAATCATTGAGACTGACAAAGTCTGATACGACACGGCCGGAAGGGAATTTGTCCGGCCAGGAAATAATCAGGGGAACCCTTGTCCCAAAATCATACAAGTTCGCCAAACCACGAGGCATCATCCATCCATTGTCCCCACAAATCATGATCACTGTCCTGTCTAGTTCTCCTCTTTCTTTCACCAAAGCGATTGCCTCAGCTACTTCCCGGTCAAAGTCTTGAATTTCGTGATAATAATCGCAAATGTCTGAGCGAACTTCTGCGACATCTGGCAGATAAGGCGGCACAACCACCTGATTGGGGTCCATCCCTGAAGCAATGCCAGATCCTTCAGTAAATGGTCGGTGCGGATTTTTGGAAGATAACCAATAGCACCAGGGAGCGGTAGCCTCAGTGGCAGAAAGAAATTCTCCAAAATCCTGAAAGGTATATCCAGCAGGATTCCGTGACCGCCCGCCTGCAGCAAAATCTCCGGGTCCCCAGCCTTTTCGATCATGGCCGACATGATACCCAATCTCCTCTAACAGATCCGTATAGATCGGAATGCTGTCAGCCAGGGTGCTCCACAAGTTTCCCCCTTCTCCCAACCGCCAAATGTCTTGCCCCGCCAGCAAAGCAGATCTGGCTGGCGTACAGGATGGAGACCCACAAAACGCATGGGTAAAGCGTACACCTTCTTTTGCAAGGCGATCAATCGTAGGCGTTTTCACCACAGGATCTCCATAACATCCCAAATGATCCACATAATGATTGTCGGACATCAACAACAGGATGTTCGGTTTTGGCAACCTTTCTCTTTCCTGTTTGGCTGTCCTGTTGCAACTCATGCCCACATAACAGATGGCAATGAGCAAGATGGTACCCCATTGATTTTTCATGTTCTCTTGATCAAACGTTCTGTGCCATTCCCCGCCTCACTGAGTAACTTCCTCCATCTATCAATTTATACGATTTCCTCTCTCTTCCAACCTTTGGTAGCAAGTCGCAAGAATATCTTTGCCCAGAGGAAGACTAATTTTCCTTGGCAAAAGTAATCGATTTTCTTCCTTCTTTCTTCTTTGCATGCCATCTCAGTTCGCCAGCCATCCCCCGTCTACAGGAACTACCGTGCCGTGAACATAGTCGGAGGCAGCTGAAGCCAGATAGACAATTGTTCCTTTCAGGGCATTGGGATCTCCCCATTCGCCAGCCGGAATCCGATTCAAAATCGCTTGATTTCTAACAGGATCTGATCGAATCCCGGCCGTTACCTCTGTGGTGAAATATCCCGGCGCAATGGCATTGACATTGATGCCTTTAGCAGCCCATTCGTTGGCCAGGGCTTTGGTCAGACCAAGGATTGCACTCTTGGCTGCTGTATAGGAAGGCACAGTCAGTCCCCCCTGAAAGGAGAGCATCGAAGCAATATTGATGATTTTGCCAGGTTTATGGTGATGAACAAACACATTGGCAGCAGCCTGCGACAGGAAAAAGGTAGCATTCAGGTGAATATCGAGCACTTGTCGCCAATCCTCTTCAGGAAACGCGATTGCTGGCGCCCGCCGGATGATCCCGGCATTGTTGATCAGGATATCGAGCTCTCCCAAAGCAGCGGCACATGCTGCCAGGATCGACTGAGCCGATTCAGGTGAAAGGCCGGAAAGATCTTCTCGTATGCCCACTGCTTTTCTCCCTGTTTGCTCAATCCGTTTGCAAGTCTCTGTGACATCATCTCGGTCTAGCACACACACATCAGCCCCAGCCTCTGCCAATCCAATTGCCATCGCTTGCCCCAGTCCCCTCGCTCCGCCAGTAAGCAGAGCGACTTTTCCTATTAGGTCAAATGTATTCAAGACTCCCATATCAACGAACGAATTGCGCAACAAAATCCTTTCCCAATCCGACTTCCTCATAATGAGCGATGCACATCTCTATTTTGGTAAAGACATCCTCATACCCAATGGCCTTGCCATTTTCATCCACATAGACCATCGCGCCATTGACATTGAACATCGTGATCATCTCCTCATCGCTGTTTACCACGAGGGTATGGGTTTCGCCAGGTGGTTCGAAGAGGAATTTTCCAGGGGAAGCGACAAAATCGTGCTCCAAATAGTGCCAGTGTCCCTTGATGACATAACCGAAAACGGGCGCTGGGTGGCGATGTCTACTCAACACCCCGGATCGGCGAACTTTAAGCAGATTGAACCATCTTCCCCCAACTGTATCCAGCAATAAGGGGCGAAACCAGATATTCGGAGCTTGCGGAACCCAGACGCGTTCATCTTCAGGGATGGCATCAAAGATCATGTCTTCTTTGGCAAAAGGCGGCAAAGCCCAGCTGTTGTTGCTCATGTGGTACTCAGTTTGGCGAAATTGATTGACAGGAGAAATATGGCTGGTAAGGTAAAGTCAGATCACCAAAATGAAAAGTCTGCACACAGCTTTGATCAGGGAAAAATTTTCTCTTTTCCGGGCTTCAGCCTGAAGTAGTCTCCTCCAATCCAGCCAGTATAAGTGGGTGGACAATATTAGTTTTGATTTTGGGTATAAGGGAAATAGGGGATATACTGGCTTGATTGGTAAGAGTTCTCCCATATTTCCCCTATGCCCACTATATCCCTCACAAATAATTGTGTCCAAATACTTAGTTTGACTTTGGCCATTTTTTATAGGAGAAAAATCCTCCCATATGCTCTGGAAACCGTCTTTTTGAATTAATTAACTTCGCTGTTTTTGGGTGATG
>JBCCGK010000138.1:0-26898 GCA_039029315.1 Bacteroidota bacterium | reverse complement strand
CACACTATGCGTAGTGAGCAGGACGGCTCCACTTACCGTTGCAGCAATCCAGCCTTCTGCCTGAGCCGGAGAATGACTGTGTTTGGACGCATAATGGACCAAGCGATCAATCAGTCCGCTGGCTTTCAGGCAAGCCACAAGCCCCATCAGCAAAATCGTAAAAAAGCTGATGCCTACAGCACGATTGATTCCATCAATAACAAAACTCTTGGCCGTCAATTGTGCGACATCCAGAGAGATCACCTGATGCCAGGAGAGTAAGCCAAAGACCAACCCCAGGATTAGGCCGAAAAGAAGCCCCATCAACAAGCCATGAAGGAGATGTTTGCCCCGAAGAAATAAGAGAATAATCAAGACCGGGACTAGGAACATTGGCAAGCCTGCCGGATCACCCAGGAGTTTGTCTGGCTGAACGGAGCTGTGGCTGTCTGAAAGATAAGCATGTAGACCATATGCAATCAAGGCAAAAAGAAGCACGGGAAACATATATTTCACACGGCTGCGAACCGTTGGGCCAATCTCTGCCTGTTGGCTAAGCGAACTTGCGATCATGGTATCTGAGATGGGGGCAATGAAATCACCAAAGGTCGCCCCGCCTAGGATCGCACCAGCCAATGCAGGAAGATGAGCTCCCAGCATGCCACCAGCCGGATAGAGAATGGGGCCACAGATCAAGATGGTCGCAAAACTGGAACCCGTAGACAGGGAGACGATGCAGCAGATGAGGCAACTAAGCAAGACAAAACCGCTGCCTCCAAGTTGGAGTTGACTCGCTAGCCATGTCAACGCATCTACAAAACCCGTGAGGGTCATCAAGACGCCAATGATAGAGGCCAGTATCCAGGCAGTGATCATGATCATGACGATCCGTTGGGACATGCCATCGATCACCGTCATCGAAAACACTTGCTTGTCTTTGGCTAAAAGCAGGCCGATACTCAAAGCGAGAATCAGAACAGGCCAAAATCCGCGTTCGTCAGGAGCACCAGAAAGTGCAATAAAGATGACTCCGCTCAGAAATATCAAAAAGGGAAAAATCGCCCCAATAAGCCCGCCATGAAAAGCGATGCTTCTGTCAGGTCCAGGTTCGTTGATCTCAGTCTTCATGGAGTCTTTGGCCGTTGAGATTATAGCGCATGATGCTACCGTGTTTGCCTGTTTTGTCCCTTTCCAACTCATAGATAGCTCCAAGGGGACCTCGTGCTTGTGCAAGGACATCTGCCAGAAGATTGAGATCCTCCTGATCCAACTCAAAGCTGGACAATTGTTGGAGCTTGGGCAGGTGTCGTTGATGTCTCGATCCTATGATCACTGCAGCAACTGTTGGTTTTTGGAGGATATAACGAGCAGCAATTTCAGCGATGTACACCCCATATTTTTGTGCCAACTCATGGAGCACCTTTAAGAGATGTTGAAAAAGGGCATAGCCGCCAAATTCTTCAATGATCAGGTGATATTTTACCAGAGATCGGTTCTCAAAAGGGGCAGATGCTGCGGCTTGATTCAGGTAGCGATCACTCAAAAATCCACCAGCAATGACCCCATAGCACAGCAGAGATATATTTGCCTCTTGACAGATGGACAGGAGGTCAGATTCAGGGCGATGATCAAGCAGCGAATACTGAACCTGATTAGCCACCACTAATAGGCCTGCCTGAAGCAATTCCCGGAGATGAACAGCATCATAATTGGTGAGAGCGAGGTGGCGAATTTTTCCTTGCTTCTGTAATTCTGCCAAATGCATGGCCGCTTCCACATGGCCAGGAATTTGATAGTCCCACCAGGCAAACTGAACCATATCCAGTCGTTCCACTCCCAGACGTTGGAGCGATCGATCGATGACGCGGGTTGTGTCTTCTGGACGCAGGCCCGGAAGGGCATCATAATCAGGAACATACTTGGTATGAACCTGAACGGCAGGGAGGTCGCCAGAAGCAAAGGCAGATTTGTATTGTGAGAAAAATCTTCCGATCAACTCTTCTACTCCGGTATAAATATCTGCACAGTCAAAGGTTGTGATTCCTGCTTCGACAAATGCCCGCATATCCTCTATTGCCTCTCGAGGATCTATGGTGCCATGACCTCCTGCCAGATGCCAGCCTCCCTTGATGACACGAGAGATAGAGTAGTCAGGTCTCAATTGAATCCGGTCTATGTTCTTCATATGAAATCGAAACAGGTTAGAAAATGCGAGCAGCTAATGTAAAAAGGGTATTTGGCATGTGTCAATCAGTATGCTTCTGGTCTGTCTAATGATATCTGTGCTGATGTAAAGATCATCGTTTCTTCATTCATTTTTTCGCCACTTTCAGGAAACACCTAAGCCGTTTATCCCAAAAGTCTTGAACAAGGAATTCGGCGAAAGGTTCAGAGTTTTCGCCATAGCGGCCGGGTCAAACAAGTCGGTCCCCCGCCACCTTTGACACTGATCTCACTGCCGGCATATTCCAATACTGTGCAGCCAGCTTGCTCCAATCTGGATTTTGTTTGGGGATTGCCCTGAACCATGAGACAGACTTTTGGACCCAAAGCCAAGACATTACACCCCATACTCTCAAATTCTTCTTCCGGGACTTCTACCAACTGATACCCCCTGTCCAATAGTTCATTGCGGAAGGCAACCGACATCAAGGGCGAAAATACCACCGCGAGATCCTTGTCTATCGGGCTGAAAATAGACATCAGATGAAAAACATCTCCCGGACCTTTGTAGTGCGGAAGGTGAACCTGAATAAGCTGAATCCCCAACGGACGCAAAAGTTCGGCTAATTGATCAAAGCCTGCCTGATTGCTTCTGTATCCATGTCCGACTGCAAGCGTTTGGGGGTCCAGCCAGGCTACATCCCCGCCTTCAATTGTTCCGGGTGCCCTGATCCTGCCCAGGATGGGAATTCCTGCTCGTTGATAGGCTTGTTCCGCAGCGAGTGTTTCTCCTTGTCTTTGAGGTTTTCCCATATGACAGAGAATCATGCCCTGATCAGTTGCAATAGAAGCATCCCGGCAGTACATGGAATCCATTCCCGTTTTCGCATGGGCAGGGAAATGATGGATTTTACAGCTCCCTTGTTGAAAGAATTGCTGAAATGCCTCGTATTCCTGTGTTGCCTGCGCAAAGGAAGGCCTGGCCACATAATGAAGGTCTTGCCACTGGGTGTCGATGTGTTGTTCATCCAGAAACGAATCCTCGACTCGCTTCAGGAAGAGTTCTTCTATTTGACCATATTCTGACTGACAACTACGCATGAGAAAATCACTAAATATTGATTGTTGGGGAATGCCTGATCAAGATTCTTTCAAGAAGGCCGGACGATAGAACAGAGGTGAGGCAGCAACAAGTAAGTATTAGGACACATTTATTTGTGAGGGATATAGTGGGTGTAGGGAAAAAAAGGAAGAAATCTTACCAATCAAGCCATTATATCCCCTACTCCCTTTTACCCAAAATCAACCCTAATATTGTCCACCTCCTTAACATGTGCACAAGCTGTTTCATCATTAAAATCCAAACATTTGTACGGCATTATGATAGTAAATCTTGTCGATGACCTCCTTTGGCAACTGTATGCCCTGAAATTCTCCCTCAATCAAGTGGCTGTCCATCATCTGATCAGTCGCCAAAAAAGTCCAGTCTCGAATCCAGGTATCATATGTGTGCGTGGCGAATTTCTCCGAATCAGAACGTCCTCTGTCTGCCAGGTCGGTTCCGTATTGAATACGGTCCTGATACCGAAGAAAGAACTGTCTCACCCTTGCTCGATCTTCCCGGGTTTGATAGAATACATTACTCATCCTGGCAGCCAAATCGATGCTCGCTTCTGGATATTGGTCCAACCAGGCGCCTAACGTATCGACATTCCATTCGATGCTGGCCATATGCGCCCCGAGGAAGATGATGTTGGGATGTTTGTCAAGACGTCTGTCCCGCGCATCCATTTGATCCTGATAGGAAGGCAGTTCTGGATGAAGGTACATATGATACTCTGGATGATTCTTGAAGTAGTTGCGATTGTTGTTCGTGGTCATTTCCTCCAGGGGCAACCAGCAATTGAGTGGTTCGCCGAGATGACCCATAAGGATTTTCTGCTGCTGTTCTATGTGGCGAAACACCCGGTCAATCCGTGGATCATCGATCATGACATTGGCATCATTGGTGTCTTTGAGCACCATGCCAATATTTTTCCAGACCTTGACCCCCAATGAGCCTTCTTCAAAACAGCTGTCCAGCCATGCGATGACCTGATCTTCCCAGCCCGCTTCATGAAAGCCGTCAACACTGAAAGACGTAATCGTCTTGATTAGATTGGGATGCGCAGTCTGTTGTGTGAAGGCATACCCATATCTTCGCCTGAGTTTGTTCCAATCATCCTGATCATCTACGACCACATTGACGAGCTGAAAGTTATGTTGTTTGGCTTGCTCTGCAAAGTCCATTCGCTCTGTTCGAATGTGGACATGGACATCTATTTTTTGGAGGGAAGCAAAGTCTTCCAGGCTATAGAAGGAAGAAGGCTTGCATCCCCAAAGAAGGCTGATTGGGAGAAAAAGAAAGAGAACAGGTCGGAGGTGAAACATGGAAAGGAAGTTGGATAAGGGAGATAAATATGTCAATCTATTCAGAAATTTTTTAGGATTTGCGTCGGATATTTGGTAGCCAAAAGTTCTGAAGGGCGATGGGCTACATCTTTGCGATCAGCTTCATGAATTCTTCTTTTTTTCTTCGGGAAATGTCCACTTGTTGGCCGTTGCTCATAATGACATAGCCTCCTTCACCTTTGACATAGCGCTCGACATGACTCAGGTTGATCATGTTGGAGTGATGGACGCGGCAATAAGCATTGGGATCTAGAATGTTCTCAAAATCTTTTAGTTTTTTGGAGACCAACATGGGTTTTTTGTCCTGTACATGCAGGCGGGTATAGCTGCCATCTGCTTCACAATGGATGATGTCCCGAATATTGATGAAAGCCATGCCTTCTGAGGTAGGAATAGCCAATTTTCCATCCTGCCCCAGGCGGTGCTTGACATTGTGGAGGACGCCATGATACCCATTGGATAAGGGCATTTCTGCGCTTTGATTTGAGTTGACCCTCGCCACAGCTGACAGCAGTTCATCCATGTCTACTGGTTTTAGCAGATAGTCCAGAGCGGAAAAACGAATGGCCTTGATGGCGTACTTGTCATGAGCTGTTACGAAAATGGTCTGAAATCGGGGAGATTCGATTTTTTCCAACAGATCGAATCCACTCATATGGGGCATCTGCACATCCAGAAAGACCAGATCAGGATCATGAGCCAGAATAGCCTCCAGGCCAATCCGAGGATCAGGACACATATCAACTAGTTCAACCTCTGGGCAAAACTTGTCCAGAAGGAGTTTTAAACTCACTCGGGCATCCTCTTCGTCATCGATGATGATGGATCGAATCATGCTGAAAAATCGGGATTTTTTCTCATTCCTCTATGAAAAACAGTCGAATTCTTTGCCCTTTTCTTTCAAGCCACTTATGCCTGACCTTCTGCCACCTGTGAAATCAGGCCAACCACATATGAAGGAGGGCTTCAATGGCTGGAATTAGATGCAGAACATTGTTGTACTCCAATCAATGTTTTGTCCTATGTATGATATGCCTGTAAAATCCATCTTCACAGGAAGATGCTTCAGAAGATCATCCTTGTTCTTCCTGTTGTTTACTTCCGCGATTCTCCCACTCCAAGAAACTTTCCCCTTCTGCCAGTGTCCTTTTGAGGCTGTGAATCATCTACCAAGCCCAAAAATCCCCGAGATAGGCTTTGTTGGTGCCAGTGACGTCCATACCATCGCGGTGGACCATGGCTGTATGTACTTCAATCATTCCTCTTTCATATTGTCTCATCCAACATTCATTCATCCCTAGTTATGAACCCCTATTTCAAAGCATTAGGGTCAATCAATGCCTCCTTATATTTGGGGAGCTTCCTGATCCTCCTGAGTAGCTTGATCCCTTCCTGCAAGCCTGAAGAAGCTGTTGAACCAGAAGTAAATCATCCTCCTGGAGTGTTTACGGTTTCTGTCTCTACTGATGACAATACAGCTGACATATCCTGGACACGATCCATAGATCCAGACGGAGATCAGGTGAGCTACACACTGATTATTGACAGCAATACCCTCCTGGAATCCAGCTCAGAAACCTCCTATGAATGGACCAACCTGGCCTATAATTCATCCCATAGCGGGAGTGTAACAGCCTATGATACAGAAGGCCTGAGCAAAAAAGTGGAGGTTTCCTTTACGATCGGCGATGCCCCTAATGAAGCTCCTTCGGCTTTCAGTCTGACTTCGCCGGAAAATGAGGCCTTGTTCATCGATCTGAAACCAAACTTGACCTGGACCGAAAGTACAGACCCGGACAGTGATCCTGTGGTGTATGATGTGCTCCTGGACCAGCAAGCAACTCCCACAACTGTGATTGCTAGTGACATTTCTGAAACCCAACTTCAAGTCGAAGAGTTGGAGGAAGAACGTACATATTACTGGAAAGTCATCGCCAAAGATGGCAAAGGAGGGGAAAGCAGCAGTGAAACCTTCTCATTTACCACCAGATCTACAGTTACTGCAACACTTGAGACTACGGCACCCTGGACCGGAAGATCAAATCATACAGCCTTGGTATTCAACAACAAACTTTGGGTTTTAGGAGGCAATCCCTGCTGTGGGGGGCGCAAAAATGATGTGTGGTCAAGCGAAGACGGGATCAACTGGACGGAAGAGACTGCATCTGCTGCCTGGGCACCAAGAGCGGTACATACATCAGTGGTATTCGACGGAAAAATGTGGGTTCTTGGAGGGAATTCAAGTTATTCATCTGGTTCAGAATTCTCGGATGTTTGGTACAGTGAAGATGGTGTCAATTGGACCTTGGCTGTGGACAATGCTCCCTTTCAGGGGCGATATAATCATGAAATGCTGGTGTATGATGATAAGATGTGGATCATCGGCGGGAGAGATGTGAATAAATCCTATTCTGCTAAGCAAATCTGGAACTCATCGGATGGTGTCAATTGGACCCTGATAAATGATAATTATGGTTTTGGCTTTGCCAATACTGGAGAGGTCTTGGAATACGATGATAAAATGTGGCTGATCGGCGGGTATAATGACAATGTTCGTTGGAGTACCGATGGCATTACCTGGGCCCAGGTCACCAATGAGGCAGCTTTTGGTGAAAAAATCAATCATGCTTCAGTTGTCTATGACAATCGCATGTGGGTCATCAGTGGATCTGATAATTTACTGAATGAGTTAACTGAAACAGCAGATGTCTGGTATTCCACAGATGGCATTACCTGGATACAAGCCGCACAGAATGCAGGATTTGTACCAGTAGCTGCCGCTGAGGCAGTGGATTTTCTGGGCAAAATATGGCTGATCGGTGGTGGAGGTGGCTGGAAGAGCAATTTTGTTACAAATGAGATCTACAGCTTTGATTAACATGGCGATGAAAAAGACAGTTCTTTACACAGGAGTCTTTTTCCTAATGGTAGGAATTTGGCTCAATGGTTTTTCCCAGGTTCAAATAGGTGGAGACATTGATGGTGAAGCAGCGGATGATCACTCCGGCTTTGCCATTGCCTTGTCAGCGGATGGTACCCGACTAGCCATTGGTGCACCAAACAATGATGGCAGTGGAATTGATGCAGGGCATGTGAGAGTATATGATCGGGTGGGCTCATCCTGGGTACAGCTGGGGTCGGATATAGATGGGGAAGCCATAGGGGATGGCTCTGGCGGCTACCTGTCTCTCTCAGCTGATGGAACTACGCTCGCTATAGGCGCCATTCGCAATGATGGAAATGGAAGCAGTGCTGGTCATGTCAGGATTTATGAATTTGATGGCAGCTCATGGACACAAAAAGGAAATGATATTGAGGGGGAATTCGCTGGCGATTTCTCGGGAAGAGTCTCTCTGTCAGCCGATGGAAAAAAAGTCGCCATTGGTTCCATCGGGAATGATGTAGTAGGGACAAATGCTGGTCATGTCCGGGTCTTCGAATACTTTGCCGGGAATTGGATACAAATAGGAACGGATATCGATGGAGAAAATGCACTGGATAATAGTGGAATCAATCTTTCTTTATCAGAAGAAGGAAAGTATATGGCAATCGGTGCGCATGGCAATGATGGCATTTCCGGATCAAATACGGGGCATGTTCGTGTGTTTGAACTGGGAGGGAGAAGCTGGACCGCATTTGGTGGAGATCTGGATTCAGAAGCTGCTGATGATCGTTTTGGGAATGCCCTGGCTATTTCTGCTGATGGCAGCCGAATGATCGTGGGGGGCTTTTTGAATGATGGGAATGGATCTGGTGCTGGGCATGTTCGGGTCTTTGATTTAGTGGGGAGTACTTGGGTTCAGGTGGGTTCAGATCTGGATGGTGAGAATGCCGATGATGGCTTTGGCCGATCAGTGACCATCTCAGGAGATGGGAATCGAATCGCCATAGGGTCCATCGCCAATGATGGAAATGGGACTTCTTCAGGTCATGTTCGGGTCTTTGAATGGGATGGAAGTACTTGGATGCAATTGGGCGCCGACCTGGACGGGGAGGCTGCCGGGGATTGGTCTGGAGGCTCTATCGCTTTATCCTCTGCTGGGGATAGGCTGGCAGTAGGGGCTATCGCCAATGATGGAAATGGGACTTCTTCAGGCCATGTTCGGGTCTTCGAATGGAATGCTGGCATATGGAATCAATTAGGAACAGATATCAATGGAGAAGCTGCGGGGGATTGGTTTGGGGCATCTGTTTCTCTTTCCGGGGATGGGAGCAGACTGGCAGCTGGTGCAACGCTGAACGATGGGAATGGGACCAGTTCGGGACATGTGAGGGTGTTTGATCTGATTGCTGGGACATGGACGCAAATAGGAAGTGATCTGGATGGAGAAGCTGCTGGAGATAATTTTGGTTTTTCTGTTTCCCTGTCTGAAGATGGAAAGCTATTGGCAGTAGGTGCGACCGCTAATGATGGCGCTGGATCAAATGCAGGACATACAAGAATATATGAATACACTGGAGGGAGCTGGGGTCAATTAGGGGCAGACATTGATGGAGAAACTGCTGATGATGGATTTGGCTTTTCAGTCTCCCTTTCTTCTGATGGATCATGGCTGGCAGCAGGTGCGCGATTCAATGATGGCAATGGCACCAATGCTGGACATGTACGCGTATTCAGACTCGAAAGCGGATCATGGGTGCAGCAAGGAGCAGATATCGAGGGGGAAGCAGCAAATGATTATTCTGGCTGGTCAGTATCCATCTCCAATGAGGGTAGATTGGCGAGAGGTGCCCCTTTCAATGATGGAAATGGGAGCAATGCAGGCCATGTGCAAACCTATGAACTGATCGGGGGAAGCTGGACACAGCTAGGACTTGACATCGAGGGGGGAGCAGCTGGTGATGGCCTGGGTTTTGCCGTTTCCTTATCAGCAGATGGGAAAAGATTGGCCGCTGGCGCACCTTTCAATGATGATATCGGAACACATTCCGGTAAGGTTCATGTCTATGATTGGAATGGGGTTTCCTGGCTACAAGTAGGGTCCAGTATTCAAGGCACCTCTGCCAATTCGAGATTTGGCTATTCTCTAGACCTCTCCTCTGATGGACAGACCCTTCTGATTGGAAGTAGGTATACAGGGGCGGTCGGCTTTGCTCAACTATATGAATATTCGGGCAGCACTTGGGGGCAATTGGGAAATACCATGACAGGTGAAACGAATGGAGATTTGTTTGGCTTAAACGTTGCGCTTTCTGGAGATGCAAACACCTATGCAGTGGGAGCCATCCTGAATGCAGGAAATGGTACAGAGGCAGGAAGCGTGAGAGTCTTTGAGGCAAGTCCACTCCCTGTTCATTTACTTTCCTTTACTGCTCGACAAGAAAATCAACAAGTTTTTCTCAGATGGACCACAAGTAGGGAAACAAACAATGCTGGCTTCCAAATAGAAAGATCCATGGACAAAGATCATTGGCTGGATGCTGGATTTGTGGAAGGAGAAGGCAATCAAGTATCCCGGACAGACTATCAATTTGTAGACCTCTTTCCTCAAGACGGTATCAATTATTATCGACTCAAACAAGTGGATTTGGATGGAAGTTTTTTTTACTCCTCAATCATTGCAGTCCAGCTAAGCATCCAGGAAGATCATGTAAAGCTCTACCCCAATCCGACGACAGGGATCATATATATACCATCCATTTCTGATGCAGTAGTTCCCATTTATAGCCCTACAGGCAAAATGCTGAAAAAGATGCGAGCCACTTCAGGTCGGATAGACCTAACAGAATTTTCCTCTGGTGTTTATGTCTTACATCTGCACATTCGTGGAGAACAGACCATTCAGCGAATCATGAAACTGTAAGTACAGAGAACCAAATACAATTCTTCATCACCCCAATCCTCCAATTGGAGAGGCACCCTTCTCATTGCCTGCTCACTCAACATTGCAAATCAATTCTCAATGAATACGATCTATAAAACACTCATACTCTTTCTCTTCATCATGATGATATGGCAGATAGGTGCCTGGACTCAAAGCCTGAATCTGGGTCTGAATTATCAAGCCGTTTTGAGAGATACACAAGGTCAAATTTTGTCCAATACTTCTCAGCCAGTGAAATTTAGAATCAGGCAGGGAAATACTAGCGGAACAGTCGTCTATGAGGAAGATCATAACCCTATGACCAATGTACATGGCTTAATCAATCTGATCATCGGTACTGGAAATCCATCACTTGGGAATTGGCAAGATCTGGATTGGGCCCAGGGACCTTACTTTCTCCAGGTGTTTTTGGCCAATACAGACATGGGAGCACATCGATTAGAAAGCGTCCCCTATGCCAAATATGCGACAGAGATGCGATTGGATCATTTGCAAGATGTCTCAGCATCCTCTCCGCAAATGGATATGGTGCTGAAATGGGATGGTGATGTCTGGAGGCCTGCCATAGATGCTGGTGGCAACAGTTATCAGGCCGGGACAGGCATTGCCATCAATGGATCGACGATCGAGAATACAGCTCCGGATCAAACAGTTTCGCTCACAGGATCAGGGGCGACAAGCATCAGCGGGACTTATCCGAATTTCACGATTAGCAGCATGGACCAAACCAATGATGCAGATGCTGATCCCGGAAATGAGTTGCAAAATTTGAGCAAGTCAGGCAATACGGTCTCGCTTTCTAATGGAGGAGGTAGCTTTACAGATGCTGTCAATGATGCGGATGCTGATCCCAACAATGAATTGCAAAGCCTTTCGATCTTTGGACAAACCCTGAGCCTGAGCAATGGCGGAAGTGTCCTCATTCCCCAAACGACAGATACCAGTCATTGGGAGCTGGATAATCAGGATCAATTAAGGACAGATCGGAATGTTGGTTTGAAGGTTGATCAGCCGAAGGTGGCTTTGCAGGTAGATCCTGATGAAACGATTTTGTTCGGGGCGGATACGACTGGCTTTGGAGGCAAATTCATGTGGTCAGGGGAGAAGATGGCCTTACGTGCAGGACGATTAACTCAATTGGGAGGAGCAGCCTATTGGGATCAGGATAGTTTGGGTACCGGTTCTATTGGCTTGGGAACAAATGTCCGAGCACTTGGTAATTCCGGGATAGCAATCGGGAATAAAGCATGGGCAAAAGGATCAAATAGCCTTGCCATTGGTACAGTAAATGAGGCGATAGGCTCTCAGAGTATCTCTTTAGGGATTGCCACTCGCGCGGTCGGTTTTTCCAGTATTGCTATCGGGAGTCAATCCTATGCCTATGGAAACAGAAGTTTGTCCCTGGGGTTTGAGTCCGATGCCTTTTCTGTCTATGAAACGGCCATGGGGGTCTATCCCACAAGCTATACCCCTGGTTTGAATGCCGAAAATACCTTTCATCCCACTGATCGACTGTTTGTCATCGGAAATGGCAGCTTGAATTCGGCACGGTCCAACGCCTTTCTGATTCTCAAAAATGGCAAAACAGCCATTGGGAACGGAACCCCTGGAGACCGCCTGCAGGTTGAAGCAGAAGCAGGCGAAAATGCCTTGAGAGTTCGGGTGGCTGGGACAACGAGATTCAGGGTCTACAGCAATGGTGGCGTTGCGATTGGAACCAATTCTTCCACACATACGCCAGCCACTGGTCTGTATGTTTTTGGAGAGGCGAAGTTCAATGATCATGTCTTTCCAAGGCTTGACAATAGTGCAGAGCTTGGTCGGGCGAGCAATCGATGGAAGCTGGTCTGGTCTGCGAATGGCACGCTTCAAACCTCTGACCGTCGTCTCAAAGAGAACATCCATCTTCTCGATTATGGTCTGAATCAGGTGTTGTCCATGAAACCAGTTCGATATCATTGGAAAAACGATCCTGCGGGACCAGCCAAATTAGGCTTCATCGCCCAGGATCTTTTGAAGACAGTACCAGAAGTAGTCATGCAACCAGAAGATCCAGAAGCAAGCTTAGGCGTGAACTATAGCGAGCTGATTCCTGTGCTCGTGAAAGCAATTCAGGAACAACAAGTACAAATAGACGCATTGAAAGCTGAGTTGAAACAAAGTCGATGATGCACATTTCTCGAAAAGGCTGTCTCAGAAGCCCTGGATTAAAGGCAAAAACAGAGAGACGCAAAGGATAAGTAATTCATTATGAATGCCTTTCCGTCTTTGCGCTCTTCTCAATATTGAACCTTTTGAGCCATCCTCTTTAATGAACTCTAATCCCACATTTCAGATGAAATCTTTATACAACATCACATTCCTCCTCTTTGTGATCTTCTCTAGCCTGATGCAGGCATCCTGGGCGCAATCTTTGAACCTTGGGATCAACTATCAGGCAGTCTTACGAGACGCACAGGGAAACATTCTTAGCAACAGCTCCCAGCCCATTCGCTTTGCACTGCGACAGGGCAACAGTGCAGGAACCATCATATACGAAGAAGAACATAGCCCCAGCACCAATGTACATGGTCTTGTCAACCTGATCATCGGTACTGGAAGTCCAATGATCGGCAATTGGCAGCTAATGGATTGGGCGCAAGGACCTTATTTTCTTCAGGTCTTTGTATCCGGGACTGATATGGGAGTGCACCGCCTGGAAAGCGTTCCTTATGCAAAATATGCTACGGATATGCAGTTAAGCCATTTGCTGGATGTTTCTCCTAGCTCTCCCCAAACAGACATGGTGCTGAAATGGGATGGCAATCAATGGGCACCTGCAGTGGATGGTGGAGGAATTAGCTATCAAGCTGGGAATGGCATTGCCATCAATGGATCGACCATAGAAAATACTGCTCCGGATCAAACAGTTTCGCTCACAGGATCAGGGGCGACAAGCATCAGCGGGACCTATCCGAATTTCACGATCAGCAGCGCAGATCATGTGGATGATGCGGATGCAGACCCCAGCAATGAATTGCAATTCCTGACCATTTCAGGAACGACCTTATCGCTCTCCAATGGCGGCGGCAGCGTATCCGTTCCAGCAGGCTCGATCTATCAGGGCGGCACAGGCATCGCTATCAATGGAGCGGTGATTGACAATACGGCACCAGATCAGATTGTTTCCTTGAATGGGGCAGGGGCAACATCCATCAGTGGCAGCTATCCCAATTTTACCATCAGCAGCACAGATCAGGTGGATGATGCAGATGCTGATCCAAATAATGAAATCCAATCCTTGAGCAAGACTGGGAGTACTGTAAGCCTCTCCAATGGCGGAGGAAGCTTTACAGATGAAGTCAATGATGCAGATGCTGATCCAGGAAATGAGCTACAATCTCTTTCTATCACCGGGAATCTTCTCTCATTATCGGATGGAGGGGGAACCATCAACCTTCCTGCTGGTCCGGTTTACAATGCAGGAGTAGGCATCAACATCATTGGTACAACCATCAGCAATACGGGTGATCTTGATCCTTTGAATGAACTACAAAGCCTGACCTTATCTGGAAATACATTGTCGCTTTCCAATGGCGGTGGATCAGTTTCTATGCCAGCCGGAACAGTATATCAAGGTGGCACAGGCATCTCGATCAATGGCTCAACCATCACGAATACAGCCCCAGACCAAACAGTATCCCTAACAGGTTCAGGTGCGACTTCAATCAGCGGCACCTATCCCAATTTCACCATCTCCAGTACAGATCAGATCAATGATGCTGATGCCGATCCTGCCAATGAACTCCAGAATCTATCACTTTCCGGCTCGACGCTTTCTTTGTCCAATGGTGGAGGAAGTGTCAATTTGCCTGCTGGTACAGCTTATCAAGGTGGCACAGGCATCTCGATCAATGGCTCAACCATCAACAACACCGCACCAGATCAGACAGTATCCCTATCCGGTTCAGGTGCAACGACCATCAGCGGCACCTATCCGAATTTTACCATCTCCAGTACAGATCAGATCAATGATGCAGATGCCGATCCAAACAATGAATTTCAGGCTTTGAGTAAATCGGGCAATACTATTACTCTCTCGAATGGTGGAGGAAGCTTCACTGATGAAGTGGATGATGCAGATGCCAACCCCAACAATGAAATCCAGAGCTTATCTCTTTCTGGTTCAACGCTTTCCTTATCCAATGGCGGTGGCTCAGTCAATCTGCCCGGCGGATCAACTGACACCAGCCATTGGGAACTCAATTCATTGGACAACCTGATTACAGATCGACATGTGGGATTGCAGGTAGATACAGCCATGACTGCTTTGCATATAGCTGAGAATGAGTCAGTATTATTTGGATCGGACACCATTGGAGAGGGAAGCAGGTTTTTGTGGAGTGGAGGGAAGGGGGCCTTAAGAGCTGGCCTACTCTTTCCTGTCTATGGATCATACTGGAATCCCGATAGTGTGGGGAACTATAGCCTGGCCGTTGGACAAAATACAAAAGCAAAAGGCTCTTCCAGTGTCGCCTTGGGCACCAACACAGAAGCCCGATCCCATAACAGCTTCGCTATGGGGACTCACTCAATTGCGATTGGATCAGTCAGTTCGGCGATTGGTATTTTTGCTATTGCCAGAGGAGACTATAGCACTGCGCTAGGGAGACTGACAACTGCCAATGGAAACAGCAGTATGGCATTGGGTTCAACAACAACTGCAGATGGCTCTTATAGTACCGCCATGGGACACAGTACATCTGCTTTGTCTTTTGCCGAAACCTCTATGGGAAATTTTGCCACCACGTATACACCCACAGCCAATGGCAAAACAAGCTTTCAATTGACTGACCGTCTTCTTGTTGTCGGAAATGGTCTCAATTCTTTAAATCGCTCTGATGCCTTGACGATCATGAAAGATGGCCGGACAGGCATCGGTGAATCCTCACCCAAAACCAGATTGCATGTATCAGAGAATGAAAGGGTTCTTTTTGGTGCCGATACAACAGGTGCAGGGAAAAAGATGATATGGTTTGGAGACAAAGGGGCCCTTCGAGCAGGGTCATTACACAATCAAACCGCTACTTTTTGGGATGCTGACAGTGTCGGGCTTCATTCTATCGCAGTGGGAGAGAACAATCGCGCCTTGGGAAATTCCAGTGCTACTTTTGGCGCTGCTAGCAGGGCATCAGGGAATTATAGTTTTGCAGCAGGGGTTGGTGCTGATGCACTAGGTGTAACCAGTGTAGCTATGGGATCCAGCACAACTGCTTCCGGTTATTCAAGTGTAGCAATGGGACGACATACCGAGGCTCCATCCCAGGCTGAAACGGCATTGGGAAGTTATCCAACAATCTATACACCGATTTGGGCAACCCAATTTCATCCTAATGATCGCCTCTTTGTCCTTGGAAATGGCACTGCACCCAGCAACCGATCAGATGCGCTGATGATCATGAAGGATGGTCGAATGGGAATAGGCGAATCTGGTCCCAAAACCCGACTTCATGTGCCCGAGGAGGAAACTGTTCTGTTTGGCTCAGATACGACAGGAGGAGGTAATAAATTGTTGTGGTTGGGAGGAAAGGGAGCCTTGCGTGCAGGAGAATTAAGCAATAGTCAAAGTAGCAATTGGGATTGGGATAGTGTCGGCATGGCTTCAGTAGCCATTGGCTACAATACCAAAGCAAAGGGCACAAATAGTACTGCTTTTGGGAATAGCACCACTGCTAGTGGTGGAAATAGTATCGCTTTTGGACAATCAACCACTGCATCGGGTAGTAGAAGCATGGCAGTTGGTGCACTCACGCAAGCAATTGGAGTAAACAGTCTGGCCGCAGGTTTTTCCTCAGTGGCTTCTGGGTCTACCAGTTCTGCCTTTGGTGGAAACACAGTTGCTTCGGGAAGCTTCAGCACATCATTTGGGCAAGGGACAACAGCAAGCGGGGATTATAGTACAGCTTTCGGGGAGGCAACAACCGCAGGTGGAGATTATAGCTTTTCTGCCGGGAATCAAACAGCTGCCTCTGGAGACTATAGTACAGCTCTGGGAGATAATTCTACCGCCAGTGGATTTAGGTGTTTAGCAACAGGATTTCAGACAGAGGCAACTGGCGAAAACAGCACAGCGCTGGGCTATTATGCATTCGCGAGTGGCAAATTTGGGATAGCCATTGGTACACGGATTTCTGCTCCTTCCCTGTCAGAAACAGCAATGGGGATCTATCATACGACCTATACCCCTGCCAATGCTACGGGATTTGATTCAAATGACCGTCTCTTCATTCTTGGAAATGGAACCAGCAGCTCCAATCGATCTGATGCCTTAACCATTCTAAAAAATGGGAAAACCCTCATTGGGAATGGAACCCCTGGCGATCGCTTACAAGTCGAAGCAGCTTCTGGTGAGAATGCCTTGAGGGTTCGTATAGCTGGAACTACCCGACTTCGTGTCTTGAGCAATGGAGGCCTGTCTGTTGGTGCCAATTCTCCCAGTAATACACCAGCAGCGGGCATATATGTCAGCGGAGAAGCACAATTCAATGATCATGTCTATCCACGTACTGATAATAGCAAAGAACTTGGTAGAGCAAGCAATCGATGGCTACAAGTCTATGCTGTGAATGGGACCATCCAAACCTCTGATCGTCGCCTCAAGCGAGACATCCAGCATCTGGAGTATGGCCTGGATCAGGTTCTCTCTATGAACCCTGTTCGCTACCGTTGGAAGAGCAATCCTGCTGGTCCAGAGAAACTTGGTTTCATCGCCCAGGATCTTCAGCAGACTGTGCCGGAAGTGGTCATGCAGTCTGAAGATCCAGCAGTCAGTTTAGGGGTGAATTATAGCGAATTGATTCCGGTTCTGGTGAAGGCGATACAAGAGCTGACTGAGCAGGTGAATGATCAACAAAACCAAATACATGCGCTTCAAGCTGCGTTACAAACTGGTAGATAAAGGACCTGATGGGGGATTTACAATGAATGACCTATTGATATCACCCCATCAGAACCAGACCCTTTCTTTCATCACTCAACAAAACAGACAATGAAGCAAAAGCACATTCTTTTTCTTTTCCTTTGGATCATACTTAGTCAGACATCTCTATTTTCTCAGGTATTTGAATGCGGTGGCTTAGGCCGCAATTCCTGGACACAAGCCTATTGCATAACAGAAAAGCAAGGTCTTGGGCTTCGGGAATCTGCCTCCCTTGAAGCAGATATGTTGGGGACAATCCCCTTTGCCAGCAGGATCGGTGTTTGTGAAGGGAGCTTTGAGCAAGATTCCATGCCTGAGAATGACGCACAGTGGGTCCGGGTATTTTGGCAAGAGAAAGAAGGCTATATCCTGAGCACACTCAAACAAATCGAGAAGGAAAAAGCCATCATGGAGATGTTTCCCAGAAGCGATCTGGAGGAAGGCTATAAAGAGATGATTTTTCCAAAAGGTCAGAAAGTTTTTGGTCTGTTCAAGATGCATGATGGCTCCGGTCGGCTTGTCTTGCGCAGCATTCCTCTGGACAACACCCAAACAGGAGATCAAGCCTATCCCATCGATGCAGACAATTTGCCGGAATGGGTGATTGTCCATCCAACAATTCCTTTGATGGAAGGAGGACGTGGAAAGCCGGATGAAGATTGGATGTTCGCGGGAGAATTTCACTTTGTCTCTGAGGGCCTGTTCTATTGCAATGGGAAGGTGCAAGTTCCAGCTGCTGCCTATGAGGAAGGCTTGATTATTGATCCTTATGAATTGAGATTTCATCATCAGGATGCCCAAGGGAGAAGCAGAGATGAACTATTGTTGAGGATGAGATTTTTCTATGACACCCAAAACATTCATGCCTCGATCATGTATATCGGTGATCTCGACACCGATGGCAAAAAAGATCTCTTGATTGAGCATGGGGCCTTCAGGGGATGGTATTATACGGTATTTCTGACGAGTGAAGCTGAAGCAGGAAGGAGATTTAAATCTTACACTGTAGGATTTGCGGAGGCCTTTTGATAGACAGTTCTGAAGAGCTGGCAGCTTTGCAAACTTGTTTGATCTCTCAACTCAAAGGGATATTCAATTCTACTCGAGTGCCCAGTGCCTGATTGGCGACATCTTTCAGATCTATGATCTTAATCAACCGTGTCAAGCCTGTGCTATCGAGCAGCTTGAGTCGCTCTTTGGTAACTGTCATTGCCATAGAAGTATGTGTAGCCTGTTGTATGTTTTTAAGCTCAAGGGCTTTTTCTCTGCCGACTCCATTGTCCTCGATGTAGCAATGAAGGAGCGTGTCCCTGGCTTCAATTTGGATGAGGATTTTGCCACCTCCCTCCTCCTTGTGCATCAAGCCGTGCCAGATCGCATTCTCGACAAAGGGCTGGAGGATCATCGATGGAAGCTCAATTTCTTCAGGATCTAATTGCTCCGCCACCTGGATTTCATAGGCGATCTTGTTCTTGAATCGCTCTGCCTCCAATTGGATATAGGTCTCCAACAATTGTAATTCTTCTGCCAAAGTGATATTCTTCTTTTCTGAGTATTCGAGGATCATGCGGATGAGGCGTGCGAATTTGGTCAGGTTGCGGGAAGCTTTGTCATTTTGCCCTTCCAGAATCAGTCGATTGATCGAGTTCATGCAATTGAAAATGAAATGCGGATTCATTTGTGCACGAAGGGCCTTGAGTTCCAGATTTGTTAGCGTTTCTCTGAAGGCCGTTTCCCTGATTTGCTGGTTTTTTTCTGTGAGCAATTTCTGGTTGCGAATTCTTCGCTTTTCTCCTGCCCAGATCAATAGTCCAATGATAAGCATCAGAATCAAGCCAAGAATCAGGCCTTTTCGCACATTGGCCTCATGAGTCAGTGCGACATCCTTCAGCTGGTTTTCTGCACTGAGGAGCGCGATTGTTGCCTCCTTCTTTTCGTTTTCATATCGTTTGGTGAGTTCCTGAATTTTGTCCAGTTTTTCTTGTGCATAAATGGAATCTCTCAATACAGAGGCAGTCTTTCTGTACTCATAGGCCGCCTCATATTGACTCAAATTAGCATAACATGCACTCATATCCAGATGGCAACTATAGAGATAATCCCTTGCATCGATCTCTTCCGCAATTTCTTTGGCTTCTTCATAGTAGACAAGTGCTTGAATAGACGCTTTCATCTCCTTGTAGGTTCTGCCAATCACCAATAAATTGGAACACAAGTGAATTTTTTGACCCAATTTTCGGCGGATGCTTAAGCCCTGCAATTGATAGGTCAGTGCCTGTTTGTACTCCCCTTTTTTGACGTGGATACTTCCGATATTGATCATCTGAAATCCGATTCCCCAGTCATTTTTCACGCGCTGATCATATTCCAGAACTTGTTCAAACAATGTCAAGGCTTCCTCCAGTCTGCCCAGGCTACTGTATAAACTCCCCAGATTGCTCATGGCATTTGCAAGAGCGTCTTCATTCTGGTTCTGCCTGGCGACTTCTATTGCCTGCTGATACGCTGATTCAGCCTCAGCGTAATTTCCTGTAAGGTTTTGAACATATCCGATGCTGTTGAGGACAGCAGTGATATTGGGATTTTCAGTGGCTTCAAAGTATGTCAATACAGCATAATGAAGGGCAAGTGCCTCATCAAATCTCCCATAATCAGTCATGATCATGCCTTTCAGATACTTCTGATTATGAATTCTCTTTTGGTCATTGTCTAGCTGAAAGGCCTGGATAGACAATTCACTATGAACAAGCGCACTGTCCAGCATCCCCTGATTCCAGAATGTGATGGCTAGGTCCCTGTGTCCACTCCCGATACCATGATAGTAAGCCAAAGATCTTGATGAATTCAGGGTTTCATATCCATATCTAAGAACCGAATCGTGTTCATAGTTTCCTTCATACAATCTTGCCAAATGAATCAGATTCAGTACCCTCATGGTATCTGCTTGTCCTTCATTCAAGGTCAAGGTGAGGCTATCTACCAGCTGTTGATCCAGTTGTGAGTAAGCAGCCAAACTCAAGCAGACGATCCAGGTGAATGTAAAGAGCTGTTTCATGAGGCTTTAATCAATTCATCGGAATATGAACATGAACTCTGGTCCCCAATGCCTGATTGGAAGCATCTTTCAGATCAATGATTTCGACTGGTTGAGCAAGCCCTGATTGATCAAGCAAACCGAGGCGCTCCCTGGTTACAGTCATAGCCATGGACTGATGAGAAGGCCTGTTTGCTTGTTTGAGTTCCAATGCTTTTTTCCTGCCTACACCATTATCCTCAATCTGGCAATGTAATATTTCTCCCTTCGCTTCAAGTTGGATGCGTATTTTTCCTCTTCCATCTTCCTTGTGCATCAATCCATGCCAAATCGCATTTTCAACAAATGGCTGGAGAATCATGGAGGGAATATCTATTCCATCCGGGTCTAAATCTGGATCGACTTGGATTTCATAATCGATTTTCCCTTTAAATCGTTGGGATTCCAACTGGATGTAGGTTTTCAGCATTGTTAATTCCTCTTCCAGACTGATGTATTTTTTTCCCGAATGTTCCAATATCATCCGTACCAGCCGGGAGAATTTGGTCAGGTTGCGGGAGGCTTGATCATTCTGATCTTCCAGAATCAATCTGTTAATCGAATTCATGCAATTGAAAATAAAGTGCGGATTCATCTGCGCACGAAGAGCTTTCAATTCCAGCTCAGTCACATGTTGCTTGTATTCCGAAGAACGAATTGCTTCATTTTTAGCTACTAATAAGCGCTGATTCCTGAGTGTTCTTCTTTGTCCTTTCCATACCAATACGCCAATGATGATTAACAAAAAGATCCCGATCACCAACCCCCATTTGATTTGTTTATCATTAGCGATTTTAGCATCCTTCAAGGCATTCTCTGTATTGAGCTGGATGATTTGGGCTTCCTTTTTTTCGGCTTCATATTGCTCTGTTAGTTCCGCTACTTTTTCAGCAGTCTGGATGCTGTACAAACTATCTGTCAGGACATTGGCAGCTTGAACATGCTCAAAAGCAGCACGATAATCTTGTTGAAGATTGGCGATTTCGCTGAGGTTTTCATGATGTCGTCGTTCATTTTCCATCATTCCTGCTTTCTGTGAGATGGCCAACGCTCGCTGATACATATTTTTGGCCTTATTCAACTGTCCAAGCTCTGTGTAAGCTCTGGCAAGCATACCCAGAGATTCTGATTCATAATAGGGTTCTTTGTCCCGGAAAAAGGCGATGTTTTCTTCCAAAAAAGGAATGGCCTCTTTTGCTCTACCCATATTGATCAAGGTGCCGCCCATATTGCCTTTGGCCGTGACCTCCCAACGTTTGTTCCCTAAGTCCTGATAAATACTGATGGCTTGTCGGAATTGGACTAATGCTTCTTCATGTCTCCGCAGGGTATGGTAAAGCGTTCCCAGATTTGAAATGGACATGCCCCTGCGATAACTATATTCTTCGCCAGACAGCATGGCGATGGATTCCTGAAATGCTTCTTCCGCCTGCTCATACTGTGCCATATCCAAATGAACAGAAGCGACTCCATTCAGGATGACTCCCACAACAAGGCTGTCGTGCTCTGCTCGCGCAAGGTCGATCGCCTCATAATACAGCCGAGTTGCCAAATCAAAATTGCCGGATTGCATATGAATCATTCCCTTGAGGTGAGTCGTGGTCATGATTCGGCGATCATTGCCTGTCAGTTGATAGTATTTTAATGCGGAATCACAGGCTGAAACCGCTGCCGGAAAGTGGCCCAAATGCCATTGCGAAGCTCCTATTTTTTCATAAGCAAATCCCAACTCAGCATTTTTCTCCATCGCCTTGCCTAAGTCCACCATTTGGCTCGCATATTTGAGCAAGCTGTCATATTCATTGGCATCATCATGTGCCAGGGCGATCGCTTTGAGGGTTTGGATATGTATACTGTCAGGCTCTTGCCACTCAAAAGAAGCCTTCAGGCTATCCAGACGGATATGCTGAGCAGACAGATAGCACGGTTTCTCAGCTAGTAGAAAAATTATCCAGATGAGTTGGAAGAACTGTCTCATATCTCAAAAATCTCCGATCATTTCATCAAAGATAGCCAGATTCTCCCAAGCAGCTATGCCATTACTTCAACAATATTCGTTCGTATTGGCCCAGAAGCGTTTCGGGATCTCCCATTTCTTCACTTGCGAGGGATCGTATCAAAGGTGAAGAGAAAAAACCTGCTACATTTGTTAGCAGGACGATGATCCCTCCATTTTCATACCAGTACACATGATTGGCCACTCCGATTGAGCCTCCCTGATGTCCATACCGTTTCCCAAATTCTGGACTTATCTTGATTTCCAGCCCAAGTCCATAGCCGTCCGTCGTGGAGTTCTCCTGAAAGTTGATCTCCTTCATCAGGTTCAAGCTTTGTTCAGAGAAAAAGTGATGATCTTCGAAGACGGCCTTCATAAACAGAAACAAATCATAGGCCGTGAAAATGACTTTGGAAGAACCCAGATAATATTCATGCTCAATGGAATTTGACAAGGAATTGGAGTTGATGAGCTGACCATTTCCATACACATCCCAATACTGATTGATGATGCCTTCGGGGAAAGGATAGCCAGGAGAATTGCTAAAATGTGTTTGTTGCACATCTAAAGACTGGGTGATGATCTGATCGAACAACTCTGCATGTGGCTGCCCCGTGATGGCTTCCAGCACCAGGTCTTCCACAATCACACCTGAAGTGGAATATCTGGCGCCTTCGCCAGCAGGGAAGAGTGGTTTTTTGTTGAAGATGTAGGGTAGATACTCCTGATCCGAGCTAAATGTCAAACGAGGATTGTGAAAAGCGTCGAAGGTAAGATCCAGTGAATTTTCATGTTCAGGCAGGCCTGAACTATGATTCATCAAGTGCTTGAGGCGAATGCTGGTACCATTGGGAAGCTGTGAAACCAGATCTGAATCCAAATGATTGGCAATCAGATCATCAATATCCAAAATACCTTGATCATGAAGGGACAAGCTCAGGACTGCAGCATACATTTTAGAGATGCTGGCAGAAGGAAACACATGACAGGTGAGAAGTTCTGTGTTTTGCTCGATGCTCGAGACACCAGCCGTTCCCATAAACAATCCTGCTGATGGATGGTACAAAATGGCCGAAATGCCAGGAATTCCCTCTTGTACTGATCCTTCCAATAAGGCCTGAAGCGCATTTGAAGACGGGTGAAGTGATCCAATCTGAGGCTGGATCTCTGGACAAGTAGGAGTGTCGATCAACCATTCTTCCTTTTGACAGGAAAAAAGGAGCAGGAGAAGGAGTAAAACAGGAGCAGATTTCATGGGCTTAGGTGTTTGGAAAGACTTACATAAAAAAAAGAATGCGGCAAGAAAGGTAATCCTCCCCCATGAGGCAGCTGGAGCCGCCAATCAGAACCAAGGCTGAGATTCATCGAGTTTGAGAGGCGGACGCCTAGGCCGAGACTACTTGAAAGTAGCCCACTCACTTTTAGGTTCCATTTACTGGAAACATACCTGCCATTCTCCAGATGATAGAAGGAAAACAGATGCTGGCTCATCATCAGGCCAAGACCATAGTCCCAATAGATGAATGCCTTTTGTTCAAAGCAGAATCTTTGGGATCGGTGCCGCAGAAGCAGATAGAGATCATGCGACCAGTTAGGCCGATGGACATATCCGGCAGAAGTCAGCCAGCGGCGATTGTTTGTATTCGCTTGTCGACGCCAGTGCATGTCCACCTGGATGGATGAGTGAAAGGGTCTTCGAATCGCGAAAGGACTTCCAATCGAATGATGACCAAGAGCAATGGAAACAGATGTCAGGTGGAAAGGTCGGGTTTGCGCCTTCAGTCGTGGACAAAGGAACAAACAACCTACTAAGAAAATAAAGCTGTAAGTGTTCATTGTTATTTGAGACAAAAATTATGGATTGCCTCAAACTCCCCTCTTCATGCCAGAATCCCAAGAATTGTTCGCCTACACTTGTTCGACTAGAAATAATCGAACAAATCTGTTGGAAGTGATTCTGTTCTTACAGACCTTTCATGAATTCCGAGGGCAACTGACCAGCATGCTCCCGGAAAGCTGTATGAAAAGTAGAGGAAGACCTAAAACCGGCCTCCCGAGCAAGCGCCATGATCGTAAATTTTCGATTGGATTGCTCTTGGGCGAGGGTCATGAATTCCTGCACCCGCAACCTGGCCATGTATTTTTTGAATCCCAGCCCATGCTCGCTATTGATCACCCGAGAGATATAGCTGCTAGGGTAACCAATCTCCTCGCTTAATTTTGTCAGGCTAAAGTCTGGCTGCAAATAAGGCTTGCTTGTTTGCATGAGTTGTTCCAAAGACAGGAGGATTCCTTCTTTGTCTGCTTCCTTTAGCAATAAGCGTTGGGGCCGCTTCTGCTGGTGAGCAAGTAGGGATAACCATTCCTGATAGGTGAGCACTACGACAAGCACAGAAAGCAAAAGGGTGGCAGCGATAGTCCATAGTTCATGATCCAAGGGCATCAGATAATGGATGCCCTGAAACAACAAGTTGATCCCCCAAACAAATGCAAATCCACCCAATGTCCACAGCAAGCGACGATGCTTTTTGTGGTATTTGATGACAAGTCTAAGGCTGATTCCCATATACACAGCCAGAGAAGTGATGAGAAACAAACCAGCAAACACATCAAAAGCCCCTTGAATACTTTCCCCCTTTTCCCCCATCAGGCGAAGAACGACATTCCCCAATAACAACATCAGAAAAGGAATCGCATGAAGACCATCTGACAAGCGGATACGCCTTTTGTTGATTTGTCTGAAGGTGTAAAGGAAAAGGATGGGCCCAATCAACAAAATTAGATGATTGCTCAGCACCTCATACCACAGATGATAATCTGGGCCAAAACCCAATATCCTGATAGAGTTGAGAATCAAACATCCAAATATCAGCATAAGCAATCCTGCCAAAAGAGATTCGGGATCACTCCTTTGGGATTTGTAGACCAGCATACTTCCCAGAAAGCAGGAAAATATCAAACCAATGAAGTTGAGTATCAGAAACATTTTCAATGTGGATTTGAGTAAGCGAAGTTCAGGCTTTGTCCCTTTCCTTCCATTTCCAGGCGAAGGTGTCAATTGTTCAAAAGAAAGACAGCTCAACTATTTGCTGGGATGCTGGAAAATCCTTGCTACATTTCTCCTGAAAAAACGAACAAAATCCTGGCCTCATGATCGATGCATTGATCAACTATTGCAACAAACATTTTCCTCTCTCCAGGGAAGAGCGTGATTTTTTGAAACAGCATATTCCAGTTAGACGGGTAGGCAAACAGAAGAATTTGTTATCCGAAGGAGAGGTGTCAACAGAATTCTTTTTTCTGATTGAAGGATGTATCAGATTATTTTATGAGGTGGATAGCGAGGAGAAAACAGCTTTTTTTTATACCGAAGGTGAGTTTGTGAGTTCTTATGAAAGTTACACCAGACAGACCCCGGCCCGCCATTTCCTTCAGACCATTGAAGCTTGTACCCTAGCTGTCATTTCGGTTGAACTGGCGGATCAAATGCTGGCAGAATTTCCCACATTTGCCCATTTGGCCAGACTGGCGATGGAAGAAGAATTGATTATCTATCAAGACATCCTTGCCACCTTCATTACCTTGTCTCCCGAGCAAAGATATCGGAATCTGCTTGCACGCAAACCAGAACTAGCCCAACGCGTTCCGCAATATTTGTTGGCGAGCTATCTGGGGGTAGCCCCCGAGACTCTGAGTCGAATCAGGAATCGAATGCGGGAGGACTGATCCGAGCTGATGGTCATTTATTGACGATCGTCAATCATTTTTTTCTGATCCTCCTCCTACATTTGAAGCAAATCAAAAAAACATGAACAAACAGACATACCTGTTTCTGACCATTCTAGGCACCATTCTTCCCAATATTTTTGTCCTCAAGGAATCGATTCAATCCGGGAACATCCTGCTATATGCCCATCCTTTGGATACTTTTCAGGGGATGTTTGCCAACAATATTTCCTCTGCTTTCATCATCGATTTATTGTTCGTGGTGGTGTTATTTCTGATCTGGTCCTATCGGGAATCCAAAAAATTGAGAATCAAATCCATTTGGTGGATCTGGCTATATACCTTTGCTTTTGGAATTGCAGGTGGCTTGCCGCTATTTCTTTATGTAAGAGAAGGCAGCAAGAGCAGGGAAGCAGGGACTTAAAGACTGTTTTGTAATCTGTGCTGAGAATTTTTAGGAGGTATTTTTTTCTCAGACAAGGCTCTTTTTTGTTCTCATAGTGGTGCTATGGGAACAAAAAAAGCCGCCGGATGAGGAAAAAAGACGCATACAAAAAATAAGTGACAGATTTCCAAACAGTCTCTTAGTTTGACTTTAGCCAAAATGGGAATTCAAATTTCTTTACCATACACTATTACAAGTTTAGGCGAGCTGGCCCCCAAAATTCGGTAAACTGGGGTGGATTTGTGAGTTGGGCTTAGAATTTTGGCGGTTTTTACGCAACTT
>JBCCGK010000137.1:0-26911 GCA_039029315.1 Bacteroidota bacterium | reverse complement strand
TTTCTTTGCAACTTTTTGGGAATGCGCTCAAAAAGTTGGGGGAACCGAACAGCTTAACCCAAACCAAAAGGCTTAATGTATACGGAAATGAACTGTTCGAGAGAAGCATTTCTTGATTTACCCCAAGAAGTTGAGCGCATTCGCAAAAAGTTGCGTAAAAACCGCCAATCGGTTGGTCTGGTGCGCTGCCAATCGGATGGTCTGGTGCGCTGCCGAATTTTGGGGGCCAACTCGCCTATACTTGTAAAAGTGTACGGTAGTGAAATTCTGCGGCTTTTTTTGTTCTCATAGCACCACTATGAGAACAAAAAAGAGCCTTGCCTGAGAAAAAAATACACCATAAAAATTCTCAGCACAGATTCCTAAACAGTCTCTAAGTCTGGCGCATGGCTGAAACCGAGCAGGGGGAGGAGAATAAGTTTCCCCAAAAAAAGCGGGAAACCCCATGGCAGGATTTCCCGATATCTGTTTCTGCTTTCAGCAGGATTTCACCAACTGGAAGTCAGGATTATTTTGTTCCAAGCTGAAGGCGCTGGAAGGCAACGATAGAGACATCCCCTAACTCACCTTTGACATATTGAGCCACAGTTTTGGAAGTATCCTTCACAAAATCCTGATTCAACAGTGTATTCTCTTTGAAGAATTTTCCCAGTTTACCACGAGCGATTTTTTCAAGGATCGCTTCAGGTTTGCCAGTCTGACGGGCTTGCTCCATCCCGATTTCGACCTCTTTGTCAATGATGCTTTGAGGAATTCCATCTTTGTCTATGGCGATGGGCTTCATCGCAGCAATCTGCATGGCCACATCTTTTCCGACAGCAGCGACATCCTGTCCATTCACATTGTCAAAAGCCACGACTACTCCTACTCTTGCACCGGGGTGAATGTAGGTTACGACAGCATCTCCTGCTGCAGTTACATATTTGCTGAGGTCAAGTTTTTCTCCAATGGTCCCTGAAGTTTCCAGGACTGCTTGCTCCACTGTATTTCCTCCCATATCCAATGCCTTGAGTGCATTCAAATCAGCGGGTTGGTGGGCTTCTGCCAGATCAGCGATCTGTTGGCCCAGGGTTTGAAAATCACCATTACGGGCAACAAAGTCTGTTTCACAATTGAGTTCTACCAATACAGCATGAGACTTGTCAGCATTGGTTTGTACAAATACAGCCCCTTCATTGGCTTCTCTTCCTTCTCTTTTTGCTGCTTTTGCAGCACCAGTTTTGCGAAGGATTTCGATGGCTTTTTCAAAATCTCCATCAGCCTCTACCAGAGCTTTTTTGCAGGCCATCATTCCGGCATCAGTTGCGTCCCGGAGTCGCTTTACGTCTTTTGCAGTGATTGCTGCCATTGCTTTATAATGAGTTAATTTATGGTTTCGAAAATCTCGCGCAAAGATAATGCTTTTTGGAAGGAAACGCAACCGCTCTCATTCCTCCCCAAAAATCCCCTTCAGTCCTTTCGCCTCTCCAGGCTTGAGTCGACCAGCCAACAACAGACGCAACTCTCTTCTTTGCAAGGCTGATTCGTATAACTCTTTTTCTTCTTTTGTCTCTGCCTCCACAGCCGTAACAGGAATCGGTCTCCCTGACTGATCCACGGCCACAAAGGTATAATATGCTGTATTGCTTTCCTTTCGCTCTCCAGTCTGCAAGTTTTCATGAAACACATCTATACGGACTTCCAGGGAGGAGGTGAAGGTACGTGTGACTTTGGCTTCCAAAATGACAATAGAACCAAGTGGGATAGAGGCTTTGAATTCTACAAAATCAACAGCAACCGTAACAACTGTTCGATTGCTTGCCCGTTGTGCAGCGATGGCCGAGATGACATCCATCCAGTGCAAGAGCTTGCCTCCCATCAGGTTACCCAGATTATTGGTATCATTTGGCAGGACCAACTCGGTCTTCAAACTATAGGTCTCGGACACTTTTTTACTTTTCATCAATCTTGTTTGTCAGCTGAGGAGGCAATGAGCGGAAGTGATGCAGAATATTTGTACTTTTGAATCGACTGCAAAAGTAAGGAATTAATCCTCAGTATTTCTATACCCTATGCAAGCATATCTTGAATTACTTCGCTATGTCAAGGCTCATGGCACCGACAGAGGAGATCGAACGGGCACAGGAACCCGAAGTGTCTTTGGTCACCAGATGCGCTTTGATTTGCAGAAAGGATTTCCGTTGGTCACTACCAAAAAGGTCCACCTCAAATCCATCATACATGAGTTGTTATGGTTCTTGAAAGGAGAAAGCAATATTCGATATCTACAAGAGAACAAAGTTCGAATCTGGAATGAGTGGGCAGATGAGTCCGGAGAACTAGGACCGGTATATGGTGTTCAGTGGCGATCCTGGCGTGGAGCCAATGGTCAGACCATCGACCAGATCTCACAAGTCATCGATCAAATCCGCAACAAGCCAGCTTCGAGACGTCATATCGTCAGTGCGTGGAATGTTGGAGACATTGAGGAAATGGCCTTGCCTCCCTGCCATGCGTTGTTTCAGTTTTATGTTGCGGAAGGAAAATTGTCTTGCCAACTCTATCAGAGAAGTGCTGATTTATTTTTGGGGGTTCCCTTCAATATTGCATCTTATGCTTTGCTGACCATGATGGTGGCGCAAGTATGTGAGTTGGAGGCAGGTGATTTTGTTCACACCTTCGGAGATGCCCATATCTATCACAATCATTTTGAGCAAGTAGAATTACAACTCTCTCGAACGCCACGTTCTCTTCCCAGGATGGTTCTCAATCCTGCGGTGTCCTCTATTTTTGATTTTACCTATGAGGATTTTACCCTTGAAGCCTATGACCCTTATCCCAGGATCAAGGCGCCAATCGCTGTATGAAAGACATTCTCAAAAAAGTACGCCAGCTCGAAATCAAAATCCGCAAAATGGTCGATACCACCTTTGCCGGGGAGTATCAGTCTGCTTTCAAAGGGCAAGGATTGGAGTTTGATGAAGTTCGGCCCTATCAATATGGGGATGATATTCGCACCATTGACTGGAATGTAACTGCCAAGACCGGCCAGGTTTTTATCAAAAAATTCCGGGAAGAACGCGAACAGACGCTCTTTGTGTTGTTTGATGTCAGTGGCTCTGGAGATTTTGGCCCTACCTCTGAGAACAAACGACTGATCGGCATGGAACTGGCCTCTATTCTTGCCTTTTCTTCCCTCAAAAACAATGACAAATTTGGTCTGGCTACTTTCTCGGACCGGATTGAGAAATTTTACAAACCGAATAAAGGTCGCAAACATATCCTGAAGATCGTTCGAGGCGTCCTGTCTCACGAAAACAAAAGTGAGAAAACCAACATTGTATTTGCCCTCGACTTTCTCAAGCATACCCTCAAACGCAGAAGCATTCTGATCATCATTTCTGATTTCCTCGACGAGGGCTACGAACATTCTCTTGTGCAAATCAGTCGAAAACATGAGGTGATCCTGATCCGATTATTTCATCCTAACGAGGTCTTTCAGGTGGGTTCAGGAACCATCCCGGTTTTGGATATAGAGACCAATACGCAGCGGTGGGTCAATGTTGGCAATCAAACATACCGAAACAAACTGAATGAGAGTTTTGAAGAGATAGAACAGACACTCAAATCCCTTTGCAAGAGACACCGGATTGACTACATCTCAGTCAATACTCAACAGGCCTACATCCCCATTCTAGAGCAATATTTTCGTCAACGTAATCACCACAGAAGGTAGTATTCGTGAGAATCCTTTTGTTCATATGCGCGTTCTTGCTTTTTGGCCACTCTCAAGCACAGGAGGTCCTGGCCATCCTTGAATTTGACACGGATACTGTCTCTCTCGGCCGACCGGTCCCCTTACATTTGAGTATTTCTCATCCCGAGGACATCGTTGTGGTATTTCCGGTAGGTAAAAAAGAGTTTGAACCATTTGAATTGGCTGGTCGAAAGGTAGAGCCAACTCTGACAGACGAGGGATTGTCCGTCGATGCTGTTACCTATCAGTTGCGTACCTTTGATCTGGCTCCCAAACAGGCAGTCTCTCTGTCTTATGCTTATGTGGTAGGCAAGGATACCATCCGGGAAATCGTGAGAAGTGATAGTCTACGCCTCAACTTTCAGGTTCACACAGATCCTGATGCTGGCGCATTTCAGACTATTGATGGGGTACTGCCTCTATCTCCTCCTCCCAATTACGGTTTGTGGACAATGCTTGGTGTTATGTTGTTGATCTTGTTAGGGGCCTTGGCTGTTCTTCTCCGAAGACCCATTGACCGCTACCTCCGCCTCCAACGATTGAAACAGGAATGGATGGAGGTTCGAAAACAACTCAAGCGCCTCGGCCAACACAGCAATCAGACATATCAGCTAGATCAAATGAATCATTTGTGGAAGGGATACATCGATCCGGATGATGCCATGGGATTTTTGAGTATGACCACAACCGAACTCAAGAATAATCTCCCTCTCCTGATGTTTTTGACTCGTTCTCAGAAAGATATCCTCTTACAAGCCGCCATGGCTGGAGATAAGGTTATCTATGCCAATGAACAAATTCCAAAAGATGAGGTAGATTCCCTGATTTGGAACCTGCATGAAATCATCGATACTGTCTATGGAGAAAGACAAGAATTGATCAAACGCAAGAATTGAGCGGAAGCTGAAGTTGGCAGGGACGAATCATTTGTCTGTGCAATTCCATCAGATCAGCTTTCACGATCCTCGGATGATTATTCTCATTGTTGTGTGTTTCCTGCACTTCCTCTCCTATCGTTATCGGAATAGGGTCACTGTTCCGACAGCTTCATATACGGTCCCATCATTGATGACTGCTCTGATGACCCATACATAGACGCCTTCCGGTGCTGCTCCACCTTTTGCCAGATATCCATTCCATTTTTCATCCATACTGTACAATGTCGTAATATGGAGGCCCCATCTGGAATAAATATTCATTTCTACCTCTTCTACCCCTATGCCTACCGGATGAAAAAAATCATTGGTTCCATCTCCATTGGGTGTGAAGGCATTGGGGACATAAATCGCTCCTGGCGGGAGCAATCGAAAACCAAGGGTAGCGGTATCCGGACAGGCAAAGTTGGGATCAAATGCGATTAGTCTGACTTCATAATATCCAGTATCCCGATAAGTATGGTCCGGGTGTTCAGCATTGGATAATCCTCCATCTCCAAAATCCCATAGATAAGCTGTCGCATTTTTGGAGACATTGATAAAGGAAAAGGTCTCTTCTCGCCACAACACAGAATCTAGAGGGGCAAAATCTGGATAAAAGCCTGCTTCTGGTTCACCAATCACGCCCACACTGATTGTCCGGGAATTGGTACATCCGTTTTGATCTGAAACCAATACAGTATAGGGAGGTGCATCATTCCCTCCTAATAAATCAACTGCTGTTGGTCCTTCCTGCGGAGGTTCTATGATCCAGCTATACTGATATTCCGGAATACCTCCCGATGCCTCCACTGTCGCGAAGCCTGTAGGCAGTCCACAAAAGGCAGGCCCAATTTCCACTATCTCAATCTCAATGGAATCAGGCTGCTGAATCAGGAATGGTTCTTCGATGGTACATCCATTGGTATCTTGGATTGAGACTTCATACATTCCGGCAGCCAATCCCTGGACAATCGAGTCTGATGCACCATTGGACCAGGAGAAGGTATAAGGAGGCAGGCCGCCGGAGGCAAATGCCAGGGCCATACCATCTGTTCCACCATAGCAGGTTACATCCATCGAATTGGTACTGTCCAATACCATCTCAGGTGGTTCAATGATTTCTGTACTCATGGCGAGTTCACATCCATTGTTGTCTGTAACGACCACCAGGTGATTACCAGGCCCAAGATTGTTCACACTGGAGGAGGAAGATCCATTGGACCAGGAATAGCTATAAGGTGTAACCCCTCCCATCGCTGAGGCTGAGGCAGATCCATCATCATCGCCAAAACATGTGATCGGTTGATTGATGACTTGCCCCAATAATTCTTCTGGTTGGGTGATATCAGCTTCAATCTGGGACATACAGCCATTCGCATCCCTGACCAGGATCACATAGGAACCTTCTCTTAATCCAGAAATACTGGATATGGGAGAATAGGTCAAAGAATCGAATGCAAATTCATAGGGAGCAGTTCCACCAGTTCCCGCAACCTGAATCATGCCACTGGCAGCTTCATAGCAATCGACATTGACCAGGTCAGTTATATCTATTCCTACTGGAAGGGGTTCATTAATTGTCACATCTGTACTGTCCTCACATCCTCTATCATCGCGGATCACAATCTTATAGGTTCCCGCTGGCAAGTTGACAAAAGCCCCGCTGTCCACAAAGGGAAAATCCTCAAAGGAATATTGATAATCAGGTGTGCCGCCTGTTCCTTCAATGATAAAGGAACCATCACTTAATCCAAAACATGATACATCTTCCTGATTCAATAAGATTCCCTGTATAGGATCTGGTTCAGAGATGGTAACAGGTACTTCGGCCGGACATTGATTTAGATCTCGAATATGGACAGTATAAGTCCCTGCGAGCAAACCTGTGAAACTATTGTTCACACCAAATGGGCCTGCCGGGTCCAGAGAGAAGGTATATCCCCCAACGCCACCAGAAGCAAGCACCATAACTGAACCTTCATTGCTTCCATTACACTGTACTTCTGTTTGATTCCCTACCAGACCAAACAAAGAATCTGGCTCAGTCAAAAATACATTTAAGCCATAGCGACAGCCGTTGGCATCTGCCAAACTGACCTCATGAGGTCCTGCACTTAGGCCTGTAAACAGACTATCAGGCACAAATGCTCCTCCATCCAACTGGAACAGGTATGGTTGGGTTCCACTGACAGGCGAGACTTCGATGAATCCATCTGATCCTCCAAAGCAACTGATATTCCCAATCGAATCCAGCAGAAGAAATGGATCAGCCACCTCAATGATTTCTGCGACAACGGTATCCATACAGCCTAATGTATCAGCAATCAAAACTTGATAATATCCAGGTTGCAATCCTGTAAAGTCTCCATTGGTCTGAAATGCAGCTCCATTCAAGGAAAACATATATCCGGGAGTTCCGCCAGTTCCAGAGGCATAAATCGCCCCTAGATTATTATTACAATTGGTATTCACAAGGGAATCGATAGTGCCAATAATGGGTTGGATGGGTTGAGAAATTTGAACTCCGGGAAGGGAGGTCAAACACCCATTTGCATCTCTAGCTGTTACTGTATAGATCCCCGCAGGCAGATTGGTAAAATCACTGATGGTAAAGAAATTCGTTGCATCGAGAGAATATTCATAGCCAGGAGTTCCGCCTGATGCAGAAACACTGATTCCTCCCAAAAATGAACCAAAGCAATTAATGTTGATGACTGTATCGATATTCACCGATAATAATGGTGGCTCAACCAAGGTAGTGGTAACGGTATCCATGCAACCACTGGCATCTACGACACTTACGGAATAAGTACCAGCTGCAAGATTGTTGATAACGGGGCCTGATCCCACATTGGGAGTCCAGCTAAAGACTGGATTGGCTCCTCCTCCGAATGGAACCGCAGTAATTACGCCACTATTGTCTCCAAAGCAATCCAAATCTTCTGTAGACAGAGAAATGGATAAGGGAGGCGCGACCCCAACTGGAACATCACTTGTATCGGCTCCACAGCTATTGGTTGCAATCAGAGAATAAACTGTCGAACTAGTAGGTGAAGCAATAGGGGTCAGACTAGATGGATCATCCAATCCAAGTATGGGAGACCAACTATAAGTCGAACTTCCAAGATTGGTTCCACTTCCAAACAATTGTGCTGAGTCCCCAGTACAAATATTCTGGATTGGAATACTGGCCAGGGTAGGTGCCTGGTCTACCTCTACATGAACAGTGTCTACATAGGCACATGAAAGCGACTGAACCAGGACAGTAAAATCTGTAGATGTAGTCGGAAATGCCAATGGGTCTGGAACATTGGTTGCACTTAAGCTCCCTGCTGGTGCCCAAAGATATGTTACCGGAACTTGTGGCCCATTGAATGAGACATTCGCACCAAGTTGTATTGTATCTCCCTGACACAGACTTAAGGAATCTGCATCCAGTTCTAACACGATATCTGGAATAATAAAAATTTGTTCAATTACATCACATTCTCCTGGCTCCGAATAGGTAACCGTATAAGTAATCGGATCGTTGCCCAGCGTGGCAACCACAGTTCCAGTCGTAGAGTCTGATAGCCCTGTTGTGGGACTCCAGGAAAAGGTTCCTCCCGGCCCGGTCTGAATATTACTGTTCAAGGTCAGGATAGAATCAGTATTGGGGCAAATCAACACTTCTTGAGGAGGTAATATCTCCCCTGTTTCAACGACAATATGGTAGCCAACACTGGTTCCGCTTTGGATGGGGCATCCATCATCTTCTGCCTGAATCACAAAGTAGTAGCTTCCCGTATCACTCAGGCTGGTTGGCCATGAAAAGTTGCCCGTCCAGGGATTACTCCCATTGGTATTCAGTGTCGCTCCAGGAACTGAGAATGGAAGATTATCAGTTATTGTAAGCAGATCCGGATCTGGATCTGATCCGCCAATATCAAAGGTAAGGGTATTTCCTGCACAGACCGAAAAGGTATTTCCATTGAATTGCCCTCCTGTAACATTGGTCGGTGGCGCAATCACAGGAGGTTGGTTCAGACAATTGATCACAATCATTTGTAGATCCCTCATGGTCGAGCCAATCGCTACCCCATTTCGATATTCTGTCACCAATAAGGCGACAATTCCTTGCTGTAGGCCAGAGGGCGTAAAACTTATTTGACCAGAATTTTGATCAAAATTAAAACTCTGTGGTGGGTTGGTCGCCATCGGATAGGAAGGCGAAAATCCAGCATCATAAGGAACAGGGGTAGTTTGTCCCTGAATAGCCAAAAAATCCAACGGGTTGATCAATTCAAATCCCAAAGAATCTCCATCAGGATCCACTGCTCCATTGTTGAAACTGAAAGGTTGTCCATCACACAGATAAGGAACCGGAGGGGTTGTAAAGAATGGAGAGTTATTACAAAGAATATTTTTGTTGTCGAGGAAGGCCTCAATATATATCCGGGTATTGTTGGTAATAACAGAGTTGGTGATGGCCAAATTCCGACAGCATAGATGCCAGCTGATTTGCCAATCCGGGCACTGAGACGGGAAGGTATAAATCATTTCATAGACATGCTGTTCTACTCCGGGAAGGATGCCATTGTTACAGGTACTTAATGGCTGCTGGGCAGGACACAAGGGTGACAGTTCTGTGATACTGGTCCTGTTGGCTTGCATAATAAAGCGCGGAATTCCGCAAGAATCCGATTGAAAGCCAATATTTTGAGTAGGAGTGAGCGCTGATCCAAGACAGTCTCTATAGATCGTGAGGGTAATTCGATAGGTACTTCCTCCGAGACATTCATATTGCAAATCTGCCCCCATGGCATGTGTCGCAGAAGTCTTCTCAGAAGATCCCACAATCACCAGTGTGGTCAAGATGGGAAGAAATAACCAATACTTTAGGACGGTAAACAGTTGTTGCATACGGCCAGCGTTTCGAGAACTAAGAGAATGCCCTTTCAATTATTTATGTAGGAATTGAAGATCTTCCCTCTGAAAAAAGGCAAAAACATCTGTAAGACTTTTGACAAGGCATGTGTAGCGACAAAAACGAAGTCGTGAATTTAGTGTCTAATCAGCAGCTTTAAAAACCTATACAGGTCTTTTCAGATGTAAGATTCCTCTCCAATTTGTCGAAAATTGACATATGGAGAGACACAAATTTACCAGAAACAACGAATGGGGCAGTAGTATAGTAGTATTCTTATCCGTGCACGTATGTGAGAGGCTCAAGCACGATTAGTGTCCAAGTTTGATTATTTTCCCGCGATAGTCCTTACCTCTGTACTGAACGACATAAAAATAAATGCCGGGAGTGAGGCTTTGAATATCTATTTCTTGTGCTTGGGAGCCTTCTTGTGTCCAGTTTTTATGCACCAACTGCCTCCACTGCCCATCATAGATCCCAAATTCAATCTGGGCTGGTTCTTCGAGTTCCAATGCAATTCGCAGGAAATCCGGAGAAGGATTGGGGTATACAGTCACTACTTTGGCAGGATCAAACCTCACCTCTATGGTGTCTGAGGTAACGAGCATGCCATTGGTATGTTTCAGTTGAACAAAATATCGATTGATACCGTCCACTGGATCTTCATCTCGCAATTTGTAAGGACTTGATTGAAGGGCATAGCCTCGTGCTTCCATGAAGTCAAGGGGAACATAGTTTACCCCATCTGTAGATTCATAGATCACAAACTCAGTTGTTGCCCATTCCATCGTTGTGGTCCAGGAGAGGCTAATCCGCTGCCCGATCTGCTCTCCGGCAAAATCCTTGATCGCAGGTGGGTACAAGGCACCACTACCGAGGCCGTCTCCCCCTGTTCCGCCGCCACCACTGCTGAGTTCCTTTACAGCAAATGTAGCACTACGGAATGTTCCATGCGTATCCCATTTCCACTGGCGCATATTGGGCTGATCTCCTGTGCGATATTCAGAAAATTGTTCAGCGAGGACTCCTTCATGTCCCAATCGAGGATCGGGATTGAGACCTTGTTCCAGGGTATAGAAGATCATGTTGGGTTCTTCCATGCCGCCAGCACTTAAGGCATGTCCTAAATCCGAGACATCGGCATCATCATAGTAGAACCGAACCAGCACACTATCATTGGATTGTACAATAGGATTGGTCCAAAAACATCTCCCCATCACATGCCAGCCAAGTTCATTGGCAACATATGGGGCTACTCCCCCCAAGGAATATCCTCCATTGCCATATCCTTCTGTAATCAGAATTTTCACTTCTCCAGGAGGCAACACCAATCCATTGTCTTCATTGTGCTTGATCGATAACAACAACAGATTCTCTGATGTAATCGGTGTTGCATCAGCAGACTTCCAATAGTGGGTCCATCCATATTTATCTGTACAGAATTGGTCGGCAACATATTCTCCTTCTTTGTTGGGGATTTTGGTGGGAACGGGACATTCCAGCACTGCGTCCAGACAGATATTGTCCAGGTAAAGATTTTGACTGAATTCTGATTCCAGTTCTATATCGAATATCAAAAAGATATCCTGCCCAACATAAGCGTCGAGATTGATCTCTTCTGTTCTCCAATCACTGCAATCCAAAGGCTCCCATGCAATCAGGTTAGGGTTGTATGGGCTTTGAGATGTTTCCAAATCATTTCGTCCTTTTTGGTACAAGCTCATCAAATCGCCATTGTTTCGAATGACTCCTACCCGAAGTTTCAGATCACGACCTGGGCCTGCCGTTTTGTAAGCGACATCAAAGGTCAAAGTTGCCTGGCTTACTTCTCGAAGGTCCATTCTTGGAGTAATGAACAAATCATGTGTCCCAAGTGCTCCGGCATATAGTCCGCTTCCATCATTCCATGCGCCACTGCTATTGTATCGAATGACATTCTCTACATTGTCCTCACAGTTGGAAGTCTGATGAATATCAAAAGATAATTTTTGGTCCAGATTTCCCAATCGCCAGAATGAAGGCAACTGACCGTCTTCTGCATCTACACAATAAGGAAAACTAGATATCTGATGTTCATTGGTAAAGAAGAAGAATCGTTTGGTTCTTTCATTGTCTCCAACGACAAAGTCTTCCGCATTGGCATTGATATTGGTCAGCCTTACATTGATCTGATGAATCCCTTGCTGATTCAGGGAGATGGTTTGCAAATCCAAATCCAGGCTATCTCCGGCGAGAAGACTGCCTGTCCAGTTTGTCTGCTTGGCTGGTGTCTGATTCAGCACCTGCTCGATAGTAAGGCTTTCAATTGTTTTGGTCCCAGTATTGACAATTCGAATCGTTGGGACAAGTGGGGCAAATGACACCGCTCTTGCTGGCGAAAGAATTCTGTGCAAGCTGGCATTGGTATAAGAAAGATTACATGCGTTGGATTGAAGGAGGCTATTCCTTTCCTGGAGCAGGATCTTCCGCATACGTGTCTTTTGGTCAGGGGTAAATGAATTTTTGCATTCCATATTCCCGCCATCCATAAAGTTCTCATAGATATCTTCGACATCAGTGGTATATGGATTCAAGGCAGAATGATCATCCGCATCTGTGGTGCAGGAGTTGATGGTGCTGCCATCCATACAAAATACCTCACTGGCATCCGCATCAGGCGGTGTATCACAAATTCTATCTCCTGAATTAAGGCAATCGCCATTTTCACACGTAAGCCCTGAGCCTGGTGTAAAAAATGTTGTCAATAGATTGAGATATCGTCCCACCTGCAGGATGGAAACCGTTTGTTCAGATGGACCTGTCCCCCAATAGTTGGCTTCAATGACTGGTCCGTCCAAAGCATGCCCATGCATTCCTGCATTGTAGGAATATCCTTTCACATCACAATTGCCAGATGCGGTACAGATACTGTTGACCAACCAAATGTTCATATAGAAGCGAGAGTCCCACTGGGAGAGCTGTCGCATACAGAGATCCTGATCCGCATTTGATCCATTTGGGCATTCATCATCGTAGACCAGATTCGACAATTCCGTAGATACGCGATTGATCCCATTGGTGATATTTCCCTTGGGATCCGTTTGAGCGAGACAGAATTCTATCTCGGTATCGGCATTCAATGAATTGACATGAGAGAGTGCATTGGTGAAGAATGGCCCTCCTTCGAATGGCCCCCGATTGCGGAAAGCATCATTGAGCCAGGCTAGGCCAGCCATAATTTGATCATCCGTAGGATTGGAGGTAAAAGTCGAGGGCACAGAGTCCTCTGGGGTATGCATGATATGAATGACAACCGGAATAGTGAGGACAGTTGACCTCTCATTCTCATTCGTCGGATTACTCATGCTCCGATACAATCGTTGATCGATCTGATTGACATGAGTCTTATATGCAGCATCTTGCTGCATACGTTGTAGGTGGATTTGGTCACCGAAAGCGGGGTTCCACGATTGAGCTACCCCGTACTGAAACGGTGCAACCAATCCAAAACTCAAGAACAAAAGGGCGAACAATCCCGAACCTACCAAGGAGGTGTTCTTTTTAACTAGCATCATCCTATAGTCCAAAGCGCATCATACATCTACAAAACACAGATAGCTGGGTATTGTAGAATAAGAGAAAGATAGGTACAGGGACAGATTACAAATATCTAACGTCCAGATATAAGCAAAGTGTATACCTCTAATGATTCTCTTATGACAATAACTGAAAGAAGATGATCAAAGATCGGGCCGGAATTGTTAGATTTTCTTCTTAAATGTAAAAAAAAATCAACAAAATTTTAGATTTTTTTTAGGAGGAGGTGAATTTTTTGCATAAAAAAAATAAAACCGACCCATAACTCACTGACCATAAGTCGCTTAGTATTTGTCGCCATGAATTGGCGATTCTATTTCAAGATGTAAGATTTTTCCAGGAATCTGAATATTTGGCCCTTCGCGCTTGTAGGAGATGGGAAAAAAAAGCACGTAAAAAAATGCTCAATGAAGAGAAAAAGGGGGCAAAAAAAATAGGGAACGACTCTTTCTAGAGCCGTCCCTACAGCACAACCATGAAAACACAATACAGTTTTAATCCAGGTTGGATATATTATTTACTATTTCTTTCAAGAACTTTAAGATACAATCCTTATTGTAAACGTGCAACTATTTACGAATATTTTGAAAAGTGGTTCAATTTTTTTCCTCTTTCCATCTGCAAATATAAAACAAAGAAATTATTTGCAAAAGAGTTTTCTTGTCGGGAAGCAGTCATTTTTGATTTTTTCTCTATAATTCTCTCGAATTTCCTTACTCTTGAGTATGTTTAAGGTCTAATTTAGAAGCTATTGAGCATCATGGCCAACGTTGAACCAAATTTAGAGAAGTTAATTATTATTGGGGACAAAATTCTGATCAAGCCTCGGTCCCCTGCCGAGAAGACACAAAGTGGACTGTTTCTTCCTCCGGGAGTGCTCGAAAAGGAAAAAGTCCAAAGTGGATTCGTGATGAAGGTTGGCCCTGGCTATCCGATTCCCATTCCTGGGGAAGATACAGAGCCCTGGAAAGAGCAAAAAGAGCCGATCAAATACATTCCGCTCCAAGCCAAAGCGGGTGATTTGGCGATTTTTCTCCAAAAAGAAGCCTATGAGGTGATGTATGAAGGGGAGACTTATTATATCGTCACCCAAAACTCTATTTTGATGCTAGAGCGAGATGAGGGGCTATTCGATTAGAAAAAGGTGAGGTTTTTAGCAAAAATGCTAAAAAATTCAACTTAATTGTAAATTATTTTTGCAAAACTCAGATTATTTGCTTTACTTGCACAAACAATTAGCATACAATGTATCAATTGACATACTTTTTGAGGGGAATTGTGGGGGGGATGGTGTTATGCTTTATGGGCCTGGGATGCGGAAACACTGAATCGTTGGAACAAGCGGATGTAATCATGCTAACAGATTTAGGGGAAGTTCATATTCAGTTATATGATGCAACTCCTATTCATAAAAAGAATTTCCTCAAGCTTGCTTCTAGTGGATTTTATGATGGGATGGCCTTCCATCGGGTAATTTATGATTTCATGATTCAAGTGGGTGATCCCAGAACCAAGACAGAATATCCTGTTACTGATGCAGATGCTCCGGATGGACCAGGATATACCCTAGCTGCAGAAATTGTGGATTCCTTGATTCACATACCTGGTCAAATCGGTGCAGCAAGGTGGCCTGATGAAGAAAATCCTGAACGGAGATCCTCTGGCAGTCAGTTCTACATCATCACTGGTGCTCCTGTGGCAGCCACAACTCTTGACAGTAATGAAGTGGTCTATACAGGTGTCAAAAGAGGAGAGTTCTTTCAGCAATACCAAACAGCACTAGATTCAGGAGAGTTCTCGGGAGGCTTTGAAACATATCTGAAAAAACAGAAATTTCAAGACTTCCACTATCCTCAAACACAACGGAATACCTATTATCAAGAAGGTGGTGCTCCCTGGCTAGACTTCCAATACACCATATTTGGACGTGTCCTCAAAGGAATGGATATTGTTCAAAGGATAGAGGTAAGTCCATGTGATGCTGCTAATAGGCCCAAAGCTCCCATTCGCATACTACAAATGAAAATAGCAATAGCAACAACTACAACTCAAAATTAAATCCGAAATATCAAATTTTAAAGAATCAACTCATGGCAAAGGATAGCAAAACCGATCGATTGAAGTCCCTGCAAATGACAGTGGACAAGTTGGAAAAAACATATGGCAAAGGTGTAGTCATGAAAATGAGTGATAATCCACTTGTGGATGTAGCAGCCTTGCCAACGGGTTCTTTGGGACTGGACATTGCCTTGGGAATTGGAGGAATTCCTCGCGGAAGAATCGTAGAAATATATGGGCCTGAATCTTCTGGCAAGACCACTCTTTCCATGCATATGATTGCACAAGCACAACAGATGGGAGGCCTTGCAGCTTTTATAGATGCTGAGCACGCCTTTGATCGCAACTATGCCGAGAAATTGGGGATCGATACGGAGAACCTCTACATCTCCCAGCCAGATTATGGAGAACAAGCACTGGAAATTGCAGAATATTTGATTCGCTCCAGTGCTATTGATATCGTCGTCATTGACTCTGTGGCAGCTCTGACCCCAAAAGCTGAAATTGAAGGGGAGATGGGTGAATCCAAAATGGGACTCCAGGCTCGTCTGATGTCGCAAGCCCTCAGAAAGTTGACCGCGGCTATCGCCAAGACCAATTGTGTCTGTATCTTCATCAACCAGCTGCGGGAAAAAATCGGCGTCATGTTCGGAAATCCAGAAACCACTACGGGAGGAAACGCACTGAAATTTTATTCTTCTGTCAGGCTGGATATACGCCGTATCGCTCAAATCAAGGATGGTACCCAAAGCATCGGCAACCGCGTCAAAGTCAAAGTAGCCAAAAACAAAGTCTCTCCTCCCTTCCGCATTACGGAATTTGACATCATGTTCGGTGAAGGGATTTCAAAGGCTGGTGAGGTTCTCGACCTGGCTGTTGAGCTAGACATTGTGCACAAGGCAGGTTCATGGTTTAGTTATGATGGTAGCAAACTTGGACAAGGAAGAGATACCGTCAAACGTATCCTGAAAGACAATCCTGAGTTGATGGATGAAATCGAACACAAGGTATTGGTTGCGAAAGGCATACGGACAGAGGAGGGAAAGGATGACAAGAAAGTGCCTAAAGAAGCGAAGAAGAAAGTTGCTTCGCAAGCTAAGTCTTGATTGTTAAGTCCTCTTAGACAGAACACATATATTCATCATACACCGTCTTTGCTTCTCGCAAGGGCGGTTTTTTTTACCACTATTCGGTTGGGAGGATTTCTAGCAGTTCATCTGCTTTTCGATGGTAAAACTGATAATTGGGATTGCTTCGAATTGTTTTCAATTGTTCGCGTGCTTCCTTCATCTTATTCAATCGAACATAAGCCAGGGCAATGTTCCAACGAGAGACATATCCATAAAGGCTTCCCTCACTTACTTTGGCAAAAGACAATAAAGCTGCTTCCGTCTTTCCAGTCTCTATATAACTCTGACCAAGGAAGAAGTTTGCTAACAACAAATCAGCTCCATCCAGAGAATCCGCAGCTTGAGACAGGGCAGCAATCGCCTTGTCATAGTTTTTTTCATAATAATTGTCTAATCCTTCCCGCAACACATGTTCCGACTCGTCCAGATTTCTGGCCTCAATGGCAGAATGAGGAACATAATACTCAGCAAATAGCTCATCTGTATCCAGTTCTCTGGATGATTGGGGGAATAAGATGACAAATAAAATGAGAAGCGCAATTGCGGCAGCAATGGATCCCCATACCATAGGTCGCAAGAAGATTGTTTTCTTTTCTTGACCCTTTGTGGCTTGATATGCTTTTTGGGCGTAGGACTTTAGCAATTCTCTACCAGCAAATTGAATCTCTGCATGAGCAAGCATATACAAGCGAACATTCTCAGCCAATTGCTTATTGGTAATCAGCTCCTGTTCAAATTCTACCTTATGATGGGGAGCCATCTCTCCGGAGAGGTATTGCTCTATCCTATCTTGTAATTCGTCCGACATAAAACATGAAGTGTGACAATATTAGACCTATTCAAGTTCTTGAGCTGCTGCGATCATTTTTGTAAGTTTTTGGAGGCATCTATATTTTTGTCGTTTGGCCTGATCAGCATTTTTCAGGCCCGCTCTTTCGGCAATTTCTGCCATTCCATAGCCCCAAAACCCCCAATCCAACAAGATCTGTTTGCAATTGTCTCCCATATTGTCCAGGAAACCATTCAAGTTCTGGATTTCATCCTCTATGTCCAATAGAGACAGGATATTCTTACTAGGATCTTCAATTGGTGGCATGTCAACAACAGTATTTATCCTTTTGGTCGAATTTTTTCTGAATAGGTCCACGCCTTTATTAGAAAAAATTCGATAAAAAAAGGTAGAAAGCTTGCTCTCTCCCCGAAAACTTTCTTTTTCGATCTGTTGAATTAGCCCAATTATTGCATCTGTATAAGCGTCTTGTACGCCTTCTTCAGTCAGTCCATATTTTTTCTGGATTTTGTGCATAAACTTGCCATACTCTTCCATCAACCACTGAATAGCATACTCCTTATGCCTACCGCCAGCCTTAATGGCATCGATAATGTCTCTATCAGAGCGAGGATTGGTTGGTTGAAATGTTGAGGACATGAAGTACAAGACTAATAAGTGCCAATGAATAAACCAAGCGCTCCGAAAATTAACAATAATGAAAAAAAAATGCAGAAAAGAGGGACTTTAGTTTAGAATCAACGACAAAAAGGGTGAAGCACAAGTTTGATCACACAATATTTTTGCTATGATGCTGGATTTTGATTCAACTAAAAGAACTTCTAACGATCTCCGATATTTGGAAGTAATCCAGGCTTTTTTAAGTCAAAAATTAAGATACAAACTCGCGATTCCGACCTCTGATGGCTATGAGTTTGTGATCATTGAACAGGTAGTGAGATTGGAAGCGGAGGGCAATTATACCCGATTGATGTTACAAGATGGCTCAAATTATCTAGTGTCAAAAACACTCATGGGATTTGATAACCTTCTGGAGAAATATAGTTTTTTCAGAATTCATCGCTCTCATCTGATCAATCTTATTTACCTGAAAAGATTCTGTAAAGGAAAAAAATCATATGTACTGATGGCAAATGGAGACCAGTTGTCAGTATCAAAAAGAAAAAAAGAAGAGCTAACTCAATTGTTAGAACTTCATATATGTTGAGGGACCGGCCTCAATATTCCCTAGTTTCTCTTTCAACAGAAAACAGTTTTACTTATGCTAACTTATCACTATTTAGGAAAAAGATGCCTTCTTCTTTGTTTGATCATTTTCCCATTTTTTGCTCAGGCTCAATCTTTGCCGCTAGCTGTTGTTTGGCCATGTGAAGACGTGATTACCAATTCCACAGCTGTAACCATCACTGATGTTCAGATTAATGGGGTCTCCTATTATTCTTCCTCATCGATCTTGCTCGCATACAACACGACCCACAACGTTGTCATTTCTTTTATCGCTAATGTTCCACTCGTATCGGCTGTGGCTGTTGCAGATACTGATGGTAATGGTCAATATTCACCCATCGAAACAATAGGATCGATTACAAACGCGCCTACGGGTCCAGGACAAGTTTCCTTCCCCATTACCATCCCTCCCTCCTCTGCAGGCGATTTTCCAATCGGTTTTTTCCTGGATCCCAATGCAAATATTCTGTCTCAGAATCCTTGTCATGCAGCTGCCTCTTTTAATATCCTGAATATCCCCGATCCAACAGATTTTCTGATGGCATCTAATGATATTAGTGTTCAGGATTACCCGATAGAGGAATTCTCCTGGGATCTCCTCGATCAGACACATTGTATCAAGACGCTACCCGGTGGCTGTTATGACCTTTCACATGACATACTCATTGATTTTACGAATGTCTCGACTGTTTCAAAGTATATCATTAAATCTACCCTGCACGAACCAGAATTAGGGTCTCCTGCTCCTATCCCTGGTTGTCCCACTGTTCATCAACTGGATGTAGTGAATATGACCTATGGCTGTGGAGGCACCTATGTGACCGGAGGACCAGAAAACTTTGTTAAATCACCCCAAGTCACCTATACGCCTAACAATCCATTTCTGCTTTTCGATTTAACATTTGGATTCAAGAGTAATTATATCCCTTCAAATGATCTGAATAGCTGTTGGAATCAAGCGGCGATTGTTCCCCTTGCATTGGAAGAACACATTGAAGCATTTGAAGTAGTTTATGGAAATCCTACCACCTATCTCCCAGTCCCCTTCCTCGATACCTATACCCAAACCTATGTCCCTTTCATCAGGAGAAACAGGGTGTATTGTAATTGGGAAGAAATGCAGTATGCTGGTGGCCGCAGAGCCAATCCCAATCTGGCTTCGACAGAAATGACGGATCTGGTCCTCTCTCCCAACCCTGTTCAACACACTTCTTCCTTGTCCTACACTCTTGAAAACAAAGGCGAAGTAAGCATTCGCATCATCGACCTTCAGGGGCGAACTGTCCAAGAAGTGGCTTCAGGAATACATCTCAATGCAGGCACGCACCAACAGCAGCTTGACCTGAGTCATTTGCCAACAGGCATGTACCTGCTTCAGGTGCAGACTCCTGATGGGATTCAATCCAAGCGGATCTTGAAAAACTAGGAGCTGGCTCCTGCCCATGATTTGCAGGAAAACCAGATTGCCTTACCTTTACGCTATGTATCGACCTATCTTAAAGAGAAGACAATATATCTCCATCCAATTGGGGATATATTGTCTTCTTTTGGTTCATATTGGTCCTGTCATGGGACAGGAAGTAGACACTGTTCAGCAAGCCTTTCTGGATTCTCTTGAAAGCCTTGTCATGGAACAGTATCGGGTTCATCGCCAATATGACTCCACCATCGCTATCTCAGAACGCCTAATCCATGTTGGCAAATTGTGGGGGGTGCCTCTTCCTCAGATCAAAGGAAATCTTCTTATCGCCAACTCGTCCCAGGTAATCGGAGACTTTGAAAGGCAAATGACACATGCACAACAAGCCAGATCTTTGGCGCAAGAATGGTTGCCTCCTCAAAATCCCTACCAGCAAATCACCCTTTCTATTCTGAGTAATGCCTTGATTCTGCGCGGGGATTATGATCAGGCGATAGAAAATTACAAAGAAGTGCTAGCCAATTCCGATTCATTGGCGGCTGATGGCATCAACAAAATATACCGCAGTCTTGGAGTTGCTTATACCAGGAAAGGGGATTATCTCCAGGCACTCAGGATGTACCATCAAGCCCGGGCTCTGCTGGAAGAAGCATTGCGAGAGGAAGCGGATGATCCTCAAATGCGAAAAGACCTGGCTGCCACTGTTTATCATCTTGGCAAGTGTTATGTATACATTTCGGATGAGGAGAATGCCATGAAGTACCTGGAAGAAAGTAAGGCGATGTACCTGGAATTGGGGGAAAACAAATTTTTCAACCAATTGAATTCGATCTACCAAAGTACAATCGCTCTGTATTACAAACTCAAGGATACAGATCGAATGGAACAATATCTCCAGGCCAATCGCCAATTACAAGCAAGCTATCCCTTGCGCTTTGTGGATCATATAGAGGTGTATTCTGGTCATTGGCATGCCCTCAATGAAGAGTGGGAAAAGGCCCTTCCTTATTTTGAAAATACGGTTCAACTTGTCAAACAATATGGAAGGCCCAATGAGAATGTAGCGATGATCCATTATAATCTCGCCAAGACTTACCTTCAGCTAGAGAAGCTGACCGAAGCCGAGTTACATTGTCAAACGGGCTTACAGATGATTTCTGACTCATTTCCGACGGGAGATGATCTTCCAACTCCCGCTATGATCATGTATCCCACAGAGGGAATTTCCTTGCTGGCAGTGCTGGGCAAAGTATGGGAAGCCAAGGCACGTCAGGATAGCAACACCTGGCTAAGCTCTCAAAAAAAGGCTCTTGCATGCAATGAGCGCGTCGCCGAACTCGCTGCATATATCCGACTCAGCTATCTGGCAGAAGGGTCCAAGCTTGCACTTGCGAGGCGATTGATTCCAATCTATGAACGTGGAATCAGGGTTGCACTGGAATTGTATCACGATCAGCAAGACGATCAATATCTGGAGCAAGCGTTCTCCTTTGCAGAATATGGTAAGGCTGTGGTTCTCTATGAATCTCTCCAGCAAAGCTCGGCTCGGCAAACCATGGTCCCGGACAGTTTTTTAAGAAAGGAGCGCCTGCTGAAGCGGGATATCGCTCACTACCAAAAACAGATTTTCAGGGCAGAACATAGGGCGAACCTGGCCTCAAAAGAGAAACTCAACAGGTGGAGGCAGGCGTTGTTCGAGCGAGAGGAATCCCTTCAGGAGCTATTACACACTCTTGAATCAGAGTTTCCTGCCTATCACAAGGCCAAGTATCAACAGACAATAAGTTCTCTTGCAGATGTACAGTCTTTCCTGAAGGATGAGACGCAGATGGTGTTGGAATATTTTGAAGGGGACAGCAGCATTTATCTTTTCGCCATAGACAAACAACAGGTTCGTCCTTTTGCCATTCCCAAGGATAGCAGCATCCTTCAAGCCCTTGAGAGCTTGCAGGAAATCCTGACTGATCGGGAGACCCTTGTCAAGGAGGGATTTTCGCAGGCCAATATCCAGACATTTGCAGCGCGCGCCTATGAGGTGTATAGCCACATTGTACAAGTAGCCCTGAAGGACTATGAGGCACCGATTCATCACTTGATTATCATCCCGGATGGGCAGTTGTATCACTTGCCATTTGAGGCTTTGGTTCGTCAATCCCCAGATATACATGTAGCTGGTTTCTCGGCTTTACCATATCTGATTTCAGCCTATAATTGCTCTTACGAATACTCTGCTACGATGCTGTGCGATCTTCCTGTCAGTGGAAAAAAGGGGGGAAAACTCTTTGGAGGATTTGCCCCATCATATGGTGAGACAGGAATTCCGGATTCGCTACCTGAAGAATTCGCCACGAGCAGAGATGCTCTGGCTCCACTTTTATTTTCTCAACAAGAAGTCGAGTCTATTCAACAAATCGTAGGTGGAGAGGCATTTGTTGGGATACAAGCTACCAAGGAACAATTCAAGGAGATGGCAGCCTCCTACCAGATTCTTCATCTTGCTATGCATGCCATTGGCAATGATGACAATCCGAATTTTAGCTCTCTTGTCTTTTCCTCTCATGCTGATATACCAGAGTCCGGTCTCTTGTATACCTCTGATATTCAACAAATGGAACTCCATGCAGACCTTGCAGTGCTAAGTGCTTGTAATACAGGGTCTGGTAATTGGGTTCGTGGAGAAGGCGTTCTCAGCATTGGGCGTGCTTTTCGCACGGCTGGCTGTCCCAATGTACTCATGAGTCTCTGGCAGGCAGATGATGCCTCAACTTCCAGCATTATGCAACAGTTTTATCAGGGGCTTAAGGCTGGCCAAACACAGGGAGAAGCCTTGCGTGCTGCCAAACTGACCTACATTCAAGACCATTTACACGCGCACCCTCATTTTTGGGCTGCTTTCGTTCTTGTTGGGGCAGACAGACCTCTGTGGCATTCTCTGCCTTTCGGCTGGATGTTGTTTGGGGGGTTGATCGTGCTTGGTGCTGGAGCGATCTGGCTCATTCGGTCCAGGAAGGTCGCAAATAGAGATAGGTCCCACTCCCAGTAGAACAGTTGGGATCAAATGTATTTTTACCACCATCACGAATGAGACATTTCTTACGGGAGAGTCCCAATTCTTTCTCCAAATAGTCGACCACGACTTGCCCTCTACAAACTCCCAGATAGGGTTTAATCTTCAATTCTTTTTCGCAACTAAATATCTGTACGACCATTAAGTGGGTAGCGATGATCCCAGGATATTGTCGAATAAGGTCTGCCAACAGCTTCAACTCAGATTTGCTCTGATCGGTCATATCGAGAGAAAACTGCCGAAATGTCAAGACTCTTTGGGGACCAAAGAGATGGCTGGCCTGGTCGAAATCCAATTCCTGAGAATAGGAATCAGATGTCCAGCAAACACTACTAAGGATACAGAGGCCAATGCCTATACTCAATCGATACAAGGGATTCATGAAACTGAATTAACACGCGCTGGTTGCAGTTGAGACAAGGTGTATAAGAACGCCAAAATATGGAGAAATCAATCCAACAAAATTGGGTCCAGGAAATCATGTACCAATAGGATCAGTCATCTGCTTTAGAGAAGGAGGACTTCCTTCAGCACATCAATTTACATCTGGATCCTCTTCTTCTTCTACTTCCGCAATGCCATCATCCAGGTCGGAGAAGGAACGCCTCATTTTGGTGTCAGCTTCGATATTTTGAAGGCGATGATAGTCCATGATTCCCAGATTCCCCAGCCGAAATGCCTCAGCTATCGCCATGGGGACCTGTGCTTCAGCCTCGATCAGTTTGGCTCGCATTTCTTGTACACGAGCGCGATAATACTGCTCTTCTGCGACGGCTTCTGCTCGTTTTTCTTCGGCCTGAGCCCTCGCTACCTGGAGATCTGCTGCTGCCTTATCGGTTTTGAGTTCTGCCCCAATGTTTTTTCCAATATCAATGTCAGCAATATCAATAGAGAGAACATCAAATGCGGTTCCTGCTATCAGACCTTCAGTCATGATTCTTTCTGAGATCGTATCAGGGTCGGCGAGAATTTGGACATGTGTGTCTGCCGATCCAATAGAAGCAACAATCCCCTGCCCTACCCGAGCAATGATGGTCTCTTCTCCTGCGCCCCCAACGAGTTTTTCCAGATGGGCACGAACAGTAATCCTCGCCTTAACGATCAGCTGGATTCCATCCTTTGCTACGGCCTCAATTTGTGGAGAATCTATTACTTTGGTGTTGACAGAATCCTTTACGGCCTCTCGCACATCTCTTCCTGCCAGATCTATGGCTGCAGCTTGTTCGAAACTCAAGGCAATCCCAGCATTTTTTGCAGAGATCAACGCATCAACTACCATATTGATATTTCCTTTGGCCAGATAGTGAGCTTCGAGTGCATTGAATTTGACATCCTTGAGATTGGCCTTCTGTGCCTTGATCAATTCATCGACGATGATCTTTGGCTGAACTCTTCTCAATCGCATTCCGATCAATTGTCCGATACTCATCCGTACACCAGAAAATTGTGCGGTAATCCACAATCCGACTGGCACAAAATAGAACAGTACCCCCAATAATATAGCGGAAACAATTCCAAAAATGATTAGAAAAATATTCATAAGACACGATTGAACAGCGGAATATCGAATCCCAAGTTAGAGAATATTTTTTTCATATGTAACATAAAACCCGGCTGGATATCCAACCGGGCTTCTCATTGAATGTAATGGTAATTCTGATTCAAGAAGTTTCACTGGCATACGCAAGTAGCTTATGTAAGCCTTGAACCAGTATGTCACTTTCTTTAGACGAGGACTCATCAACAAGTTTTCCAGTAACGGAAGAAGTTGCTTTTTCCAAATCATCCAAGAGGGTTTGTCCCTTGGGAGTTGGACGAATAAAGATCACTCTTCGATCTTCTTTGGAGTTTTTTCGCTTGACCAATTTGGCCTTCTCCAACTTGTCAATGGTACTGGTCAGGGTGGAAAGTTTTATTTTGAAGTACTCTCCCACCTCTTTCATCTTTTTTTGCTCATGGTCAATCAGATACCTGATGATTTCCACCTCCATCTCTCCCACTTTATAAGATGCGAGGACGGACTGTTTCCTATGATTCATTGCATGAATCAGATCGTTTAAAACAACTTCAAGAGAAGATGATTTTGTTTTGGTGAATAGTTTGCTCACAGTATTCATTAGGTTTACGCAATTTTAAGAAAAAAAAATAATATAATACAGAATAATCTGACTTTTTATAGTTTAGGATTTTTTTTTATCGAATTATGAAAATTCCCTAAACTGTTTTTATCCTTCATATAGACATTACATAAAAAAATTTTCAATGTCAACATATTGCCAAACATTCCATAGACAGCACTTTCCAAATTTGCGTATAAAATCAAAAAAAACTTTTCACGAATGCTCCAACATCTAAGTTGTGTTAGATAGTTCCTGAAATTGAAAAGATAAAAGATAAGTAATTTTATCCAAATGGGAGACTCTATCAATCAGTAAATCTTCTATTTTCTATTCTTTTATCGACATACGGGCAAAAATTTCCATTCCTCCAACAAAAGCCTGAAATTTTTCTTTCCCTAATTCAGCCTCCATTCTTTTGGCTGTATGTTTCAAAAGGCCTTGATAGGCTTCAAATAATTTCCTTCCATTTTTGGTAATTTCAAGATAGACAACTCTTCTATCTTGCTTAGAATTACTTCGTTTCAAAATTTTTTTCTTTTCTGCTTTGTCGATAATACTTGTCAGCGTGCTCAGTTTTATATAAAAATTTTCTGAGACTTCTTTCATTTTCTGAGGCCCATTATGTGCGACGAATTGAATCAGCTCCATCTCCAAAGCGGTAAGCTTGTATTTTGTTTTGATGTATTCGCGGTGTTGTCGTATTACTTGATTTAGATCAATGAGTCTTTCTTCAAGTTGGTTTATCTGTGATTGAGATTCGGGATTAACGTTCATTGAGAAGTGAGGTATTAAGTCATGAGTAGGTAAACAGATAATGGTCAAGCCTGCATGCTCACTTCTACCTATATGAAGGAGAAGGGATGCTGGATAGGAATGGGATGTGTTAAAAAAGTTGGGTTGGGTTAATCAATCTCTAGCAGTCAGGAAAAATAAAGGGTCCTTTGTGTCCCGACTCTTTTTGTGCGTCATGCCTTCAGCATCCAACAGAAAGAGTCAGGAATCCAGGACAATCAAGCCTGCTAGTTAATCTATATCTGGAGAGGAAATGATTTCGCTCATTTTTTTGAGGCCATGAAGAAAGGCCTGAAATTCATAGTCCTCCATGGATTGGTGGGCTTGCACAGAGACAAGCTGTAGATACCTGTGATATTCTTCGTACAGTTTTTGGCCCTTTTTGGTAATATCCAGGAAGACGACTCGTCGATCTTCACGGGAATTCACCCTCTTAACCAGTTTTTGGGATTCAATCTTATCAATAATACTCGTCAGCGTGCTTAATTTGATATGGAATTGCTCTCCGATCTCTTTCATTTTCTTTTTGCCATCCAGGTGGATCAATTGGAGAATTTCCATCTCAAGTGCAGAGATGTTGTATTTGGTCTTGATGTATAATTTGTGCTTTCGATAAACTTCGGCGAGCTCAAAAAGACCTCTTTCGAGGCGGTCTACTACAGAAAGCGTAGCAGGAGAAGTAATCGCATCCATGTGAAAAATAATTTGTGGTTAGGGAAACAGTTTTTCAACTATCAAATGTTTGAAAATAAGATTATTGGGAAATATACGATTTAGAGTAAAATAGAACAATTTTTCAACAAGAATAAAGGTTCTCAAACGTGCAAACTCTCTCTTTTACAAGCATTTATTTTTTCAAACAATCTTCATTTCAAAATCATCAGCATGGAGATAATAAGAATCTTGAATTATTCGAAATGCTAAAAAGGAACTGATCGGGGAAGCTTGGGAAGGATTTGGGGTATGTCTTCATGCTTTTAGAGACTATTTTGAGATTTGTGCTGAGAATGTTTATGGAGTATTTTTTTCTCAGACAAGGCTCTTGTTTGTTCTCATAGTGCTGCTATGAGAATTCATTACTCTTTGGCTAATTCGACTTGTCTTGTATTTGTTCTGTTCTTCTGTTGCTTGCAGGTTGGGTTCGAGCAGAGCTTCAACCACATCATCCCAAG
>JBCCGK010000136.1:0-27107 GCA_039029315.1 Bacteroidota bacterium | reverse complement strand
TCTGTTAAGGTTTGGGGAATGTCGTTTCCCTGCTTTCCCGCTTCCAGCACGCAAACGCATCAAGTCTTTCTTTGGAGAAGAGGAGGTATTGTTGACTTGGTGTGGGGGGGAATCTGTTAAGGTTTGGGGAATGTCGTTTTCCTGCTTTCCCGCTTTCCAGCACGCAAACGCATCAAGTTTTTCTTTGGAGAAGAGGAGGTATTGTTGGCTTGGTCGGGGAGGGAATATGTTAAGGTTTGGGGAATGTCTTTTTCCTGCTTTCCCGCTTTCCTGCCCGCAAACGCATCAAGTCTTTCTCTGGAGAAGAAGAGGTATTGTTGGCTTGGTGGGGGAGGGAATCTGTTAAGGTTTGGGGAATGTCGTTTCCCTGCTTTCCCGCTTCCAGCACGCAAACGCATCAAGTCTTTCTTTGGAGAAAGGGAGCTATTGTTGGCTTGGTGGGGGAGGGAATCTGTTAAGGTTTGGGGAATGTCGTTTTCCTGCTTTCCCGCTTTCCAGCACGCAAACGCATCAAGTCTTTCTCTGGAGAAGAGGAGGTATTGTTGGCTTGGTAGGGGAGGGAATCTGTTAAGGTTTGGGGAATGTCGTTTTCCTGCTTTTCCGCTTTCCTGCCCGCAAACGCATCAAGTCTTTCTTTGGAGAAGAAGAGTTATTGTTGGCTTGGTGGGGGAGGGAATCTGTTAAGGTTTGGGGAATGTCGTTTTCCTGCTTTCCCGCTTTCCCGCTTTCCAGCACGCAAACGCATCAAGTCTATCTTTGGAGAAAGGGAGCTATTGTTGGTTTGGTGGGTTGTAAGGGCGGAGGTTGGCAGGAAATCAACGGAAGCTCCCCAAGATTTTGTGTATATTGATCCCAAAATATTAGCAAAATGGACGTCATGACATTGCTTTTGGGAGGAGGAATCGGACTTGTGCTAGGAATATTGGGAATGGGAATGTGGTATATGCGGGCCAAACAAGGCTTGCAGCAGCAGCTCTTTCATGTGCAGGCCGAACTGAAACAGGGTACCGAAAAATGGAAGGAAACCGAGACTCGCTTAGGCCAACTGAAGGTAGAGAAAATTGACCTTCAGTCCGATATTCTGGATCTGAACAAAGACCTGAGTCGGATCGGAACAGAGCGTGATCATATTCAGCAGCAACTCACAGAAGTGCAGTCCAACCAAGCCCAACAACGGGACCAATTGCAGGCAGATTTTGCGCAATTGGCTGCCAAAGTTTTGACTCAGAACAGCCAGCAGTTGTCGATCAAACATGAGGACACCCTACGTCATGTGCTCACCCCACTCAAAGAACGAATTGAGGCATTTGAAAAACGTGTTGCGGACAGCTACCAGCAGGAGGCCCGCGAGCGATTCAGCCTACAACAAGAGATCAAAAAGCTGACAGAACTCAATGTGCAAATGGGGGAGGAGGCCCGTAACCTCACTCAGGCACTCAAGGGCGATAGCAAAATGCAGGGCAATTGGGGAGAAATGGTATTGGCGCGTGTATTGGAGAATTCTGGTCTTCGGGAAGGAGAGGAATTCCTTCTGCAAAGCAAAGGGTTGCTTCTTGAGGATACAGCAGGCAGACGATTACAGCCTGATGTGATTGTCCAACTACCAGATGGAAAACATCTGATTATTGACTCCAAGGTATCTCTGACAGCTTATGAAAGATTCGTGTCGGCCAGTGATGAGCAGATGCAAGAATCAGCCCTGAGCAATCATCTCAATTCTATCTTGACGCATATTCGTCAGCTCAGCGATAAACATTATGCAAGCCTCAAAGGAGTGAACTCGCCAGATTTTGTGCTCATGTTCATGCCCGTCGAACCCGCCTTCAGTTTGGCTTTGCAGCGCAAGCATGATCTCTTCACCATTGCTTGGGAGAAGCGGATTGTGCTTGTCAGCCCAACGACCCTTCTTGCAACACTGAAAACGGTCGCTTCTATCTGGAAATTCGAACATCAGAACCGCCATGCCCAGGAAATTGCTCGTCAGGGCGGAGCGCTTTATGACAAATTTGTCGGATTTGTGGATGAGGTAGACAATATTGGAAAACATCTTCAGCGCGCAGATCAAGCTTTTATTCAGGCCAAAAACAAATTGCAACTAGGCAAAGGGAGTCTGACGAGTCGAGCTGAAAGACTGAAGGAATTGGGGATCAAGCATAGCAAGGAATTGAAATAGGGGTGATTTGGGTTGGGTAAAAATATTCAGAAATTGACGATTTTTTTATTTGTAAAAAATTGACTGTAAGTTTTTTGCAAAAATGTTATTGAATATTTTTTTCAGAATTAGCTGTATATGTAAGTAAAAACGCTTCACTTAATCAGCAGGAAGCTGTAGGTTTGTGTTGAAACACGCTACAATGATGGCCCTTTCTTTCCTCAACAACCAAATCTTACAGCCTTATGCGATTAACACTATCTACACTTTTTCTTTCGGCGCTGTTTCTTTGGGGCGGTAATGCCCTGGGTCAGTTGACTGTGCAGGCGGATTTTGTCGCCAGCATTACCAATGGATGTACTCCAGTAACGGTTTCCTTTACGGATCAATCTACTGGTACACCCGCTCCCACCTCCTGGTTCTGGAGTTTTGGAGACGGCGCATCCAGTACCTTGCAAAACCCAACACATATCTATCAGCAAGCTGGATGGTTTTGGGTCACCCTAAGTGTCAGTAATGGGTCATCCACTGACTCTACTGCCATGTGGTTGAACTTTACTGGTCCTCAGGTATGGGCGATCAATCCTTCGACGCAGCTCTCCTGTGGTCCTGGACCCATCACTTTTACCGGAGCGGTAGATACAGTCGGTATTCCTCTGATCTGGGAATGGGATGTTTCAGGTCCCCAGTCGTTTAGTTCTATGGACTCTGCTGCAACCTTCAATTTTACCCTTCCAGGGACGTATCAGGTGCAGGTGAAGGTAACAAATCCGGGAGGATGTAGTGATTCGATGCTGACAACAATTGTCATTCCACCAGGGATGATCATCAATACAACTGTGGTAGATGCCACTTGTGGCAACTCAGATGGAAGTGCAACAGCCAATGTTACAGGAGGCCAGTCACCTTATTCCTATACATGGTCCAATGGTGCCACAACGCCGACCATCTCCAATCTCGGTCCTGGAACCTATGTCGTTGCGGTTGCTGATGTCAATGGGTGTAGCGAACTGGATACAGTGGATATACAAAATCTCGGGATCTCTTTAAGCAGTTCTGTTCAAAATCCATCTTGTGATAATGTAGATGATGGTTATATAGTGATTACGCCAAGTAGTGGTGTTGCGCCCTTTACCTATGCCTGGAATACAGGTGCGACAACTGATTCGATTGGTGGCCTGGGCTCAGGAAACTATTGGGTTACGGTAACTGACAACAATGGCTGTGCGGCTTCAGATTCCTTCTTGCTGGATGCGACCCCCTTTGCGATGGTAGTGAGCACCACGGATGCAGATTGTAATGGTGCAGGTGGTGGAGCTACCCTGGCGATCAATGGAGGAGTAGCTCCCTATAATATCGTCTGGACAAGTGGTGCAACAGATACCCTGGATGTAAGTCTGGCAGTTGGTGGATACTCTGTATATGTCGCAGATTATGCTGGATGTGAAGATCACGAGGTCTTCTATGTTGAATATGCGGATTCCTGTACCATCAATATTTCTGGGCGTATGTACTACGACAGCAATATGGACTGTGTCTATGATTCAACCATTGACTTTGCTGTTCCCGGATGGGTTTCCCTCTCCAACGGACAAGGAGTCATTGCTGGTCTGGATGGAACCTATGAATTTGAAGTCTTCCCTGGAACCTATTCTGTTAGTTATAATACTAACTTCTTCCCTTTCCTCACGCCTATCTGCCCCACCAATGGACTTCATTTGTTGACGAATCAGACGACCGATATTGCCAATGTTGATTTTGCCTTAGACAGTGATTCTGTCTTTCAGGATCTAAAGGTGAATCTGTGGAAAGGCAACATTCGTCCTGGATTCTTGCATACCTACTACATTCATGTCTGGAACGAAGGAGTCCTCCCTGCCAATGGGATCCTTACCTTCACCTATGACCCATTGGTGTCTGTGAGCAATTTCTCTGTCAATCCGACGACTTTCAATCCCGCCAATAATACGGCTTCTTGGGTGCTTCCGACCCTGGCACCTGGACAGCACTTCTGGCTGACCATTACTGGAGGAATCGGTACCTCAGTTCCGGTAGGAACCCTGATTACCACAGTTGCCCAGGTTGATCCGATTGCCAATGATGTAACTCCCTACAACAATGTAGATACCTGTTATCGAAATGTTACCAACTCCTTTGACCCCAACGACAAACAGGTTACCCCCCAAGGCGAAGGTCCTGAAGGATTCATCGGTCAGGATGAACAGGATATGCGATACACCGTCCGCTTCCAGAACACGGGAAATGATACAGCATTTATTGTAGTGATCAGAGATACAATCGAAGGAGATTTGGACATCACAACCTTTAAGCCTTCAACCTTCAGTCATCCGTACGAACTGACAATCGAAGATGGAAATACGCTGGTGTTTACCTTTGACAATATCTTCCTGGTGGATTCTACTACCAATGAGCCAGAAAGTCATGGGCATGTCAGCTTTGTGATGCGCCACAATGGGACGCTGCCATATGGGACGGAAATCACCAACAGAGCTGCGATCTACTTTGACTTTAATGAGCCGATCATCACAAATACTGCTCTCAACACCATTGCGAGTCCGACTGCCCTGGAGGAGGATTTGAGTCAGTACATCAAGGTTTATCCCAACCCAAGCTTTGGCGATCTCGTGATTACGTATGAAACCATCACGGTTGAGGACGTCAGTGTGTATGATCTGTCTGGAAAATTGATTCAGAGGAAAACGGATCTTCATCCAGGCAGAATAGAGTTGTCTCTGCAAGATCAGACAGCTGGAAACTACCTGGTTCTCCTGAATACCAATAAAGGCCCTATCAGCCAAAAAATAACGCTAAGAAGATAAGTACGATTTAACATGTAGTGTGTGTGGGAAAAAGGATGCTGCTTTCGCAGTGTCCTTTTTCGCTTGCGGACGACTGAGAGAATTTTTTCCACTCACCCAACCATTCGAAAAGAAGTTACGTGATAAGGGTAAGAACAAGACTTATTCTCTGAAAAACCACTTCTTCATAGATAAGTGCGATTTAAAAAGTAGTGTGTGTGTGGGAAAAAGGATACTGCGATTGCGGTATCCTTTTTCGCTTGTGCAGAGACAATTGGGTGGGTGTTATCGGCTGACCTGTAGGGTGCAAGGATTGGAGTATGGCTAGGAAAAAGGAGGATGCCTGCAACAAAGAAGGGAAAAAAGGACCTTAACATATCCACAAGATCACCTGCAAATCGGTTCCCAGATTCCTTCATGGATTTACATGCAGAAAGACACAATGATGGATTTTTTGGTGCTTGATGTATAACTTGTGGGAAGGTAATCAATGTTATCTCATGAAAGAATCCTTTGAATTAACTGAGTTTTTCCCTGTTTCTGCTGCTGTCCTCTATCAAGCCTGGCTAGACAGCGAGGCCCATAGCAAGATGACTGGTGGAGAGGCCAGATGTAGTGCAAAAGAGGGGGAAACCTTCACTGCCTGGAATCAATACATCAGTGGACGAAACATTTCTCTGATCGCAGATGAAAAAATTGTGCAAAGTTGGCGAACGACACAATTTCAAGAAGATGATGAAGATTCTGAATTGACCATTCTGCTAACAGAGGCAACTGGAGGCTGCCAAATGAGGCTGATACATACCAACATTCCCGAAGGCCAAACCCAATACAAACAGGGATGGCTGGATCATTATTTTGGACCGATGAAAGGGTATTTTGGGTCGAAATAAGGATGACTGACCCACACATCAAACAAATCATCCTTGACATCTTCATACAGATGCGAAAGCGCCCATCTACTCTCTATGAGGACAGTCATTTTATGGATTATTTGACGCATCCGCCACATCGAAAAGATGGCCTCAAAGGAAGTTTCAGCGGATCAAAAGCCTATTATCGCTTCCTCTCTCGCCTGGAACTGGAATTTGCAATCTGCTTCACACAAGCAGATCAGGACCGATATTATTCCGTGGATCAGATGGTCGCGAAAGTACAGGAACGTATTCACAAGCGCAGAGGGAATGTCATAATCATCAAGCGTCGAAAAGAAGACAAACATCTGTTTTTGTTTGAGATTCTCCTCTCCCTCTTATTGTTTATGGTTTGGGCATGGCTGAAGTTCCACTGGCTCTCTATATTCGCTGGTGTCGCCTATCTCCTGATTCTTTCCTGGTCCATCAGAAATCTTATTTTTGAACGCAGGCACACCCATGCGCTTTACGAGATCATCATGGGGCAACAATAATTCCCCTTTTCTCAGCCCACCTTCTGTACTTTTTCTGCGTCAGGGTGTCAGAGACCAAATAATTGCACTACCTTTGGATTAGGCTCATACCAAGATTATATGAATAATATACTCCCCACGATTCGCTATTATCTCATGCCGCTGTTCAACACAAAAGCATCAGGCGTGTACATTCTCCTGTTCGCAGTGGCAATTGGGGTTGCGACCTTTATCGAAAATGATTTTGGAACCAGTGCTGCCCAAAAGGTAATCTTTCAGGCCTGGTGGTTCGAATTACTACTTGGACTATTCGGGGTGTCGATCATCGTGAATATCGTGAAATTTCGGATGGTCCCTCAAAAAAAATGGCCCCTCCTCCTGTTTCATTCAGCAATCATTGTTATTCTCATTGGAGCGGGGATCACTCGTTATTGGGGATTTGAAGGCATGATGCACATTCGGGAAAATGATCAATCCAATCGCTTCCTTTCCAGTGAAACCCACCTCATCTTTCAGGCACAAAAGGGCGAGCAGAAGTATGATTTCACTGAGCCAGTCCTGTTTGCAAGTGTGGGAAACAATCACTTCCAGGAGTCCTATCTGATTGGAGAAGAGTTGATCGAGGTGAATGTGAAACAATTCATTCCCAATCCAACAGCCGTCCTCTTTAGTAGCATGGAGGGCAAACCGATCTTGAAACTGGTCATCGCAGGTGCCAATGGAAGAGAAGAATATTTTCTGGAGTATGGCGAGACCAAGCGAATTCGAAATGTGGTGTACAATTTCTCCCCCAAACCCTATCCCGATGGCATCAATCTTCTGTATCAAAATGACTCTCTCCTGATCCGTGCCAATCGGCCCTTGTCGCAAATGGTAATGGCGAGCCAGGAAAGAGATACGCTGGCTGCGTTTCAGGCACATCCCCTCCGCTTGAGATCGCTTTATTCTGACGGGGTCAATAATTTTGTGTTTGGGGAGTTTCATCCCAATGGCAAGCTGCGCATCGAATCCGAACATCCCAAAGTCAAAAATGAGAGCACAACAGCCCTGGTGATAGAGGTAAGTCTAAATGGCCAACAACAGGAAACGATGGTATATGGCAGCAAAGGCATGCCAGGAAGACCGGAAGTTCTCACTTTCAACGATTTGCGTTTTTCGATTGCTTATGGAGCCAGGGAAGTACGTTTGCCTTTTTCGATTAAACTGTATGACTTCATCATGGAGAAGTATCCCGGTACCAATAGTGCCTCGTCTTATGCCAGCGAAGTCCAATTGATTGACCCACGAAATGGATTCAAAACAGATTATAGAATTTATATGAACAATATCCTCAACTATGATGGATATCGTTTTTTTCAATCCTCTTTTGACCGGGATGAAAAAGGAACCTATCTCAGTGTCAATCATGACTATTGGGGCTCATTGATCTCCTATCTGGGATATGCCTTGCTGACAATCGGGATGATCCTGACGTTTTTTAGCAAAAAGACCCGCTTCTATCAAGTCAGAAAACGCATCAATCAATTGCGTGCCAAAAGCGCGACCTTCATCCTGCTGCTGCTAGGGGTGGGAGCTGGAACATTGGTGGCCCAAACAGATCCTTCCGCTGCCTATCGCGATCATGCTGTATCGGCAGAACATGCACAGGCTTTCAGTGAGGTAGTCGTCCAGGATTTCAAAGGAAGAATGAAGCCCATACACACACTGTCTCGAGAGGTCTTGCGAAAGATCGCCCGAACTGAACGGATGTATGACTTGAATGCAGATCAAATTCTTCTCAGTCTGCTGGCAAATCCTCGTGGCTGGCAAGCTGTCCCCCTGATCAAACTGGGAAAACATCCCAAACTCTCTCAGCAATTGGGGGTTTCGGAATCTTACGCTTCCTTTGCGGATTTTTTCACAGAGAAAGGAGAGTACAAATTGCGGAATGATGTGCGGAGGGTTCATAGTCTGGAGCCGATCGATAGAGGCGTGTATGAAAAAGAACTCCTCAAAGTAGATGAACGTCTGAATATCTTGAGCATGGCCTTTTCAGGAAGTTTGTTGGCCGTCATTCCTAATCCCGATGACCCTAACAACACCTGGATCTCAAATCAGACCCATCAGCATGGACATTCTCATGATCATCAGGCCCATAGTCATTATGAAGGGGTCGCCGAGAAATTCTTCCAGGCCTATGGTGCTGCACTCCGCGAAGCCGTTGGAGGCAAGGGCTATAGTCAGGCAAATGCGTTGCTCGAAGAGCTGGAAGATTTCCAACAAAAACATGGGGGAACGATCATGCCCTCTTCTTCCAAAATCAAAGGAGAAATCTTGCTCAACCAATCTAATGTGTTTGGGCGTCTGACGGGTGTGTATATGCTGCTTGGTCTGGCTTTTCTCTTCTTTTTGTTTTGGTCAGTGTTCTATCCCAATGTACGCTTGGCAAAACCTTATTGGGTCCTGTTCTCATTGGTTGCTGTGGGATTCTCGTTGCATACGCTTGGGCTTGGACTCCGCTGGTATGTATCCGGTCGGGCTCCCTGGAGTAATGGATATGAATCGATGATCTACATTGCCTGGACGACCACCCTGGCAGGCGTTCTCTTTACTCGAAAGTCATTTGGCGGACTGGCAGCAACCATGGTTCTGGCCGGAACGATTTTGTTTGTGGCAACCCTGAGTTTTCTGGACCCACAGATAACGCCATTGGTGCCCGTGCTAAGGTCCTATTGGTTGACCATCCACGTATCGCTGGAAGCCGGGAGCTATGGCTTTTTGATGTTGGGAGCCATCATTGGATTGATCAATCTTATCCTGATTGCATTCCTGCGCGAGTCCAATCGAGATCGGGTCAAACGGATCGTTCAGGAGATGACCTATCTCAGCGAACTGACCTTGATCGCAGGTTTGTTCATGATCAGTGTCGGAACCTATTTAGGAGGTGTCTGGGCGAATGAGTCCTGGGGGAGATATTGGGGGTGGGACGCGAAGGAAACCTGGGCATTGGTAACCATTTTGGTCTATGCCTTCATCCTTCATATGCGGATTATTCCCAAATTGTTTGGCCTTTTTTCCTATAATCTGGCGACCATATTTGGGATGGCATCAGTCATCATGACCTATTATGGGGTAAACTATTACCTCTCTGGCTTACACTCCTATGCGGCGGGAGATCCAGTTCCGATACCCAGTTGGGTGTATGTGGCAGTGGTTGTCGTGGCTGCGATCAGTGGCTTGGCTTATTGGCGAAAGCGGAAGGTGGGAGGCATTAGCTGATAGACAAGTCTTCTGGTATCCAGGCGGAAACAGGGGGCAAGAATGCAAATTCCTGAAGATGTGTGATTCATTCCGGGATTTGTGTTAGCCTGAGTCAACGATTAGGGAGAGCTTTGTATGCAAATCGCTCCTAACATGGCAAAAAAGATGATCCACCATCACTCAATCAGCCAGCTTCATAGTCGGCTGGGCTTTGGCAAGCCCAATCATCCATTGATCACTGTGATAGACGCCTCCCAACTTGCGTATGGAGAGGATCGGGTTGGTGTCAACATTTCCTCTGATCTGTACTGTATCGCACTCAAAGATGCCAGTTGCGCATTGGATTATGGCAGAAATCACTACGATTTTGATGAAGGAGTGCTCATGTTTACTGCACCTGGACAGGTGATCAGACTGAACAAAGCACAAGATTTGAACGAAATCAATGGATGGTTACTCTATTTCCATCCAGACTTGATCCGAAACAGCCCCTTGGGGACCCGGATCGACCAATACTCCTTTTTTTCCTATCATGTGCATGAGGCCCTGCATTTGTCTGAACAGGAACAGGATACCCTCGGCAAATGTATCGATATGATTCAGGTGGAAATATCTGAACGTATAGACCACCACAGCCAACAGGTGCTCATCTCGAATATTGAGCTGCTCCTGAATTACTGCACGAGATACTATGATCGCCAATTCAATACCCGTTCTGCTCAAAACAAGGACATTGTTTCCAAAATAGAATCCTTGCTCAAAGCATATTATCAATCAGATAAGTTGTCAGAATCTGGTCCTCCTTCTATTCAATATTTGGCCGATCAATGTTTTTTGTCTCCCGGTTATCTGAGTGATTTGCTCAAAAAAGAGACAGGCAGGACTGCCAAAGATCACATCAATGATTTTTTGGTGGACAAAGCCAAGAATTTGCTTTTAGGAACCGAGGAACCAATCAGTGGAATTGCCTATACCCTTGGATTCAACTATCCACATTATTTTAGTCGATTGTTCAAGCGAAAAACGGGCTTGTCCCCGCTGGAATATAGGGAAGGTCGGTAAGAGGCAAACATGATCGATAAGCTGATAGACTTGTCATATCTGTATAAGATGCTGACATTTGGAGGGATGGACCGAATGATCTATCCTGGAGTGTAGAATACCAGAAAGATATCGGCCTGTGTGAACCTTGATCCTGACTATGAGACCAACGATCCTTTACCTCCTGATCAGCTTGAGCTTACTGGCTTGCGATCAGACGACCAACATCATCGATGAAGCCCCAGAGGCTTCTCTGCTCCCGCACCCCAAAACTATTCAACTTATGGGGCAAGGCTTGGCCCTGTCCTCGACCAGTAAGCTGTATGCAGCGAAGCCAGAATTGGCCCCACTCCTGGAGCTGTTTAGCTCGGAAGTGGAGCGGGTAGCAGGAGTGCGTATCAAGACGACTCAGACAGCAGGAACGGAGGCTGATATCGTCTTTGATATCAATCCAGACCTGAGCAAGGAAGCATATCAGCTCACAATTGATCAAAGAATACAACTGAGCGGAGGGAGTTATGAGGCACTCGCCATGGCCAAAACTACCCTCCTGCAATTGGCACACAAACAGGGAGATCAGCTTGTCTTTCCGCGCTGCACAATCCAGGATGAACCCGATGCCACCTACAGAGGCTTGATGATTGATCTGGCGCGGAAGTGGCACAGTGCTGAATCCGTCAAACAATTGATTGATTTGGCAGCCTTTTATAAGATCAAATTTTTGCATTTGCACTTCACAGATCACCAATCTTTCACCTTCCCATCTAAGTCTTATCCCAGACTTGCCACAGCCCAGCGGCACTATACCAAAGAAGAGTTGACAGAGATGGAGGCCTACTCGCAAGTTCGTGGGGTAACGATTATTCCTGAGTTGGAAGTGCCAGGCCATGCCGAACAATTTGTCAAACAATATCCGGAGATCTTTGCGATTGAAGACACTGCGACCAATTCATATATCATCAATATGGGCAATGAAGCTGCCTATGAAGCGATTGACAACATTGTAGGAGAAATGGCGGAGATCTTCCAGGCAAGTCCATATTTTCACATGGGAGGGGATGAAGCCTATTTCGAGAAAGTTATGGAGGACCCGCAAGTCCAGACCTATATTGAGAAGCATCAAATTGGGGAAGATGTACATGAGTTATATCGACATTTTTTGGTGCGAATGAATGAGATCGTCAAAAAGTACAACAAACAAATGTGCGTCTGGGAAGGATTTGGTCCTGAAGGGGAGATCGCGATTCCTAAAGATATCATCGTATTTGAATTTGAAACCAATAGATATCTGCCCAATCTACTCGTAGAAGATGGCTATACGGTTGTGAACACTTCCTGGCAACCCCTCTATGTTGTCAACAAAAGAAAATGGAGTCCTACGACTATCTATGACTGGAATATGTGGCGATGGGAAAACTGGTGGGATCAGGCTCCCTCCTTCACGCCTATACAGGTCGAAAAAACGCCTCTGATCATCGGGGCACAGATGTGCGCATGGGAGCAGCCAGAAGAATCTGAACTTCCCAGCCTGAGAAGAAGAGTGCCTGCATTTGTTGAGAGAATCTGGAATCTGGATCAACAACTGCCACACGAACATCTCCTGCATCTCATCGAGCAAACAGATCAGCGCTTGTCTCGATTGATCGGTGATGACAGGCAAGATCAGGACAGCAAAGAGAACGGGGCTTGAAATCACGATTTCAGCTAATCCTATCCATGAAGTGACTCAATATTTTTTGATAAAAGGTGGCCCAAAAACAGCAAATGAATTCTATGATTCACTCTAGGAGAAACTGCCTGGTACGGCTAAATAAGAAGACCGGAACGATCAGATTTGCTTGCTTACTATCGAATCCTCATCTTTTCAAGATGAAAATTATGTCTTTTTTCATCTTGATTGGGATCTTGCTGGTTGCTTGCTCTGCTGAAAGTGAGTTTGAAAGTGAATTACCTTCTTCCATCGATCGGACGGTTTTGTCCATTCAAGAAGTCCCGCATACGGAATTCATTGAACATCGAATCTTTGTCCACTTTTTGACTGATTCTGGAGATAGTATCAGTTTTTATACAGATACAGGAGGGGGAAAGATCATTGGTAGAGATGCAGTCTCTGCACTAAACCTGAGGATTGATTCTACTCAGGGAGAAGATCGGATATTCGAGCAAGTCAATCTGGCAGAGTTATTTCGAGAACACAATTATCCTCCCCCACTTGAACCGAATTTCGTGTATGATGGCAACATGAATTTCAAGCAAACCATAGGAGGCTTGTTAGGAGCGATCTGGTTTGCAGACAAGGTATGGTTATTTGACTACAAACGCCCATCACTCTCAACCATTGATAGTATAGACTGGCAGGCAATTGAGAGTCCCCATAAGGTGAAAATTGGATTTATGAAAAATGAAGCTGGGCAGCATTTGACCCACTTCCCCCGAATCCCTATCATTGTGGCAGGGGATACGATCCAGACATTGTTTGACTCTGGAGCGATGGTGAATCTACAGGATAGCAGCAGGCAGCGGTTTGGCGGATTCTCCGTTGTTGCGACCAGTTTTATTGTGGCAAGTATGTTTGACGCATGGCGTGACCAACATCCAGATTGGCCCTTCATCGACCAGGGGGATGCGAATCATGGAGAGCACATGATTCAGGTTCCAGCCGTCGAGATAGGAGGGCATACGGTTGGACCAGTGTGGTTCACCCGAAGAGCAGACACCAATTTTACTGAATTTATGTCTCAGTGGATGGATCAACCAATTCATGGTGCCATTGGTGGGTCTTGTTTTCACTATTTCGAAACCCTCATTCTTGATTACCGCAATGAATGGGCCTATTTTGAAAGATAAAATTCCGACAGTAAGTAGGGCGACAATTTTGAATGAAGAATTATGAATATTGAATGAACTGTCAGACAGCGAGTTATCAGATTTTTTTTTATTTAATTTTGTCCACCCACTTATTCGAGAGAGGGATGATCACGCGTACTTAACTATAGATAGATGAACCAAGTCCGCCGAGATCCTCATTGTGGTGCAAATGTTTTCTATCCTGATTTGTCCGATAATTATGAGCAACACTTAGAGACTGTTTGAACAGCTGTTACTTATTTTTTGTATGTGTCTTTTTTCCTCATCCGGCGGCTTTTTTGGTTCCCATAACACCACTATGAGAACAAAAAAGAGCCTTGTCTGAGAAAAAAATACACCATAAAAATTCTTAGCACAGATTCCCAAACAGTCTCTTAGATTTTTCAAAAATTGGGGAAGGATTAGATACGGTGGTCAGTCCGTGGCAAGCGCGTAGAGGATCATTCCGGTGAATCTGTCCATTGAAAGATTGATGGAAAAAGACGAGCCTGAACTCCTGCCTTGCTGATCGAGATGAGATACTTTCTCCAGAAAAACGCATTTTATCTACTAACCAATTTGCTTTCCTCTCGTTTAAAAAACTCTCGTTAGGAACATCTTTTGATGTATGAGTCTCAATACTCAAAAAAACTAGATATTCATGACATATTGTGGTCTCGATTTTGGCACCTCTAATTCATTGTGTACAGTCGAACAGAACGAAGGGAAGGGGGACATCACCTATATTACTTTTGAAGGACATCATCGGAACATCCCTTCTGCGGTATTTTATCCCGATGGGGAATTGGATAGCCCTCTTTTTGGAAGGGCGGCGCTTGACCACTATTTGGAGGGAAAGGACGGACGATTGCTCCGAGGATTCAAACGCTTGTTGGGGACAAAGTATTTTTCCTCCGGGACGATGCTCACAGCCAGGAATAAGCTGAAATTTCAGGATTTATTCATCTCTTTCATTCAGCATGTCAAGCGAACTGCCGAACGCCAACTGGATCAGGAAATTTCTCATGTTGTATTTGGTCGACCAGTCAGGTTTTCAAGCCTTGCAACAGCGCACAAAAGCGGCGAGCAGGATCTCCACCACATTGCTCATCAGATTGGGTTTCAGCATGTAGAATTCCAGTTTGAACCCATTGCCTCTGCTTTTTCTCACGAAAAAAACGTACAAAAAGAAAAGCTGGCAATCGTGGCAGACATCGGAGGCGGAACTTCAGATTTTTCCATCGTCCGCCTGGGCCCTGAGAGAAAACATCTTGTAGATCGCACGGATGACATTCTGGCCAATAGTGGGATCGCCCTGGGAGGGACAGATTTCGACAGTATGCTTGCGCTCGGACAGGTCATGGGCGAGTTCGGCTATCTCAGCAAATATGGCTCCAAGCAACTGAATTTGCCCAATTGGCCGTATGTCGTCGCCTCAGACTGGAACAAAATTGCCCTGGAGCTGTATGCGAGACAAACCTATCTGTCTATGAAAAACCTCCTTCCCCAGGCGCGGGAACCCGAAAAGCTTCAGCGATTCCTCCAACTCATTGAATCGCGAAAGGGACATCATTTGCTGAAATTGGTGGAAGAAGCCAAAATCGAATTGTCTGATAAGGAAGCTGCGGTGGTAGACGCTTTTTTCCTGGAATCAACTGTGCATATCCCTGTTCATCGGGCATTGTTTGATCAGGCGATGGGGGATAAAATTTCTCAATTGACCCAAACGATCACAGAAGCGCTGCTTGCTGCCCAACTGAAGGTGGAAGACATCGACCTGATTATCATGACAGGAGGAGCCAGTGAAGTACCGATCGTGCAGCAGACGTTTCTCGACATATTTCCAGCAGCAGAACTCAGCGCTGACAACAAATTGGGAAGTGTTTGTGAAGGCTTGTTGTATGACGCTCGCCGCAAATTTGGAAAGAGTCGGGTCTAGAACGACCACCGTTCATTCACCATTCACACATATCCATTTAATCGCCCATTCTGATCAAGACGGATATAGAAATGAATTTGCAGACAAAGGATCTTTGACTTTGCTAAAATAAATACATTTTGCGATTTTTTTTCACACTAAAGGATACATTTTTCGATTTTCCCTTGTTATTTCGATTGAATATTTTTAGCTTTAAGAAACCTTAACCCAAGGTGTTTCAAAGGATTCAATGATTATGTTTATAAAAATTTCAGTATGCCCAATTAATTAGTTGGGCCTGAATTTTTATGAGATTTTTCTCTTAACTGCTTCTTGTTTTAACAGGCAGACAGGAAAATTTCGCTAAAGGATTATTGGAATGCACAATACACATTTTTTCACAACCAATTGATAGTCAGCATAATATCATGAAGACAATTTAATTTCTCCCAACACTTATTGACATGCTTCTTTTGATGTCTGATCCTCCAGGACAGACCTAAGAGAGCTATGCGCAAAAGGTCAAATTTGTGCCCAATCTTCTTTGATTGTTTGGATTTGACCTCAGGGATTCCTTTGCCTTGTGTCAAAGGATGCCTGGAACATTATTCTCCTTTTCGTATTTCTGCCAAAACGCAGAGAGATGATTCTTATTGCTAAGATTTTTGTCAGATCAATTATTACCATAACTCGATTCCTAATTTCCTTCTTTTTGATTTGGTGCTACTTGTGCTTGAGTCTACACACTCAGGAGTTACATGAAGTGGGTAGTGCCACAAAGGTAAGACTGGAGAATAATGTTAAGAAAAACTGACCTTGATTTGAGCATGACATTTACTGTACCACCCAATGATTTCCAATTTGGATTTTATTAGAACCCCATCATTATGAAAAAAGGCCTTTTATTCGTAACAATTTTAATTTATCAACTTCAATTATTTTCTCAGGGCGGGGAATTGCCTGACAATATCCCAGTCCCACCAACACCTGAAGTAGCTAGTCTCGGAAAGTATATAGAGACTCCTGTCAATGAATATACTGGGATTCCCAGAATAGGGATTCCTATTTATGACATCCAACAAGGCAGGCTAAGCCATTCCATAAGCTTGTCATATCATGCGCAGGGGGTTAAAGTTGAGGAAATCGCATCCAGGGTAGGCATGGGCTGGACGCTAGGTGCTGGTGGAGTTATTCACAGACAAAAAAGAGGTGAGCCAGACGATTTCTCAACGGTGGGATATTTAAAAACCTCGAATACTGTGGCGGATTTTTTAACTGTGACCTTTGACCACAACAATGCAGGTGTATTTTTTAACTCCTATAACAATCATGGCATGGATTATGAGCCTGACTTGTTTACGTTTAATTTTGGTGGATATTCAGGAAAATTTTTCTTTGATCAGATATCAAGAGAAGCAATTCTTGAAGAAGCTAGCCCATTGAAAATAGAATGGGAGGAGTTTAATTATGCCTATTTCAAAATTACGACTCCAGATGGCGTGCAGTATTTTTTTGGAGCGGATAAGAATGGAACTCTGGGAGAAAGACAACTGGATGGGGGGGATGATGCGCTGGATGTCTATTCCATTGGAAAATATGGCGGATCGACTGATGAAACGAACTTGCCTCCTGAGTATGTGTCCACATGGTTTCTTAAGGAAATATACGATCCGATAAGCGATGAAAGTATCACATTTGATTATGAGGAGTATGATCTTGGTCGCGTGCATCGGAGATTATCTTCCTCTACATTGGTAGAAAATACCTCACAGCGAATCGTGACATTCGAGCATACCCTAAGCGAAAAAAATGAAAATGAGTATGTGTTAAGCCAAATTAATTTTAGCAATGGCTATGTGGAGTTTGTTAAGAATCCAACACAGCGACAAGATCTGAATGGCGCGTATGCCTTGAAAGACATAGAAGTGTACGATAAAAATGATGAACTGATCACAAGTTATGGTTTGGAACATTTTACTACCCAAAGCAGTGGCAGTTTCAATAGCAGCAAGGATCTGTATAGCTTTTATAGTAGTCTCACAGATATAAAGTATAGGCTTTTCCTATCGAGTCTTCGGGAATATGAAATAGACAAAATAAGTAATTCCAGAATAAGTACGAGTTATACAGCGCACAGCTTTGAATACAGCAATCCAGGAAGACTGCCCCATCGGTTTTCTAATGCACAAGACTTCTGGGGATTTCATAATGGCGTAACAAGCAATGAAAATTTGCTTCCCAAAGGCTATGTATTAGGTACTGATGGATATAAGGAGACAGGAGAAGCTGATCGGCAGATTGATCAAGACTTTGCAAAAGATGGCGTCCTGACAAAGGTTATTTACCCCACTGGTGGTTTTTCGGAATACTTCTATGAGAATAATCAAGCCAAGAAAGAAGCAAGTCCATTGTCTTATTATGAAAATAGTCTCGATCCTATCTACTATAGCTATGACTATGATAGCCATACTTTTCATGAAGGCAATGTAGATGCGACTTATGACCCTTCTAACTGGGGTACTTACACTTATTTCACCTTAGACGATTTTAACTCATCTAACTTAGGAGCAACTCAGATAATAGATTTTAATTATACAAATTATAATAACGGAGATCCTCTTGAACCTTATTGGGAGGCTTTTATTCAACAGTATGACGAGACAACGAGTACATGGCCGGGATTTGGGACGCGTGTGTATAATTTTCAAGAATCGGGTGGGAATCAAGTAAGTCTGGATCCAGGGCAATATAGGATTGTGTTTCAATGGATTGGTGGCACCAATGGTAATTGGAATTTGGCGACTCATGGGAATGCTGATTGGCAGATTTCTTTTGATTATTTGACAGAAACCGATTTGAGCCAACAGGATTATGTCCTAACCGGTGGTCTTAGGGTTCACGAAATCAAAACAAATGATTTAGCAGGGAATATCTATACGACAAAGTATTCTTATGAAGATGAAAATGGCGAGACTACTGGCAATCTGGTTTCGCTACCCTTCCGCCTTTCTAGTTTCACATTTTATTTTTCTCATTCTAATCCTCCTGCTCCAAATGGTAACACGAATGATGTTTACGTGGGAGGAACAAAAAACTCTTCTGATACTAGTGTACCTCTTGCAACGACTCAATCCAGTTATACCGGGTATAATAAGGTAACCAAAATAAGAGAGGGAGGAGAGAATGGGAAAACGGAATTCAATTTCTCTTTTGAAAGAAACGGATTAGATATGACAACTTTATATGCATATCCATCTTCCCTTACAGGTTTAGGCTATGTAATCGCCAATGTGCCCTTAGTAAATGAAGAAATGAAGCGTGGAAAACTCATCTCAAAAATTGATTATAACGATATAGGAGATATTGTACAAAAAGTAGAAAATGAGTACCAATTGGTAACGCATAACACCATTAATGCTATAAGCTTAGGACACTTACTCACTGCTCCAGTAAATGCTGTTGAATCAGTTGAGCTTCAAGGATACGGAGTGCTTACCGTTTCAACAGGATTTACTGCATACCTAATCAACAAATACCATCTCTTTTCACGCTCACATTTATTGACAGAGACCAGTTCTACCATTTACGAATCAGGCACAAGCAATTCTCTCACTACTGTCACCAATTATTTCTATGACAACTATGATCATCTTCAACAAACACGCTTGGAAGTGATCAATAGCTCAGGAGAGACCTTGAAAACCCAAACCTATTATGCCCAAGATGTCGGAAACACTCAGTTGGAATCTGAACATAGAATAGCAGAGCCGCTAAAAGTGGAGACCTATAGCGACAATGTTTTGTTAACCACTAAAGAAAGGATCTACAGCTCAAGCCATAATACCCCAGGTCATTATTTACCTGAATCCATTCAAACTTTTCAGGGAACGAACTCACCTACAGAGGAGCTTATTTACCATGGCTATAATGAATTCGGAAGGGTCAGAGAAGTCAGCAAGGCCGCTGGAGCACATACGGTATATATTTGGGGATATGATGAGCAATATCCAATTGCAAAAATAGAGAATTCCACTTATTCGGAAATATCTAATTTATTGAATATCAGTAATTTAAAGACACTGTCCAATCAAGACGATGATCATTGTTTGGCTACAGGAAGCTGCAATGAGCAAGCCTTAAGGACTGCGCTCAATGTATTAAGAACGCTTCCTGATGCGATGGTGACAACCTATACATATGATCCTCTAGTAGGAATTACCAGTGTAACGGCCCCCAATGGTTTTACAACCTACTATCGGTATGACGGTTTTGGCCGCTTGCAATATGTGCAGGATCAAGATGGCAATTATGTGCAGCAGTTCACCTACCACTTGAAAGATAACTAAGCAGATAAAAAGTCCATTCATTATGTCCAATCCAGATACATCTCTACCAGCAGGTAGAGGCAAAAATCCCCAGGGTCTAGCCTTTACTGACAAACGATTTGCCAAAGAACTCTTCGAGCAAAACCTGGGTCTTGTTCCCTATGGCTGTCATCGCTATGGCCTGAGTCCTGAGGATGCCTATGATGTCTATGTGGATAGCGTGGTCGAAGTGTTGGCCCAGCTCCAGGATGGGCGTTTTCGAAGCGAATGCGCTTTGGAGACCTATCTCTTTCAGATCTTCCGCTTTCGCTGTATCAAAGCCCTGAGAGGCAAAGCGGCTCTTCCTAAGCCTGTCAGCTTTGTGTCGCTTGTGGACCGCAGTTCCTCTGATCCTGGTCCTGAGAGCAGTCTGGAGATCCGAGATGCACTCGATCAGCTCAAATCCCGCTGCGATAGGCTCAATCATCGCCTCTGGAAAATCCTCGAAGATCTCATCATCAAAGGCTATGATCTGGAAGAAATTGCCCAGCGGGTGGGCCTGAAGTCCGGTGCCTGTGTGGCCTCTGTGAAGTGGCGATATATGAAACGGCTTCGGCTGGGAGCATGAACCCCCTCGCACAAGCACGCCCCCTTAAAATGGGGCTTCCCGTTAGCCTTTTCATCTGAAAAGTTCCTCTTCGCTAGTTCACCTCTAGAGGGGGATCCCGATATATCGGGAGAGAAGAGAGGGGGATCAAAGCAAGTTCAAACTCAAGTATCAATTTTAAATTCAAACAAAATGAATCATATACATAAGCATTTGCCCACCAGTATGAATAATTGGGTCGTGATGATCTTCTTATCTATCGCTCCGGTTTTGGGACTCAGTCAGCCAACAAGTCCTCTCAGCCTGGATGCTCACACAGTGCAGTTCAGCAAAACCAAAGTCGATTCCTTATCTGGACAATCTGGCAATCACTACCGCTGCCAAATCAAGCTGGAACTGCCAAACCCCAAACGAGTGGCAGCCATTCATTTGAAGATCAAGCGAACAGGAAATAACCATCTGATTCGCTCAGTGCGCATTCCAGTAGATCAGGGAAATCGCCGCCGAAAAGGGGTTGGCTTTATTCGAAGAGGAAAGCATGTCTATCTCAACGTAGGCAAGATTGTTGGAAATCCCAAATACCAAGCCATTATCCACTTGGAAGATCGTAAGGGCAGACTGTCTGCTCCTGTCAGTGTGCAATAAATTTCAATGATGTTCTCTATTTATTCTCATCAATTATGAAAACCTTACTACAAATTCAATATCAACTTCAATGTCAATCCAGCTTATTCTCAGTAGTTTTGACATTGCTATTAACATTGCCATTTTCTATACATTCCCAAACGAATTTGGCCTTTGAAGATGATTTTTCCCGTCCGCATCTGTGGGAGGAAATATATATCATTCCCCTGAACACCAACACAGGACAGCTGCTCACTTCTGATGGAGACATTCATATTGACAACGGAGAGGTCATCTTTGATGATTGTGCTGATCGGTCAGACAAGCGGGTGTATCGAAAAGTGGGAAGTCCGCTCGGACAAATCTGGACTCTGGATGTGGATTTTACCCCAACTGCTGGGGGTCCTCATGGAGTGGGTCATATTATTGCAGGACTAACCGCTGGGACAGAAAATCCCTATAGTATCGTTCCTGAAACGGTTACGAGTTCCTATCCCACTTTTACCCTTACTGATCAGGATGGTATTTTCCTAGAGTATCTGTCTCCACTTTATGGCAGCACGAGCGACTATTATCTTCGCCTGCGCTCCAAAGATGGAACCACTTACCATGCACCCCTTCATTGCGGGTATATTCTTCCCAATGGACAGACTTATTATCTGCGTCTCTCTATGGCCAATGGTTCACTTACTTTTCAGCGTTTCAATGATGCTGCTCGCACAGATCTGGAAGATGACTATGCACTCATAGTTCCTTCAAGCGTAACAGGCCTGAATGTTATTCAGCATGGCAATATTCCCCAAGGCAGCTATAATCGAAAACTCACCGCCACAGTAGACAATGTCAAACTCTATGACAGCAGCATGCCTTGTGTGCGATGTGAGGATTACAATCTGTTCACCACCACCCTCACCGAAAATTATGTGATGAGCAAAACGGCGAGAAAAGCAGTTTCTTCTTCCTCCGCCCTGGATGCCTTGAGCAATACAGCCGATGCCTGGGTAGGTGTGGCTTATGTAGATGGCCTTGGCAGGCCCCTTCAAGAAGTCTCTCTTGGAGCCGCGCCTGATTGTCAGGGAGATCTGGTCACTTATCATCAATATGATGCTTTTGGGAGAGAGGCTATTGTAGATCTTCCTTACGTTGCCAGCGGCATCAATGGCAGTTTTCGGGATGATGGCAGTGGGGGCCTTCCAATAGGCGATCAACGAGATTTTTATGATCCTCCCTCTCCCAACTCGCCCAATTTTCCTCATATCCCTACAACTGATTTGGCAGTCCCATTTTCAGAGACAGTATTTGAAGCTTCCCCTCTTAATCGTCCGGTTGAGCAAGGAGCACCCGGAGCAGATTGGCAAGTGGGCAATCAGACCATTCAAAATAGTTATAAGATCAACACCACAGCTCATAATCTGTTTAATTTTGGACTCGATCCTCAGATAGATGATACCTATGGCAATTACCCTGCTGGCATGGTAAGCCTTGTCACAACCCTGGATGAAAATGACCATGCGACCTGGACTTTCACAGATAAGCTTGGCCGGATGATCATGCAACAGCAAGAAGTAGACGGACCGGATGTGAGGACTTATTATCTCTATGATCTCTGGGGCAGGGTGAAATATGTGCTTCAACCAGAAGGGACAAAACAGTTTGAGAGCGGGAACTACGGTGGAGCAAAGAAGCTTACACAGTCTGTACTAGATGATTTTGCTTTTCAATACAAATACGATGACCGAGGTAGGGTGATAGAGAAAAAAGTACCTGGAGCAGATTGGATTCATCTGATTTATAACAAGCTGGATCAAGTGGTGCTGAGCCAGGATGGCAATCAGCGGTCCGGGTATGAATGGACCTTTACCAAATATGATGCCTTTGGAAGGCCGATCCAAACAGGGATTTTTACTGATCCGCTCAGCCGTGACAGAGCCGCTATGCAGAGCTATGTCGATGGAGAGACCACTTTGCATGAAGATCGGGATGGCAGCAACTTTTCCTCCTGGCATGGCTATACCAATTTTGCCTTCCCCTCCGCTGGCATCACATACCACTCTGTTACCTACTATGATGACTATGACTACAATATGGATGGGAGTCCGGATGTGTCTTATGTTGCCGATCTGGGCAACTTTCCCACTCATAACGCAACTGCTTATACCAAAGGTCTGGTAACAGGGATTCGGGTATGGATTCTGGAGCCGGAGGGGGATATGCCTTCCAGTCTGCTAACCAGCACGATGTATGACTCCCGGAGTAGGGAGATTCAGACCATTGCAGAAAACCATCTCAATGGGACAGACATCAGCTGGTATGAATATGATTTTGTTGGGCAGCTACTTTTTAGCAAGCATGAACACATTGGCCATGATGGCAGCGGGACTTATGCTGCTTATGAAAGGAGCGCAACTATTTACAAGTCCTATACTTACGGCCCTCGGGGAGAACTCATTCGGACAGAGCAGAAGACAGAAGATCCGGATAATCCTGATAATGAGACAGAATTCGTCAGTCTATCAGAGCAGAGATATGACAAGCTTGGGCAGATGACAAAGAAAAAGCTTCACTATAAATCAGGAGAGCAGTATTTGCAATTGGGGGACTATGCGTACAACATTCGGGGCTGGCTGACTCAATTCAATGAGCCTTCTATCAATACTCCTTCGGGCAATTATCGGGATTTGTTTTCGATGACTTTGACTTATAATGGTGGCTTCGATCCTCAGTACAATGGCAATATTGCCAACATGACCTGGCAGACATTAGGTCAGGGCAATGGCTATCATCATTATGATTTCAGTTATGATAAAATCAACCGACTGACGGCAGCCGAGTATGAAGCCATCGATGCTCAGGGGGGCCTGATCAATGTAGACAGATATACGGTTAACAATTTGAGCTATGACAAAAGCGGAAATATTGAAAGTTTGAGCAGGTATGGGAAAACAGGCACAAATAGTTATGGGGTGATGGATGTGCTTTTTTATGTTTATTCAGGCAATCAGCTGACGAAAGTGGGAGATTTTGGGCAAGCAGCTGCTATAACTGGAGTGGAGCAGTTTGTAGACGGGAATACCGTTGGGGATGATTATAGCTATGATGCCAATGGCAATATGATCACAGATAAGAACAAGGGGATCAACTCAGCGATTGATTACAATTATCTCAATAAGCCGACTTATGTTAGCAAGGGATCGCAATATGTTAAGTATATTTATTCAGCAGATGGCACCAAATTGAGACAAATGCTAGTGAATCACGGAACAGAGACCGTCAGCAAAGAAACAGATTATCTGGGGGCCTTTCACTATGAGGATCAGGACGGAGATGGCAGTGCTGCAAAGGAGTTGCTATTTTTTTCACATGAGGAGGGCAGGGTGAGAAGAGCCGGGACTGAATTGGTGTATGAGACCTTTCTTCGTGATCATCTGGGCAACAACCGGGTGATGTTCTTTGATGATAATGAAGATGGCTGGGTGGATCCGAATACAGAGGTGCTACAGGAGGATCACTTCTACCCCTTTGGGATGAGAATGGCTGGGGCAAGTACTGTGGGGAGTCCGGCTGTGCCAAATCAGTATCTCTTTACCGGCAAAGAAATCCAAGATGAACTGGGGATTGGCTGGGTGGACTTTGGAGCGAGGATGTATGATGCGAGCATTGGTAGATGGAATGGGGTGGATGCGCTGGCGGAGAAAGCTCCCAACTGGACACCATATCGTTACAGTTTAAATAATCCAATCAGATTTATTGATCCAAATGGGTTATGGGAATTTAGTACAACTCAAAATGATGAAGGAAGAACAACTCTCCGACTTCAAAAATCCAATGACAACGATAATCTTGAATCTTTTATAGCGGAAAGTGGATTGTCAAAGAGGCAAATACGTAAAAAACTTTTCGGAGGAGAAAAGGCAGCAATGGCAGCATTTTTTGGAGGAAACGAATCTTCTATAAATGTATCTAAATTTAGTGGCAAAATCGGGGAAATGTTGCAAAGTATGGAAGGTGCTTTAAATGAAGGAAATGATGCACTAAGGAAAGCAGGCGATGAAGCGTTTGCTCCTGGTTGTAATAACTGCTTCAATTCTACAAGAAATTTGACATCTGATGGTCAATATGATTCTAGGCCATTGACAGAACCAGATAAATCTACATTTTCTACTACAATGACGCTGGGGAGTAATTTCGATAGGGAATTAGGCAGTAAGTATGGAAATACAAGCAATCCTCAAACAGGAGATGCCATACGATATAGCAAGACAGATGGAGCGGTTGCTTCACATGCGGCAGTTTATTTATTAGAAAATGGTAATGGAATTCAAGTGTTTACTAAGAATGGGATAGAAAATAAAGCCCTTTTCCAATTATCAACAAGTGCCAAATTAGAGGAAATATACGGGCCCGCAACGGGGCGACAAAACTACCAAGCGACTAGACCAAATACCGTAAAAAATCCTGATGGCACAAAAACCACCACAACTGAAACCTATACTAGGAGTGATAGGTCTCCATACTATAGAAAAAATTAGCCAAATGAAAAATTTAATATTAGTCCTTTTTCTTGGTCTATTTGCTTGTAAAACTTTGAAAGATAAAGAAGTAAACCTTGATTTTGATCAGGATATGGTGACTTTAAAATATTTATCTACTTATCAAGCTTCGGAAGATACAATAAATGGTAAAGTCATAGTTGATTATCCGAAATTAGGGCTATTGATAGAAAGCAATGGTGAGGATCTTTTTGAGATATTAAAAGGGGCAGATACCTTGCTTAGCGGAAATAATATGAAGTATTCTTATTTACTAGAGGTATTTAAAGATTCTTTTTTAGTTATTTCGTTTGTTGCAGGAGAGTCCTATGCTTCTGGTCCTGACAACTTCAAGAGAGATAATATCTTTATAATAGATTTGAAAACAGGATTGATAAATGAAGTAAAACTCAAAGACGTTCTTCTTACCGTATCTCCCCAATATTTAGCGACATACTCTCCTATCCAAACTAATGAGGATCTTGATCGCCAAACTATTAAGCGATGTGCAATAGAAGCTATTGATTTTGGAACAAATACATTGATTTTGGCCAATCAAAACTTAAAGTTATTTGATTATAAAATGATAAGAATAGAGAAAGCTATCCGACATAATTAATGTGATTTGTTCTATACTAGACTTCATATCAAATTATATTAAACCTTACTGCTCCCTTCGGGGAGCTTCTTTTTCAGAATATTGCCAATAAGATAATAATCCCATCAACATGAAACCTAGCTATAATTCCACCTGAAGTGGTCCGATCAATGGGGGGAAGTTCACCCTTATGGTTTATTTAGACATCTTAAACTTCACCGATTGACTGTTCAAGAGAATCTATACAAATACTTTATAATTGATGGTCTTGAAGTAAACAAGCTTTCCGAATAGATTTTTCAAAAGAGCTGTATATCAATAGTCCGTGCAAAAACGGACAAGTTCGGTACTCCCCAAAAATTGGACAGGTTTGGGGAGTACCGCAATAATCAATTTATTAAAGATGCATTTGAAGCCTTAGATTATATCCAGACAGATGGAGCTGATGAAGGTAAAGTAGAGGATTTGGCAGGATTGGAGGAGAAGGTATATATTGAGGAAGGTTTTGGTGCTGCAGGAGATGGCCAGAGCAGATGGCTTACAGATGGGTGTCAGAGACTAATCTTCGAAAGTAATTATGGTGCAGAGATTAAAGATGAAGCAGGGAAAATTCTAGGTCACAATTCCGCCGCTTTTGTATTATTACATGAACTTGCTCATGCAAAGAAAGAATTGATTGATAATATTCATCCTCCTAAACTGGATAAGCCTCCAACTCCAGAACAAATCAAAGCATACAGGGAATGGCAAGCGAGAGAGGAAGGCATAGTTCGACCCTCTGAAAATGTAGCTGCAAAAGTCCTTAAAAATGAGTTTGACCGCCCTGTTGGCTCAATAACAAAACCTAAAAAAATGACTGGTGGAGTGACTTCCACCACTCCTCAAGATCGTTAAAAACAAAGGTTCTGTGACAAATTCCACGGGAATGTTACCTTGGCTTTATGGAAGCTCAGGAATTCTATGAACAACTTTTGGACCTATCGCACTTGAAAGTGGACGATGTGGAAGTTAAGCAAAGTCGGATCAATATTTATTGCCATG
>JBCCGK010000135.1:0-27204 GCA_039029315.1 Bacteroidota bacterium | reverse complement strand
GAACTTCGCTGTTTTTAGGTGATGTTGATTAATTCTCATTGAAAATTTATTCACAACTGTACACTTTTTATTTTCCTTTGTTTTTAGATTTCTTTGCAACTTTTTGGCGGCAAAAAGTTGAGTAAAAACCGCCGATCGGTTGGTCTGGTGCGCTGCCAATCGGTTGGTCTGGTGCGCTGCCGATCGGATGGTCTGGTGCGCTGCCAATCGGTTGGTCTGGTGGGCTGCCGAATTTTGGGGGCCAGCTCGCCTAAACTGGTAAAAGTGTACGGTAAAGAGATTTGAATTTCCATTTTGGACAAAGTCAAACTCAGAATTATTCATTTTTTGACTATGATATCAATGAAGCCTTACATGTGTCTGAGAAGGAGAAACAATTGCTGACAGATTTGGTCAAAAAAATCGAAATCGAATTGCAGCAAAATGTAGACAAACATTCACAGGAACTAATCATTGCCAACCTGCATACCTTTCTCAAATATTGTCGCAGATATTTTGATCGCCAATTTTATACACGTTCCAATCTCAGTAAGGATTTCATCACGCGATTCGAGAAGTTTCTTGAAGACTATTTCTCCTCGGACGAATTGAAGAATACCGGACTCCCAACTGTCACCCAATGCGGAAGAGCCCTCCATATGTCAGGGAGCTATTTGAGTGATCTGTTGAAACTGGAAACAGGCAGAAGTGCAAAAGACCACATTCATTCCTACCTAATTGAAAAGGCGAAAACCTTGCTGCTCAGTACGGATGATACGGTTAGCGAAGTCGCCTATGAGTTAGGATTCGAATATGTTCAGCATTTCAGCAGATTGTTTAAATCAAAGACGGGAAAGAGTCCTTCAGAGTATAGACATATGAACTGAATTCTTTGTGGCTGGACCGTCAGGCTGTAGTTCGATCAGACTGATGGGACCTGTTGACATTCCATTAGGCAACTAGGCGAGCTTGAATAGGAGAACTTGCTATAAGGAAGTAACAAAAAGAAAAACAGCATTCGTTTGTTCGTTCTTTTCGCCGATGAGGAAGCTAAGGCCATAAAAAGGCTTGACGGATTCTTGTTGTAAGCTTCCTGAGCGAAAATTCTCGTAAGCATCGGGTGTCCACCACGCTTGAGTACGTAAATGAAAATTCCTCATCGCTCGGAACTCAGGATTCAGGTGTTCCGTCAAATGATTGTTGAGGATGAACGCCTCTGTTTTCGTTACTGGAAGGTCAAAGTAAACCCAAACCGCATGATCTATCCCATCTTCAGTATAGGCCTGAAAATTACTTGCCTCTGTGGGAATACTTATGTTGTACTGCTGTAACAGGGAATCGCTATTCATGTGAGCACGTTTTGTTGTGTCATTGGATGTATTTTGGCAGGAAATTGTAAAAAATATTCCTAACAATAATAAATACGGTATTTTTTTCATGACCTTACTTCCTGTTTCTTCCTGGGATGGGTGCGCGACCGCGATTTCTTAATGGATCAGACCGCGTTCCTTCTCTTTCATTGATATCACTATCGATTTGCTCTGGATTGTCTGTGAATGTATCAGTATGTTCGACAGTGTAATTGATCCTCCTGATAGAGGATTCGCCGAATACATCGTACTCTTTTGCCAAACCGACCTCATGTAATCTTCCTAATTGTTTATCTTTAATTTCCAAAGGACCAATATTGACAGATTTGCCTTTGTCCCAATTGTATCTGTCTTTTATATGGATCTTCATTTTTATTTCTACATCATAGGTGTTCGAATCTCTACTTTGAGATACCGTAACATCTGCTGTCCACCAATGCGTAAATCCTCCAATGGCATAAAACCAATCCGGGGAATCTCCTTTTCCACAGTATACACTTGAGGAGCGGGTTCCTGTAAAACTCACCTCTTTCGGCTCATCAAGGCTTTGGTTCAGATTTTTGACATAATCGTTCACCTTGGACTTAACTTCTGGGATATAATTGTCATAGGCGAGACTAAAGGGCTCTACATCTCTGAGCATGCTATCTACATTGACTTCGAGGGGATTTCCAGTATTGCCCAAATAGTGGCGCATATGTCTGGCTGCATTTGTATAGCCCATGGTTTCTGCCGCAAGGGCCACCCGTCCAAACATATAATGATTGGCGTAGTCGCTTGTTCCCCTATCATCTGCATCTGCGCCCCACTCTCCGGACCCGTCTGAGGGAGGGCCGCCAGCTTCAATTCTACGATTGAGTTCATCCTGACCTTTGTCGATCAATTCTTGCTTTTTATCTCGATCCTGAAGCTGTATCGGATTACTCCCTGCCAAATGTAGTGGAGGAGGAGTCAAGGAGTCACCCTCCAATTGACTGACATATTCACTATTCGGCAGATTTGCAGAATCGTGGATTATTTTTTCATCTTTTTCCATTGAAATTCTGTTTTTAGCTTAAACCTTCGATCCATTGTTTATCAAGCTGAATAATTCGGAAAGGGTTGGCCTGATCACTAAGGAAAACAATCAACTTTTGAAAATATTGACTCTTTAGTCCTAATGCTTCTTGTTGGCTATGGTTTTGTTTTTCCCAGATTTTCATAAACTTCTCTGGTAAATGAAAGGTGAAAAGGTAATCATCATTAATTGTTAATTCCCATTTATGCTTTTCATTGTGTAAGTAATGATATTTAGCTTTCAATCTTTCACCAATCTGGAATAGTTCATCTCTATTTATTTCTTGTTCCGCCTTTAGAAACAATAAATCACCACTTTCCAAAAGACCAATCAGAATCTTGTCTTTAAAGCTCTGAATATATTTATATATTTCACTTAATTTACTGTTTTCACTTTCTACTAACCTTCGACCATTTTTATTTTCCTTCCCTTTTAGGTAAGAATTTATCTGTAATAATTCCTGATGACTAAATCGCCTTAGGTATTTTGGAGTCAGTTCTTGAAGCCGGTCGCATATTTCTTTTGAGAATATCCATCTTAATGAGATGAGAGGAATTTTGTTATTTGCTGAAAACTCAAAAGCATCATTGGTAAACTCTTCAATTGATCCTACACCCACTTGATAATTGAACCTTTGTCTACCTTCAATTGCATTTGAATCTCTTCTTTTATTTCTCCGTAATTGAATCTGAGATTTGGTAACTATTTCAAAGTTGTTAATATCATTTCTTAAGCCTAAGGCATTTCGAACGATACTTAATCCTATCTTATTCTTATACGCTTTACACTCAAAATTCAATCGAAAAGGAAAGGAAAATGGCATTTGGATAGGGGGATTCATCAGAACATCAGCATCATGAGCTGATCCTTTTCCATGAATCATTGTTAAATCTCCTCTTTGAAAAATATATAAATCATCGGGTTTTACTTTTGAAAAACCACAGTTCTTTAAAAGTTCTCGAATAATGAATTCTAAGTAACTCCCTTTAATATTATTTGCAATTGGCATTTTCTTAAATCGATGTTTTATTCTGTAAAATATTCGCTTCATTATATTGATTTCTGCTATCTGGATCAGGCATGTGCAATCTCCTCTCTCATTCCTCTAGTATTTTAGAAATTATTCTTTGAATATCTGTTGAGCCATTCTCTGTGAAAGCAGATTCAATCCATTCCTCCCTGGTCATTTCTTGAAAAATCTTCATATTATTTTTTTTCTTAAAATTGATTCTTTCTATATCCAAAATTTTGGATTGAATTTCGTCTTTAACATCATTGTAATCCCCAATAACTATTGAGTCAAGGTTAATTGTTCCAGGTACATTTGGCAGCAATCTCTTAATGGCTTCCAAATGATAGTAATTCTCAATCTCTCTTTTTTTGAGTATTTCAAATTCGCCGTTGACACTTTGAACTTTTGATTTTAAAGCGGCATTATTTGCGTCTTTACTGGCAAAATCTACAGCCCCTTTATCACTATCCACGATTACGATGAATCTCCTATTTATCTTTTGACATAAGTCTGCATTAACAAAGAATTCAACCTGAGAGCCTCCACAAGGAACAAATAAAATATCTGTAGGAACACTTCCTGTAATTTTTTCAAGCGCAATTCTCCAAAAATTACAATCGTTTGAGCCTTCAACAAATACTACTTTTCTGTAATTATCATTAAGTAAGTTGTAGTTCGGTCTAATTCCCAATTCTTGAATAGCCATGTTTAGAATATCATGAGTATTTCCACTATGGTGATATTCGGAGTTATGATTTGGCTTTTTTACAATTACGATATTACTATCATCTGTCGCACCTGCAAATATTGGAGAATGAGTTGTTAGGAAAAATTGGCTGTCATCAGAAAGTGTTATGATGGAAGAAAGTAGATCGAATTGTAACTCTGGATGTAAATATGTCTCAGGTTCTTCAATTCCAAAAATTTGATTTCGCTTGTTTTGCTTCTGTGCCAGGTATTCAAAATAAGCAACCATCAATAGTCTTTTGAAACCAGTTCCTTTATGAGAAATTGGAATATTAAATGCTTCAGACCTAAATTTCAAGCTTAGGTCGAATTTGACCAGATTTTTCCAATTACAGTTTACATCAGTGTTTATTTTTTCTAAGTCAGGAACATTCTTTTGCATTAATAAAGTGATCTCATTGAATTCATTTTCAAGATCAGCTTTGACATTTGTTTCAATTTGTTCAGTTAACCCACTGTTGTTATTTAATGATTCTGTAGCAATCGGCTTGAATTGATTTTGAAAATCTGTCGAACCAACATTAAGATTTTGTTCAGCGTCAAAAAGGGAAAATTCAGGGAATTCAAAATCTACATATGCCTTATTTATATTTTTAATAAATTCCTCCGCAGGATGCATGATTAATGTCCTACCTACTGTTAGAGTTGCCTGGTCAATTTGTTCTATTTTACTTAAATTAGTGACCCCCCTCCCAGATCTTGAAAATTCAACACCTAAGCTTTGAAGACTGTTATTCAATTCAGTTTCCTTTTTACCCCAACAATTTTGATGGTCTTCTGTGTCTATATCATAGCATTCATAGAACAATTGCCCTTTAGGTTTGCCGCTTGTGCCACTAAATGAAAATCTTTTGACTAATGATATTTTTCCTTCTTCGTCCGAGGCTAAATTATTGATGGAGAAATTCGGTTCAAATCGGACTTTTATTTCTGTGAATTGTCCATCACTTATTCCATAGTAGACATCTTTATTTGTAAATTCATTATTGAAGAAAGCAGATAGAGCTTTCAAGATTGTGGATTTTCCTGAATCGTTCTTTCCGACATAGGTGTTAATTTGTCCACATCCTAAATTTTCGAGCAACTGAATTCCTCGAAAATTCTTGATTGATATATCATGGATTTTCATGAGATTCCTTTTTTGATTGGGTAGAACGAACTTGGTTTCCCTTGTTTAGATTAAATAAGTATGAATTGATAATCGATGTTCAACGCATGTGAGTCCTCCCCACCCAACCTTATCCAATGCTGCCAGGACATATTTGGGAATACTATTTAGGGCAAAGAGAAACAGTAAATGTCAATGCTTACTATTTTCGTGATCAATATCCCAAAAATTCATCAAATTGCAAAGTGTTATGTAGTCAATAATCTCCTTGAATAAGCAATGTGCTGAATTGCATACCAACCATCAAGAAGACAAAATCTCCAACAAAGCCTTGACAATTTTGTTGTATTCCAGTTGAGAATTTTCGTTTGACAGGACGCCTTGCTGTTGGCTCCTCTCCATTTGGTGGAAGCGGGCAGAGAGCGAAGACAGGATCGTCTTTGTTGGAGCCTTCAGCTCAAGATGTTGCCTGATAAAGCTGATCGCTTCAGCAATCTGTCCCTGTTCCACCAATAGTTTGCCTTGCTCTAGCAGGGAGGAGGTCTTGTCATCTGCTGTGTCGGTTGGAAAGGGAGTATCGCGACCTCTCTTGCGATTTCGTTTGCGAGAAGCCCGAGTGACCACTCCTGTTATTTCTTGTACCGCTTGCGGGACAGCAGATACATCCTCAATTAACAAGGCTTTGAAATCCGCCTGCATCGGGAGATAGGTGAGCATATCTTGCAAGGAGATTTTGTGCCAAATCGGAATCAGTTGTTTGTTGCCAAATGTCATCTGCTTTTTGAAAAAGGCAAACAACTCCGTCTTCGCCCACTGACTTTGGAGATAAGCGGGACTGATGAGGACAAGCCCATATCGCGATTGAGCCAGCCCTGCATTGATCTGTTCAGTGATGCTGTCTCCAAATTCGATTTCGAAGGTGTCTATCCAAACGCGCAGGCCTTCTTGTTCCAGACCGGAGACGAGGGCGTCTGCGAGTTCCTTGTCCGCATGAGAGTAGGAAAGGAAGAGATCGTAATCAGGCATATCAGTTGATGATGGGTTGATGGTGAAGAACCTGTCTATTCATGGATTGGAAAGCGATTGCTTGTTTAGAAGGCTTGAATGAGCCGAGAATCGGGCGCCTGTATGGGGCATCCTCCTCATTTCTTAAAAATAAAAATCGTATTCAGGGCTTTTTCGATTTTGCCAAAATCCAGATCTCTATTTCTCCCTTCAGGATGTTCCTTCAATTCCTTGACGAGCGCTTTGATTGCTTCTTTGGAGAAGACATGAGAGTGTGCACTTGCCGGGAGAATGGTTCTCAAAAATTGTTTTTCTGCCCCATTCAAGCGATGCAGAAGCGCAGCGCCTTTGATTTTTAATTTTACATCGATGGTCGCCTTTTCTTCGGGGATGCCATCCACCTGACTGGGAAGCATATACAAGGGTTTGGCATGCATTCGTTTTTCCAGTTTTTCTTGTTCCAATCGAAGCTTTTCTGCGCGATCCCGTCTCAATTTCGTGAGGCGAAGGAGATCATCCTGATTCATTTTGAAGATATACTTGAGCCAAACCACAGTTGCAATCTGGGCAACGCCAGCACTAGAATGAACCAGCCATTTTTTGATCAGATTTTCCAAGGGTAGGATCGGTCTGGGAGAAGTGACCCAGAGAGAATACTGGCGATCTTCCTCCTCGATTTGTTCATCTCCTCCTTCCTGATGCGCACGATCTGATAGAATTCTCTCGCCCAATTCGCTGATGATCAGCTCTTTTTCATCAACACCAATATTGTTGAGCAAGGTCTCTGGGTCCAGACTGGCTTGATGGACATTTTGCTCAATCAGGTCCAGCATCGACATGATGAGATGCTGCCGAATCTTTGCCTGGTGTTCTGTCTTTCGCAATTTGCTGAACTCTTCATAGGCATGCATGACGCTGATGACCTGAATGCCCTCTGCCTGATAGGGGATCAATCTGAAAATCTCGATGATCAGATGCAGGACATGATCTCTCTTATTGAGTTTGCCCGTTTGGTGGTTCGGATTCTTGACACAATTTTCTAGCCACCTATACAGAATCTCCTTTACCAGAACCGGGGTGTCTGTATAGGCATCAATCAATCCCTGGATAATGGCCGGATGGTAATCCCGATATTTCAACAATTGATTCAAGGTCCCTCTGCCAGATTCAAATAACTGACTCGTATGATACCGAATGATGAGTGGGAGCGTAAAATCCCTCAGACTCCTTCTGACAGTCAATTGATAGCTATAGATCAGGCGCTTCAGGGATTCATGCAGCTGTTCAGGCATATGATTGGGACGGTCATAAGTCGCAGCAAATCCCAGAACAATGGTTAGGGTAGCATCAATGGTTTCCTGGGCCGATCTGCCCCCAACAGATTCCACCTTCAAGTCAATTTGTGTGCCCAGACTTCTGATCAATTTCCTGACATCATCACTTCGATTCCAGCGCTCCAGAAATTTGAATAAATGCTCGTCATTCACCTCTCGCCATTTTGCCATGGCTTTTGCCGCTACCAGGTGTACACCCGCTTGATTGTTGGCTGCAAGTCGGAGCAGATGTACGTCCACTACCCGTTGGGATATCCGACCGATATCGCTCAAAGCCTCGCTGATTTGATTGCGCAAAATTCTTCGTTTGGTTTTGGTGCCAAACAATTCCAGATCAATCACATGACTGGACACAGATTCCGTGACGATTTGGACCATCATCTTGAGGACCTCCATGATCCGTCTTTTGTGGCTTTTCCAGCTGATCTCCAGGAACTTAAATCGCTGATCAGAGTAGCGAGGGGAAATGATGTACTGTTCTTCTCCCACCTGTTCCAGATTTACAAAGTCAAACATGAATTCGAGATCCTGATAATCCAGTATTCCCAACTCCTGATCCAATCGTTGCCAAACGCTATTCCTTAAGCGTTCGATGATTCCAAAGAGTTGATCATCAAATATTCCCTCGAACACATGCGCCACGATGGTGATCATTTGTTGTTTGGTGTCCAGAGAATTGAACCATTGGTTGAGCCGATTGCTGCTTTTTCCTTTTTTGGACCGCTGAATCAAGCCTTCCAATTCTTCTTCAGTAGGTTTTTCATCATAAAAATCTCTCGCCAGAAACCTCAAAAACAGATTGATTTCCTCTGGCGTGGAAAATTGACTCGCAATGCTGTGAAGAGGAAAGGCACGCATGTTCGCTCCTGCTTCTTCCCAGTTCTGTCGCTCGATCCAGGCTCCCCAATGGTACTCATTGCTGTTGAGTTTTCGCACCATCATCTGAGTCAGATCGCTGGACTGATAGGAGAGTCCTTTTCCAAGATGATACCAAAAATGATGATCAGCCTCCGTCATCTTCCAGGCTTGCTCAGGCCTCCTTGAGCACAGGATGGCTGCATTGCCTGTCTTTCGAAGGATTTGGTGGAGCCGCTCTATATCAAAGGAAAATTCTTGCGGACTTGTTTCATTGAAGATAAGAATTCGGCCACCTTCTTTTTCTTCTTGTTCCTGCTGCTCAATCAGCGGAAAGATGCTATAGGCCTGAGAAGCATACAATCGCTCCTTGACCTGATAGGGTCTTGACCGTCGATTCTTGAATTCGAAAGCCAGGTGTTTGGCAAATGACAACTGGTCGAAGTCAACATTTCCTCCCAAGATGATGAGAGATTCTGACATCAACTTCTCCAGAGCTTCATGGCTTTGGATAGGGGCTACGTAGGCCTCCGTCCCATAGCGATCTACATTCACTTCCTGAAAATCAGGACGACTCTCTTCAGAGTGCAGATGGATATCTCCGCTCAGGTTTTCTACTTCAACGATTTTTACGTCTCTGCCAGCCTCGATAGTCTTGCTAGTAGGTTCTTCCATGTTTGGGTGTGTGTAAATGCTCGCTTACATCTGTATTCCGCCTTCTATGTTATCGGATTTGATAATCTTGATGTCTCTTCCGGCCTGATATCGATCGCCAGAACGAGTGGGGGCCTCAGGCTTTGCAGGCAAAGAATCTACAATCTCCGGTGTGGGAGTTCTCTGGGCCACCACCTTCATGATGTGACGAAAAACCTCTTGCCACCCATCACTTGCCAAGGCAGGCTTGCGATCCTTCAACAATGGGAAATCACGGGCGATTACCTCATAGTCAAGCTGATACCAGACTGGGAGGAGGCGTTTGTTGGACAGACTATCAAGACTCAGGAGTGCTCTGAACATCTCCCGGGACCAATGTTCGCCTAACAAATGCGGACTGACAATGAGAATGCCATAATCAGCTTCCCCCATTGCGGTGGAGATCGATTGGATCATGCTGTCTCCCAATAGGATGTCTTCGGTATAATCCCATACCTCAAGTCCTTCCTGGGTCAAAGGAGTAATGATATAGGTAGTGACAGCCTGTTTGTCCTTGAGGGCATATGCCACCAATATTTTGTTACTCATATTGGGCTTGTTGTATGTGCCAGATCAGATTCAGATCCAGGCAGGGTACGATGTGGAAATTAATTGAATGACTAAAATAATAAGATTTTGTCTGATAATGTTGGGAATGAGTGATAGAAAAAAGCAATCCACTGGATTCACTGCTTCATGCACACCATTTGAATATGTCCTCTTGTCAGCAAGCCAGGGAACTCGAGTCGGACCTGACACAGTCCTGTCCATGCAAGCCTGAGTGCTTATTCCATTCCTTTTTTCAAAATCAACCAAATACTGCTTTCATGCATATCATATTTCTCGGCCAGTTCTTTGACAATTTTGGTCTTGCCCTTCTCGCTTTGCTCTGATAGCTCCTTTTGAAAGTCTTCCCGTAAGACAAAGTTTCTGATGGCAGAAGAATCAATCAACTGCTGATCAAGAAGAAATTTCACCAATTCCTCAGTACTTGGAACTTTGCGTAAATGCATGCATTGATGCTGATATTGACTGACGACGAGCTGGACAAATTTATCGATTGTAGAAGAATCCATAGAGCTACTCTGATTTAATTCACAATTTGTCGAATGGGATAAGAGAAAGCCAGCTGTCCATAGAATAATCGAATTGTCACAGAAAGTAGGAGAGGAAAATAAAAAGAAACATATTCCTGTGTGTTGAAAATCAGTTGATTAAGACTTATGTTTGAGGAATTTTTTGGAAAAATTGTCACACATCATCTCCCCATCTCATATGTAGAGCACATGCAAAAGACCATTGTAGGCAAGCTGTATGTCAATCTGGACAAGAAGCTTCATGAACAATTTCAGGCCTGGATTCAGTTTCAGGAACCTTCTCCCGAATCCTTGTTGATTCTGTCGGAGGCGCTGTTTCAGAAGGATTCCAAAGAACATATCCAACAATCTCTACAGATAGACGATGATCGAGCACTAACCCTGCTTCGCAACAAACTGCTGGATCATCTAAAACTGTTTCTGGCCTATTTGGAACTGAAAGAAGACAAGGCCAATCGAGCGGTGTTTTTCCTGAAAAAACTTCGACGACTGGCCAATCCATCCACTTTCCTTTTTTTCTGGGAACATATCAAAAAAGGAATTTTGCCAACAGATGGCCCCAAAACAGCCAAACATCAATTTCTTAGCTATCAATTGTACACCCTGGCACACGAAACAGGAAATCATGTTCTGGGCGAAAAAAAAGAAAGTGCACTCAAGTATATGTTCAGGTCTCTGAATACCTGGTGGATGTATGAGCAAGCCATAATGATCATGGCGAGATTGACCTTCCACCGCTTTGATTTGAGCAAAAGGTTGGCTGGAAACAAACGGCTCCCCCGCAGAATAGAATCGGGAGACATGAAGACACTGGAAAAGAATTTGCGCAAATATGCCCAATCCAAAGGCCCAAAAGCTGCAAAAATCTTGTTTCGCTTGATTGAGGAGGTAGAAAGCAAACAATTGGATATTCCCGCTTTTGTTGAGATGTTGGAAGGCGCTTCTGCCTCTGTGTCTCTATTTGAGAAGGAAGACTTGATCAATATGTTCAATTTCATTTACAGTTATCTGGCAGTCATGGCCAATCGCAGTGCCGTTCAGGACACAACTCCTCGAAAGGCCTACTATCTGCAAGTCTGCGAATTATACGATTGGGCATTTCGGCACCGACTCCTCATCTACTACCAATCCATTCATCCATCCCACTACAACAACATTGCCACAGCTTTTTTTCAGACAGATCAGCTGGAACATGGATATGAAATCCTCAAACAGCTCAAGAAATATTTGCCGAAGAAATCACGGAAAGCTCATTTTGCGTTCTATACTGCCCAATATTATTTTCTCCAACAAGACTATGAGCGCGCACAACAGCAGCTTCCCACGCATCTTCCTGAACAAAAACTCCTGCAATTCAAGATCAGGTTTATGCACCTGCAAATTGCCTATGAACGGGAAGACAATCTCTTTGATCCTTCTCCTCAGCTGGAACGGGAAGCTTCTTCTACCTATGAAGCCTTACGAAGACAAACGGATCAGCTGTCTCGGTCTTTGCAACAGCCCTATATGAATTTTGTCCGCCTGTTCCAAAAACTACTTAAGGCCCATTCCAGTCAGGGCCTTCAAGCACTTCACCGGGAAGTGCTTGAAGTCAATGGCCTGACACATTCAGAATGGCTGATTCTGAAAGTCGAAGAAAAATTGCGTGCCCTGCCTTCCGCTTCTTGAACCTGGAGCAGTCTATTGAATGAGAAGCGAAGTAAGCTGTACCTCTTTTTCTGATTCAATCCGGAGAAAATACCTCCCCTTTGCCAGACCTGCTAGTGGGAGCTTGGCAGACGTTTGTTGCTCAAGGCTAAGGGTGTGAAGAAGCTGTCCCTTAAAGGTCAGGACATGAACCTGATACCTTTGTTCCTCATCCAGGCCAGAGAGTGTTACCCCTTCCTGAGCTGGATTAGGATAGACAGATATCTGAATTGGCTGTGTTGGCAAGGCTGCAGCCGCTTGTCCAACTCTCGCCAGATCTTCAACCTGAACGATGATCCCTGTACAGATCAATACTTCTCCATGGCCACTTTTTGACTGCCCATTGGTCCGTTGGATATCAATGGTGAGCTGCCCTCCATCTTCGCTGAGAGTACTCGTTAGGCTGCAATGACCGTCATCACACAGCCATGATTGACTCAGGTCATAACTCAGAGGGCTGGCATTGTCTATGGTAAAGCCATCCGTTTCGTATGTGATACTGAGGGAAAGTATATTCCTGGCAGGAGTGGAGACAGTGCCATGATCGACCAATAGGGCGATGGTATCTCCATCTGAAAAAGTTCCGGGATCAAGGGTGAAACTTGTCGGCGGCTGAGCGAATGCCTGCCCAAAGACAAGACTCATAAGAAGAGAGAAAACATAAGTGTTTGCTGACAGGTGAAGAGACATGCCGCTCCTTCCCGTCCAATTGTGACATTGAATGGTCATTGTTGTTATGGTTAAAATGAATGAAGGAGTACGTTGTCCGGACGCCGTACCGTTGACTTAAGGGTCAGGAGCAAAGGTCGGTGGGAGGCTACTGCAAATAGCTACAGCAGGAAGGGAATGTTTTGCATTAGACTTGCAGCAGATGTGAATTGGGAGAAGAAATGCCTTTGGGAAAATTCCGCTGGATGAATCCGAAAGCTTGTGTATCTTGTTTTCTCACAACACAAACATTTCACATCCATATGGGTACTGTCAACTATTCCCCTGATCTGCTATTGCTTTTGCTGTCGAAAGCATTTGGCAGGGCTAACCTTCAAGTCAATTATCAGAATTTTGAATTCCTGTGCGAAAAAATCATGTATGCCCAACCTGGTCCTCCATTGATTGGCAGGGATTATCTCTATCGGAGTCTATTTCTGAGAATCAATAAGGCAATAGAGGATGGAGACACGTATATGCCCATAAGAAAGGTCGAGATTATCGACAAATTGGCACAGTACGTCGGATATCGCACATTTCAGGAATTCAAGATTGTATCTGGGCAACAGATATCCAGAGCCTTACAAAGTTGTATTGGCAATTGGTATTATTATGTCCGAGAATCGACCGGAAGAGATGTCATGTTACGCTCTCCTGTCAGGATTTCTGAAGGATCTATGGAAGTCAAGATGGAATTGGTCGGCAAGCATCGCTGGTTTGAAGGGGTGTTACAAGAAAGACATGGAGGGATTTTTTGCCAACTGGAAGACGAGAGACAGGAGAAAATGCTTCACTTGGTTCTCAAGGTAGGAATTCGTCAAGAGGCCGAAGTATTGAGAGGGGTATGTGCAGGCTTTTCCTCAGAAGGAATCCCGGTAGCAGGAAAGGTATACCTCATCCGACAGGGGGATCAGACATTTGACGAATTGACCATTGATCGCCTAACAGGGAATCACTCTCCTCCTTATCCCCCTGGGTGGCCAGTTGGTATTGTGGAAGAATTGAGATCTTTTGAAGAAAATTACCTGATGGTTCTTCCGGGCAAAGGTTTTGACCTGGATGGGGTAGGTCGAGGAAAGGAAGAATGATATCTTACTATCTTCAACACAACTCCCATGAAAAACAAGGTATCCTGAGAATATTGACCACTAACCCCTCTCGCATCATGACTGTACATGAACAATCTTCCCGCTCTCGCCGCTCATTTTTCAAAAAAGCATTTGCCGGAATGGCTGTTGGAGCTGTCAGTACCTATTCGCTTCACGCTGACAGATCTGATCCAATTACAATCAAAAAGAAGAATGAAATTCGCATCACCAAGCTGGAGACCTTTAAAGTCAAACCCAGATTTTTGTTTCTGAAAATCCATACAGACGAAGGGATTATCGGCTTGGGAGAACCCATTACAGAAGGACGTGCCGATACCTGTGCGGCTGCCATTCAGGAAATCGCACCTTATCTGATCGGGAAAGATCCGCGCCACATCATTCATCATTGGCAGGCGATTTATCGACATGCCTTTTATCGAGGTGGCCCGATTTTGACCAGTGCATTGAGCGGGGTGGAACAAGCATTGTGGGACATCAAAGGAAAAGCACTTGGTATCCCCATCTATGAAATGCTTGGTGGCCCTACTCGCCAACGCATCCGTGTATATGCCCATGCACGTACACCTGAAGCCATCAGAAAAGCCAAAGCAGAAGGATTCACTGCGTTCAAGACAGGGGTGAAGAATTCCCGCCAATCCGGCATAGTCGCCAACCAACAGTTTATTGAAGAGGCAACAGAGGCCTTTGCAGGCTTGCGGGAGGCTGTCGGCAAAGATGCAGATATCGGGATTGACTTTCATGGGGCCATCAGCCCTCAAAATGCAGCACTGCTCATTCATGCGCTGGAGCCTTATCAGCCCTATTTCATCGAGGAACCTGTCAACTGCCAAAATGTGGATATCATGGTCGAATTGGCTCAACAGACACATATCCCAATTGCAACCGGTGAGCGGATTTTTACCAAATGGGGATTTCGTGAAATTCTGGAAAAAGGAGCTGCCAGCATTTTACAGCCTGATTTGTGTCATGCAGGTGGTATTTTTGAAGGGCGACTGATCGCAGGCATGGCCGAAGCCTATTATGCTTCGATTGCACCTCACAATCCACTAGGACCGATTTCTTTGGCTGCTGGCCTGCAATTGGCAGCCAGTATTCCCAACTTCCTGTGCCAGGAACAAGTGACCCTGGGAGAAGGATACCTGAAAACACCCTTCAAAGTTTCAGATGGGCACATTCCCCTGCCTACTGCACCTGGTTTGGGCATAGAATTGGATGAGGAAGCATTGGCTGATAAGATGGGACATGACTGGCGAAACCCTGAAACCTATTTGAATTCAGATGGATCTGTTGTTGATTGGTAAAAATTATAACACTGTTATGGGTATTTGATATAGATTCTCTAGAGATTGTATAGAACAACTGGTCAAAGGGCTACTCTGACTTTGTAGATGCTACCATCCACGGTCATTACACCCAGGGTGTCTCGATGGTCCGTTGGGAAAATCGAATGGATGAGGTCGTTGAACCTGCAACTGCCAATTCCGTAGATATTTCGCTTGTCAGAATGATATACCTTGATCTGGTATTGACCTGCAACAGCTAATCTGTTAGCGGGAAGGAAGCACATATCCTGAACCTCCAGACCTGTTTTCAGGCCATTTGCGTCGATAGGATGGAATCCCTGAAGATCAGGTTGTAGCCAGAAACATGCTTCCGTGGTATGCACAGCAATTTGCAGGCTGGAATGAATCGGTGTCACGCAGATGTTGCGAACGGGATCGTGAAGATCAATTTTTTCCATTCGCCCATGTACATCGCTTCGAATCAGGTATTGGTTATTGGTGAAATAATACTGTTTCTTCCGATGAAGCATATTGGTAGACAATGGGGTAGAGGAGAGGCTAAACCCTACCCCTAAATCTTCCAATCGGCAATCAAAGGATCTTTTCAATTCTCCTTCCATGCTGTATTGGGAAATGCTTAAGGCATTTCCAGGTTGTGTGAGAGCAGAAACCTGGGACGCATGATCAATGGAAAATCCCAACAATTCTTTGGGTAACCAGGGCGCTGTATCAAGGGTGAACGTATGGTGAAAATGTGCATTTCGAGTCAGGCTCTGCTGGCTCAGATTGAGTCCCATATCTGTAATCAAAAAGATAGAAGAGGTGCTGGGATATTCGGATATCGGAAACAGGTATTTGATAGGCCAGGCATTGTCCCACTGATAGTTTTCAAATTTTCCTTCAGGATTGATTCTCACCAATATGGTCATCTGATTATTCGTCCCAAATACCAACAATTGCTTCCCGCAGCTCACAAGTCCTTTCCAATCAAATCCATGTCCAAGTTTGTGAAAGAACTGCGGATCAAAGTTCTCCGGTAGAGGGGTAGGAGTCTGGGGAAGAGGAGAATGGGTTGGAAGATGTTTGTATCGGCCAATATCTGATCGGATCAGTCGATCATTTGGTAGGAAATTTTTTAACAAATGCAGATGATCGACGTCTCCATTGATGGCTTGTTCACTGACAATCTCGTAGCAGATCTCACGAGATTGTCTCATGAGTTCTGACTCCTGATAGCGATGGGTGAGTGATACCAGGACTTTCAGAAAAGTAGTTTTTCGAGAAGGTGCTGTTTTTTCTTGATAGATAGTCAACAAATGCTGGGCAAGATCTTCTTCCGGATCTTGAGCAATCAAGTGTGCGTATCGCTTCAGACATAGGTCATACTGCTTGATCCCTTGCCAACCTTCAAGCAAGACAGATTTTGCCCTTGCCTGATCGTCCAGTTTGTCAAGCAGCAACCTGGCCGCTTCCAGGGCATTATTTCTGGCCAATTCCTTCTCTACACAGATCTCAAAGTATTCATTCGCAGCGGCTCTCTGTCCCAGTTTTTGGTAGAGATTGCCAACCTTCTCATATTGATTCAGTTCCTTATAAATCTCTATTGCCTCCAGCAGCAATCCACCTTGTTCAAAGCAGCTGGCTGCGGAACTGAGGTCCTTGAGGTGCTCTTTGTACAAAATGGCAGCTTCGCGGTACCTTTTTCCTTGTTTGAGCGCATTTGCAGCAGCTCGATAGTTGCCCAGCAAGTGTGCATAGATATAGGCTGCCTTCTGATAATCACCCTCCTGAATAGCCTTCCTGGCCGCTTCCTGGTATTTTTGTCTTAAGGAATGGTAAAACTGGTCCACCTCCCAATAATCTGTTCCTTGACCTCCGCCAAGTTTTCCTAAATCAAATCGTACGTCCCTCTTTCCCAGTCGATTAGCTGGAGGGGTAGCGCCTCGCCTCTCGTAGGGCATATCAACAGGGAGTGCATATTTCAAGGCCTCGTCAGGATTGCTTTCAAAGAGCTTCAGCAACCGACTCAATTCTTGATTTCGTCTGTCTTGCAAGGCTTCCATTTGGCGCTGGGTCCATTGCTGAAGCTTGTCCAGGATGCCATCTTCTTCTTTGTCCTCGGAGGTGGGAAACAAGCTGCCAAGGATAGAGGAAGCAGCACTTAATCCAAACAATCCAGCCTGTCCCAAGGCATTCAATATCCCAGGTTCGGAATCATCTTCTCCCTCACCTTTGGGAATCTGATCGAGAGGTTTGGTGTCCATACCCGAACGCAAAGTCTGGATCAGGTCCATATTGGGGGGAGGGATGCGGACATGATTCAAAGGGGGATCTTCTTCCAGGCCTGGTTTTGCATATGTCCAATCCTGTTGGGATTCATCCGGGAGAGAGAGTAACTCATGAAAGAAGACCTCATCCTTATGAGAGAAGCCAATGAGTCCAATTTGCGGATGAAAAACCTGAATTTCCCAGGCAAGTTGTTTATCCAGTTCCTGAAGGGTACATGCAGGCTGTATTTCGGCATGGATTGGGACAAACAATTTGTTCCCGATCATGCCATATGGCAAAGTCAAGGAGAGGGGGGCGGCATCCTGAAGATGACGAAAGCGAATAAATAAACCTGCTGGCTGGATAGATTCAATGGATTTCGGGATGATATAACATGCAAGCCGATCCAGTGGAATTCCCCAACTGTCCAACGTACGGATCCAAAGAGACATGGAAGAGCCTCTGAGAAAAGCAGCATGGGGAGTTCGCTGAATATGCTCGTTATAAGTTAGATGGATTTTCATGTGTAAGAATGACCTGAATGAATCTCTGTAGGTACTGGTCAAAAAAAGAGTGATTGTCTATTCGTTTTTTTGGAGATAGACCTGTGAAATATGGATTTCCACAAACAATTCCACTTGCAGCCCAGCAAGCCGTTGGCACACCAATGACGAGAATGATTGTCATCTCAGGAAGGGACGGATCAGAGCTGCGCAGATGCAACAAGCCCCGTTTGTCTAGGATGGCCGTGCTTCCATCTGACCACATATTGGGCCGTGAACAAGGAACGAGATTGGTCGATGCAGCATCTCCTCCAGGATTTGATAGCCAAATCCCTCGATCAACACTTTGATACCTCAACTCAAACTCCCGAATAAACAATCTCCCATCTTGCCGAATCTCTACCCGTTTTGCCTGTAACAAGGCACTATATCCATTATTGATGAATGCTTTGATTGTGGAGACCTTGGGTCTGTATCGATTTCTGGAATTCGCCAGAGGGAATAAGTTCGCTTCTACTACCTGCTGATTATGCTCCTTGGCTGGAGCTAGAGAATGAACAGCTGAATCCCCCGAGAAAATCTCCCTGATTTCTCCATTCATCAGATGAATATTGAAGCAACCAAAATCCTGTAGGAATGTGAGACCATTGATCTGCTGTGGTTCTAGTTGCAGATCCAATGCAACAGAGGTCGTTGTTTGTGCGGTAATATGAAAATCATATCCATGGAATTTACCTGAGGAGTGTTCATAGACAAGCAAACCTATGTGTGGGTGACTGCTCCTGGAATCCAGCGTTTCCTTTTCATAAAAGCCCCAAAATAAATACCCCTCAGGAATGTCATCAGCAATTTCAATCGCACCGGTGTCAGAAGATGGCCAGTAGAGCAACCGATGGGTAGTCGTGATGCCTACATATCCCCTTGTTTGTCCAGGTGTATCCACTTCGACCACTCGATTACCTTTTAGACGAATACTGACTGTTGGCAAAAATAAGGGGTGAGGATGCTGGGAATAGAAAATCGGTTTCTGCTTGGAGGAGGTTTTCTTCCTGGTGGAGCTGCGGCTAACTCGTGGATGCGCAAATAAGGTCTCCGATAAGTTGATTTTTGCTTGACTGATTTGTTTGTAGTGTCCATGAGCAAATCGATAGACATCCACCTGTCCTTCCCGATCTACGACCATCTGAAAATCCAATAATCGCTTGAGTTCCGCAGCTTCAGCAGAATGCTGAATGCCAGCCTCCATTTGCTCGCCACTGATGAGGACAAATTCTGTTTTGTCAGGATGGAGCTCGAAGGGAAGAGTAAGAGGAGAAAGCATGTTCAATAAGCTTTTTCTGCAATGCAAGGCAGGATCAAGCAGCGTAAGAGCCGAAAGGACTCCCTCTTTGCTTTGCAGATCAAGTTGAAAGAATTCATTTCCTCCAACGCCCAGTACATCAGTTGGGAAATCCTTCTTATTAAACATCACCAGAGAGAGAGCTGCCGAAATTGCATACAATCGTGGAATGCCCCACATCTTGATGGTAGTGTCTATCAGGATGACCCGATGTTGAATCATGGAGGCTGGAGGTTCCTCATGGTGGTAATACAATACTTCATTGTTCACCAGTCTCGCCATCAGAATATCCTCATCATTTGCGAGTTCACTCAATATCAGATGGTCCAATTCCCCACGATTGCTAAGATCTGAAACCCCACCAAAGGATTGCTGATTGCTACTTTGTAATGGTCTTGGAAGATGAAGAGAGGCAAGTAATCTTTGAGCGAGTTTTGCCATCCCATAGGTTTTTGGATCATCCAGCAGGTCTGCCAGAAGATCTGCCTTTTCCTCCTCAATGAGCGGAATTTCCTTTGGTTCGGGAACATCTATCACGCCAGTCTGAAGGAAGCTGGCCAAACTATTAGGCTGAACAAAGATGTTTTGTAGCGTGTGCAGAGGGGCAAGAAAATGATGAATTCCCCTGCTGTCTGTCTCCTGAAAATGATCAAAAATTTGTTCATCATAGGCCCCTTGTTCGAATTCATCATAGAGGTAGGTAGCGACAGTGGGGGCAAGCGTCTGCTTACATAACTCTCCCAAAGCAGCCAACAACTGAATTCTGCTTCTCCCTCGTTTGTGAATAGAAGGAAGGTCAGAGACTTGTCCTAGAAATTGAATCGCCTGATCCATATGATGTTGGAGCGTCTCTGGACTGACTGGAGCGGGATCTTCTTCTTGCAGAACTTCAAGTATCTGATAGAGATGTTTTAGGCGATGGCCAAGCGTTGTTCTACTTCCTTTGCAGGCCTCTATCAGGAGAAGAATGGTTCCCAATGGCAGGTATCCAGTTGTTCTTAACCCATTCAGGAGATTGGTCAAATCCTCTCGATAGCAGAGGGTTTTTCCATCCTTCCATTCTATAACGGTTCCTCCTTCTGCCCATTTCCAAAAACTGAGGTCTGGAGGGCAAAAATATTGAACACTAAGTCCTGAATGTGGTGTAGAATCTGTCATGATGGATTCTGTGGAGCAGCCGAGAGTCTCACTGCACTTCTGGATGCTTGTTTGAATGATTGCTTGTCAATGCCTATCCACTCAGCCTGATGATCAAACACAAGGATTCGTTGTTGTTCTGGATTCAGGTGTTGCTGAATAGAATATGTCAGGATCGGATAGGCCCAATTGTACCCGCAAGGCAACAACAAATCAAGATCTCGCCAGTAGGCCTTTCCCGGAATTGGCGGGAGGGGATTCCCAATGATGAATACTTGTTGGTCCGCCGATACAGCGAATAAGAGTTTTTCCAACCGAATGGCTGAGGTTCTTTCTGCAAAATGTAGCCAGTCCTTCATGGAGGTAAGCAGGGCTGAGGCTTCTTTTTCGCTTTCTGAAGGAACGATTTCCGGGACAAATGCCTCCTCGATTTTGCCTGGAATGGCTGAATCTGGAATGTCCAGGGGCACAAAGGATTGAATTGGCTCCCACAATAAGGGAGGCAGTTTTCTGCTTGGTGTCAGACTTCCCAGGGGGAAGAGGTGTCCTTTCTCATCCATATGATAGGTCTGAACAGAGGGAAGGAGTCGGATTTCTGCTTGCTGCGCCTTCTCAGGAGAAATCCCTCTCAGCCAGATCATTCCCTTATCCCGAGCAGCCTTCAGGCCGGGAAGACATCTTGTTCTCCCCAGATGATCTTCATCAGAAGCCAACAAGCAAAGGACCCATTCAGTTATTCGGTATGGAGAATTTTTTGCCACAAATCATCAATTGGTTGTTGGACATAGCTTCGTTGGGTATCATTGGTGATCCATTCACATCTGCTGCTCAGATAGCGAAGGCGGTCTTTGATGACACTTTTTTCGGCCAGAGAGACCTCAGTATGATCCCATTGTTCTGTCAGGGTTTTGACCTCATGAAAGATCTTGTCAGGATCGGGTAAATTTCGTTCAGAAGCGCGTGGATGTTGGTCTGCTGAATCTTCATCAGCTTCTACTACGGCATTGACGATGCTGGCGATCACTTCTCGTTGATCTTCTGCATCCCAGATATACCGCAAGACCCACATATCTGATGGAATCGCTTCAGTTCTCTTGCACAATAAGGCACTGGCAGCAATTAATCGCTGAAGTTTGATCGCACGGCGGTCAGAGACCTTGATTCCGGCATTTCTCAGCTTCTGAATCATCTGAATATAAGCCTCCCTAATATTTGTCAATTCTACTGTAGGGATCATGCGCTGGAGGTCGAGAACCTCTTCTGCGGTGATGCTTGGAGGGCTTTGACCATTTTGCTGTTCCAGTTTCCAGCCAGCCAGAAGTACTTCAGACATGAGTGCAGGGTCGACATTGTCACACTGCACCCGCATGAGAAATCGATCAAACAGGGCTTGTAAGGCTTCATCTTCGGGCAGATGATTGCTGGCTCCAACGATCATCAAGGCTGGCAACTCTCTGGTTTCTTTGCCTCTTCGAAAGATTTTTTCATTCAGCACCATCAGCAAACTGTTCAGTATGGCACTGTTGGCGTTCAGGAGTTCGTCCAAAAAAATCAGGGTTGCTTCTGGCAACATTCCCTCTGTATTGGTGATGAGTTCGCCTTCTCGAAGCTTCCGAATATCAAAGGGACCAAACAATTCATTGGGTTCTGTAAACCTGGTCAACAAATATTCAAACGTTTTTCCCTGAAGAAGGGAGGCAAGTTGGCGAACCATGGCACTTTTCGCTGTTCCGGGAGGGCCAAGAAGAAACAAATTCTCTCGGCCAACCAGACAAATGCCCATCAGATCGATGATTTCGTCTTTTCCGACGAAGGTCTGTTTGATATATCTGAGTACCTGATTGAGTTTATCGATGTGTAACATATGGAGAATCAGAAAGATAGATAGGATCGTAATAAGGATATGCTTAGATCTCTTGCAAACTGGGCCATAAGCTGGCTAGATGTCCCCCGAGCACTTCTCGAATCAATTCGCGAATCGGGGGAGGGGTGAGTCTGCTTCTGTCTTTGCTGGCAATAATCCGATCAATGTATGCATACCGCAAAGATGGATGGTCAAGGACAATGCCAGGATCTACTTCTTTTGGCAGGCGCATTCCTACAGAGGAAAAAGGCCATTGAATGGCTGTTTTTTCCAGTGTCAGGACCAGAATGTCATCGGGAGCAAGACCTCTTGCCAAGGCAAACAAATCTGGCAAATACCTGAACGTCAAGTCGACGGAATAGATGGCTCTTGGAGACATATGTTCTGGGAATCCAGGCAGTTCTCGGATGACAGACTCTGCGTCCAATTCTCTTAGCATCATCAGCTGAGCAGCGATATAGAGATATTTTGCCGCCCACAGTGCTGCATCTTCTGAAAATTCAGGTGCTTGATACGGCATGCGCAGGAGATCGCGTTCATACTGTCTATCAAGTATCATTGCGGCTTGATACACATCTTCCGCTTGAAAAGCATGCAATTCCCCAGCTACGCTGACAGCGCCTGTTTCGAACAAGTCCAACAAAAAATTCGCCAATACATTTGCCATGATTGAACGATGGTTCCAGTCAGTCAACCAAAAAACAGTTTGAGGGGATAGAAAACCTAGGGTTGATTGAACGAATCCTGCCTCAAAAAGTTACTCCTGCCAAGCCTCATTTTTCCCTAATCCAGAAAAACAAGCTTCTCATAAACGCTGCCTATATCTGTCTTGATTTCTACTAGATAGGTCCCATTGCTGAGATGGAGACGATTCACCGGAATGAGATGGAATTGTAAGGCCTGGAGAGATGTGCGCTGGTGCACAAGTCTGCCGGTCATGTCGTATAAGTTCACCTCAAGCTGTCCAGGCTGATGCAAGTCAACCTCAACAAAAAACTGTTGGTTTGTTGGGTTGGGATACAGCTTCATGTGTTGAATACCACTGTACAAGCCTTGGTCAATGCCAACATTGGAATCAACAAATATAGAATCTGCCAGGACACATCCTGAAGAATCTGTAATCTGAACCAGATATCCCCCCATCGCCAGCCCTGTGATTGCCGAATCCTGGGCACCAGTTGACCACTGATACGAATAAGGAGGACGACCACCATCAGGGGTTACGCTTGCACGTCCATTCGTGCTGCCATTGTCTGGACTGGAGGAGACTTGCATACTCAGCAAGGGCGGATCAGTGAGTCCAAAATAGATCGAATCTTCACACCCGTTTGCGTCCTGAATCAAGGCACTATAAGACCCTTGTGCCAAACTGGTAGAGAACCAGACAGAGGAAGCAAACAGCTGACTTCCCGAACTGATAGATCTGAATATCCTATAGGGATTGGTCCCACCACGGACAAGTATAGCTGTTGTTCCATTGCTGTCGCCAAGACAAATCGGATCTGTGGTGACGGCTTCAATTTCCAATGAATCAGGTTCCTGAATCTGACTAGAATCAATCAGCGTGCACCCGTTCATATCAGTGATCATCAACCCATAGATGCCTGCTGCTAGTCCAGCAATCACGCTGCTTGTATCACCCGTAGACCAGGAATAGCTGTAAGGAAAAGTCCCACCACTGATTTGGCTTGCCAGGACGCCAGTCGAATCTCCAAAGCAGGAAATTGGTGCTCCTTGTACGAAATCGATATCCAGGGCATCGGGCTCAGAAAGCTGATAGGTGAACATTTCGCTACATCCATTGGTATCAGAAATCACAACTGAATAACTTCCTGCACCTATGCCAGCAAGCAAGGAATCTCCGGTGAGATTGGACCATTGAATAGTATAGTTGCTGGCGAGTCCTTGTAAGAAAATCGATCCGTCTTCTGCCCCCTGACAACTTGGCGGGCTGATAAGGGCACTCACCCCAAAGCTGGTGAGTGATTCAATGGTATCTATGATCGCCTGACTACATCCTGCAGCATCCAAAATTTGGCAATGGTAAACACCAGGATTCGCACCTGTCAGGCTGGCTTGTGTACTTCCATCCGACCACAAATAGGTATAGGGAGGGGTTCCATTTGTTGGGGTTATTGAAATAGAGCCATCCATAGAGTTGTTACAAAAGGCATCAGTAACGCTGCTTGTTACATTGATCACATTCAAGGAAGTAATCAGAGCAAAAGTGTCGACCATGCAGCCATTGGCATCTGTGACCTCTACTGAGTATAGACCAGCTGGCAGACCAAAGATGAAATTACCCATTGAAGAATATCCTCCTGGACCGGACCAGTTGTATTGATATGGAGCTGTTCCGCCTGAAGTAGTGGTGATCGCTGATCCGGTTTCGTTGGGAGCGCACTGGCTATTAAAAAAGGCCAGGACATTGGAGTGAATAGGATCGGGTGCTGATGGGGTAAATGAGTTACTAACAGAACAGTTGTTCAAATCAGTGATATTGACAGTATAGGTCGTGTTAGGGGCCAAATTAGAGATGTCTTCTGTGGTTTGGCCTGAAGACCAAAGAAAGGAATAGGTAGGTGTACCTCCAGAGACCTGAATGTCAATCGAACCCGTACTTTCTCCTGCACAGAGAGCATCCATAATGTTTCCCGTCAGTGTCAGGGGAAAGGGCTCATGAACGCTTGCGGAAGCAAAATTTTGACAGCCCGAGGCATCCGTAATGACTACTTCATATAGGCCACCGCCAATTCCAGACACATCCTGGCTAATTTCTCCACTGGACCAGGTGAATGAATAGGGGAGCGTACCACCAGAAACGGATAGCGAAATGCTGCCATCTGCTGCACCGGAGCAACTTACATCTGAAATGGACGAAATACTCACAGAAGGTGCATTTAGATTGCTGAGGGTAGTTGAGATCGTGTCCGTACAGTTGACCGAATCTGTGAGAATCAGGGAATATTTGCCGGCTGAAAGGTTTGAAATCGTATCTGTAGCCGAGCCAGTACTCCATTGATAGGTATATGGAGGAATCCCGCCAGCAGGCACCACCCACAGTTTGCCATCGCTGCTTCCGCAAGTTGGTTCTAGTTGAAACAGAGAATTTGTAAATGGATTCTCAGCACAATTTTGGAAGAAAATAGGTTCTTCAGTGAATTGACTACAGGTATCATAGGTAATAGCTGGGAGGTAAAAATAGGAAGTCATCGTGAGAAATGAGGTGCCCGGAGGGCCAAGGTCTGCGAGAACTGTTGGGACACCATAAGTACAGGAGTCCAGCTGTACTGCAAGGGGAGAAACCTGCGGCATAATTGCCAGATCATCCCAGATCGGATCCCCTTGGGTCCAGCTCTGTGTAGGGGTCATTGTCCACTTGTCAATATCAAGGCCTTTTCCAAATAGATTGGGCTGATTATTTCCGTTATTGCTTCCGCCTGTGGTATCCGTATCATTCCAACTGTAAAAGAGTAGATTGCCTTCTTTGGATCGGCTAAGCCGGAGAAATGCAGGAATGTTCACCAATTCTGAGGAATTTCCTCCCGGAAGACCAAATTCTCCAGAGGAGGTCAATTGCCTCTCGACTTGAAGAAGATTCCAGTCTCCAAAGGTGTCAATGGTCAGATCATATCCAAACATCGGCAATACTGGATAGAAGGTATATTGTGGATCTGAATAGGTTCCATTTCCAGTGTGAATACTGGCATTGCCAATGAGACAAAATAAGTGTGGATGTCCATATTGATCGACACTGAGATCAAAAGAAGACCAGGCTGTAGGGACTTTTCCACCAGCAGGAACCATATTTCCGTCTCCAGTTGACTGTAGTGGTCCTGCCAAACTATCCAATAGTCCTACAGAATGGAACATTCTCAAATCTATTTCAAGCAGGGGACCCCAGTTCAGGCCACCATCTGTGGTTTTTGCCAGACAGGGGGAGAAGACTGAATCCTGTTTCCCTGCCAGATCCGCCAACATACCCACATACCCTGTCATGCCATCAGGACTGAAAGCGATTTTTAGGCCAGGAATTCTTTGAGGAGCTGAGGAAATTGCCTGGGAATAGATGGGAGTGAGCGTAGTGGCAACACTCCAGTTGATTTGATTGGTGGTAGAATTATAGATGCCGCGATTGAGATGAACATTTCCCCCAATATCCGAGCCATCCACAGAAAAGGCGGCTGTCCAAAATTCTCCAGGAACCCTTTCGACCAAAGAAAAGGAGAAATACTGATTGCCGCCCCCACTGAATGGATAAATCTCCTGGCTAACCTGTGGGGTCGTCGAAACCATATCAGCCATGCCGTAGACTGCCCCGTCCCAACCACCTCCGGAAGGCGAGAGAACCGGCCCACAATAGACCAATCTCATGGCACTATCAGAAGCTTGTTCAGGGCTTGCCAAGGCAATGTTTGGATATCTGGAAATTTGAGAATAGATCGGATTGAGGACCCCCAGACCATAGCAGCCTGCTACAGGAGGAGTCGCCGAATTGTTGATCCCAGCCCCTACATTCCAACTTGTCCCACCATCATTGGAGATGGAATAGCGATACCAACCACTAGCATTGCCACTTCCTCCGCAATTCGCGATATTCTGACGATAAATAAAGGCTATGGCTCCTCCCTGGTTGCCTATATCGGGAGAGGCGGACAAGGTATGCATATAGGGATTGAGGCTTGAGAATCCATTCGAAGCTTCTCCTACTTTGATAAAATCGAGTGCCTGGGAAAATAGGAAAGTGCTTCCTAACAAAAAGGAAAAAAAAGATAAAAAAGATTTCATGTGAAGGGAATCTTGTGTTAAAAGTTGGCTGAAAATGAAAAAGGCCCTCTTAGTTTGACTTTGTCCATTTTTTATAGGAGAAAAATCCTCCCATATGCTCTGGAAACCGTCTTTTCGAATTAATGAACTTCGCTGTTTTTAGGTGATGTTGATTAATTCTCATTGAAAATTTATTCACAACTGTACACTTTTTATTTTCCTTTGTTTTTAGATTTCTTTGCAACTTTTTGGCGGCAAAAAGTTGCGTAAAAACCGCCAATCG
>JBCCGK010000134.1:0-27390 GCA_039029315.1 Bacteroidota bacterium | reverse complement strand
GACCGTGGACTATTTCACCATCCATTTTTTCTGAAATGTCTCTCCTGCCAGCTCTATCTGAATGAGATAGAGACCAGGACTTCCAACTTGTAGATCGAGGCTATGCTGGCTGGAGGGCATTTCTTGTTGAGAGATCAATTGTCCCTGAATCGTGAAGACACGGACCATTTTGGATGAGCGGGTGAAGGCATCCAATTCCAACACACTCTTGCCATGACTTGGATTGGGATAGAGTTTAGGGGCCTGAATACTTATACTTGAAGCCGCTTTTCGGGCTGGGGCCGTGATGCATCGCCAGCCACCATTGATATCAAAGTCTGGCGTAGAAATGTTCAAAGCAATCACATTGGCAGTGAGACTGGCGACACGTTCGATATTCGAGAATTCCCATTCCAACTCTTCTTCAGATGGCAACTCCAAAGAGGATGCACATGAATTATAGCCGACAGAATTCCCTCTGATTAAGGTAAAAAACGCATCTACTTCCTCATTTCCGTTGTGCTTGCCACTGAAGACCATATCCCCATTGCTGGCTTTGGTGATGCTGGACAAGCTAAGATTTGGAAATACATGTGCCTGCAACAATGTCCCCCAGGAGGTGAAATTGTAAACCTTCCCTGCACTATTTGCCATCACAACAAAATCATTGGCATCCAACTCTATTCTTGAAGGACTGTTATATCCCAATGGCTCATCTATATCAAAGGTTCTTTGCCATACCATATTTCCAGAAGCCGTGAACCTCAAGAGGGCGACATTCGAAGCTGGATATTTGTCATAAGCCACGGCCAGGATGAACTCCCCATTGGCAGTCTCCTTGATCCCGATTGGTGCGTACCATTCTATCCAATCTTCATGATTTGTATAGAGTTTCTGCCAATTCAATCCTCCCTGTGGCGAATAGGAAGACAGAATCAAGAATCCAGGATTGTTTCCATCAGTAGCAACAGATTTGATATACATATACTCCCCAGCACTGCTTTCCAAAGTCAGATCTCCAGTGCCACTATCCGTGGAGCAAAAAGATGTTTCTGTTTTCTGCCAAATCAGATTCCCATTTCCATCCAGTTTTAGAAATACATCCAGATTAGTATCATCAGTGGACGCACTTGCACACGTATCCTGATGAACAGAGCCTCCCACCAACAAATAGCCATCAGAGGTCGAAGAGATATAGAATCCACCTGCAAAGACAAAATCATAATCATAGGCTTTGGACCATTTGGCTTGCCCATTCGCATCGAATCTGGATACCATGATGGATTTGTTGTTATAGGTTCCCGAAGAAGAAGGGGTCTCAATCCATCCGACAGCAGCAATGTCTCCCTCTCCAAGCAAACAGATATGTTGATAATGATCCTCCTGAATGCTGGTCTCAGGAACTGTATTGACCAAGTCCCTGCTCCAAAGAACAGTCCCGTTGGCGTCCATTTTGGTCAATAGTTGGTGAAGGCCAGGATTTCCAGAAGCAATGTCTACATCATTGAGCGCAACGAAGCCTCCATCAGAGGTCGCGACTACATTGTAGCTATCTCCTTGTGCCCCGATTATATTGGTGGGCTGATACTGATTGATGAAGTGATTTTGTGCGTGTGTGGTCCCAGAGCAAAGGAAGCAACAAACCAACAGGCTGAGAAAAAATGATTGTAGAGAGAAAGCGTGAAGGCTGTTGTGAAAAGAATTCATGACAATTAGTTAAAGGGTTAAAAGATAATATTTGCCCTTTATCCAATCAGAAATGAAAAGGTAAACAGATGGAGATTTTTTTTTCTTTTTTTTTTGGAAAGGAGAAACATCTGAGAGCTCCAGTTCCCAGCGAAGCAAGCAGAAAATCGTCCTATCGAGTAAGTAATTGTAGGATCTCCTCCTCCAGCCCCCTCCTCTGCGATTGAAGGCTTGTGGGCTGATGTCTCCTGTTGGCGGGAGAGCGAGAGGGTGGAAGATGATTGCCAAGTATAAATGTGTCCCCTTACTTAGATGCATGGGGAACCAATTTATGTAAATGGAGCCTCACACCTTTTGCTTCATCTCACATAAAAAAAATGCCTCCTTATTCTGGCTTAACCATCAACATCTCGCTAGTCAAGCTCCGCTTTTTCATTCGGTTTATTCTTTTTTTGCACGAAGCATCTCTCTTTTTCCAGGAGGACCGGGAATTTTTTCAACTTCTAGCCCTGCGCGAATCAAGCCTTTACGGACACTGCTTTTGGCGGAATAGGTAACAAAAATGCCTCCCGTCTTCAGAAAGGCTGCCATCTGTGTCATCACATCATCTGTCCACAATTCTGGTTGGGCCGAGGGGCCAAACGCATCAAAATAGATCAGATCAAATCCTTCATCTGGGGAAAAGTCCTGTAATTTGGTGTGATGTTTCGACAGGCTGAACCCTTCCCGTATCTTCCGGGTGATGCCCCAGGGAAGCTCATGGAGGTCCTGAAACAGTTGTTGGAGGTCTGGCTGGGAGAGAATCGAAGGATAATTCAATTTTGCCACTTGCTCTTCCGAAATCGGATAGGCTTCTATGCTGGTATACTGAATCGAAAAGGATTCTTTGTGCATACAGCTCAATAAGGCATTCAAACCCGTTCCAAACCCCATTTCAAAAATGCGAATGTCGGTCAACTGCGTCGGTAACTCTCTGAGACCTGCCTGAATGAACACATGCATGGATTCCTGCACAGCTCCGTGAATAGAGTGGTAATGTTGATTGAAAACAGAAGAGAACAAGGTAGACGACCCATCACTGGTAATGATATGCTGGGCTGTCGGGGAGTCTTTCAAATCTCGCATTTCTCTTTCGTCTTTCACGCTTCTAAGCGATTGGTGTTTCGTTTGATAGTGAGTGAGTGATTTGATATGAATTATTTCGTGATTTTATTTACTGGATCGAGGGGGGCTTCTGCTGTTGGCGGCAGACTCTCAACATAGACAGAGGTAGAAGGAAACGCAAAAGTTACCCCCAATTCTTCAGACAGCCTGATGATATCCAATAGAACATCCTGTCTGGCTTTCAACCAGTCTCCATATCCTACTGTGTCGAAAATGACTGCAAAAAAGATATTCAGAGAAGAGTCTGCCATTTCGTGAAACTGAACCAAAACTGATTCATCAGTACTATGTGGATGCTTAACAGCGATCTCCCGGACACCATTCACAAATGATTCCATCGCTGCTGGAGACGTATCATAACTGACAGTAAGAGTTGTGGCAAATCGCCGGTAGGTCCGTATCCCGTGATTGGTGATCGTCATGTCCATCAGACGACCGTTCGGAACAGACACCATCGCCCCGTCGGAAGCACGCAATCTTGTGGAGCGGACGCCAACTTGTGTTACCACGCCACTAAACGAACCCGTATCTATGAAATCACCGACGGTGAATGGACGATCAATGAATATCGACAAAGAACCGATAAAGTTTTTGACTGTATCCTGAGCTGCCAACGCAATAGCAAGTCCTCCAATCGACACACCTGCCAGCAAGGCCGTTACATTGACATCCAGATTTTGTAGGACAAAAATGATTCCAAAAGCAATGATCAATAGTTTCATGCCTGTACTGACCAGGGGAACCAATTGATCATCCATCGTGGTGTCAGTTTTTGAGGTCAAATTCCCAAATAAATCAGCCAAAACATCGACCAATCGGTAGAACACCAATACCCCAAAAAAGGATGGCAAGACCTTCAATATCGTCATCACCCAGGCACTCAGGGAAATCGGAAGCAATAGAGAAGGAATCAACCACTCCCGCAGCATCAGCAAGACCAATAACCAACTCAGGGGATGCGTTACGGGGGGAATCAAGTCTTTATTCAGAAATGATTTGGGAAACAAGCGTGGAATCACCTTTCTGATCATGAAGCCGAACAGCCGATCCAGTACATGATACACCAGAAATGAAAACAAAAAAATGATGAGGATTCCGACATATTGCCAAATCTGAAGCCCAAGAACTTTTCGGGCCCCTACCCCAGGCGTAAGCCGCATCAGCAAATCAGACCCAATCGGAATGGTCTGTGCATGAATGTCGTCAATTGCAGCCACACTCTTGTGAGCATATCGCCACACGATAGCGGTTGTGCTGTCATCTGTATCTTCGACGTACTGCTCAACATATAATTCTGGAAAGCGCTTGGGCAAAACGATGTATCGATGGGCATCCAGGGTAGAATCTCTATAGTCAGGATCATCTGGAATCAATTCAGGCTTGACCCAGGTACCGGTGGCATCATAGATCTGTTTGAGCTTGACAGCCAGACTGATATGCTCTTCGTTGATAGGCCCTGCAAACAAAGCCTGAGCAGATTTCACTGGATCAGCGCCATCATTGAGGTAATAAAGATGTCGGGCCACAGTCTCCCGGGGACTGCCAATTCCATAGGCATCGGATTCAAATGTATCTCCACGGTTTTGGGTATACATCATTGCTGGAGCCAACAGATTGGCCACCAACAACACCTTAAATAGAATCCGGTTCAGCATAGTATGTTGTTTTTGCATCTTTCTGACTATCATTATTGGAGATAATTTCTCCAGATTTTTCATTAGATTCAGAAATTGCAAAATTAGACAATTCACAGGTCTCATAGGAGTAAGTGGGTGGACAATATTAGGGTTGATTTTGGGTATAGGGGAAATAGAGGATATAATGGCTTGATTGGTAAGATTTCTCCCTTTTTTCCCCTATGCCCACTATATCCCTCACAAATAATTGTGTCCCCTTACTTATTATGCCTTGATATTTACAGACAGGAAGGGCAATCAATAAAGGAGCAGGGGAATAAAAGCGACAGTAATATCTCTTTCAGAGAGTTGAAACAACCAAAAGGAATTGATTTCGAAGCAAATCTATTTATGATCCATCAAAATAAAAAATCAGGCTTCAAATGGTCATATATTAAACGTCCATTCAATTGGTTTTTTCGTTTCGTGATTTTCTTTTTAGGAGCTGTCCTGTTATACGTTCTGTTTGCAGTGCTTTTGGCTTTTATTCCTGTAAATCAAGACTTTAAAACAGATCCACATGGCGTGGAAATTTTCATCGCTACCAATGGAGTCCATTTAGACATCTGTCTGCCTGTAGAATCGCCTGAATTTAGCTGGTTAGATTTTTTCGAAAATAATCCTCTTCCGTTGCGTCCTCAAGGATATTTGGCCTTCGGATGGGGGGATAGAGACTTCTATATCAACACCCCTGAGTGGAGTGATCTGACTCTTTCGACTGCGCTCAACTCTACCCTCCTTCCCAGCAGAAGTGTGATGCACGTCACCGCCTACTCCTACAGATTGAAGCTGAGTGAATCTGTCCGATCGGTTCGGATTTCGACTGAATCCTATGCAAAATTGGTCCAATACGTCCAGAATTCCTTTGCCAAGGACCAACAAGGAAAACTTCAAGCACTCAATTGCTGTACATATACTGCAGATAGAGATCTGTTTTTTGAAGCCAAAGGTTCCTATCACTTATTCCGGACCTGTAACGATTGGGCCAATTCCTCTCTCAAACATGCTGGTGTCAGAACAGCTTTCTGGTCCCCCTTTGATTGGGGGGTATTGCGGTATTTTGAGGAATAACAGGACGCATCAGCAAGCTTCTGGAGAAGTTGTGGTATGCGTCCAGGAAAGAAGACAAGCCTTGTATTTCCCCTCAACCGCAAGATTTGCAAAACCAATCGCAAGATCTGCAAACCCTTCTTCTGGATTATCTCTTTCCTTTGTATAAAATCAAATTGTATGATAGAGTTGAAGCAAGTTGATAAAATTTATCAAAGTTCTGCCGGAGAAGTGCATGCGCTCAAATCCGTTAGCCTGACAATTCCACAAGGAGAGCATGTCATGGTCACAGGGAAGTCCGGCAGTGGCAAATCTACCCTCCTCAATGTGATCTCAGGGATTGACAGACCCGAAGAAGGCGAAATTCGCATTCATGATACCTGCCTCAATGACTTAAAGGAAGGAGAGCTGGCATTGTGGCGAGGACGAAATATTGGGATTGTGTTCCAGTTTTATCAATTATTCCCTACACTTTCCGCCCTTGACAACATCCGATTTGCGATGGAATTGGTGGGAAAAATCCCCTTCAAGGAGAGACAGGAACGCGCAGCCCAACTACTGGATCAGGTAGGCCTGCTAGACAAAGCCAGGAAGTTCCCCAATGAATTATCTGGTGGGGAAAAGCAGCGAGTTGCCATCGCCAGAGCACTGGCCAACGATCCAGCAATCATTGTGGCTGACGAACCTACTGGCAATCTGGATAGCAAAACCAGCGAACAGATCGACCACTTGTTTTCAGGCCTGAATGAGATGGGAAAAACACTCATCATTGTCACCCACGAAGACATTCGAAATAAGCGTTTTGACAGATTGGTTCACATTATAGATGGACACTTGGCCTAAGAGACTGTTTGAACATCTATCACTTATTTTTTGTATGCGTCTTTTTTCCTCATCCGGCGGCTTTTTTTGTTCCCATAGCACCACTATGAGAACAAAAAAGAGCCTTGTCTGAGAAAAAAATACACCCTAAAAATTCTCAGCACAGATTCCTAAACAGTCTCTTAGCATATGAAACCAATTATCCAAAAACTATTGTCAGATCTTTGGCTGGATAAGGGAAAGCTTATCCTGAGCTTAATGGCTTCCATTCTGGCAGTCTGGGGAGTGAGCAGTGTCATGTATGGGTATCTGCTGACCAAAAGAGATTTTGAACAGAACTTTCTGGCGAGTCATCCTGCGGATTTGATCTTGACCATTGAGGGAGAGGAGGACGAACTCAGAGAGACATTGCTTCAGCATCAGGGGGTCGCTCAGATAGAACGCCGCGAAGTCCTTACTGGACGAATCAGAGAAGAAGATGGTTCCTGGATGCCATTTGCCATCTTTGCTGTGAAGGATTTTGAACACATTCGCTTGAATCACTTTCGGATACTTACACAACTCCCAAAGCAGGAGTCCGGTTTTTATATTGAAAAAAATGCAGCCTGGTTCCTGAAAGAAAATGTTCAACACATCGATTGGCAGGTTCCGGGAAAGGGAGATTTGACAGACGCTGTCATTGGGTATGTGCATGATGCACGTCTCCCCCCTGCTCGCATGGAACATATGGTCTACGGATTCACCACCATCGACCACATACAGCCCTATTTACCCACCCATGTCCAGCGCTATTTGATCGGGACTGCCAATCCGGATATGAATCGGCAGGAACTTGAGGAGCTCGGGAGGGAATTAAGGCAGACAGTCGAGACTTCAGGCGGAAGACTGAGATCTTTGACCATCCCACCTCCGGGAGAACATCCCCACCAAAACATTGTGGATGGGGTCTCCTTGCTGCAACAATCATTAGGAGGAATTTTGGCCATTTTGGGGATTGTACTGCTGACACTTATTTTGTTGGCCTGGCTGTATCCACAAATGATTGATATTGGCATTATGAAAGCCCTTGGCGCCTCTACCAGGGTCATTTTTCTTAGCTATTGTATCGTTATTGGCTGTATGATTGGCTTGGGGCTTGTGCTTGGACTTCCGGCAGGCTATGCCACAGCCAAAGGGTTCAGCGGCTTTATTGCTTTTATCCAAAACTTCGAAGTTGTACAAGAGCTGTTGCCAATTGGTCCTCATATCTGGATTGCTCTGTTGGCAGCAGTCATTCCATTTCTCGTCAGCCTGCATCCCATTTTTATCGCCTCAGGCATCAATGTGCGAGCTGCCATGAGTCAGGCATTTTTTACCCCTAACGCATTATTGAACAAATGGACGACCTATTTGCCTACCACAAGTCGTTTCAAGTACTTGTTCAACCATCTGTTTCGACGACCTCAAACCACCATATTGCTCATGGGCATGATTTCTGTTGGGTTCGGGATCTTTATATTAGGAAGCAATCTGAGATATTCGATCAAGCAAGATCTTTCTTTGTACTTTGAGCAAATCGATCACGATTTACTCATCTATTTGGCCGAATATCAACAGAAGGATTTGTCGATTCTGACTTCTGTGCCAGAAGTGGCATCTCTCGCTTATCTCACAACAGAAAAAGTGTCCTTCCACCTAACGGAAAAGGGATATGGAGAAAGTCGCTCCCTCAAAATATTCCCTCCTGCTTATAGCATCCACCCATCGCTATTCGTTCACGGTCAAGCAATTCCAGAATGTGATAGCTGTGTCTATATCAATCAGGGCTTAATGGATGATTTTGCGCGCATGGACATCGGTGATCCCCTCCTCTTGACTGATACGAATGGAAGGGAGCGAAGCTATCAATATGCCGGGGTCATTAAGGAAATGGGGGTCCTGCCTGGCCTTTATCGATTTTCCAATTCTCCCTTGGAGCGATATGATGAGTTGGTCATCTCCTTGACAGCTGACGCTTCTCTGGATGCTGCCAGTGAACAGATCGAGGCTATCCTCAATCAACAAGGAATCGTAGTTGCCGATATATTTGATGTGGAAAGACGATTGGCCCTTCTGGAAGATCATTTGAAAGTCAGTTTTGTGACCATCCAACTCCTTGGAGCCATGACACTGATTCTGGGCTTGATGGGCATCATGATCTTTTTGAGTTTGACCATAGAGGAAAGGGCCCGGGAGATTGGCATCCTCAAAGCCATCGGAAGCAGCACCTCCCAAATCGCGCGGCTATTTCTTGATGAATTTCTGATTCTGAATGGGATTTCGCTTGTCATTGGTTTTGGCATGTCCTGGCTGGCCACAGTCTATTTGTGTCAGTTGTTTGGGGAAATGGTACTAAAATTGGGCTTCCCTCCAAAAATAGACGGGATCATGCTGCTACTAAGTGCTGGCGGATTGATCCTGCTCCAGCTAGGCTTGATCATCTGGAGAAGTAAGCAGAAAATCAGAAAAAGTGCGCGCGGATTGTTGAAAACCTGAGGCAATGGGTGGAATCGAGAGGGAGGGACTGGGGGAATCACAAACGTTCTCCCAGCTTTCTCACCATACCTGCTTTCCAGCTTGAGAAGCTTCCATCAATGATGTGCTTTCTGGCTTCACCAACCAACCACAAAAAGAAGTGAAGATTGTGCACACTGGCGATGGTCAAGGCCAGATATTCCTGTGCCTTGAAGAGGTGGCGGAGGTATGCCTTGGAATAATACTGATCCATTTCCAAATCACTCTCTGGGTCTAGCGGGCTAAAATCTCGCTCGTATTTCTGGTTTTTGAGATTGCGGATGCCTTGTCGGGTGTAGATCAGTCCGTGTCTGGCGTTCCGGGTAGGCAGGACACAATCAAACATATCCACTCCTAAAGCGATACATTCAAGCAAATTGACAGGTGTCCCTACGCCCATGAGGTAACGAGGTTTGTGTTGCGGAAGAATGTTACAGGAAAGCTCTGTCAGCTCATACATGATGTCATGCGGTTCTCCGACAGACAATCCTCCTATTGCGCAACCCGGCAAATCCAGCTCGGCAATGAATTCGGTCGACTGAATCCGTAAATCCTGATACGTACTGCCCTGAATAATAGGAAACAAAGCTTGACTGTGTCCATACAAAGGATCTTGCTGGTGATGATGTTCTTTGCAACGAACCGCCCATCTGTGGGTCATATGCATAGAGGCTTCCGCATATATTCTCTCACTGGGATAAGGAGGGCATTCATCCAACACCATCATGATGTCAGCACCGATCCGTCGTTGGATATCGACCACAAATTCCGGGGTGAACAGATGTTTCGAGCCATTGATATGATTGGCGAAGGTCACCCCTTCTTCCGTAATCTTGCGATTGGCTGCGAGGCTATAAACCTGATATCCACCACTGTCTGTCAACATTGGACGATCCCAATGCATAAATCGATGATGGCCACCAGCTTCTTCAAGCACATCCGTTCCCGGACGCAAAAACAAATGATAGGTATTCCCTAAAATGATCTGGGCCTGAATATCTGCCATCAACTGTTTCTGAGTCACAGCCTTGACACTTCCGACTGTCCCTACAGGCATAAAAATAGGCGTCTGGATCTGACCATGATCCGTCTCAATCAGTCCGGCTCGTGCACTGCTTTGGGCATCGGTTTGTAGAAGGCTAAATTTCATTGCGGCACAAAAGTAGGAGAATCACCTCCATTATCAAAAATCCAGCATAGCTACTTCCGTTTTTCGATACGCATCTCAAGGGAATCCTGGGGGCGCAAGGCAAAAGTCGCGTCAACAGACACCTTCTCTGTTCCTTCTGGCAGGTGCAATTGAACCTGCTGTGCAAGCAATGTCAGAATCAAGGGACCTTCTACCAGGGCCATATTCATTCCGATGCATTGTCGTTTGCCTAAACCAAAGGGAATGGATGCGTATCGGGGCCGTTCTGCTACCTGGGAATCGGCAAAGCGTTCTGGCTTGAAGGCTTCTGGCTCTTCCCATATCTGTGGATCTCGAAACATTGCATATAACGAACAATTGATGACAGTCTTTTTGGGAATGTGAAAGCCGTGGATTTCATCTACCTCAAGAGATTCTCGTGGCACGCCCCATGCAGGTGGGTAAAGCCGCATGCTCTCCTCAAACACCCATTTGGCATAATCGGGTATGTCAAAACGAATTGTGTCAGAGATGTCAGGAAGGGTGAATCCATCCGCAGCAGCCTGCAATTTTTTCCACGTTTCAGGATGTTTGGCCAATAAGTAAAAAGACCAGGAAAGGGCTGCAGCTGTTGTTTCATGCCCAGCAATCATCAATGTCATCAACTCATCTCTTAATTGAAGGGTATCCATGCCCTTGCCAGTCTCTTCGTCCCTGGCAGCCAGGAGCAGGCCCAACATATCCTCTCCGACTTCTCCACTTTCCAGTCTTTGCCCAATCATGTCTGCAATGGTGTCATCGAGCAATCGTTTCGCCTGTTTGAAGGCTCTTTTTCTTCTGCCTGTCAGAAGTTCCCCCAATGAAAAAGGTGTCTTCAATCGATATCCAGCATAGGCAAAGGCATCCCTGACAGCAACAGAAATTGTCCCTGCACCAGACATAACATCTGTAGAGAACAAGGCTCGACTCACAATATTCAGGGTCAAAAACATCATATCTTCCAGCACATCCCGAATCTGTCCATCTTGCTTTCGCCAGATCTCTGCCATACTCATGGTATCTTCTGCCATGATATGAACCATTCTGGCAATCTGCCGATGATGGAAGCTAGGTCCCATAAGTTTGCGTTGGGTGGCCCAGTTGTGGGTTTCATTGGTGATCAAGCCTCTGCCTGTCAAGGGCGAGAGTGCCCGGGTGAAGACCGATGGCTTGGGATAGTTGTTTTGGTGTTTTCGAAGGACATGCTCCATCGCTTCTGGACTTGCCACCGAAATCATTTCCATGAAAGGAATGAGCTTGACACGAACTACCGGTCCCAATTGTTGATGGATTCGGGGATATAGCTCCAGAGGTGTATCCTGCACCTCTGATACGGCTCCAAGCCAACTGTTGCCTGTGTACAAGGGAGCTTTCTTAGACATTCGTTCTATTAATTAGGGTATTTGATTCATGAGGCGGCTCGACCTCAGCCTGTAAGAATCTTTGCTTGGGCTGCGTCCATAGAATCACCGCTTCTCAGGATGAACAGAAGAGACTGTCAGCACAGAAAGAGGACCTCAGCAATTTCATGAGATCACTTTCAAGCAGATTTCAGATCAGGGATACAGAAAAGAATCATTTTTTCGGTTGGAATCCAAATAAGAAAAGAGGATTTTGGCTGATAATCACGTTCTTGTTTGGTGAACTGCCACACCACACATTATGTCACCAGAAATGATGTCGCCAGAAATGATGTCCACTGAAATGTTTCTTCCAACAGGCGTATTTACCGCTACCTTAACTCCTCTTCATGCTGATCTGTCTGTGAATATGGATGCTCTTATTCGCCATTGTAGCTGGCTACTCAACAATGGGAGTGATGGATTGGCCATACTTGGCACGACAGGCGAAGCCAATTCTTTTTCTCTGACAGAACGACTACAAATGATGGAGGGAATTGCTCAGAGTGATCTCCCTCTTCATCGCATCATGGTCGGTACAGGTTGCTGTGCCTTACCTGACACCATCGCTCTGACGACAAGAGCCGTTCGTCTGGGATATGGAGGGGTATTATTGTTGCCTCCTTTTTATTACAAATCCCTGACGGATCCAGGCATGCTGGCTTATTTTGATCAGGTGATTGGAGCTGTGAATGATGATCGCCTTCGGATCTACCTATATCATATTCCCCAAATGACAGGGGTTTCATTCTCTGTGGCACTTGTCAAGAAACTTGTCCAACGTTACCCTGGAATTGTGGTTGGGATGAAGGATTCAAGCGGAGATTTTGAGAATATGAAGCAGATGTGTGAGGTTCCCGGCTTTCAATTATTCGCTGGTACGGAGAAATTTCTGTTGGATGTCCTGAAGATTGGTGGCGTAGGCTGTATTTCTGCCACAGCCAATGCTACCTCCCCTTTGGCAGGCAAGGTCTTCGCCAGCTGGAAAGCAGGACAGGCAGCTGAACGCCTGCAAGAAGACCTGATAGCTGCACGACAGGCATTTGAGGGCTTTGTATTTGTGTCAGCCCTAAAGTCATATTTTGCCCATGCCAAAGAAAATCAAAATTGGCTACATGTCCGTCCGCCCAACTCTGTATTGACCTCAGATCAGCTGACAGACCTGCTTCGACGCATAGATCAACTTCCTGTTGCCTTAGCCCTCCATCCCGACATCTGATTGTTACCATCATGAACTTTCTACGCCTGGCATTTCTCCTGAGCACCCTATGTTGTGCGGACTTCCATCTTTTTTCTCAACACAATGACTCAATTCCTGCACATGATCCCCCCAACATCCTGCTGATCATGTGCGATGATCTGGGCTGGGGTGATGTAGGCTTCAATGGCAACAGGACGATTTTAACCCCACATCTTGATCGTCTGGCCCAACAGGGCATGATCTTTTCGCGATTCTATTCGGCAGGATCAGTCTGTTCTCCGACAAGAGCGAGTTGTATCACTGGCCGCAATCCCTTCCGGATGGGAATCACTCATGCGAATACGGGTCATATGAAGCCAGAAGAAATCACCTTGCCAGAGTTATTACGGGAACAGGGCTACACAAATGGTCATTTTGGAAAATGGCATTTAGGAACCCTCACAGCCAAACTGGAGGATGCGAATCGCGGCCACCCCAGGGACCATACCCATTATTCTCTTCCTTCTCATCACGGCTACGATCAGTGGCTTTGCACAGAATCCAAAGTCCCAACCTGGGACCCTTTGTACAAACCGACCACCTTTGATGAAGAGACAGGGGAATCTTTGCGGTATGGATGGGCAGCTGTCGAAGAAGCAGATGATGCGCGCGAGATCGAATCTTATGGCACCTATTATTGGGAAGGGCCTGAACAAATGGCCTTGCAAAATGTAGAAGGAGGCAATGCACGCATCATCATGGATCGCGTCATCCCCTTTGTCCAATCAGCACACCATGCCCATCAGCCTTTTTTTGCAACTATTTGGTTTCACACCCCACATTTGCCACTGGTTACAGGAAAACAGTATCGACAGCTCTACAATGATCTTTCTCACCAGGAACAATTGCATCATGGCGCAATCTCGGCCATGGATGATCAGGTCGGAAGATTGTTTGCAGAGTTGGAGCGATTGGGGATTGATGCCAACACCATGATCTGGTTTTGCAGCGATAATGGCCCGGAGAATGCAACGCCGGGTTCTTCAGGGCCTTTTCGAGCAAGAAAACGAAGCCTCTATGAAGGAGGGGTTCGGGTACCTGCCTTCGTGCATTGGCCTGCCCGGATTGCAGGGGGACAGAAGCGAGAAGCCGCCATGGTAACCAGTGATTATCTGCCGACGATTCTATCCTATGTCGGGGGCACATACCCTGACCCAGACAGACCCCTGGATGGGATCGATCTCCACCCTATTCTGGAAGGAAAGCGGGATTCCAGACAGCACTCTATCGGCTTCCAGTATCCCAAAGGCCGGGTATCCTGGGTGATGGATCAGTACAAGCTGGTTCGGGATAGCGAAGAGAAGTCATTTGAACTCTATGATTTGTTGGCTGATCCTGGAGAGAGTCAGAATCTGATAGACGCTCATCCATCTATTGCCGACAAGATGCGAGAAGATCTCGAAGAATGGATCGCCTCCTGCTTGCGGAGTGAGACTGGAGAGGATTATCAAGATTGAGTTCGGATAAGATGACAATGCTGAATTGAGTGGCTGCTTCCAGGCAAGCGGGAGAGAGTCACTCGATAAAAACAACGCCCACAAGAAACATGCGTCAAGCAGTTTCTGCTGGAAGACACATCAGATAGGCAATATCTTTGGGTGCTGATCAGAAATTGTTCTGGATAAAGGTTGGCATTCTTTGTGCAGAATTGTAGATTCGCTCTCCTTCTATTCATCTTCAATACAACCCTGGCACTTTGCCATGTTTCGACCGTATATCCAAACCATCACAGATTGGCTGAATTTTTTGGGGTTTAACCTAAAAAGTGATGAAGTCGAAGTTCAGACAGCCATTCTCATTGTTTCACTGACTTTGTTGGGAAGTCTTCTCACAGGTCTGTGGCGATTGGGTATTATGTGGTGGAAACGAAAACAGCAAAAAAGACTGAAAGGGGATCTTCATCCCTATTTTTCGGCGACAGATATTCGGAAAGCGACACAATTCTATGTCTCTACTCACTTCCAAAGCAATCCGCCCTCCCAGCATCATGAACTGATTCAAACGCATAAGGTTACTGCCCGTCAGCGATTGATTCCTTTTTTTCTCAAACAAGCCTTTAAGCCAGATTTGGACGATCAGCGGTTCTACATCATTCTGGCAGGATCTGGGATGGGAAAAACCACCTTCATGATCAATTTGTACCTCAGATATCTCCAGTATAAACAATTTGGAAGGGCCCGGTTTGACATTGCTCTTTTGCCGCTGGGTTATCCCAATTTGCTAGATCGGATTGAAAAAATTCAAGATCCTGGAAATACGATCTTGTTACTGGATGGCCTGGATGAGGATACGGAAGCTGTGAAGAATTACAAAAAAAGGCTTAACCGCATTCTGGATAAAGTTCAGGATTTCAGATTTGTGGTGTTTACCTGTCGGACACAATTCTTTCCCTCGGAAGAAGAGGAACCCAAGGAGACGGGGGTTGTTAAATTTGGGAGCAGACATGGGTTTCAGACCTTTGCAAAAATGTATTTGTCTCCTTTTGACAGAAAAGACATCAAAAAATACTTGTCCAGAAAATATCCCTGGTACAGCATCAAAAGGAAAACGAACGCCCTCCGAATCATCGATCAATCACCCAATTTGATGGTTCGGCCGATGGTTCTTAGCTATATCGATGACCTGATGGAGCAACCGGGAACCTATGATTATGCCTCGCAATTGTATGAGGACTTGATTCGCAAATGGATTGACCGGGAAGCCAATCGCGTGCTGAATGAACGGAGAGAAGAATTCAGGGAAGAGCTATATCGTTTTTCCAGGGAGGTTGCCATCAATATGTATCGCAACCGGAAGCATCGAAATGGGTTATTTATTTCTCAAAAAGAGATCCGGCCATTTTCAGAAAAACACAAAATCCAGCTAGATGAGATCGAGATGCAAAGTCGGTCTCTGCTGAACAGAAATGTCCTGGGACAGTACAAATTCGCACACAAATCCATCCTTGAATACTTTCTGGCGATAGAAGCTTCTGAAAATCCTTCCTTTGCCAGCATCCTCAATCTTGAAGGCATAGATCAGGCAGCGCAGTTTTTGGATGAATTGAGCATGACCAAGCACACCATCCCTCACTTTGCCCAACTGAAAGATAAGGCAACGTGCAGAGTTGGATTACAAAAACAAATCAAGGAAGCTGGTAGCCTGAACCCACGGGAAGTTCGTGCTATCACAGGTTTTTTCTCAGACTCCATCAAAAAAATGGAAGCCTTGCGCCCACTCAAAGCCCTGGAAACCCTCGATTTGTCCAATGCTTCTATCCGGGATATCTCTGCATTACGAGATTTGCACAACTTGCAGTTTCTCTACCTTTCCAACACGCAAATCTCCACACTCCAACCCTTGTCAGAATTGCATCAAATCAGATTTCTGGATGCAAACAAAACAAGGATTTCACAGTTAGAAGCCTTACGCCATATCCGGGATCTTCGATATCTTGATTGCTCCAATACCGAAGTTGACTCTCTAGATCCGGTGTTTGATTGCCACTATTTGGAGCATCTGGCGTTTAATCAGACCAGAGTCAATGACCTGAATCCCATCCGGCGCTTGAAGACGCTTAACCATCTCTATTGTCATCATACTCAGATTTCTACCCTTAGTCCCTTACGCGATCTGGTTCATCTGCAATCCCTGAATGTTGGCACGACCAAAATTGAAAATCTGAGCCCGCTACGAGCCATGACCAAACTGGAAGAACTGGCCATTCCATTTACCAAAGTTGATTCGCTCAAACCGATTAAAAACCTGAGCAGTCTTCACACAATCAATCTGGATTTCACCCTAGTCAAGGATATCAGCATTCTTGAAGACCTCAAAGCATTGAGGTTTGTTTCGCTCAGAAAAACATTGGTAGAAGAACTGGAAGTCCTACTTGCCCTTCCAGAACTCGAAAGGGTCGTTTTGAGTCAGAAACAATTCTCTGCGGATCAGCTCAAACAATTGGCCAGAGACCTTCCCAATTGTGAGATTTCTGCGATCTAGGACGATGATTGGAACAGGCAAATAGATAGCAGCAACCTGGAACGACATGGAAGTGTTCTTTTGATCTCAAAAAATGTTTGGATAAGTGTTGGTCCGTTCACAAGAAGCTACTTCTCAGTCATTCTTCGGATCACCACTTAACGGGAAAGACTCCCATCACTATTTCACCACAACCCGGCGCACCCACTGTCGGTGGGCGGCTCGGATGTGGATAAAGTAAGTCCCTTGCATCATATCAGCATGTTTCCAACAGAAGACATGATTGCCAGAGGATTGGTAAGCTTCATGCAGAACGGAAATACGCTTACCGAGTTGATCATACAATGTGATGATAGTCTGAGATCCCTGATGGATTCGGTATGGAATTTTGGTTAGCCTAGGTGAAAAAGTAAGAATGAGTGGGGTAATATAGGATTGAATCGCGGACCTCAGAGCAGAAGAAGATGTGGAAGATAGGTGGTTCATGCACCTGAAAATATAAGAATTACAACAGGAAATTAGGAGGGGATAACAAATGGTAAAACCTGATTACAAAACAAGGATACGACTTCTCTGCTGAAATTCTTACCTGAAGTATTGACTTGGCTTACATCCTTACATTTGATCCGGGGCGAAAAAATCCCCCATATTGCGGGGAGTTCCGGAGGTTTTTGCAAAAAAATGTAAAAATTCTAACATATTGAGTCCGTTTGGTACGTTGACCAATTGTGAAATCTCCTTCACAAATGTCTGATTTCCTTGGCAAAACACGTTATTTTTGCGACTAATCCCTTTCCTGATACCTTTAGGACATCAATAATGAGGATTGAAGGAGAGTTCGCATGTTATACCAGAAGATTTTTGCAACTTGTGCTTCTAAAGAATAGCTGAACGAGCGTGAAATTTGTTTTCCCAGAATATTGGATTTGGATCTTGTGCATACCCGTTAGTTTGGGTGTGATTTTTATGATTTACAAAAGAGTCAGCCTGATCACCGAAACATGGTTCAGTCCTGATGAGTATGCCAGGAGTTGGCCTCGGACCAAATTATGGCTTCGGGTACTGGGATTCACCTTCCTGTTCATCGGCCTGTTGGGACCTTATACAAAAACTCAACGGGATTCTATGATTGTATCGAGCAGAGAAGTGTATTTTTTGCTGGATGTATCCGCCAGCATGAATGCTCAGGATGTCAAACCATCTCGCTTGGAAAAAGCCAAGCGTGTATTGGGAGAGTTGATGCAGGAAATGCCTGGAGAAAAAATAGGATTGATTCTGTTTACTGAACAAGCCTATGTACAATGTCCCTTGACCAGAGACCATCACGCCTTGTCGCTCTTTCTGGAGTTGGCGCAGACCTATCAGTTTACGCAAACCGGAACACAATTTCGGTCAGCTCTCGCCATTGCGATGGATCGGTTCCAAAACCATGAATCTTCCTCCAAGGTGGGGCGAGCAGTGGTCCTCATCTCAGATGGAGAAGACTTTGGGGACACCTATGCTTCCCTGATCGAGCGCCTCCGGCAGGCCAGTGTTTCTGTCTTTACCATTGGGGTTGGCACATATGAAGGGGCTCCCATCCCTCATTTTGTTCATGACAAAAAACAAGGCTACAAAAGATATGAGGATGGGACGATGGCCATCTCTCGCTTGATAGATGAAGATTTGCAAGTCCTGGCAGATGAGTTTGGGACAGATTATGTGCACATTGGCCTGGACAATGGATTCGAGACGATCCAAAGTCTAAAGGATGAGATCTATGCCGAGACTTCGTCTCCGGTTGAGTCAAGTATGGAAAAGGTACAACACAACACCTTTCAGTTCTTTTTGTTGATCTCAGTCATTCTGCTATTTGGAAGTATGTTTTTGATGCCAATCCGGAGAATATGAAGATGATCATGACTTTGTTGGTATTCTTGCTCAGCTTTTTAGGCAATGAAGGAAGCCTGGAAACGGCTTTTCGCCTATTTGAAACTGAACGCTACCAGGAAAGCATGCGCTATTTTCGGCTGGCTGCCAGAGAATATCCTGCACAATCAGCCAGTATCTACTACAATATGGCGCAATGTATGTCCAGAATGGACTCTTCAGAGCGTGCCCTGGAATATTATCATTTGTCCATTCGCCGTGGAGAGAATCAGCTATCTTCTCTGGCCTACAACAATATTGGAATTCTATTGCTTGAGAATGTCCTGCTGAAGGAAGCGCTGGAATCATTCCGGCAGTCCATTATCCAGGATCCCAATAACGAGATCGCCAGGTATAACTTTGAACTCCTGAAGCGACAGTTGGAAAACAAACCAAAAGAGGAGGAAAAAAAGGAAGACCCCAACCAGCAGCAGGATTCCCCCAAAGATCCTGAAGGGACAGATGACCCCGCTCCTCCCAAACAATTCCAGAGCAGTCCTCCTACCCTTCCGGTCGGAGAATACAAGGAACTGATTGAACGCCTTCGTCGGCGCAATCGAACCAATAGCTCGGATGATCATAGTCTCCCGGAAAGTCTGGATACCATCTCGCTAATACAGGCAGAAAAAATTCTGGAGAATATGCGCAATGAGGATGTCCAGTTTTTGCAGCAACTCCGCAAAAGTCCTGTCTCCCCCAACAAAAAAAATGGCAAACCTGATTGGTAAGCATTTTTTCCTTCCTGAGATATTTCCCATTTTGCCTTTTTCATCGCTACATTAATTCTGTATCTCGTGAAAAGAGCTTTGGTCCTCAGTGGTGGTGGCGCAAATGGCGCCTTTCAATTTGGCGCCCTCAAATATATTGAAGAAGAAGTCAAACCCCGAATTCCTGATTTTCACTACAATCTGATTGCAGGTGTATCTGTCGGTGCCATCAATGGTACCATGATTGCCATGGACAATTTTTGGCGATTGGACAAAATTTGGAACTCTCCCAATCTGGAAAAACTCATCTATCACGGCAAACTGGAAGTGCTCAATGTGATGATGAGGCTCATGTCCCAACAGACTTCTGTTCTGGACAATTCGCCCTTGCTTCAATTATTTCGCCGATATATTCACCTCGATGAGATAGATCCCCAACGATATGATCTGAGAATTGGGGCGGTCTCTCTTCGAAGCGGTTCGATGGTCAGCTTTCGACCGACAGACTTTGATGATGAAGAAATGTTTCGCAAAGCCTTACTGGCCTCCACCTCTATTCCCATCTTCTGGGCACCTGTCCCTGAAGTGAAGACCAAAACAAAAACCTATTATGATTTGGTGGATGGCGGAATCAGAGACACCACTCCGCTGGGAGAGATCATTGGGTCACAACCCGATGAGGTGATCATCATCAATTGTAAATCGCCAAAATTTTCGATCGAACCCAAAGACCACCCCTACAACAGCATTTTTTCTATTGCCTATCGCTCCCTCGTCGACATTGCGATGGATGAGATTTTCATCAATGACTTACGGGAATTCCTGAGTATCAATGAACTGGTCAGACAGGCCAAAGCCCAAAGTCCGGACATCAAGCTATACCATACCAGCAAGAGTACAGGAAAGAAGGTTGAACTCAGACAATACCAAACCATCCTGATTGAGCCAAATGTCATGATGGGAGATATCATTGATTTCAGTGCCAAAACCATCCGATCCCGGATCGATATGGGATATAAGGCGGCAAAGCGTGCTTTTGCAGCCTATGAAGGCAAACTGGATGGAAGCTTTCACAGCAGCAATACCTGATTGGGGCTTCCAACTCTGACGCGCATTCCCCCCCAACCTACAATCATTCTCATGTTGATTGAAACATCTCAATAAGTACTGCTCCATCACTTTGCCTATGTTGCACGGAAGGAATGCCATAGTAACCCCATCATTCATATCGCTGCCCCGCTGCCAATATTGCCTGGAATCGTTCAGGTATCCGGGCCAGATGCTAATGATATAATTTTTCGGACACAAAGTTGAGCGCGCGTTGCTCGGACCAATATACTCCCTTGGTTCCGAATTGAGCGAAGCCGACATGACCACCAAATCGAGGAACTTCCAGGCTAATCAGGGGATGCTTGTCTGCAATCTCATAGGGATAACATTCCTCTCCAAGAAAGGTATCATTCCTGGCATTGATGATCAGACTTGGAACGTGAATATTCGGGAGAAATGGCAAACTACTTGCTCGAGCCCAATAATCCTCGGCGTCCTCAAATCCATGCATGGGAGCTGTGAACCAATTGTCAAACTCAGCAAAATCTTTGGGCATCCGGTCCTGGGGAAGGCTGATCTCTCCCGGAAAGTGTTCCAGCTTATGCGCCAGCTTCTCATTCAGATAGTGCATGAAGCGCTTGAGATAAATGCGATTCACACCTTCTTTGTTCAGTTCTGTGCTACAACTTGCCAGATCACAGGGGGCCGAGATGGCTACGACACATCTGATGGCTTTGGGAATTTTGGCTCCCAATTCTCCCACATATTTCAAGGCCACATTTGCCCCCATACTGAATCCTACCAGAACAATCTCCTTGTACTGATCGCGTTCCAGGATTTGGTCGATCACCCACCCAATATCACCGGTTTCGCCAGAATGGTAGACTCGTAGCTTCCGATTCATCTCTCCACTACAACTTCGAAAATTCAACCCCATGCAGTCCCATTTGTTCCGATGAAAGTGGCGCATCATCCCACGGATATAAGAACGGTCCGCACTTCCTTCCAATCCATGCAGCCCAATCACCAATCGGTTGTTGCCCGCCTGTACCCAATCCAGATCCAGAAAATCTCCATCAGGTGTATCCAGCCGCTCTCGCTCATAGTGCAAGCCCTTCACCTTCCGAAAGAGGGAGGGAAACATCGTTGCAGCATGTCTATTGCGCAGCAGAAGAGGCGGGCGATATGAGGAGGAAGACAACAGCGGCATTCATTTCACATTGGCGTCAAACAGAGCCGCAAGGTAGGGATTTTTGGGGAGGGAATGGAGTGATATGGCTGCCGATTTACAACAAAATGCGGGATCTTGAGGAATTGTCTTCCCGACAATTTCATAGGTCTCTATCTAAAGACGAGATTCATCCCTGAAGGATGAATCTCGCTTGTATAACAGCTTCTCCATGAAGGAAATCTGTCTGATGTCTACGCCAATGAGGAAGTCATCTTTGCCAACAGTTTTTCGTATGATTCCCTGGCTTTTTCTTCCAGATATTCCTCAACTTCTTGCTTGTCAAGTTGGAGATCCTTCTGGATGGCTAAGATCCCCTGCTGCCATTCCACCCAAAATCTGAATGGCATCTTTGACTCTATGTCTCTTGCTATTGGGGGAAATTCACTGAATCGGTTCGTTTGCATATTAAGAATGATTCTTCTCAAGCTCCTTTCTGAGAGCAGCTCTTGCCCGGTATACCAGGGTGGCTATTGTCCGGGGAGAATCTGTCTCCCTCCCCAACACTTCTGCAATCTCTCGGTTGGACATACTGTCGTACAAACACATCAGAACCTTCCTGTACAGAGGATTCTTCATCCGTGCGATCGTCTCCAGCAGGGAGACTGACAGCTCAGCATACTCAAGCAGCTGAAGGGGAGATTGACTCACATCCGGTAGAAACAAATCTGCCGAATTCTCAGATGGAGCTGAGATAGGTGTTACTCTACGTTCGTTATAAAAGGTGTTTCTGATAACCCTATGCATCCAGGCATAAATGTGCTGAATTTCAGCAGTATTCTTCCAGATTTTTTCTGCTACCTGTTGGACGATGCTTTCTGCCCAGTAGTGGTCGCCGGTAAGCTTGTAGGCAATGGGGAGGGCTTCTTTGAAAAAAGATTCAAAAAATTGTCTTCGAATCTTTTCGTTCTCTGGAGTTTGCTGGTAGGCAGCAAACAGTTCTACGAGATCCTTATTCATCTGTAAGTTGATTAAGATCAAGCAATCCTGTCAATCCTGATATGTTGGTTCTAGGGAACAGGAGAGTTGATGGAATGGAATGTTTGAGTGTACATGAGTTAAGAATTAGTTGAAAATGTTTATCTACTAGACACATCTCAGTGGGAAATATGTCACCGATAAGCTAAAAAATTTTTCTGTCGATTACGTTACCATATCTCATTAAGTGTATCCCAAGGTGAGACTCACTTAGTAATCCGCTGACAATCAACATCTTTTCACAATTAGGCTGCTTATACGACAGATTCAGACTGGGGAAAGGCAAATCGCAGAAGTTCTCCATCCCTCCGACGAAGCCAAGCTTTTGGCTATCTGCCCCAAGCCTTACTCCTATCCCATGTCCCAGATGGATGGCTCGATTCACGCCTGCAATCCGCATGTTATTCCGCTACCCTGACTCGATAGGATTTACTGCTCCGTCCAGAAGATTCCCTGCATGGCTCCAGGAAAAACGACTATTTGCCCTGCTCCTCTGTCATACAACAAGGACTCATGTGTCTTATGCATGGTCAACAGGATAAAATCAAAGATTATATGACAGGACGCTTCGACATATTAGATGATCATCGCATGCTGACACAATTGGTCCAGGAACGAGAGTTCGTCGCTCTGGTTGAGTATGTCATGCAAAAAGCAGAACAAGCTGGAGATCTGAAGAATTATATCCAATCAGTCATCCTTGGAGAAGATTTTTTGAGATGGTTGTATCTGGCGAGAACTTCAAGAGGGGAACAGCAGCTTGAATATTATCGGGAGATGAAACGAGCACTGAGAGGACTATTTGAGCTTATCGGTGACATCCACCAATATGCAATCATCAAGAATCAGCTATCCCAAAAATAAGGGGGATGGTTCTCCTTATTTTTGATGACCTTTTTCAGAAAGCCTCCTCATTTATGCGTACAAGTTATTGACAGTCAATTATTTATGAGAAATTTATTTTGACAAGACGGAAATTTATTTGCAGATTTACTCAAAGAAAAAGAGCATCCCTGGAGATGCTCACGTTCTTTTCGAGTTGAAAATGTTTAGTAAGCGACCCCAGGTTGATTCCACCAGCCTGGGGATCTGTTTTACAAACATAAGAATAATTTTCACATAACCAACAATATTTATGGTTCTTTTTGACAAAAAACTGTAATATTACTCACATCATGTCTTTCTCATTCCCAGCAACTTAAGGATTTTGGGTCTGTCATCTCCATAGATTTTCAGCCATCCTGCAATCAGCAATGCCGGGTATTTAAGACTCAAGTCTCTCCCGAAAATGAGCCGCTGTCTTCGCCCGCACTTCCTCCAGGCTTGCTCCTGGCATCAACTCCACAAGGGTCAGTTCTCCCTCTATGAAGCGAAAGACCGCCAAATCCGAAATCACCATATCGACTGCATTCAGTGCTGTAATTGGCAAACTGCATTCGGGAACTATTTTAGGCGTTCCGTCTCTGCTGGTATGGGTGAGGGTAATGATTAATTTTTTTGCCCCGGAAGCCAAATCCATCGCCCCCCCAACCCCCAAAAGGGGCTTGCCCGGTACTGCCCAGTTTGCCAGATTGCCTGCCTCATCTACCTGCAATCCTCCCATGATGGCTACATCTACATGTCCTCCCCGGATCATGGCAAAGGAACGAGCACTGTCAAAATAGCTGCTTCCATCCAGAGCAGTAACTGGAATCTTTCCTGCATTGACCGGATAATCCATCGCCCCTCCCCCATCAGAGGGAGCAGGACCGACCCCCAACATGCCGTTTTCGGTATGAAGAATGAGGCCATCTTCTGCACGGATCAGATCAGCGAGCAGGGTGGGAATCCCAACACCTAAATTTACCACATCTCCTCTGGATAATTCCTGCAAGGCTCGCTTGGCCATATTCATTCGGCTGGTACTGACCTTTTTGACACTGGTTTTCATTGAAGCGGATGAGCCCAGATCTTCCAGCGTCGTGTGGGCCTGGACAAGATAGTCCACAAAACATCCCTGTGTGTGAATGATATTCGGGTCCAGTTCTCCAACGGGAAGAATATGTTCTGCCTCTACAACCACCAAATCTGCTGCCATGGCCATAGCGGTATTGAAGTTTTGTTCGGTCATCCGGTATGTCAGATTACCAGCAGTGTCGGCCTTCCAGGCTCGAATGAATGCCACATCTGCCTTGATGGCTTGTTCAAATACATATGTTTTGCCATCAATCTCCTTGGTCTCCTTGCCTTTGGCAATCAAGGTGCCCGCTGAGGCAGGAGTATAAAATCCGCCAATCCCTGCCCCGCCTGCCCGAATCGCTTCGGCCAGGGTGCCTTGTGGAAGCAATTCATATTCAACCCTTCCTTCCTGAGCTGCTGTTACAGCTTCTTTGTTGCTGGTAAAAAATGATCCGATCATTTTTTTGAGTTGCCCATTGTTGAGCAAACGCCCACCTCCCAGGTTCATTTCTCCGACATTATTACCAATGAATGTCAGGTCCTTTGTGTCAGTCTCTGCCAGGGCATGCAATAAATGCACGGGATTGCCTGTCATTCCAAAGCCTCCTCCCAGAAGGGTGTCTCCGTCCTTGACCATTGCTGCGGCTTCTTCCGCTGTTATTTGTGGTACATTTTTCATGGTTCGACTATGCTATACATGAACTTCCATCAGGCGATTCCATTCTCTGGTTTTATGTCAGGGCTTACACATCAAAAAATACTGTTTCCTGCTCCCCTTGCATATAAATATCGAAATGATAGATCAGCCTTCCGTTGACTTCCTTCCTGGTCGCAATCAAGCTTGCTTGCCTGTCCTCGGGGACCAATTGCAAGATGGGGTCATGTGCATTGGCTTCTGTTTCATCTGAAAAATAGATCCGGGTATACAAGTGATTGAGCATCCCTCTCATAAACAAAGTTACATCTATATGTGGAGCCTGTCCCGGTTTCGATCCGGGCTTGATGGTTCGGATTTCATAGCGATGAGCTTGCTCTGTCCCTGTACCCACTCTGCCGAATCCCATAAAATCATCCTCTGCTCTTTTGGAATAGGTGCCCTCATGATTTGCTTGTCGGAACTCCAGCATGGCATCTCCCACTGTTTTGCCTTCCCCATCGAATACTTGCCCTGTGATCAGGATGTGCGCCCCCCCCATCTCTGGGTCGACAATATCAGGATGTGCAACACTTGTCAAGGAATAGCGGTATTGTTCAGGTGTTAAGCCATACGCAAAAAATGGACCGACCGTTTGAGATGGCGTTTGGCTATGTTTCTTTGGATTACTCATTCAAATGGTGTTTGATTTTTTCCTCTAAGTACAAGATTAAATTCATAGCCCAGGGCAAAACCGGGTTCTGTCATATCCAGATTGAAGGAGGAAACCAACAAATGCCGAGCATGTGCAGGAATGGAATTGAAAATAGGATCAAAGGCAAACAAGGGATCATTGGGAAAATACATTTGAGTCACCAGCCGTGTCCCCAAATGATGCCCGAACAATGACAAATGAATATGCGCTGGCCGCCAAGCATTGTGATGATTGCCCCAGGGATAAGCAGCTGGTTTGATGGTATAAAATCGATAGCTTCCTGCGCTGTCTGTGAGTGTTCTGCCAGCGCCATGAAAATTCGGATCAAGTGGCGCATCATGAATTTCTTGTCTATGCACATAGCGTCCTGCTGAATTGGCTTGCCATAGTTCCACCAACACATTGGGAAGCCCTCTCCCTTGCTCATCCATGACTTTGCCACTCAATACGATCCGTTCGCCTATAGGTTCGCCGTTGATCCTGGCATTCCTGGTCAGATCATGATCAAATTCCCCTATGGCTGAATCTCCATATACAGGCATATCCAAAGCTGCCAACTCTTCTGGCACAACAATCAGTGGCTTAGTCGGATTGCGGATAAGAGTGGATTTATAGCCTGGGTATATCAGGGGCGCATGATTGTTCCAATCCCTTTTTGCCAAGGCCTTTGGTAGTTCTTTTTCCTTCATATTATTCAGCTTCTTTCCATTGCTTACAGATCTGTTTCGCGATTTTCAAGGCTCCATTGCTTACAACTACGCCTGCATACACTCCTGTGAGCAACAAGGCTTCTTTTCATTTTCTTCGGTGGCTTTAGTGTTTTTGGTTGTCCACATATATGACAAGTTCTCATCATGTTCCAAAGCTGCCAATAGGGCAATCGTGAGGAGATTTCTTCATATGAATCCATCGGTAACGAATGCTGAGGTCTGTATGATCCATTCATGTCTTGGGCAGCAATATGCTAACTTCGAAGATTTACAGAACATATGAAACATACAGTAGATACAACTACTTACAGCCATCAGACTCTCCACCTCCCTAGAATTTGCTTGTGTGAAGTAAGAATAAATATTCCTGGAAGTCATGATAAAAAACAGTCAAATAATCCATTATTTATAGCACAGAATAAATAGTCAATTCTTCAATCAAAGAAAATTATTTTCATTTATGGGATATGAATATGGATCGTGAATTTGATTTTTCAAGATTAAGAGACTGTTTGAGTTTTGTATATGGAATTTGTTATAGGTCATTTTTTTGACCTTCAAGGCGGAAAAACCGGAATGTAGCAGAGCTACATGAGGATTTTTTCAAAGCAGAAGGGCGAAAAAAGGGGCATAACAAAACCATAGGATAATATTCAAACAGTTTCTAAGCAGTCAAACTTATATGGTACATGGAGAAAACAAAGGAATTCTCTCTCCAACAGCTGTGCATTGCTATCAAATGGGAAAGGCAAAAGAATTTGTTTCTCAGTTTGACTTTGGCCAAAATGGGAATTCAAATTTCTTTCATACACTTTTATCAGTTTAGGCGAGCTGGCCCCCAAAAT
>JBCCGK010000133.1:0-27640 GCA_039029315.1 Bacteroidota bacterium | reverse complement strand
CCTATCAGCAAGACTATCGGGTGATGCTCTGCCAAAGTGATGAATCACATGAAAAAGAAGTGGCCGACGCCAATGCCTTGTTTGGAAGCAGAGTGGATGGTGTGATGATCTCTCTTGCACACGAAACCCAGTCGATTGACCATTTGCGCATTTTTCAGGATACAGGAATCCCGCTTGTATTTTTTGACAAAACCCCAGACGACATGCCGGGCATATCCAAAGTCGTCGTTGATGATTATCTCGGTGCCTATCAGGCAGTAACACACCTGATTGAGCAAGGGCACAAAAAAATTGCACATTTTCGTGGGCCGGTGGAAGCTTCTACCTCCCGAAATCGATTAAAAGGCTATCAAGATGCGTTGGAACATCATGGCATCCAGCTAGATGACAGCTTAATTTTTTCCTGCAAAAACATCAGCCTGGAAGAAGGGAGTCATTTTGCCAAAGCCCTTCATCAGCTTGCCCCAGATTGTACTGCCCTTTTTGCTGTAACAGATTTGGTCGCCATTGGTGCCATGTTGACCTATCGGGAACTAGGGGTAGAAGTGCCGAATCAAATGGCAATCTGCGGATTTAGCAACAATCCAATTTCTTCTATTATCCAGCCTTCTCTTTCTTCTGTTTCTCAACCTAGCCTGGAAATGGGAAAATTGGCAGCTGAGATTTTGCTCAAAGAAATCCATGCAAATATGGAAGATCTTGAATTTCATCCTGAAACAATAACCTTACAAACAAAGTTGACCATTCGGACCTCTTCAGCACACCAGATCTCTTACCCCCACGTTACTTGAGCATGAGTGCATTTATTTTATCTACATTGGTTTACCTCTCTATGTTCTCAAGCCCAGGAGCGTCCATCTCCCCAGATAACCTGAATTGGTTGGGCAACCTTGAGGAAGCACAGCGCATTGCCCAAGAGCGCGAGCAATCTATATTATTGGTTTTTTCTGGCTCTGACTGGTGCAGACCTTGTATGAAACTGGATAAAGAACTGTTCTCCACTTCGGCATTTGAAACCTATGCGCAGGAACATTTTGTCCTAGTCAAAGCAGATTTTCCCAGATCGAAAAAACATCGCCTTCCCAAGGAGCAACAAAGCTATAATGCCCAATTGGCTGACCAGTACAATCCAGGAGGCAACTTCCCATTCCTTCTTGTTCTCTCTCAAGCGGGTGAGGTAATCGATCAGACAGGATACCTCAATGATGATCCAGACAGTTATTTTCAGCATTGGTCCTCAATTTCTGATAGCTTGTCCCCATGATTCGACACCTCCTCTTGGTCATGATGCTCTGTCCGATGCTGCTCCAAGCACAATCCCTGCCGATTCATGTGGAATTGGGAGCAGGTGCTGGTGCAGGTTGGTGGGTCTATAATAAAGGCCTTACGGATACACTTCCCAGCATCCACCGGGGATACGATCGGACTCACTTATCTATGGTTTGGCCCACAGAGATTGCTGTGAGCTATTCTCACAAGCAATGGGAGTGGGGGCTTGCGCTTGGACAGCGTACACTTTCTGACAATCAGATGATTGGATCAGACCATCGAAGGGGACGATCCAGAAAGTACACGATTTCAGTTGAAGGAAAGAAGAATGTCCCCATTCAGCACCTTTCCTTGTTTGGGCGGGGATATTTGCTCAAACGCCGCCATGTCTGGATAGGAGCCAGCGGAAGTATCGGTGTATTCTATATGGTACATCAGCATCCACAGAAGTTTTCTTTTCGCAAGCATATCGCCCAGGAAATCGGCATTGTGCATCTCATCTGGTTAAGCCCACATCTAGCCTTAACGATTCATCCGCAGGTCTCCAACTATCGTATCACAACAGAGAGTCCGTTTGATGGGGAAAAACATAATATCTATTCTTTGGCAGCTCGCGTGGGTGTGCGTATGAGTCTAATGCCTCATTCTTCCTCTCCATAATACCTTGTGCAGGTATAAACATTGGACAAGGCTTCTATTCGGGAAATCAACTGTCCCAGTTCATCGGTATGCTGAACGAATAAGGTGAACATGCCTTCGAACAATCCTTCCTGGGATTCAATGACAACTTTGCGAATGTTGAGCTTCATGCGCAGGGAAATGATTCGAATCAAATCATTGAGCATGCCTTGCTTATCCAGTCCGACGACTTTAATGGCGGCCATAAAGGACACATGATTTTGTCCTTCGGCCCATTTGGCCTGAATGATCCGCTTGCTAAAACTGGACATCAGGCTGATCGCCTTGGTACAACCCGTCCGGTGAATGATGATCTGTTTTTCATCATCAAACCCAAGAATATCATCTCCAGGAACCGGACTGCAACATTTTCCCAGAACATAGTTGTCGATTTCCTGTCCCTTTCCCAGCACCAGGGCATCTGGTTTGACACCAAATTCCTCCAGACGTTCGTTGCGAATCCGTTGTCGTTTTTCCCATTCAGTCAAATGATGAGAATCCAGCATCTTGCCTTCCTTCTTCATCTGAATAAATTCAGAAATCTTCTTGGTATCGATTCTGTGGTTGCCGAGCGCATAAAAAAATGCGTCCAGGTTTGGCATCATGAAGTAGGCCAACAATTCATTGACATAGGGATGGTGTTCGTCCACATCATATTGGCGGGCTCTCCACAGAAAGGTCATCCGCCCTTGTTCGATGATTTCTTTGCGTTCTTTGCGGAGAAAGGTTTTGATCCGCTCTCTCGCCCTGGAAGTTTTTACAAAGCGCAACCACTCTTTTTTGGGCTTGCCTTTTCTTGAGGTCAGGACTTCTACAGTATCTCCGGCCTTGAGGGTATAATCGAGGGTAACGACATGATTATTCACTTTGGCACCGATGGCAGTATCTCCTATGCGTGTATGGATTTTGTAGGCAAAATCAAGGACACTGGATTCCCGCAACAAGCGGATCATTTCTCCTTGTGGCGTGAAGACAAAGACATCATCAGGTTGGAGATTTTCCTTGAATTCTCTGACTGCCTCCAAGGCATTCAGACTTGGGTTTTCGAGAATCTCCCGAATCCGGCCAATCCACTCTGTCAGGCGATCATCCTGAATTTCTCCATTCTCCTTGTATTTCCAGTGCGCCGCAATGCCTTTTTCGGCAATCTGATCCATTCGAGTTGTTCGAATCTGGATTTCAACCCAATTGCCTTCCGGTCCTCTCAGGGTTGTGTGAAGAGATTCGTAGCCATTTTCTTTGGGAATGGTGATCCAGTCTCGCAATCGTTTCGGATTTGGTTGAAACAAGCGCGACAGAATTGAATACACTTGCCAGCAGTCTTCACGCTCATGTTCCTCCCTCGCTTCGAGAATAATTCTGACAGCATATTTGTCATAGATTTCTTCGAAGGGAAGATCCTTCCGCACCATCTTATTGTAGACACTGTAAATCGTCTTGAAGCGGCTTTTGACGGTAAAATTCAGGCCAGAGACCCGCAAGGCTCGTCGAATGCTTTTGATAAAACGATCAATATAGACCTGAGACTCTTCTTTGGTTACGGTAAGTTTTTCTCTTATTTCCTCATACTTGATGGGTTCACTGAACATAAAGGCCAGATCCTCCAATTCCGTCTTGATGCTATACAGTCCCAATCGATGGGCCAAGGGAGCATATATATATAAGGTTTCAGATGTGCTTCGAAGCATCTTATCCTGTCGCATAGCGCCCATGGTGCGCATATTGTGGAGTCGATCAGCCAATTTGACGAGTACGACGCGGATATCGTCCGAGATGGTTAGCAGAATTTTTCGAAAATTCTCAGCTTGTTGGGAATCCATCCTCCCTCCTCCATCATGACCAGAGATTTTTGTCAAGCCATCGATGATTTCCATGGCTTTATTCCCAAATTCCCGATGGATGTCTTCCAACTCGATGTCCGTATCCTCTACCACATCGTGCAGCAGAGCGCACACCACAATGGTGGTGTCTTCTAAGCCCATCTCCTGTACAATAATCTTCGTAACAGCGAGAGGATGAAGAATATATGGCTCTCCCGACTTTCTCCTTACCCCCTCATGAGCATTCCTTGCCATCTCAAATGCACGTCTGACAATGGTTTTCTCACTTCGAGAAGTATTCCGCATCGACCGGATGATACTCCGATAGGCTCGAAGGATTTCCTTGTCATAAGGATCTGATTTTTCCTGAAGTGTTGTTTCCTCTTGCATAGGTATTTCCCATCATGTGTGGCTAAATTTCGCAATTATTTTCGTTTCTCTAAAAATCCTCCTAAATTTGTGCGCTGAATCAAAATTGAGAATCGTTCTCTGAATTCTGCGGATGTGGCGAAATTGGTAGACGCGCTAGATTTAGGATCTAGTGCCGCAAGGCGTGTGGGTTCGAGTCCCTCCATCCGCACTGAGTGTTATCCGCTCAAAAAGACATACTTATGTGTCGGTGCTGCTCTTCTTAGAGGCAGCACCGTTTTATTCTCTCCTGTGATCAACACCAAAACATCGGTACATTGAATATCAATCTGGAAAAGACTGGAGATCTGACTGCTGAAGTCACGGTTAATGTAGAACCCAAAGATTATAAAGTACAGGTTCGCAACGAATTGAAAAAGTATGCAAAGGATCTGAAGATTCCTGGTTTTCGACCAGGCAAGGTTCCTATTGGCATGGTTCGGAAGATGGCCGGGATTGGCCTTGTCATAGAAGAGGTACAAAAAGTGGTGAACGACAATCTCAACACCTACTTTTCAGAGGAGAAGATCAATGTATTGGGAGATCCACTTCCTTTAGAGACAAAGACTGAAGAGGATTTTGATATCAATTGCGAGAAAGAATTGGATTTCAAGTTCGAATTGGGGATTGCGCCTGAATTTGAGCTGGATTTCAAATTCGATGGAATTCCCACCAAATATGACATTGAAGTAGATGATGCCTACTTACAAGAGGAGATTGAGAAATTGCAAGATCGTTTTTCTGAGGTAGAGCAACCAGAGACGGTTGAAAGAGGAGATATGTTGTTTGGGAAGTTATTTGAAGCAGGAGCCGAGGACAAGGAAGAAGGAGAGGGAGAAGAAGGGGAAGAGGAAGGATTTAGCCAAATGATCTCTTTGAACCCGGAGCGCATTGGCAAAGATTCGCTATTCGATGAGATGATCGGAAAAAATGTGGATGAGGTTGTTGATTTTGATGTGTTTGCGATTGCCGAGACCAATGAAGAGATTGCCAATCTTACCTTCATCGATAAAGAAGATCTGGAAGAAATCGTCGGCAAATCACTTCGGTTTGAGATCAAGCGGATCAATCGAACCACCAAAGCTGAGATGAATGAAGAATTCTTCGATAAGGTGGGTCAGAATTTTGGATGGGAAAAAGAAGAAGGGAAGGAAGAAGAAGCCTGGGATGAAGCCTCCTTCAAAGAAAAATTAGGAGAGGCACATAAAGGGGAAATGAAAGAACTGGAATCCCAACGATTCAGCAACGATATGTATACCGCTCTTCTAGATCACTATCAAGATCTGGCGTTTCCTGACGAGTTTCTCAAAAAGTGGATGGGAGCAATCAATCAGGGGAAGTCCCCTGAGCAAGTCGAAGAAGAGTTTCCAGATTTTAAACGCTCTCTCGTCTGGTCATTGATCATAGAGAAACTTCAGAAAGCCAATGAAGAGTTGAATGTAACACCAGAAGAAGTTACAGAGAGCATTCGCGGATTTGTGCAACAAAGTCTCGCCTACAGTGGCCAATCTGTCTCACAACAGCAGGAATCCGAATACCTGATGCGCATGCTCCAAAACAAGGAAATTGTGAATCAACACTACAGCAGAATCAGCACAGGCAAGATCTTCCCCCATATTGAAGAACAAGCAGACCCGGCCCGAGAAGCCATCACTGCCACTGAATTTTTCAAAATGGTAGAGGCAGAACGCGAGGAAGAGGAACGCAAACAAAAAGAAAAAGAAGAGGAATTGGCCAAACAGGCTGAGGAGGCTGAGGCTTCCAATCCAGAAACTGTAAGTGAAACGGCCGAACAAGAGGAATCTTCAGATTCCTGATCATCGAATCAAGCGGAAAATTTTGTGGATTAGGCCTTTGTTTCCTTCGATTCGGAGGAAATACATGCCGTCTGCCACGCCTTCCAATTCCAGAGAGAAGTAGCGTTCCTGCACAAACAATTGCTGCTGCCGCCTTCCCTGTATGTCATACAATCCTACAGTTGCAGGAATCATGCCTTCCGGGAGGGTTACAGACATTCGTTCTCCTCCTTCAACCGGCACAAAAGCCCAATCGGTCAAAGAATCAGGATTGGTTTTCCAGATCGTGTCCTCTTCAGCTTTGCACTCAGCCCCAAACCGAATTCTGAGGGATTGTTGCTGATAGGCCTCGTCATTGTGTCCAACGAGTTGCAAGTCGTAGGATTCTCCGGGATCGAAAATTCCCTTAAAAGTCAAGGTTCCTCCGTCATAACCTGAGATTTCATATAACCAGGTATCTGGCAGGTTTTGCCATTCGATCAGGGTACCTTCTACTGCATTTACCTTGTAGGTATACCACAGGTGGAGTTCCTCTTTGCAGATGTATGGTGGCCCTTCAATCTCCAAACACAATTGTTGGTTGGGCTCCCCTACTCCAACGGCTGCCCAGGCATTTTTGACTTGAGCAACCTCATTGGAACATTCTCCAAAGAGATCTGTTGCAGCTTGTATACTCCCCAGGCGTGCATCCTGATAATTGGAATAGGCCTGCATATAACGTTTCAAATTGAAATAGACCACCTGAGCTGCCTTGTCCAGACCAATTCCATATACTTGTTGATCTCTCACCAATCCTCCATTACTCAACAGATAAAACCAATAATTCTGGACGCCTCCATTTGTGTGGACACCACAGAAATCATTGCCCAGGGGGGGAAGATCCATCGATGGGGTTTCGCATCCCTGAGTAGAAGCATCAAACCAAAAAGGGTCTTCTTCTCCATAGAACATGGGTTGATCATATGCAGAAGGATTCGCTATCGAACGGACAGCTTCCACGTCCTCTCCAATCAACCAGTCTGAGGGAGAACTTTCCTCTTGGGTATAGGCCTCAATCAAAACGCCAAATATATCCGCAAAAGACTCATCGAGAGCACCTGATTCCCGTTCATAGACCAGCCCGGCGCTTCCAGCGACGACTCCATGGCTATATTCATGCCCTATGATGTCAAGAGTTGCCAGACTTCTCTGATTTTTGCTCCCGACATAGAGATAATTACTCTTGGAAGAGGGCTCAAACATGGCATCTCCTATTTCCTCTCCATTGGCATCAGACCAATCGACCCAAATTCTCGTTCCTTTCCCCTCTCCATCAGGCCCTTCCAAGTCAAATGTTTCATAAAAATAGTCCCAGGCTTTTTGAGCAGCCCAGTGTGCAGAAGTTGCCTGAATGTGGGTTTCATCCCAATCATTATCTGTATGGGTTATCTTGTCCACCCATTTCCACCCTCGGGTCTCCCCAAAACTATTCCTTTCATGGAATTTGGTTTCGATCTTCCGACAGTCATTCAACACATAATCATTCCTCGGCCATGCGCGTTTTGTCATGTCGAGACTTTGGTAATTGTTGTAGAGGGTTTTGGCTGTTCCAGATTGTTGTGAACAGGTTCGCCGCAAAGAAGATACTTTAAGGATTTTTGATGTTTTGGTATCGATATAGACACTCAGAAAGTCATCCGGGTCCAGTGTGCGAATGTTAAAATGCCAGACCAACCGATATCTGGATTGAATCAATTGATCCCCTGACAGCAACATCAGTCTCAATTCCCCTTTGGGAAAATATCGTGCAGAAGAATCTGCCAATTCTTCCTGAATGGATTCCTCCCAGGAAGGATCTTGCCAGGCATAGGTTTTTACTTTCAAGTCATCCAGAGCTCTTCGAAGTGCGTACAATTCCTCTGTTTCAGGCTGGGTATTCAGATCGAGTTGCTCAATGATTTTCCCATGTCCGATCTTCAAAAGGTTTGATTCGCTGTGCAAGGCATATTCTCCCCCTTCTACCTCAATGCCTTTATAATACTGCCGAAAACGCGCAATGGTCCGTCCTTGCTGGTCAGTATCACGCTGATACAATCGCATGTCATCATCTTGTCCCAGACCAAAAAACTGACCGTAAATAGAAAAAAACTGTGTGTCAGGGACAGAGAGGCTTTCTCTGAAATACAACCAACCATAAGGAGAGACTCGATCTACAAGTTTCTGAATTGGCTCATTTTGGGGCAAAGTAGCCGTTGGTTGCGGCACATACTGCCCGAATAAAACGTATGGGAAGCCGATGAATACAAGTCCCCAAACCAAACACATTTTTTTCATGGTGCAAGGGTTTGCTATGAAAGTCGGAATTAATATTTTGTGGAGCAAATCGAAATTGAAATTCATGTATTCTTCTGACAATTTACACAGCCTTGCCAACTCATATCTTGATGATTTGTTGGAAAATACATTGCCCTTCTGGATCACACATGCTGTGGACTGGGAGTCTGGTGGATTTGTATTCAATCTGAATAAGGATGGAAGTTGGCTCAGCACGGACAAATCCATCTGGATTCATGGCAGATTTTGCTGGTTGTTGGCTACAGTTTATGCCACAGTGGAGCAACGGCCGCATTGGTTGGCCCTGGCTCGACATGGGATCGAGTTCCTGGAGAAATATGGCTTTGATCAAGACGGGCGCATGTTCTTTAGTGTGACCCGCGAAGGGAAGCCACTCAGAAAGCGCAGGTACATTTTTTCGGAATGTTTCATGCTCCTGGCTTATACTTCGATGGCAAAGGCAACCAATGAAGCCATATGGCGGAAAAAAGCAGAAGACCTGTTCAGGAAATTGCTCTTTTACCTACACACTCCCGGCAGCCTTACCCCCAAAATCAATCCTGCTGGCCGTGTGTCCAAATCATTGGCGATCCCAATGATTCTGTTGAATACTGCCCAGAATCTAAGAGAAGTAAGTGATGATTCTCTCTGTCAGGAAATCATTGATCAATGTATTGCTGAGATCCGACAGGATTTTCTGCATCCTGACTTCAAGGCAGTAATGGAAACAGTCGGACCAACAGGAGAATTCCAGAATACCTTTGAGGGACGCCTACTCAATCCTGGTCATGCGCTTGAAGCAGCCTGGTTTGTCCTACATGAGGCGAAGATTCGAACCAGAGATCCAGAATTGATCCAATTGGGCCTGAGCATGCTGGATTGGTCGTGGGAATGGGGATGGGATCAGGAACATGGTGGAATCATCTACTATCGGGATGTGAAGCATCTTCCGCCCACCGAATACTGGCACGACATGAAATTCTGGTGGCCTCAAAATGAAGCCATCATTGCAACCCTGCTGGCCTGGTGGTTGACAGGAGATTCAGCTTATGCTCAAAAGCATCAGTTGGCACACAATTGGGCCTATCGTCATTTTCCAGATCATGAATATGGAGAATGGTTTGGCTATTTGCATCGAGACGGCCGACTGTCGACAGAACTGAAAGGCAATCAATGGAAGGGTCCATTTCACTTGCCGCGTATGCAATGGTATTGTTGGCAATTGCTTAGCGACCTTTCGGACTCAGCTCTACAATCGGAATAATCATTTCCTCCAAACTGATCCCACCATGTTGGAATGTATCCTTGTAGTACTTGACATAGTGGTTATAATTGTTGGGATAGGCGAAGAAATAATCCTCCATCGCAAACACATAGGTCGAACTAACATTGGATTTGGGCAGGAAGGCATCCTCCGGTCGACGAACTGTGAAGACATGCTTGGCCCGCTCATCATAATTCAGGTTTCTGCCTTGTTTGTAGCGAAGGTTGGTTGTCGTCTTGCGGTCCCCGATGATTTTGGAAGGTCGTTTGACTCGAATTGTGCCATGATCAGTGGTGAGAATGATCTTGACATTGCGCTGACTGAGGGTTCTCAACGCCCGCAGTAGAGGAGAAAACTCCAACCAGGACTTAGACAAGGATCTGTATGCCGCTTCATTGGGCGCCAATTCCCGAATGATGTTCATTTCTGTTCGGGAATGAGACAATAAGTCAATAAAGTTGTACACAATGACATTGAAGTCATTTTGCATCAGGTTCAGGATGTTATCAGCAAGTGATTTGCCATCTTCCGGGGTGATGATTTTGTGATAGCTATGCCGAAGGTTCAGGCGATGGCGTTTGATCAATTCTTCGAGAAAGAATCCCTCATGTTGATTTTTCCCCCCCTCCTCATCATCATTTAACCAGTGTCTGGGGAATTTTCGAGCAATCTCGGATGGCATCATCCCTGAAAAAATCGAATTCCGCGAATACTGCGTAGCAGTTGGCAAAATGCCATAGTAGGCTTCTTCCTTCTCAATGTAGAACAAATCCGAAATCAAGGGTTCGAATGCTTTCCACTGATCATATCTCAAACAATCAACCAGAATGAAGAAGACGCTTTCGTACCCATCATCCAAATGAGGAAAAGCTTTTTGGGGAATCAAATCTGGCGACAATACGGGTCGGCGGTCGGTATCTTTGGTGTGCAACCAATCCAAATATTCCCGGGACACGAATCGACCAAAATTGGTATTGGCTTCGCTTAGCTGATTGAGCAACACCTCTTCCATGCTCTTATCATCATTCTCCGCCATCTTTCCTTCCCAGTATGTCAGTTTTTTATAAATTTCTATCCATTCAGGATAGTCATTGTCCTCAAAAAACTGCATGGCAATGTTTCGGAAGTCTTGCTGATAGCCCGAATTGACTTTTGCCGTGATCAATTTTTTGTTGTCCAGCACCTTTTTGAGTGTCAAAAGAATCTGTGTTGGTTTGACAGGTTTGATCAAATAATCAGTAATCTGTGCCCCAAGCGCATCTTCCATGATGTGTTCTTCCTCTGACTTGGTAATCATGACCACGGGTGTATTGGGGTTGATCTGTTGAATCTCTCCCAAGACGGTAAGTCCATCCATACCAGGCATTTGCTCATCCAGAAACACGACATCGAAGCTTTCTCCCTTGATCATTTCGAGCGCATCAATTCCATTACTGACCGAGGAAACATCAAAGTTTTTTTGTTTGAGAAAGCGGATGTGGGCTTTGAGCAAATCAATCTCATCATCTACCCAGAGGATTTTTCCATTTGACATATAAACAGTGCTTAACTTTTTGCTGATCTACAAAGGTATACAATTACTAAGACGAAGTCGCAACAATTTCGTTCGATCATGAGAGGAATTCCCGGAATCTGTTTTGGAAAGATAAGAATCGAACAGGTTTATGAACATTCCAGTCTGGAATTCTGTAATTTGTCCCATCATGAGCCAAAGTGTTAAGCCATCCAAAATCGTCAATGATCCAGTTCATGGGTTCATTGAATTGCCTAGAGGGACGCTATTGAATCTGATTGACTCGCCTGCATTTCAGCGTCTGCGAAGAATCAAGCAATTGGGCATGAGTTCCCTTGTGTATCCCGGCGCTGTCCATACCCGATTCAACCATGCCCTGGGGGCCATGCACCTGATGCGGCAGGCACTTGACGTCCTTAGACGAAAAAAGATTGAGATCTCCAAAAAAGAGTATCGAGCCGCCATGATTGCCATTCTGATGCATGACATTGGTCATGGGCCTTTTTCGCATGCTCTGGAGCACACCTTGATTCAGGGCCTTCATCATGAAGACATGAGCCTGGCCCTTATGCATTACCTCAATCGACAATTTAAGGGCAAACTCTCTCTGGCCATCGACATTTTTGAGGGCAAATATAAAAGAACCTTCTTGCATCAATTGGTCTCCAGCCAATTGGACATGGATCGGATGGATTACTTGATGAGGGACAGTTTTTTTACTGGCGTCGTTGAGGGAATTGTTGGCAGTGATCGGATCATCAAGATCTTGAATGTGTATAAGGACCAACTTGTTTGTGAAAACAAAGGCATTTATTCTCTCGAAAAATTCATTCTGGCACGACGTCTGATGTATTGGCAAGTCTATCTGCACAAGGCAGCCATGTCTGCTGAGAAGACGCTTGTCAATGTTCTGGGAAGGGCACGAGAATTGGTACTCGCAGGTGAGCAACTTCCGCTTTCTCCAAATCTGGCGTATTTTTTTCAGACAAAGATCAATCCCAAAGACCTCAATCAGGAAGTGCTGGAACGCTTCATCAGTCTGGACGACAATGACATAGAATTTGCTGTCAAACGCTGGCAGGCATCTTCCGACCGTGTCCTGGCAGATTTGTGCCATCGCCTTATGAGCAGACGTCTGCTCAAGGTCCTCTTTCAGACAGAACCCTTCGACCCGAATTATGTGGCAGACTTGAGGCAGCAATACATGAAGCGGGCTTCGATGAGTGAGGAGGAAGCGAGGTATTATGTATTTGATGGCACGGTTGCCAATCAACCTTATTTCGAAAACAGCAAGGAGCCAATCATGATTTGGTTTAAGGATGGAAGCCTGAAAGACCTGGCTTCTGCCACGGATCTCAAGAATATTCACGCCTTGGCTGAGCCAGTTGTCAAATATTTTTTGTGTTTACCAGAAGACGTTCGCAGCTAGGAGAGTATGTAATTCAGGGGCCTCAATACCGATCTTTCCAAAGAAGGTTGCAGGGCTGGAGGCATGCGCGATATGTTTACAAGAACATGCACCACATGCAGACAATAATAGAGGCAGAAAGTGTAGATAATTGCTAACAAGTCCACTGCCTGCGCCTTTTCTCCAAAAATGAGGTTGGATCTCCATCCAGGAAGGATGATGCTCATCGTTTCCTTCGACAGTAGGAATTCGGCACTTTTTATCCTTTCTTTCGATTCCCAGGATTCCCCACATCCCAATTACAAGTTGTCAGTATTCAACCTTTTCATAGGTGCAGAAATTTGACAAATCTCCAGTTCGATTCGACGAAATGTTTTCTTAGATCGTTCTCTCTTTGACTTAGCGGACATTGACGGCTCGAATATGTTGCCAGGAACTTGTCCCAACACGCAAGAATGTGTATATTGAGAAGGTTGAATTTGGTATGATTTTGTTTGCCAAGCGTTTGATTGCCCTCTTGCTTTTATGTTTCTGCCTGATTTCTTCTGGATTTGGGCAAAGTGATGATATTGATAGTTTGCGTCAAATCCTGACAAATTATCCAGAGGAAGATAGCACCAAAATCGACCTTCTTTCCAAACTCAGCTATTCCTATAGCTTTATTTCCCCCTCTTTATCAAACAAATACGGAAGTCAGGCTCTGGAATTGGCCCAAAAGCTTCACATGCCCAAAGGGGAGGCCAAAGCCTATCAGGTGTGTGGGGTTGCCTTTTCTAAAATTGGAAATTATGACAAGGCTTTGCATTGTTATTTTCAGGCCCTTCAAATTTATGAGAAATTGGGAATGGAAGATCAAGCACTTTCCAATATCCACAATATATCCGGAATCTATTATTATCAAGGGGATTACGAAAAAGCGCTGGAATATGCCAAGCAAGTACTTGAAACCAATCTCGAAAAGGACGATCTCTCCTTGATCGCTGATAGTTACCAAAGCATAGGCATCATCTATCAAGGGATGGATCTCCATCAGGATGCACTTACCTATTATCAAAAAGCTCTGCTGAAATATCGGCAACTGAAAAATTCGATGCGGGAAGGGGCCACACTCATGAATATGGGGAGTCTGTTACTGGCTCAGAAGAACTATTCCGGCGCATTGGAGAATTTTTTTCTGGCCCAAAGAATTTATGATAAAGGGGGGAATGAAATTGGAGCTGTCGATCTTCAAAACCTGATTGGCCATACCTATACCCTGATGGGCAGATATGGTGAGGCAAGAAACATCCTTCAGGAAGCCATGCGCAAGGCCAAAAGAGGAGTTGTTCCACGTGAGACCAAGGATGCCCACCTCTATCTTGCTGAACTGGATTCTGCCACAGGTCGATTTGAAGGGGCTTTTCAGCACTATCAAGAGTTTATTCGGATTCGGGATAGTCTGTTCAATCAGGCTTCTGATGCCAGATTGGCAGAAGTTCAGACTCAATTTGAGATTTATCAAAAAGACCAGGAACTGGCACTCTTGCAAAAAGAAACAGCATGGCAGGAAGCAGATTTGCGAGCAAATGAAGCAACCATTCGACAGCAACGATGGATTGTCATTTCGGCAAGCCTGGGCATGACTTTTCTTGCTTTGGGGGCAACCTTCCTTTTTTACACCAATCGGCGCCAAAAGCGGGCTCAAAATGAAATTGAGCGACAAAAAATGGAACTCGAATTCCTCAATCGTAGCAAAGATCAATGGTTCTCGATTATTTCGCATGATTTTCGAAGTCCACTGACCTTCCTGCAAAGTGCCCTTACCCTGATCAATGATGGGGACCTAAATCCCAAAGAGACCCAAATGCTCACCCTGGAATTGGAAACCAGGGTCAAACGTACCTCCACTCTCCTGGACAATCTCCTCTACTGGGCTCAGTCTCAACTCCATGAGATTACCCCCAATCCAAGAGAGGTGGATGTCCAAAGATTGTTCAAGGAAGTCCTTACCTTCTATGAACCGCATATGCAGCGCAAGGGCATCTCGCTCCAATCCTCTTTCCAATCAGATTATGTGGTGACCGCTGATCGAGAAATGTTGAATCTGGTCTTGCGCAATCTGATTGGCAATGCAGTCAGCTTCTCGCCTACGGATGGGATGATCAAAATTGAAGTCAAGGAAAGAAATCAAAAAATAATTTGTTCAATCAACGACCAGGGAGCGAGTATTCCTCCTGAACAAATCCCTTCTCTGTTTACGCCCCACAATCCCACCACCACCAAAAATCGAAGAACCAAGAAAGGAATTGGATTGGGCTTATGGTTGTCCCGAGAGTTCCTGGAAAAGAACAAGGGAGAATTGTGGGTGGATAATCAAGCAGAAGGAGGGGTCACCTTTTATTTTACCATTCCCCTATAATCAGCACCAAAGTATCCGAAGTCAGGAATGCCTGATGAACAGAATGCTCCGCTGAAAATTGCTTTATTTGGCCAGAGTCAGCCATGAACCCTCTTGCTCCCCGAACATTTGGCCTGTTTGGCAGAGCTGCTCTCCACAAATCATTGTACCTTCGAATCAACAGCCCTTCTGTAACATATTCGTGGATCCATTCCTAACTATCTGCCTCCATGTTGTACACAGAACTCCTCTTCTTCTTCAGTGCGCTTGGTGTATTTAACAGTCTGCTTCTTGGGATCTATCTTTTGTTTTTGGCAAGAAAAATCCCAAAAAGATTTCTTCTCCTCGCTTTGATTGTCATTCTGCTTAGCATCAGAGTAGGCGTATCCTGTTTTTATTTTTTCCAACAATTCATCGACGCCTCCCTGATTCAACTTGGTTTGTCAGCCAACCTCCTGAGCGGCGTTTTTTTGTATGAATACCTAGGAAGAGAACAGGCGTCGCAGGTTTCTGTCCCTCGAAGCAGCCTCATTCATATTCTGATGGCAACTTCTGTGCTGGTAATCGGAGGATTGTCCTTTCCGTTTGCCCAACATCCACAGATCTGGGATTTTCATATCCGATATCTGTTGCATACCGGTCTCAGCATATATTTGGTAGCAAGCACGATTCGCATCAGGAATATTGCTATCAAATGGATACAAAAAGCCTCGCTTCATCCTATGGAATGGGAACAACTCATCGTCTACATGGCCCTTGTATGGACTTGCCTTGGCTTTGCGATCTCCTTGTATTCCACTTATGTTCTCGGTCCAATTTTGTACTCCCTCATTTTTTATTCTGCTGCTATCCTCTATGTTTTTTACGGGAAAAAACAGCAGCCACCTTCTCCCAAATACGCGCACAAAAAAATTGCCCCTAAGGAGGCCAAACCCCTGATAGATGCCTTGACCTCAGAAATGGAGAGCACACAGGTATACAAAGACCCGAATCTCAAAATCAGTGGCCTGGCTAAGACCCTAACCATCTCCAGCCACCAATTGTCCCAACTCCTCAATGACAATTTGGGGAAAAATTTTTCTCAATTTATCAATGAATATCGAATACAAGCGTCAAAACAACTTCTGCTTAGCCATCCACACCTGACCATCGAAGCGATCGCTTATGAAGTGGGGTTTAATTCCAAATCCTCCTTTTATGGAGCCTTCAAACAATTTGAGGGAGGAACCCCCGCAGCTTTTAGACAAGGGCAGTTGGCAAAACGGAGTTCAAAATCATAATTCCGAACTACAACTTCCTAAATCCATCCTTTTTTTTCTTCCTGCCCTCCTATCATTGTGCAAAATCTCAACACAATGATATTCCTACTTTTTCGACGCACATCCCACCCTCTGTCAAGCGGGTTGATTGCTGGTCTGATGTGTTTGTCCCTGACAGCCATTGCTCAAATCACCGATCATCCATCTGGACAGCTTGATCCTATTCTTCTGGATAAATCAGCCTTATCTGGTTTAGGCCTGGAACGTATTCATTTGCGGAATGAGCCTGACAGGGACTTTTTCGAACGAGTATTGTATCGAGGAGAAAGTCTGAGTGTCTATATCATTTCCAGCCAATCCTGGACAGGGTCGATGGAGAACTTTTTCATCGATGAATATGTCCATATTTTTCATGGGAAGTCCAGAGCCAGACCAGTAGATGGCAAGGATTTGTTTTTCCAAACAGGCGATCACTTTTCTATTCCCAAAGGATTCACAGGAGAATGGGAAGTTATGGCTGGGGACAATTATCATTATGAACTATCAGTCTTCACCACCCACCGTGTACCAACCCCCAAACTGTCTCTGATGCAATCCCCCTTATTGTTCGACAAGGACAAGTTATCTGGATTGGAGATCAGATGGGGAGACGATGAAGAGGGGCTGTATGAAGACATCATGTTCAAAGGGGATGAGTTGACCATTTTTCTTCGAGCAGAGAAAGCACGCTCCATGGAGCTCATCCAGCCAGCCAAAGAACAGCTGATTTCCGTCTTATCCGGCCAACTCACGCTTCAGTCTACAACAGGAGAAGCACATACATTCTTCAGTGGAGATATTTTCATCATCCCCAAAGGCATGACCGGGAGCTGGACAAGCCAGGGACATAGTCTCCTGAAATACCTGGCTATTGAAAAGACGGACTAGGCTCCCCTCTGACTTGTTTGTTCCCTCTTTCCCGAACCACACTCCCTCAAGACTCTATATGAAGAATCCTTTTTCCTCATTCTCACCAATTATCTTTTCACTCAATTATCCTCCTATGAAACTTCCTCTCTTTGCTTTCCTCATCTCTTTCCTTTTTTTGAGTAGTCAGGCGCAAGAATCAGACTTTCCCTACACATTAACTCTGATGTGGGAAACAGCTCCTGTGCTGAAGACAGTAGAATCTGTGATATTCGATCCCAAAAGCGGCTTCATTTATACTGCCAATATTCATGGGCACTTCATGGCGAAAGATGGCAACGGATTCCTGAGCAAACTCGCTCTTGATGGGTCCGTTGTTGAAGAACAATGGGTCAAAGGTCTAGATGCACCTACAGGTTTGGGGATTTATCAAGGAAAATTGTATACCACAGACATCGACAAGATCGTGGAGATCGATATATCGTCGGGAACAATTCTCCATACCTATCCTGTCTCTGGCGCCAAGGCATTCAATGATGTGGCGATTGGTCCAGACGGAACAGTCTATTGTAGCGATACGGGCGGAGACCAGGTGTTTTCGTTGACAAATGGAACCCTTCATTTGTTCGCCAAGGACATTCCCACTCCGAATGGCATCATTGTCCAAAAAGATGGGTTGCTACTGACTCGTTGGAATCCAAAAGATGTGGTGTTTCTTGACTTTTCCAGGCAGAATACTAAAGTCCATGTTCAGGGAATTCAGGGACCAGATGGATTGGAACAAATGGAAGATGGGTCATACCTGCTTTCCAGTTTTCACGGCGTGGTCTATCATGTAAGCAAGGATGGGGACAAAACACGCCTACTCGACACTCGCCAAGCAGGAATCAAAGCAGCTGATATTGACTATATCGCCGCAAAGAAATGGCTTCTTGTTCCTACAATGGACACCCATAAGGTCATGGCATATCAGTTGGTGAAGAAGTGAAGCCAAAGGAGGGAAAATTCATACGAACTCATGATGGCCAAGCGTTGGATGCCCCTCCGCCTAGCAAATAGATACGCAGCTGAAAGAAGGAGCGAATTAATTCGCTCCTTCCATAGATGCCCAAGGAGCTATTGTCTTTCTCTTTGCTCATATCCCTACAGTCCTGATTGGTCCGGCAACCACCGATGAACTGATATCTCGACTGGGAGGAGAATTTGTGTATCAGAAAAAGCTTTCCTTCTTTTGACTGAGCACCAAAGCAAAGGTGAATTTGTTCATGAAGGATCTCCCCCTATCTCCCCCATTGCGCATCAGTCTACTTGGTAGCGGATGGCTGGGCTTACCGCTAGCCAAACACTTGCTCACCCAAGGGCACTCGATTTTTATCAGCAGCAGGAACCCGACAAAAATCCCTATCCTTCGGGCTATCGGGGCTGAGGCATGTCTCCTGGATTTGGCTGATCCTGCACCGCTTCCAATCGCATTTTTTGAAGCAGATGTTTTGATTATCAGCATCACCAGCAAATCTATGGAAGAACATCAACGGGTGGCTTCCCTGCTCACACACGCTTCCTCCATTCGTCAACTCATCTATACCAGTTCGACCTCAGTCTATCCTCCTGAAGCGGAGCAAGTGGATGAGACATCGCCAATCGCAAGCTCTCATCCGCTTCGATTGATCGAATCCCTCTATCAAGGTCTTCCTCAGGCTTGTTGCATCCTTCGGCTGGCAGGCTTGGTTGGTCCCGATCGACATCCTGGAAGATTCTTCAGGAAGCGCCCCCAGGCAGCCCTGGCCAGAGTTCCCAGTAATTTGGTCCATTTACATGATTTGATTCCTGTTTTTTCCTGGCTAATGACACATATGCCAGTCAATGATACCTTCAACATTGCTGCAGATGAACATCCTCCCAAATTTGATTTTTACTCAGCGGCTTTTGAGGAGTTCTACCAACAACAGGCAGAATTTGTGTTGGTTCCCCCTGATCAGGCCAGGAGTCGCAAGCGAGTGTCCAATGCCAAAATCAAGGCAGCCAGTGGGTTGAACTTTCTTTTGTCGCCTTATTATCCCTATGCGTCGGATTCGGTCATGTAGAGATTTGCTGTCAAGTCTATCGAACATTCCGTCAACTAGATCGATACCTGGAAACTGGTATTTTTCTCTTCTACGGGCGATTCAGAGAGATTTTCCTGTATATTTAGCTTCATGAGACCTGTCTTGCGATTGTGTATTGTCTGTCTGTTTTCTTGTTGCTTGGGAGGGATGTTTCCTGTCCGGGCGCAAGACATGCTTGAAGACAGTCTCCAACACCTCATTCAGACCTTCACAGATCGTCAAGACAGTCTTCAACTCTCCAGGGCGATGGTGGAGCTAGGATATCACTATCAGCGAAAAGGAGCGTTTGACAAAGCCGGTTCCATGTTGGCACATGCGATTCCATGGACACACAGCAAGCGACGCCTGGCAGATATTTACACCGACATTGGCTTGAATCATTATTATTTGGGCGAATATGAACAGGCGACCAATTATCATCTAAAAAACCTCCGGCTAAGCGAGGAAATCGAGTATACACTTGGCCAAATCAAAGGCAGCAATAATCTGGGGATTATCGCGATCCGTCTCAAAGATTGGAAGGAAGCAGAGAAACAGCATCAGCGTTCTCTTTCCTTAAGTGAAGCTGCGGGCAATGAAGCTGGCATTGCGCATAATCTGGGCAATCTCGCCCTCATCTATCAGGCCCAGAATAAGATCAAACAGGCCATTGACATTCAAAAAAGGAGCCTGAAGCTGTTCAAACAACAAAATCGGTCTCAGGAAATCAGTCGTGCCCTCAATAATCTGGGAAAAAGTTATGGATCACTGGAAAGATACGATTCGGCGCTTCATTATTACCAGGCTTCTCTGAACGCATATGAGGCAAATGAAGACAGACACGGGATCAGTGAAACCCTGCCCAACATCGCCTTTTGTTTCAGGAAGCAAGGCAATTTCCAACTTGCTGAACGCTATATGAAGCAAGCCATTTCACTGGTAGATAGTACTCAGTCCAAGGAGGCTCGCCAGTTGGTTTATCAGGGCTTTGCTGAGTTGTATGCTGACTGGGGGAAATATGAGCGTGCCTATGCTTATCGCTTGTTGTACGAACAATGGACTGATACCGTAATCGGAGAACGGCATCTCAACAACATCAAAGAATTGGAACTTAAATATGAGAGCGAGAAGAAGCAAAAGGAACTTCTGACACTGGAAACGCGAACCCTGGCCCAGGCCCGGGAAATCGCGAGCAAGAACTTTTGGTTGTGGATCATTGGGCTGTTGGCTCTATTGACAATGGTCGCCGGGGGCCTGTTGTCCCTGCTGATGCGTCAGAGACTCCGCTTTGCCAAAGAGAAAGCAGGCTTCGAATCCATGATTCATACAGAGGAAGCGGAGCGAAAACGCATCGCTCAGAATTTGCATGACAGCATCGGAAGTCTGCTTGCTGTGATCAAGAATCAGCTTTCAGCCTTTGTCTCTCAATCAAAGTCCCTCGATAGCCTTCTTCCGCTTGTGTCTGACGCCTGTGAAGAAGTTCGCAGGATTTCTCATGATCTTTCTCCCAAAGTCCTGGAAGAATACGGTCTGGAATCTGCCCTGCAGAATTTGATTGATCATACCAAAGCAGGAAGTCCTATTCACATTCAGCTGCATACCTATGGCTTGCAGGATAGATTGACCCCTCTGACAGAAGTATTGCTATATCGGATCATTCAGGAGTTGATCCACAATAGTTTGAAACATGCACATGCTTCTAAAATCGATATTCACCTTACCCGCCATCCCGATTCTCTCAATTTGGTGGTTGAGGATAATGGCCGTGGACTCAGCAGGCAGGAATCCGGCACATCAGGCGGAATGGGACTTGACAATATCAAAGCCCGGGTATCTCAATTGCAGGGAACTGTCCAGATAGATTCGCTCCCGAACAAAGGATTTTCCATCTTGATAGACCTCCCCTTATGACACTCACAATCCTCTTGGCAGATGATCACAAAATGTTCACTGATGGCCTAAGAAGTCTACTCCAGGCTCAGGAATCCCTGGAAGTAATCGGCATTGCGCAGAATGGTCATCAGGTTCTCCATCTCATCGACGAGAAGGAACCGGATCTTCTGATTATGGACCTTCAAATGCCTGGCATGGATGGCATTGAAACCTGCAAACTCGTTAAGCAACAATATCCAAAGGTCCACATCCTTGCCCTCAGTATGCATGCCGAACCTCATCTGATCAAACGCTTCTTGCAAGCTGGTGCGGATGGCTATGTTCTGAAAGATGCTGGGCAAGAGGCTTTGATTGAAGCCATTCAACACCTGCAACAAGGCAAACCCTATTATAGCCCGGCAGTCATGCACAAAATTATGGAATATACCTCTCAGCCTCGATCTAGCAAGAGGGGGCAACTTCTCTCCAGACGAGAATTGGAAATTGTGTCTCTGATTGGCGAACAGATGACGACTTCCGAAATTGCGCATGAACTTCATCTGAGTCCATTAACCATCGAAACGCATCGAAAAAATATCCTTTTGAAACTTGGCCTGAGAAATACAGCAGGCTTGATGAAATATGCAGCTCAAATGGGATGGATCTAAGCTCACATTGAATTTGCCATCCCTCCTATTCCTTGATTCTTCCCAGCAAGACCCTCTTCCAGGTACCAGCTTTCCCATACATCCCACTGACAAAATAGCGCGCTATCAGGATATCAGAATTCTCTGGATGCAACCAACATTCATATTTGTCCTGATAGACATACTTCTCGACACCGTCCCTCATCGTCCGTTCAAAGACTGTTCCTTTTCCAAAACCAGGTTTTCGATAGCCGGCAATAGGATGCTGGTCCGTATTATATGGATGACTAACAGTGATACTCGTGCCATCTTCATGCATCTGAATCTCGGCTGCCAGTCCCTTATAGGTTCTCGATTCATATCTTCCTTCAATCGAACCCTTGTTGCAAGCAGTCAATGTCAGTAAGCACAAACAGATGAAGGCAATCGAGACTGATCTGAATTCAAGGAATGAAGCTCTCTTTGAGGTTGGAGATGAAAGAAATCCAGGATTGATTAGAAAAAAGAAAAAGCGGAGAGTTAAGAGAGACAGAATAGCAGAACTATTCAGGAAATGGCTGTTCATTTTTTAGCAATCAAATGTTCACACAGCACATGAAACAGGTGCTGAAATAAGAATAAGTGATTCTGATTCTCTAAAAAATTATAGCCGCTGGAATATTGACAAATATAGGAAAATATCCTGATTAAAGGAAAGCATCTGATTTTCAAACTTGCCTCTGAATTTTGACCATATACATCCAGAAGAGAGATCCCTAAAGGTCCATCGTTCTGAAAAGACTCCCTGTGAACCAGCTAAGTGTTGGATATGAACTGCTTGCCCATTCATATTCAGGAATTCTACTCCGAGATCACTTCTCAGATGTAAATGTACCGACTTCCGGCTCGGATTTAGATAGATCTCCAAACTTCCCAGATCAAGCAAATCGTTTATTCCTACATTCGGGAGCGTATAAGTGATGGTATCCGCCTGGCAATCGTTCCAGGCCATCATGCTGACGGAATTCTCTCCATTGGCACCAAAGTCAAAACCAGCTATTGGAATCTGTATCCTCTACAGCTTCTTTCGTTCGGCCTTTATGACAGAGGGAGACTCAATCTGCCAATCACCAAGAAAGTCCATCCAATATCTGAGACATTTTCGTCGCAAATACTGGATGGACATAGACTAGGACAGACCTCAGAAGATTTCGCCTAATGAGTGATGATGTTCGTGTATTTCTTTTTCTAATTGAGCGGCTGTTCTACTCCTTAAAAGGACTCAAATCCAGGGACTCCACTTTAGTCTTAAATTCTGGCCAATCCTTGTCAAAGAAGTCATTGACTTTGGCAGAAACGGATTCGACCTCCTCTTTGAGTAGCTTCATCACGATCACAGAAGTACCTGAAGGCCCTCCAAATCCAGATTGGATATAGGAGCCACTTTGCCAGACTTTCATCATCAGTTTGTCAGAATTATCAGTGATGCCCTTGGCATCCCGACTTGGCATAATCAGTCCCCGTAGCTGCTTGAGCGAATCCTGTATGGCCTTGCTCATTTCCATCACTTCCTTGACCGACTCATCTTCCTTATCTTCAGGCATAAGTCCCTGGATTTGCTTGAGAGAACTTTCGGCCTTCCCGATTCGTCGCATCAGGTCGCCGACCTCCTTCATCGTCTCCATTCGATCTGCTGAGGCGTCCTGTATCTGTGCGATTTCGGCATCAGACAATGAGAGCCTGGGATCCAGTCTCACCACAATTGAAGCAGAATCCTGGCTACCGCCATAACTCATTCTCACCAAATAAGTTCCGGGAGACACAGGACCTCCACCAGGTTCTCCGCGATTCCCTCCTCCCTGTGCCCAACTAGGTCGCGGCATTCGCACCCCTTTTTGATCCAGCCTCCAGTAGATACGGTTCACGCCTGCTTTGGGCTTGAACATCAATGTACGGATCACTTCTCGATTCGCATTGAGTACCTCGAGTTTCATGCTGTCTTTGGGCGCAAATAGTTTCTTCTCTTCTTGTTTTACAGGCGTTTCCTCGACTTCCTCCGGGGCTGGACCTCCTTTCTTTTTTTTCTTTTTCTTCCTGGGGGACACACTGCTGGCAGCAGCGACTTCTGTTTCTTCCTTTTTCTTTGCTTGAATGGAATAGGTAATCATTGCGCCTGAGCGACGATTCTGCCCTTCAAATTCTGCATTGGCAGCAAAACGGACACCTGCGGCCTGTCTGAATTCGACCAGGGTGGCATCTGGCACATCAAACAGGTGCAATTCTTTGTCCAATACGGCTATGCCTTCCTTGGCCAATGCTCGCAATGGTCGAATATCATCCAGAATCCAGGCCGCCCGTCCGAAGGTCCCGACTATGAGATCGTGCTCCCGGGGATGAATCTTCAAGTCTATGGTGGAAACAGTCGGATAGCCATTGGTCCATTTGGTCCAGGTATCCCCTTCATCTATGCTCACGTACAGACCATATTCGGTTCCGAGAAATAGCAATCTGGCTTCTATCGGGTCCTGGACGATGGCCAGGGTATGTCCCCAGACCTCATCCTTTGTGAGAAGGGACTCCCATGTTTCTCCAAAATCCTTTGTGCGATACAAATAGGGCTTCCAGTCGTTCTGCCGATAGTTGTTGAGCACGACATAGGCTTCGCCAGCCGCGAAAGATGAGGGATGAATACTGGGAATCCATCCATTGGGGGGCGCGCCTGCCAATCGACTGATGAGGTTGGTCCAGGTTTGTCCGCCATCTTTGGTCAATTGCAGATTGCCATCATCTGTCCCTACCCACAATACATTCTTGTCTACAGGACTTGGAGCAATGGTGATAATACTGGTGTGGTTCTCTGCTGCTGTTACATCAAAGGTCAGCCCTCCACTCTCCGCCTGCTTTTGTTTTTCAGGATCATTGGTGGTAAGATCGGGAGAGATAATGGTCCAATTGGCCCCTCTATCTGTACTTTTGTGGACAAATTGACTCCCATAATAGATGGTAGCCTCATCAAAAGGGTCCTGGGCGATCCCGGCATTCCAGTTGAATCTAAGTTTTTCGCCTTCAGGATGGACTGGTTGCAAATACTGCACATAGCCATTGTCCACATTGTATCTTCCCAGACTTCCTCCCTGAGACATGGCATAGCCATAGCTGGCATCTGCTGGATCTGGCACCACATCGAAACCGTCTCCAAAATACAATTCTTCAAAATAGGAATTGCGGATGCCACCAGAGCGCCAAATATACGCAGGCCCCCTCCAGGACCCATTGTCCTGCATGCCTCCATAGACATTGTAAGGTTGTTCGTTGTCGATATTGATATGATAGTACTGTGCCAGGGGAAGGTTGCGAACGAAGCGCCAGTTTTTTCCCATATCTCTGGAAATTGCCATACCACCATCATTGCCATTCATCAAGAGGGAGGGATTGTTGGGATCTATCCAGAAGGCATGATGGTCCGGATGTACCTGGTTGAAAGGAACCAATACCTTGAAGGATTTGCCCCCATCTTCACTTCTCGAAATCAAGGAATGCAGGCTGTATATTCTATTCTCGTTCTTGGGATCTACAAATATATCTGCATAGTAAAAGGGTCGATTCCCGATCTCGGATTTATTGTTGACCATTTGCCATTTGAATCCCCCATCTGTCGATCGGTAAAAGGCATTCTTTTTCGCCTCGACCAGGGCATACACTACATTTGGGCTACTCGGAGCGATGGCTAGCCCAATTCGGCCTAATTCTCCTGTTGGAAGGCCATCCTTGTCCGTTCTTTTTTCCCAACTTGTTCCCCCATCATAGGTCACATGTAGTCCTGATCCTTCGCCACCCGACTTAAAGTACCAGGGCCAACGCCGAAATTCCCACATCGCAGCAATGAGTTTGTTGGGATTCTGCGGATCTATGACCAAATCACCAATGCCTGTTTTTTCATTCACATAGAGAATTTTTTCCCAGCTCTTACCACCATCAATCGTTTTGTACACGCCTCGATGCTCACTGTCTCCCCAGGCTGTTCCCTGTGCGCCGACATACACGATGTCTGGATTTGCAGGATGGATAAGGACGCGATGGATGTTTCGGGTTTCTTCCAGCCCCATGCATGTCCAGTTGTTGCCACCATCCAGACTGCGATACACTCCATAGCCCGATGATTGACTGTTCCGAGGGTTTCCTTCCCCAGTCCCGGCCCATACGATGTCCGGGTTGGCTTGGTAAATTGCAACGGCTCCAATGGAAGCGACCTTCTGCTCATCAAAAATAGGCTTCCAACTGATTCCACCGCTTTCAGACTTCCACAAGCCTCCAGAAGCTGTCCCGGCATAGATGACATCTGGATTACTTACCACTGCATCTATGCTGGTGACGCGTCCACTCATACCAGCAGGACCGATATTTCGAGCTTTGATTTGCTTCCATTTGTCCATGTCCAGGGGCTGCGCCTGTATGGAATCGGTAAGAAGAAGGAGAAGAGAGATTAGCAGAAAGTTGCCAATCAGTTGAAATGGGGGCAAAAAGTTATTCATAGTAGAGATTCGATTAGCCACGATTAAGATTTAAACCGCCAAAGATAAAAAAAGTTCCGGCTTGAAAATTGCGCCTTTTCATGAATTTGAACTCTCCACCTCCTGTTTGGTCCTTGGCACAGGAGAAATCCTCCCTATGGATGAGCATGCTCAACGAATTATCCTGGCAGGTCTCAATCCTCAAGTTCGGATGTCCACAAAGATAGATAGACTTCTGCCCGAACAAGGGGGCGGACCAATCCAAATTCAGCCACATCCGTATCTATCATGTCATTGATGTTATAGGTAAATCTGGCATCTTGCATCCTGGCATCGACTACCAGCCCAATGGAAGAATGGGGCTTCCAAAGCAGGCCGAGACCGGCATCCATGCTATAATTGACAAAAGTGGGAATATTTATCCGACTGATCGGGCTTTCGCGATCGTCTCCATGGGTTACCAACACTTCCTTTCCTTCTATGTTCAGGCCAGTGAGTTTGTTGAACCCAAAAGAAGCCACAACATAGGGTTTGATCTTGCCTTTGAGGAGATAAAATTTTGCAGTGATCGGGACTTCCCATTCCTGAAAGGTCCAATCCATCACCTGATAGGAATACACATCCAGAGAAGGGGCAAAATTCAGAAAATCGGTCGAGACACTCCCAGAAGAGGTTTTATATCCAGAACTCAAACTGAATCTGTCATTGAGTACCAATTCGCCAAAAATTCCCCAGCCGACATGTTGAGATCCTTCCCAGGCCTGCAAGGTGTTTTTGAATTCTGGTTTGCTGCTGTGAAAAAAACCACCCCCACCCAGACGCAGTTCCAGTGATTTGAAAAATGGGGTAGATTCCGGGATCGATTGACTGTGAAGGGAACTGGGGAAGCAGATCAATAGTCCCAGGGACACAAAAGAAATCAGGAGAGAGACAGAGCTTGTTTTCATGTTCGGAAAATGGTTATTGGTTATTGGCTGATTACATTGGTTTTATCAAACCTAGGCAAAAATTAACCATATGAAAAGGGGAATATGACGGCTTTCCCTTATTGAAGATTCTGTCCTGATTTTCTTTCCTCCATCCAAGCTTCAAGAGTCGATGTGATCATGGTCTATATACAAACCGTATCACCGACCAGAAGTCAGTGATACGGACATGTTCTTTTTGTCAGACAGCTAAGTTTGACTTTGTCCATTTTTTACAGGAGAAAAATCCTCCCATATGCTCTGGAAACCGTCTTTTCGAATTAATGAACTTCGCTGTTTTTAGGTGATGTTGATTAATTCTCATTGAAAACTTATTCACAACTGTACACTTTTTCTTTTCCTTTGTTCTTAGATTTCTTTGCAACTTTTTGGCGGCAAAAAGTTGCGTAAAAACCGCCAAAATTCTAAGCCCAACTCACAAATCCACCCCAGTTTACCGAATTTTGGGGGCCAGCTCGCCTAAACTGGTAAAAGTGTATGGTAAAGAAATTTGAATTTCCATTTTGGACAAAGTCAAACTAAGAGACTGTTTGGAAATCTGTTACTTATT
>JBCCGK010000132.1:0-28113 GCA_039029315.1 Bacteroidota bacterium | reverse complement strand
CAGCAATCGATCTACTTATAGCTCACCCAACCGCTCTTCCAGAAGCAGCAGCAGCTATAACCGATCCACCAGCCCAGAGCGCAACAGCAATCGATCTACTTATAGCTCACCCAACCGCTCTTCCAGAAGTAGCAGTAGCTATAACCGATCCACTAGCCCAGAGCGCAATAGCAGCCGATCTACCTATAGCTCACCCAACCGCTCTTCCAGAAGCAGCAGCAGCTATAACCGATCCACCAGCCCAGAGCGCAACAGCAATCGATCTACTTATAGCTCACCCAATCGCTCTTCCAGAAGTAGCAGTAGCTATAACCGATCATCAAATTCGCAGCGTAGCAGTGGATCTCGACAGAATGTCAATCGATCCAGCAGCTCTCAGCGTAGCTCAGGCAGCTATAACCGATCATCGAACTCTCAGCGTAGCAGTGGATCTCGGCAGAATGTCAATCGATCCAGCAGCTCTCAGCGTAGTTCAAGCAGCAGCTATAGCCGACCTTCGAACTCTCAGCGTAGCAGTGGATCTCGACAGAATGTCAATCGATCCAGCAGCTCACAGCGTAGTTCAAGCAGCTATAGCCGACCTTCGAACTCCCAGCGTAGCAGTGGATCTCGACAGAGCATGAATAGAAGCAATAGTTCTCAAAGAAATACATCCGCCAGGTCCAGTGTAAACCGATCCAGCAGTTCGAAGCGAAGTAGCAGCTCCCGATCTGCCACTGTCCGGCGCAGATAATTACATGCTAGAATTGTCTTTTGGTGGTGTGTTTGAGCCTTTTCCTTCCCGGAAAAGGCTCCTTATTTCGGCTAGTCTCAGGTCCCTTGAGAGATCGAAGATTGCTGGATTGATGTGCATTCTTTGGCCTGCCACCCACAAGCAACAAAAAATGGGAAACCTTCAAGGCTTCCCATTTTTCAAGAGGCTTATAAGCCGGATTCTGTCTCCCGCCAAAGCGGGACTTCCATCATTTATCTAGGATGCCAGTTGCCCGACACCTCAATCAGCCTACCCACCGGCATAAGACGAGCCGCCCTTAAGCGCCGGTTTATTTGGCCTTTCAACTCCTGAGGTTTACCTGGCTGCCCCAGTCACCTGGAACACCGGTGGGCTCTTACCCCACCCTTTCAGCCTTACCCCGACAAGCCGGGGCGGTCTACTCTCTGTTGCACTTGCTGTATCCCGACAAGTCGGAACCCTTCCCGTTAGGAAGCAGGATGCTCTGTGTTGCCCGGACTTTCCTCTCCGCAGATGCGGAGCGATGGAATCACCTCTCGATGTCTTCAATCAAATGATTGTATTTCTTACATAGCCTTGAACCAAGGCCCCTCAATTTGTATTTTTACAAGGAGAGGAACAAATTTTCTCTTTGATTCGACTGTACTTTTCTGCCTTAAAACCTATGAGAGTAATCCTTACTTTTTTTCTCTTCCTTTCTTGCTTGTTGTCTATGTCTATGCAATTCCCGGATAAGTCCAGCTTTATTGTAGCTGGGGTAGAGGTAAGTATTTATCCAAATCCAACCACTGATGGTCATTTTTCATTGAAACTCACAGGTCTTGAAAAGTCTGAGAAAGTAAACATCAAAGTTTACAACCTGATTGGATCAGAAGTGTACAGCCATTCTTTCTCTTCCTTTGCGGGAGAAAACAAGAGAGAAATTTCTCTTACGACTGTGCCAAAGGGGATTTATATGGTTGAAGTATCACTGGGAGAAGAAAAGTATACGCATAGACTCTCACTACTCTGATAGTTTGATGTACAATAGAGTTGAGCAGCACTGTTTTCCAGTGCTGCTTTTTCTATTCCCATGGGCGCAATGCTACTCCTTGCCGATCAAAGCGAATGGCTGGAAGAGGAATTCGGAATAGATTTACGGTTCTGAATAGCGCATTCAGAAAACCCGATCTTGTCTTGATATGGGTCGGATCAATATCCAGACTCAGGTACAATTGTCTGTATTCTCTTGTCCTCCAATTACTCATGGGATCGTCATAGCCTCCTTCCAGTCCTTCTGCTCCGTAGCCGACAGCGAGATTGAGCCAGGGAGGAAAACGATCTTTGAACGCGCTTTCCGGCAGGAAGTCATGTACACGAATGCTTAACCAGAGATTGTGCCCATTGTAGTCTTTCAAGACCCATTCAGCAAAGTTATTCCCGAATAGACGATTAAAGTCAGGATTGTCTGTTCCTGTATAAGCTGATCTATGGTAACTGACCTTCAGCTGAAGGCGATTTTCATTCCAGGCCAGTTGATTCACTGCTGCCAGAGAAGCTCCCAAAAAATTGGCTCCGACATCAGACCAGCTAAAGCCCCAATTTTCCCCAAACCCATCAAAGACTTCTATGCTGCTCATTGCCAGAAATCCAGAGGTACTTCCGATTAGAATGGCTTTGCGCTTGGGCATGCCTGACCACCGAAAGAGGTCAATCATCCATCGACTGCCCGTATAGCTGCCCAGAAGATGACCAAATTTGTCAATCTGTTTCCATTCATGGCTATCGTCAAAAAAGTGAAAACTCGACAGTTCTTCCTGGCCGTACCAGGCCGTTCCCATGTACAAGGCTGCGAGTCCATAGCCTCCGCCAGCCATTCCGGCGATCCATCTGCTACGTTTTTTGTTCGGCAGGGTATCATTCAGGAAAAAAGACTGGTTGGCCTTAAAATCACGTTGGACGTGAAATCTCGGAAGGCTGGATTGGGCAGTTGACAGATGAGTGAAAGCAGAAAAAAGAAACAGAAGCAAAAGCGAAAAAGCCGTTCTGAAACCAGGCATGTAGGTTGGGTTTGGACTAAAAAACAGATTGCAATGATTCAATAAAAGAGTTCTTTGACAAAAGTTGTGGAAGCAACATTCTGAGATGGTGGATTGTTCCTCCTGAAGGAAAAACGAGACTTGTGGGGAAGAGGTCATAAGCGAGCAAGGAAGGATTTATTACCGGCTCCACTAACATTGTCAAAGCACCCAAAAAAGAAATGCGGAAACACAAAGAACTACAGAGGTGGTTCATATCTCTCTCCCCGCTATCGGTTGTCAAAACAGCCTTTTGGCTTTTTTTGCGCTGATAATCTCTGTATTCATCCCCACCCAATGCAAGCTGCCATTGTAGCGGCCATGTTCCATCTTGATACAGCGATCCATGATGGCGTCCAGGCCAGCATCAAGCGCGAGTTGTGCTGATTCTGGATGGACAATTCGGAGCTGCATCCAAACGGATTTAGCGCCTATATCAATGGCATCCTGCACGATAGCAGGACATTCACTGGCGCGCCGAAAGATGTCAACCATATCGACCGGGAAGGGGATACTCTTCAGGTCTGGATAGGAGGTCTCACCGAGGATTTCCTTGGCGCGGGGATTGACTGGAATCACCCGATAGCCTTCAGATTGCAGATAAGTCGCTACAAAATAGCTTGGACGGTGTGGTTTATCAGATAAGCCTACCATGGCTATGGTCTTGGCCTCCCCCAACAATCGTTGGATGGTTCTGGGGTTTTGAAACAGATGTCTTTCCTCAGCTGTGAGGACAGTGTTCATTGTGATATCGCATGCAAGGCTTGATCCAGATCCCATAATAAATCTTCTAAAGTTTCCATTCCGATTGACAAACGCACCATTTCAGGTGCTACCCCTGCTGCAGTCAATTCTTCATCCGTCAACTGCGCATGTGTTGTGGTTGCAGGGTGAATGACCAGACTTCTGGCATCCCCAATATTGGCAAGATGAGAGAACAATTGCAAGGACTCGATGAAGGATTTTCCTGCAAGCCGTGCATCTCCACTCCCAGCTTTTAGCCCAAAAGAAAATACTGCACCTGGACCTTCCGGAGTATACTTCTTGGCCAGTTCAAAATAAGGACTGTCCGGCAATCCAGCGTAGTTGACCCAGGCGACTTGTGGATGGTCCTTCAGAAATTCTGCGATGGCCTGTGCATTGGCGACATGCCGTTTCATCCTGACAGAAAGCGTTTCTAGTCCCTGAATGAGTTGGAAGGCATTAAAAGGCGACATGCAAGCCCCTGTGTCCCGCATGGTCTCAACGCGTGCTTTCATCAGAAAAGCATAATGCCCAAAGGTCTCGTAGAATTTCAGGTTGTGGTAGGCAGGAGAAGGATCTGCAATGGTCGAAAAATGGCTGTAGTCAAATTCCCCCGATTCTGTGATGACCCCGCCGATGGAATTGCCATGTCCACCGATGAATTTGGTGGCAGAGTGCAGCACAATATTGGCACCATAATCTATGGGGCGACAGAGATAAGGAGAAGCCATCGTATTGTCCACGATCAGGGGAATGCTTCGATCCTTTGCCAAAGCTGCCAATGGCTCGATGTCCAGAATACTGCCTTTTGGATTGCCAATGGTTTCTCCATACAGGGCTTTGGTTTTGAAGCCAATTGCCTTCTCCCAATTGTCAATCTTGTCAGGGTCTACGAAATGAACCTTAACGGAGAGTTTCTTGAGGGTATGTTCCAATTGGGTATGCGTCCCGCCATAGAGATGTGAAGAGGCGACAATCTCATCTCCCGGTTTGAACAAGGTCATGAAGGTCATGAACTGTGCCGCCATTCCACTGGCTGTTCCTACTGCTCCTGTTGCATTTTCCAAAGAGGCCATCCGCTCTTCGAATACCGCAGTTGTTGGATTGTTGATCCGGGAATAGATATTGCCATACTGCTTCAGTTCAAAGAGTTGGGCAGCATAATCAGTATCATCGAAGACATAGGAAGTGGTCTGATAGATGGGAACGGCTCTGGCTCCGGTAGAGGAATCCGGGATATGACCCGCATGGAGCATGCGCGTTTCAAATCCAAACTTTTTTCTTTCTGACATGAGCTTTGTGGTATATGGCAACAAGAAAGACACTTTCGTTGCACTGGAATGTCGCCCAAGTTACTTACATCCGCTGAAACAAGGCAAACACATCCATCAATAAAGCGATCCCGACATGAACCAAAAATCCTCCCAGGATGCTTTTGCTTCGAAAGGCAATCACCCCGAGAATATATCCGCCAAAGATTGAGCCGACTGTTTCCATGACTGGTTTGGCAAAATGCCGTACAGCATAAAGCGTCGCACAAGGAAGAATCGCGCCTTTGCCCATCACCCGAATCATTCCCACAACAAAAAATCCCCGAAAAATCAGCTCTGTCCAAAGAAAGTCTGAAGCATAGACGAATTCGAAGATCGCCAGGGTGAGCCAGGTAGGGACGGCGGTCCACTGTGCAATCCGTTCAGGCTTGAGGGTAGGATAGTACTCGATGAAATCCTCCGTCATCGAGGCACCTAACACAATGGGGACCATGAGCAACAACAACCAGAGATAGGGCCTGGGATTGAATTTTTTCCAGGTCAATCCATAGAAGGACTCTTTCCGCTTCTCATAGGCTATCCAGAAAATGAACAGCGGCAAAGCCATCGCCAGTGTACTGTCCAGGTTGAGCAAAAACTGATTGACTACATGTTGAGCTGCTGCATCATCTATGGCGCGAATAATTGGTCGATGGTAGAAGAATGCAGCGTCAAAGCTGAGAACGAGTATGCCAAATCCAGCCTTGATCCAAAATTCCCTGGACCGCAATAATTGCTGCTCCTTGTGAAAATACACATAGGCCATTACTGCCAGCAGATAGGGCAATCCATACATCGCCACATATCGCAGCGTCGCCCAATGCGTGCCATAGGCCGGCAAAATCAGCCAGGCTTCAAAGCTCTGATAAGGAATGGAGAAGTAATTGAGCCAAATCACACATCCCAGGATGAGCCCTACAGTCAGGTAATAGCCCCAGTGTGCTTCTTGTCGGATGTGATCTCTAAGATCTTGGAGGATATGTTTCAAGGTGGCTTAGTCTTCTTCTTGTGAATTCCTTTTTTTCCAAGTCATGGGGTTTCTAGAGAAATGAAATACAGCAATAATTACAATGTCAGGCTTTACAACTTCATAAAAAATTGTATAGGGAAATTTAGAGACTGTTTGGGTTTGTTATGCAGGAATTGTAATAGGTTATTTTTTTGACTATTGAGGCGCGCAAACCAGAATTTAGCCGAGTTAAATGAGGATTTGTGCAACGAACAAAGGCGAAAAAAGAGCCATAACAAAACTACCGGAACAAATTCAAACAGTCTCTTAGATAGAACAGCTTTCCTTCTGTTTTGGGAAGCAATTGGAAATCGAAAGGGGGTAAGACTAATTTTTTGGATAGTTTCTTCTACATGATCAACGAAATTATCTCCTAGTCCTTCTTTTTTTTCTTCATACCAAAGCCAGGCATCCTGAATATCATCTCTTACTTCTTTAAGATATCGAATTTGGAAAGCCATCACTTCTTCCCATGTCAAAAATTCTGCTGTACCATTTTTAAGATTGGTAGATCTCCTTTCTAATTCATCTTGTTACTCTTTAGGGATAGTAGGTGGGTTTTGTTCAGAAAAATCCTCAAATCTGATGCTATCAATAATATATTGAACGAGCCTTAGTCTCTCCTCGCGACTCAATAATAATATTTGCTGTTGTAATTGCCCCATCTTCTTGTGGTTTAATCGGTCTTTATCCAAAGATAATCATTTCCGCTCAATCAAGAATTCAGCAAATACAATACAAAGAACCCCAATCGTATATGCAACTATATCCCCCCAACTAAAGGACGTGCCAATCACAATCCGGGCAAGACGATTCTGCTCCAAACCCAGAATCTCAACGATGTGAAAATATTGCATCATTTCCACTAAATAAGCGAATACCAATACCCCAATCGCTGCTGGAATAACAGGTAGATCCCAGAAAGTCTGAATGGTGCAATAGATCAACACCACCACCAGCACATCCCCAAGGGTATGTCTGACAAAGCCTTCTTTGACATAGATGGCGATCAAGACTTCAACAATAAATATAATGACAGCAAGGATTGCATAAGGGGGGCGGATCTTCATATTCAAGGCATCTTGTAAGTGAGGTGCTTTCCAACCGAACGTAGCATATTCATGGGGGTTTCCATATCGCAAATTAGGGCATCTCTTTCATAGGCTTCTGGAGAAAAAACACCTCCCGTGCTCTTCTGTAAGGCCGCCAGCATATCCAGACAAACAAAAGTCCGACTATTGACCAGGGAGAGAAATCTCAGAAATGATCTCACCTGCCTGCGAGGATACCCACAGTGATAGGCCAACGAAAATGCTTTATCCTGGAGAATGGAGATGGTGTTCCGCAGTGTCCGAATGTCCTTGCACAAGGTTGGCAAGGTTCTTATGCCTGCATGTAGATCCTTATAAATATCGAATACATCGCTGTTCAATTGCATGACACCTCCAACATGAAAGAGCATTTCGCGTTCGGCCTCTTCGAGCGGATGATCATATACTGCGCGATAAAACAAAAAGGACATTCCTCCTTTCTGAAGCGTTATATCGAGGATCTCCTGTGCATCAGTCTCCGGAAGCAACTGTCGGAGACTGAGGACTTGTGCGTCATAAACCTTGCGAAGGTATGTTTGGACCAACTTCGGACGCTTGCAATTGTCCAAAGCCAGCCGATAGAATCTCAAAAACAGGCGCTCGTTCGTATCCTTGCCGATGAGCTGATAAGGATCTTCAATGATCGAAGTCAATTCCTCTTCAGGCATCTCCTTTTCATCAAAAAAATCATCAAACAAGCCAGTCATCGCTCCTTGATAGGTGATGGCCAATTGCTCTTTTTCGGTGGCTGATTGACCTCTCAATATACAATAAGAATCTCCCAGGAAGGCCGGGATGATATAGCCATAATAGGTCAGGATCTTCTGATAATCCTTTTCGCTCAGGCTTCCATCATTGTGAATTCTGGCCGCTAAGATTTCTGGATGAAGAATTTGCTGGATTTGTTGCCGCTGGCGTTGGGCATTTCGAAGAACACGATAGCCAACTGCCGGAAGAGAGAAAAGATTGGAAAACAAACCCATGCTCGAAGATATGGTGCCTACACCAAAACTGCTAATCCATCATAGACATGAGCGCGTCAAAGACTTGCTCATTGTTGGCAAATTGAATCCCACGAATGCCAAGTTTCGCTGCAGTCTGAATGTGAGGCGCATAATCATCAATAAACAAGACCTGTGAAGGCATAAGTTTGAGCGCCGCCAAAACTGTCCTGAATAGGGCTGGATCGGATTTGGTGATGCCATACTCATATGAATAGAACTGTCGGGCACTCCATTCTGAAAACTGATAGCGTTGGGAGATGTAGGTGATGTTCTCTCGATAATTGTCGCTGAGAATGCAGATAGGGAAATTCTGTCCTAAACGATCTACCAAGGAATGGTTGAAATCCAGGGTGTCAAACACTTGCTTGAGAAATTCTTGTCCATCTATGAACACCTGAGTCTTCTGTTGATACTGTCTTATGAATTCCTCAAAGACATCTGCCCCAAGATTGAGTTGATGGCCGTATTGTTGATTGAGTTGGGAGATGATAGACCAGTCGATGGTCTCATTTGATTGGCCAGTTGATTGAAAGACGACGCCTCCCAGGTCCAGCAGGCAGCATTGAATATCCAGATGTTTTTGGTTGTTAGTCATGTCAAACCATATTTTTCCATTCTACGATATAAGGCTGCTCTGCTGATGCCCAGTACACTGGCTGCATGACTGATATTCCCCCCTTCCTGCGCCAAGGCCTGTCGGATGATGAGGGATTCTGCCTCTGCCAAATTGAGGGTATCCAGGTAAAGTGCGGAAGCGGTCGATCCATGCGGAGAAAACTGAAGGTCTGACGCCTGTACGACTTCTGCGTCCGCCAGGATGACCAGTCGTTCCATGCTGTGTTGAAGTTCTCGCACATTTCCAGGCCAATGATGTTGTTCCAGACGCTTGGATGCCGAACTTGTCAGCTGTGGGCAGGGCTTGTCATATCGCTTGGCATACAGCTGTAGGAAATGCTGGGCAAGAAGCTGAATGTCGCCTTTCCTGGCACGAAGGGGAGGTAGATGGATCGTTACAGTATTGATACGGTATAGGAGATCCTGCCGAAATTCTCCCTGCTTGACCAGCGCTTCGAGTGGCAGGTTCGTTGCACAAATGAGACGAATATCGACAGGGATGGGCTGCGAACTTCCGACTCGATTCACAATCCTTTGTTGCAATACACGCAACAGACGCGCTTGTTGAGCTGCTGTCAGGTTGCCGATTTCATCCAGGAACAGAGTTCCGCCTTCAGCCAATTCGAATCGGCCCTGACGATCACTGGATGCACCAGTAAAGGCGCCTTTTTTATGGCCAAACAATTCACTCTCAAAGATGCCACCATGCAAGGACCCCATGTCCACCTCTACAAAGGCTTGGCTACTTCGGTGTGATGTTTTGTGTAATTCTCTTGCAACCAGTTCTTTACCAGTTCCGTTTTCGCCCAGGATCAATACATTGGCATCCGTTCCTGCGACTTTGCGGATGGTCTCAAAGACGAGTTGCATGGAAGGACTTTGGCCTATGATCATAGGGAAACCTCTGCTTGTGGGGGCGAAAAGTTACAGAAAAAGCAGGACTTTTCGTGAAGGGGTTCTTGCCAAAAGAAAACCGACACATGTTCTTTGAACAAGTGTCGGTTCCGCTTTTCCCTACAATCATTTGCTAAGTAGACGCGCAAGGGAAAAGGACTACATTTTTTTTTCTAATTTTTTTTTGTGCATGCTTTCTGTCAATGAATTTTCTTAGAAAAGAGGCCGGAAATACTGAGAGGATGATCCAATGAATGAGATTTGCCAGTCCCCATGTTCTTTGATCTGAACAGAGAAAAATTCAGAAATTCTCTTGACATAGTCCCTTACTTATTGGGAGAATCTTCTTTTTTGGACCCACGGAGAAGTCGTTTGAAGAACCCGAACAAGGCTACAGCACCAAGGGCGAGGAACTTCCAGGCTTTGGCCAAAAAGACAAAGAAACCGCCTTTGGCTAATACCTTGCCTGCGATGAGGCCACCGATTCCAACAGCTGCAATTTCGTCCAGATCAGGATCGAAATCCCTGTACTGCTGGCCTTCATTGAAGCTGACACTGTTGAGGATGGCAGGCATATTGTCCTTGATGTTGGCCAATTGTTCGATATCACTGATGTAGTTCATCACGAGAACCCCTTTTCGTCCCAACATACGGATGTTGTAGTTCAGGGTAGGAATGCTGTCGCTTCCAAATCGAAGACTTTTGGCCCAATGGAGTTTTTTCTCCGTCGCATCATAATAAGGAGGAGAAGCCCAGCCAAGAAGCTCAATGGGTTCATAGCCCAGTCGAATGCGTTCTTCGTTCCCGTCGCGCGCTCCTTTTTGCATGTCTTCGAGCAATTCATCATAATCGATATCATTGGCATCATCATCCTCGACATGACCGATTTCCTCATAGGAAATTTCAATCGCATAGGTCATGTCGTAGTAGGTGGCTTCTTTGGGGAAAATCAAGCCCAAAGTTGGCGCCGGAGGATTGCCCCATAATTCTGTAAGAACATGGTGACTTTGTTCCTGCCCCAGATATTTATAGCCTTCTGGTACGACAAGAGTTGCAAGTTCATTTCCCAAAACGATGGTGCCACTGTCATAGACAAGGGTTCCTTCAATGCTGTCCATGATGGCAAATTGGCGGAACATTTCTGCCAAACTGCTATCAGAGGTGCTATCCAGGATCAGGGGTTCTTCTTCATTGTTTTGTGCAAACAAGGCAATTGGCTGAGTGCTCATCAGCATCAGCATCAGCAGGATCAGGTGGATTGTTTTCATGAAATAGTTGATATGTAACAGTAAGAATAGTTGTGCATTCGGAAAAATAGGGGAATCCGAATGGATGATTGTATTTCTTCAACGAAAAAGTGGAAAAATGGTTGTGAAATAGTATGTTTTTTTACAAAAACTCTGAATTTATCTTGATTGATTCAGGAAATTAGAAACTGTCTTGATTTTGGTTTTTGTCTGAAGAAAGCAGGATTTTTGGGTTCTGAGAAGGAATTTTTTTGAGAAATACCGAGGTATTTCGAGAAAAAATGACGCACTCAGGTTCCCAAAAGCCAAATTTCCTGAGGGAAAAGAGAAATCAAGACAGTTTCTAAGAATCTCTGCCTATCACTTCCTCTCAATGCTTATTTCTGAAAGAGCAAGCCAGATTCCTGATTTCTTGCGAATATTCTCTATCCAGCGCAAAGCAGTTCCACCTTCTCAGGTTGCAAAATTCTCTCTCAGGTAGTAATATCGAAGGGCCATTGAGAACCTGTCCCAAAATGTTGTTGAGAAGAAAAAGGAGCTTTTGTCATCATCTCTTTGCCTTTTTGCTCAAAATCCCAATTTGAATGGATTTTCTTCCTAAAAGGCTTGTTCAAACCCAAAATTCTCCTGTTTTCTTCCCTCTTTCAGATTGTAAACAGCATTGAACTTTCTTAACATATCGATTACTACTAACCATTCTCATTATGCATTTCTCCTCCTCTACTCTCATAAAAATTTTCTTGACGCTCCTGTTTGTGAGCTTTCTTTCTCAGGTATTTGCTCAGGATGATTGGAAGAAAAACAAGCAAAACCCCAGAGCTACTGAGATTTGGAATCCAGTACCTCCCAAAGTTACCCCTGGCCAGACCAATTCGCAGGCACCTTCCGATGCCATCGTCTTATTTGATGGTACAGACCTTTCTCAGTGGACAAATATGAAAGGAGAACAAGCCAGTTGGACGGTGGAAGATGGAGCCATGACTGTGAAGCCACGTACGGGAAGTATCATGACCAAGGAAAACTTCGGTGATGTGCAACTACATATTGAGTGGCGTTCCCCTACAGAGTTGGTAGGTGAGGGACAAGGCAGAGGCAATAGTGGAGTGTTTTTGATGAATCAATTTGAAGTTCAGGTGTTAGACTCCTACACCAGTTCTACTTATTCCAATGGACAGGCAGGAAGTATTTACAAGCAATATGTTCCGCTGGCCAATGCCACCAAAGCTCCGGGAGAATGGCAGACTTATGACATCATTTTCACAGCTCCTGTTCATGGTTCTTCAGGTCGTATTGTTCATCCAGCAACTTTGACCGTGATTCACAATGGGGTGTTAATCCAAAATCATGTCAGTCTTTTAGGAGGAACTGCCTATATTGGTGTACCAGAATATGATGGGAGCACAGAAGGACCTATCCAACTTCAGGATCATGGCAATCTGGTCAGCTATCGGAATATTTGGGTTCGTAAACTGTAATTTATAAGCATATGATCCATCGTTGTTTTTGTATTGTGTTGTTGGTAGTGCCTCTTTTGTTGGCAGGGCAGACTTCCTACAAAATTGTAGAAGAGAGCCAATTTGAAGTTACTGGAACTTCTACCCTTTCTGACTGGACCGTCAAGACACGAGCTGTCAGCGGAACCGTAGAATTGAGCAAATCATTTGTCAAAAAAGATGTGCCCAAGAAGGGGAGCCAGGTAAGTAATGCCAACATTCGCGTGGAAGTGAAGACACTGGACGGAGGGCGGGGAGCGACCATGAATGACAAAATCCTCGCTGCATTTCAGGCCTCTGAACATCCTGAAATTGTATATGAATTGAGCAGTGCAACGGTAGATGGAATGAAAGAGGGCTCCGATAAGGTGTTTCTGTTGTCCTCGACGGGTACCTTATCCATGGCTGGCAAATCTCAGACCCTGGACATTCCCCTGGAAGGAGAGAGACAAGCGGGTGGGGGATATATTTTTCAAGGAGTGTGTCCGTTACATATGAAGGACTTTGCCATGGAACCCCCTTCAGCTATGTTTGGACAAATCATTGCAGGAGACGCTGTAAAGGTTCATATCAAGCTGAAGATCTCTGAATGAAAAAGCATATGTATATAAAAAAAATGTGGAACATCGCCTGCCTCAGTTTGCTGAGTGCGGGCCTTTTTATTAGCTCTTCCGTCCATGCACAGGACGAGCAGCCGACTCAGGAAATGTATACAGATACCATTCCCGGTACGGAAGTAAGCTTCGACATGATGTTGATTCCGTCTGGAGAATTCTTGATGGGAAGTCCTGAATCAGAAGAAAACCGATCAGAGGATGAAGGGCCGCAGCATAGGGTAGCGGTTGAGGCATTTTGGATGGGAAAATATGAAGTGACCTTCGATGTATTTGAGATCTTTCGGGAAATAGATCGCGATAAGGATACCACGAGGATTCCTGGTGCTACCTACACTGCTGATGCGGTGACAAGGCCGAGTCCTCCCTATGAAGACCCCACCTTTGGAATGGGAAAGTATGGCTATCCTGCTGGCAGCATGACTCAATATTCTGCTTTGAGGTTCTGCAAATGGCTGTGGGAAAAGACAGGCAATTTTTATCGATTGCCCACCGAGGCAGAATGGGAATATGCGGCTAGAGCAGGGACGGAGACGGCTCACTTTTTTGGAGAGGATGCTTCACAACTGGATGAATATGGATGGCATTACAAAAATAGTGATGAAACCTTCCACAAAGTTGGGGAGAAGAAGCCCAATCCGTGGGGCTTGTATGATCTGTATGGCAATGTCTCAGAATGGTGTTTGGATCAGTATCAAGCTGATTTTTATGCAGGATTTGTGGATTCTATGCACATCAATCCCTGGCGGAGACCCAGCACTCTGTATCCAAGAACAGTCCGTGGCGGGTCTTATGACGATGATCCCGAAGAATTGAGAAGTGCAAACCGGATCAGTTCACGAGATAAGTGGAAGGAACGAGACCCTCAGATTCCCAAGAGCTTTTGGTGGAACACAGATTCCCCTTTTGTGGGCTTTAGACTTGTGCGACCAGCCAAAGAAATGACTGAGGAAGAGATTCGATTGTTCTGGCGACGGGCGCTGGATGAGTAATTGCTGGATCTTTGTATGAGATGAGATATGTCGAATAGGGCTGGAAGGTGTCGGACATTTTTCGAAAATAGGGGAGGAGGGAAGACGTCCTTTGTGAGTGTTCTTTCCCCGGCCTTGTTGCAAAAGGAAAACCTTTTCCATCTGCACACCCATAAGCCTTCAAAAATTGTCTTGACATTCCCTCGCCTTCCTTATACCTTATACCCTGGACCTTAAACCTAACTCCTTTACTCCAAAACTCACTATTACTATGACTCAAAAAGATAGTTCTCTCAATCGAAGAGATTTTATGAAGAATTCTGCCCTGACCATGGGCGGACTGATGGCCATGCCAGTAGGGGCAGGTGCTTATGTTACCGGAGATGATGCCATCAAGATTGGCGTCATTGGATGTGGTGGCCGTGGAACAGGAGCCACTGTTCAGGCATTGAGTACCACGCAAAATCTCAAGTTGGTGGCGATGGCAGATGCGTTTAGAGATCGCCTCGACAAAAGTTATGCAAATATCCAGAAAGAGATCACCAATGCCGATCGGATCGATGTGCCTGAAGATCACAAATTTGTTGGGTTTGATGGCTACAAAAAAGTGATTGAACTGGCAGATGTCGTATTGATCGCAACCCCTCCTGGCTTCCGTCCGATTCATTTTGAAGCTGCCATCAAGGCCAATAAGCATGTGTTCATGGAAAAACCAGTGGCAACAGATGCACCTGGTGTCCGACGAGTATTAGCAGCAGCGGAAGAAGCAAAGAAAAAGAAACTCAATGTAGTCGTCGGCTTACAGCGACACTATCAGAAAGTCTATACAGAGTGGGTAGAGCGTCTCCACAATGGTGCCATTGGAGATGTCCATACAGCCCATGTCTATTGGAATGGTCGTGGTGTATGGGTTCGAGACAGAAAAGGACTCGAAGCCAAGGCTGGACGCAAGCTCACAGAAATGGAGTACCAAATGCGCAATTGGTACTATTTCAACTGGTTGTGTGGGGATCACATCGTCGAACAGCACATTCATAATCTGGATGTTGGCAACTGGGTATTTGATGCCCATGCAGTACGCGCACATGGAATGGGGGGACGACAAGTTCGAAATGGGATGGATCATGGAGAGATTTTTGACCATCACTTTGTCGAATATGAATTCGCAGGAGGTAAGCGAATGTACAGCCAGTGCCGTCATATTCCCGGATGTTTGAACCGCGTGTCTGAAGCCTTTACCGGAAGCAATGGGTATGCACCCAAACCCGGAGAAATCCAGACATTGAATGGATATACCTTATGGAAGCATCGCGGAAAGGATGATCCCAACCCCTATCAGGTAGAGCATGATGTATTGTTCGAGGCGATAGCAAAGGGAGAATACAAATTTGCTGATGCTGAGCGTGGAGCAATTGCGACCATGACAGCGATCCTGGGACGTATGGCCACATATTCAGGGCAGGTGGTAGAATGGGAGGAAGCATTGAATTCTGAAGTGAGCATCATGCCAAAGACTTTCGCTTTTGATGCTGATCCTCCAGTCATGCCCGATGAGCATGGTCGCTATACCATTCCGATGCCTGGAACAACTAAGGTTTTGTAGGCATACTAGCTGAATGAGAAGCATTTGTGCGATTTTTTGTTTGATCCTGTGGGTGGGAGTGATGGCGCAGAACCCAAAGCGCTTTGAGTTTTCACGCCCACTCATGGGAACAACTTTTCAGATAGTCCTCTATACATCAGATTCTGTAGCCGCCCATCGGGCAGCAAAGGAAGCACTGGATCGTGTGGATACACTCAATGCGATCATGAGTGACTACCAGTCTGATAGTGAGTTGAATCGTCTGTCGGCAACAGCTGGAACGGGAACAAGAATTTCTGTGAGCGACGAGCTTTGGACAGTATTGACTCAAGCAACATTCTTCTCACGCAAAACTTCAGGTGCATTTGATGTCAGCATTGGCCCAATGAGCAAGTTGTGGAGAAGGGCATTTCGACAAAAAGCGTTTCCTGCTCCGGAACAGATTGAGCATGTCCGACAACTGGTAGGATTTAGAAATATCCGCCTGTATCCCAAAACCCAACAAATCAAATTGAAGAAAAAAGGCATGCGCTTGGATTTGGGGGGCATTGCTAAAGGATATGCTGCCGATCAAGCTTATCAGGTGCTGAGTCAGCGACATCACATCTCAAGGGCGTTGGTCGATGCAGGAGGAGATTTGGTCCTGGGAAAAGCACCTCCCGGAAAAAAAGGATGGAGAATTGAAATTCAGGTAGCGGATAAGGAAGAGGAGAAAAAACAGCAATTGATGCTTGAAAACTGTGCGATAGCTACTTCAGGAGATACCTACAAATACCTGGAACATGCAGGGAAAAGATATTCTCACATTATTCACCCAAAAACTGGCCTGGGAATGACAGACAGAAGGCAGGTTACTGTGATTTGTCGAACTGGAATGGACGCGGATGCCTGGGCGTCTTCCTTAAGTGTATACCCAATCCAAAAAATCTCAACCAAATGGTTTTCTGCCAATCCAGATCATCTTTTTGCTCAAATCAGCCAATATGCTGACCCCATTGCACGCGTCTATACTTTCGGCACTCCCCCCTATATCGACCCATAATCTATCTACACGCCAATATTTTTTCTACCCAACACCCAATAACTCAACAACAAATACCCCAATAACTCAATACCTCACCAAACAATCGACTAACAAACTACTCTCATATGAATCGCAGAACCTTCGTCAAAAAAACCGCTGCTGCCACCGCATTGAGTGGTCTTGCTGCCTCCTCCGGGATGGCCTTTGCCAAAGACAAAAAAGAAAGTGGAAAATTTCAGTTTCAAATGAAATATGCGCCACACTTTGGAATGTTTAAGAATTCTGCCGGGGACGACCTGATCGACCAACTGAACTTTATGGCTGATCAGGGATTTCGTGCACTGGAAGACAATGGCATGAAGAATCGGACCGTGGAGATGCAGGAAAAAATTGCCAAAACCATGCAAAAGCATGACATGGAGATGGGGGTATTTGTTGCCAACAAGATCAACTGGAAAGAACCAACGCTCACTTCTGGCAAGGCAGAACATCGTGAAGCCTTTTTGAAAGATATTCGGGAATCGGTCGAAGTCGCCAAGCGAGTCAATGCCAAGTGGATGACCGTTGTGCCCGGCCATGTAGATATGCGTCAAGATATGGGCTACCAAACAGCTCATGTGATGGAATCCCTCAAGCAAGCCAGTGCCATCCTAGAGCCTCATGGACTTGTGATTGTATTGGAACCCCTGAACTTTTACAATCACCCAGGATTATTCCTGACAAAGATGGCCCAGGGATATGCTCTCTGCAAAGGCGTTGACAGTCCTTCCTGCAAGATCCTGTGCGATCTGTATCACCAGCAAATTCAGGAAGGGAACCTGATCCCAAACATAGACAATAGCTATGAGGAAATTGGCTATTTCCAGATCGGAGACAATCCCGGTAGAAAAGAACCTACCACAGGAGAAATCAACTATAAGAATGTCTTCAAGCATATTCAGAGCAAAGGATTCACAGGGATCCTTGGCATGGAGCATGGCAACTTCCACAAAGGCAAAGAGGGCGAAGAAAAATTGATTGCCGCCTATAAGGAGGTCGATTCATTCTAAAGGAAATGTGCTAATCAGGAGTACGCCTATCGTTTTGGCTATAGGCGTACTCCACCCCTGTTTTGTCCTATCTTTAATCAAGCAGTCTTTTCCGTGAATCTCGGGACAAGTCTGTTTGCCTCATTCGGTCTTCAATCCCATTCTCATGCATAACTCCTTATTTATCCTCTTTTCACTCCTCTTCTTTTTCTCCTGCAAGCAGTCACAAACCGTTTCTGAAGAAAAAACTAATATTCAACTGCCGCCACCGAATCCTCTTGTTCGTTTCGAAGATGTCATTCTGAAATATGAAGCACAAGACAAGGAAAATCCTCCGCAAAAAGGGGGAATCGTCTTCTGTGGCAGCAGCAGTATTCGTATGTGGAGGAGTCTGGCAGAGGATCTTGCACCCTTGAACGTCATCAATCGAGGCTTTGGTGGGTCTACCTTTCCAGAGTTGATACATTATGCTGACCGCATCATTTTCCCTTACGAACCCAGCTGTATTGTGGTCTATGAAGGCGACAATGATATCACCTCTGATAAGATCCTGCCTGGACATGTCCTGGCCAATCTTAAGCGATTTCACAAGAAGGTGCAAGAGCAGCAACCGGGAACCAAAGTCTGGTTTATTGCCGTCAAACCATCAGTCGCACGCAAACATCTCTATGACAAACTGGTAAAGACCAATACCATGATTCAGGAATACATAGAGAGCGTACCAGAACTGGAGTATCTGGATGTGGCTACTCCCATGCTCACCGATGAAGGAGAGATCCGCACAGACATCTTCATCAAGGACAATCTCCACATGAATGCAACAGGTTATGAGATCTGGACCAAGGTGATCCGACCTGTGATGATGGCAGAATGTGGGGGGTAGGTGCGAAAATTTCTCAATTAGATAATTCCTTGATCAAAAGGGAGTTAAATATTTGATTGATGGACTGAAATTGTTAACTTGGAGGATACACAAGATACCATGTATCAGATATATTCGTTCATACAGATAAGGAATTGGATACAACTAATCTTATCTGCCTGAAAAATTATCAGAGGATATGGGAAAATTATCCGGAACGAGAAGAGACAAAGTTGGTTTAACATCAACCTTTCAAGAACAAGCACTCACCGACTTATTAGAGATCAGCAATGTCATCAGTCGTCTTGAGCGGGTAGACGATATTTTTGATACAGCAGCAGATTATCTGGTTAAAAAATCCGTCTTTAATTTCGAATTTTGTAATATTTATCTGATTGACAAATCTTTACGAAAGATTGATGAGGTGTATTCGGACAAAAATGAGGAACTGTTTGAATGGGATTTCACCTTTCGAACCAAGGGCCAGGAAATTAAGGAAGAAACGGATATTTTGTTATATGTTCTTCGCGAAAATAAGCCAGTGAAAGTCATTGCCGATGCCATATATGATGTTGATCATGAGGATCTGGCAATCTCGGATTGCAAGTTGGATGAAGAGATCTATAACAAATACCAACACCATAAACTTGCCAGACTGTTCATTCCCTTACTTCATCGTTCCAAGCAGAAAGTGGGGATACAGGAAGGAGATCATACCATTGGCGTGATTGAAGTGGGAGGAGTCAGGGACCGCTATCGAGATATTGGCCAATATGTCATTGGATTGAAATTTTTTGCACATAATTGCTCTTTATCCTATCTCAAATCGCACAGCAATCAGGAAGAACGGCAAATCGGGACATTGTTTGCAAAAGCTTCTTCTGAAAAGCACCATGAAAAATTTCTGAAAACCTTATTAAAAGAATCAATACAACTCGTTGAAGCAGATTATGCCGAGATCATTTCTCATACGTTTAGTGACTTTTTTATAAAGATTAACAGTGAAGAAGTCGAGAGCCTTACAATTCCCAAGCCGATCATCCTTAATGATGAGAAGGAGAAGGAGGAAGTGAAGAAATTATTTGCTCAAGTTGGTGGGAAAGACAAATACATCATCTTTTCGAAGACCTTCCAAAACAAGGCAGATATTTATGCAAAGCGCAAAGGGTACAAATCGCAAGTTACTATCCCTATTGTTTATGACGATCAGATCACATCCTTAATCAATTATTATTCCAGGAGAGAAGATTTCTTTGGAGAAAAGAGAGCCAACATCCTCTTTCGTTTGGTTCAGCTCAGTGCCCCGCAATATTATCAAAAGAAACTCAAATTTGTTGTAGAAGAAAAACTGGTTAACCCTCTTCCTATATTTAGTCGGCTGGAAGAACAAATCAAACCGGTTACCCGCACGATTGAAAAATACTTTAATGCAGAATACGTAAGTTTTTGGGAGCGTGATGGCCTAGAGCCAGGGACGTATAAACAAGCTTTTGGGAGTCCAAGATTGGAGAAGAATTGTGGTTCTTTTGGGGCCAAAACCAACCGAATCCCGACCCCGCCAGGGATATCGATTAAAATAAGTCATTTCGACGAAGCTGGGAGTTTTGCTGATAGTTTTCGAGGATTTGCCAATAAGCACAATCTCAAAAGTGTCGTTTCAGGGATTATTAAAATTGGCAATGATGAATTCGGGATTCTCAATATCTACTCTCATAGAAAGATTTCATCGGTCTTGCCAGAAGACGAAACCTTCATCTTATTGGTCGCCAACAAGATTGCTCGCTCCATTCAATCTGGAAGATTGTACCGCTCTTTTGTGGAAACGTCAAAGTCTATTACCACTTCCAATAGAACTGATGTATTACAACAAATTGCCAATACCGCCAATGGACTTCTTCGAGCTGATCTTGTCATTCTGCACGTATACAACAGTAGAGAGAAGCGATTTTTGAAAAAGATGATTGTATCTGGAATATTGAAAGATAAGCGGGTAGTCGGAGTCTCGAAATCGAAAGATCGGGAAAGTGGTGAAATCGTATATTGGGTAATGCATGGAACCAAAGACCATTATTGGATCCAAAATGATGAAGATTACCAAAAAGAGTTTGAGGAATTGCAATCCAAACATCCCTCTCCTAAGAAAATATTTACTGAGAATTTTTGGACAAGAGAAAATATAAAATCCCTTGCTGCCTCTAAATTGATGTATGAAGGGGAATTGGTAGGGGTCATGTTTTTCAATTATCGAACGCCCAGAATGTTTGATGAAGATACAAAGAGTTTAATTCGGGTATTTTCTGATCAAACTGCAACGGCTATTATTTTGAACCGCTATATGGCCCAACAAAAGGAAGCGCTAGATTCCTTTACGGGAGATATTCCGGGCTTTACAAAAGCAATGTTGGCAGAATTTTCCAAACCCGTTTCCCATGAAATCAAAAATCATCTAGGGAAAATTGGCCAACTGATGTATCGACTTGAATCAGAGGTCAAAAGCAATACTATAAAGAAAAAAATCACCCCTCGGATCAAAGACATCAATGATCTGTCAGAAGCACTTAGGAGCCTCCTGAAACTCAATGAGGACACAGCGATCCAAAGCGATTTGGATATCAATGAAGTGATCCGCAATTGCCTGAAAATTTATCAAACTTCCGACACGAGAAATATTCGATTTGAGACAGAGGGATTGAGTGAATCTTTGCCATTGATTTATTGCAATAAGACTGAACTCTCAATGATCTTCTACAATATTATCTCCAATGCGGTTCGGGCGATTCAGCAAAAGGACGGAAAATCTGGCCTGATTACCTTTATATCCCAATTAGATGGGAAAGGAAACTATCGAATTGTTATCTCAGACAACGGAATTGGCATTAGAGATCGTATTCTCCCTAGGATCTTTGAACATGGCTTTTCAACTTCTTTAGAAGGATCTGGGATTGGATTATTTTATGTAAAAAAATTGCTAGAAAGCGAAAAGTTTAATGGAGAAGTTTTAATAGATTCGACATATAGGAAGGGAACTACTGCGATTATCAAAATCCCTTACCATATAAATAAAAATAAACCCAGCTAATTTTGTGATAATGAGTAGAACTAAATTGAAGAAACAGTTGATAATTACAGAGGACGATTCAGATTATGCGACAGGACTTGCAGAAGATATTCAAAAGGAAACTCCAATTGATGAAATAAAAATCACTGCGAATAAGGATGAAGTAGAAGAGATATTCAGTAGCAATAGTGTTGTGCGGGCCTTCATTGTAGATCTCGAACTCAAGATCAAAGGAAAAAAGACCATTCAGGAAGGATTACAAGTGATCAAAACAATCCGTAAATATGAACCTCGTGCAAAAATCATTGCCCACTCAGGACATTCTAATCAAGAAGCAAAAGCATTAGAGGCCGGAGCAGATGATTTTGTTGAAAAAGGGAACTATCAACACAATCTCAAAGAATTCAAAGATTTGATAGAAGCTTCCTGGGTTCAAAGCAAACAAGATCAGTGGAAACGGATAGAATCGATTCCATGTATCATCACAAACCACAATGATGACTTTGTATTTGTGGACTGTTTGATAGATTCCCAAAAGAAAACTGTTGAAGAAAAAACGTATCCTAGAATCTTATTTGAGGGAATTGGCGGGATTAAAGTAAATCGAATTGTAGAAATTCAGGTATATCAAAAAAAAGGAGCTATTAAATATCAAATTTCTGAAAATAGTACTCATAATTTCAGAAATTTTTATAATTTTGATGATCCTGACTCATCCAAATTATATGGGTCTCCCATTTTTGAACCTGAGTAATGAACCCCTTGCCATCTTCTTCATACGATCTCAAAATCAATTTCGAGAATGTAGGACAAGGTGATGCATTGGTATTGGAATGGCCAGGGAAGGACAATCAAACCAAAATCGGGATCATAGATTGTAATATCATCCCGGACCAAAAGTGTCCTGTTCAGGAATGCCTGGATCAGCTCAACATCAGAGAAATAGAGTTCATCATTTTGAGCCATCCTCACAGCGACCACTTCTCTGGCTTGCTGAATTTGCTTACCTATTGTATTGAGAACAATATCAGAATCAAACGATTCTACCACACGGCTGCATATTCCCGAGAATTCATGACCTCTTTGACAGTAGACGAAGAGACCTTTGCGCAATTGATAAGCGCCTCGGTGAATACCTGGAAATTGAAAAAAGAATTGAGCAGATTGTTTTTGAAACTTGATGAATTACATAAGGGGAATTCCATCCTGGATCGAGCGAATTTATTAGATTATGAAAAGAGAATTCAAGTGAATGAGCAGATCGGAATCAAGGTTCTCTCCCCCTACTATTATGAGGAGAGTAAAAAATATATTTCTGCAGTTTTTCGTCCTGATCCAAAAGATACTAGCAAAGAAAACAATCCTAAAGCGAATCTTCTGTCCACTGTTCTCGAGATTACCCATAAAGAGGACGACTGGTCTGTGCTGCTAACTTCAGATGCAAGCAAGGCTAGCTTTCGGAGGATTTCGAAAGAAGTCAATGTAAGCAAGCTTATTTTTGCCCAAATTCCCCACCATGGATCTAAATATAATCATGATGCAGAATTTTGGTTGTCAATTCCACATAAGTCTGAGATTCCTGTTGTGATGTCTGTTGGAAGAAGGTATGGACATCCTCACAAAGAAGTGGTGGAATTCTTTCAAGAAAACTTCAAGGAAGTCCATGCAACAAACTATGTAGGTGGATTTCAAGCATATTTTGAAGAAGGAGATTCATTTCTGAGAAGGGTTCTCGCAGACATCCCCTCTATCCATCGATCTTCCCCTTCCCCTCACCCAAAATGTGGCCGCAAATCCGTCATCATCCGTTCTGGTGGAAAGGTCGAGATCCTTACTGAGGATTATCCCTGGGACTAGGACATGATAGCAGGTCTGTGTATTGACAACACTCCAACCCGACAGTGTACCAAAGCTGTCTAGCGGGTCGACCTCGGAGGATTTGTGGGATAGAGTGCGGGAGATTCCTCCGAGGTCTGAAGTGTTGGGCAGAACCTGTTATCCTCTCACATACCTCGGAGGTTGAGCCGACCCACTCCCAGCCCCTCAAACCTCCGAGGAATCCTTCTCATTGACAACACAACATTCCGGCGACGGATTGAAAAACTCAGGGTGACAGCTTGTAGCAAAAAAATTCTCCAAAAAACTTTTGTCCACTTTCTTAACATTCAAGCAACAGTGCTTGGGGCAAGATCTATGGGATCTAGCAGCCTAAACGCAAACCAGAGTCAGATAAGACAAGCAAATCAAGGGTGGGCTGAATCGCTTGTTAAGGAAATTTGTGGGGATCAAAAGAGAGCAGGAGTCAAGGCTTTTCTGTTGCTGTAAAATCTTTGTATCAGAGCCCAAAAAACCTTCTCAAACACAGAAATTTTGATAAAAATCCGTAAATCTGCGAAATAAATTTGCATCGTATGTCCGTTTTTGCGGATTTCGCACCTGTGAATGCCAGATCTCGAAATGAGATTTCATGTTCTGATTTCTACCTATGAAACACCTACTATCTCTACTCCTACTCGGAATCCTGCTACAACTTCAGCTAAGTGCCCAGATGAACCATCTGGATTTCCTGGGCGCTGGTCATGACAATGTTGTCACGGTTACAGCAAGTTCTGATGCTGGAACACCAGCACAAAGTACAGTTGACGGATTTGCCATCCAGAATACGGATCAACTCAGCGATGCGTCCCGATTTTTGGCTCAGGCCAGCTTTGGTGCGGATCATGCAAGCATTGCCATGACTGCAGCCATGGGATATGAAGCCTGGCTGGATGAACAATTTGCTTTACCTCAGCTATCCCTCACGGATGAGATGATCAAGCATGGAGAGTTGTATACAGACCAAATTGAGTTTGCACCAGGAGCAGTATTCCGCACCTCTTTCCGATCGGCCTGGATGACCCATAATCTCAGTTCCCCTGATATCCTGAGACAGCGACTGGCCTTCAATCTGAGTCAGATCATGGTCATCAATGACAATTCAGATTTTTTTGAGGACATCGGTCAGGTTTTATCGAGCTACTATGATATGCTGGCAAAAAACGCCTTTGGCAACTATCAGGAACTTCTCTATGATGTCAGCATGAGTCCAGCGATGGGCAATTTCCTGTCGCACTACAACAATCCCAAAGAAGATTTGGAAAATAACATTCATCCGGATGAAAACTACGCCCGAGAGATCATGCAGCTATTCAGCATTGGATTGTGGGAACTCAATTCAGATGGAACAGAAAAAGAAGACTCTCTTGGCAATTTTTTCCCAACCTATACCAATGCAGATATTAAAGAATTTGCCCAGGTATTCACGGGTTTGGGAGCTGGAACGAAATCGGGACAATTTGGCTTGAGAGCCTATGAATTGTCTGACAGCATTGTGTGGATCATGGTCCGTCCGATGAAAATGTACGAAGCCCATCATGATACCAGTGAGAAACACCTCCTCAATGGGATGGTATTGCCAGCCAATCAATCCGGGATGGAAGACATCAATCAAACGATCGATCATTTGTGCCAACATCCTAATACGGCTCCCTTTATCAGTAAGGCCCTGATCAAAATGATGACTACTTCCAATCCCAGTCCACAGTATGTAGCGGATGTGGCGGCAGCATTCGATCCAGCTTCGCCTGGGAATTTTCAAGAAGTCATTCGGGCCATTTTGTTGCATCCACAAGCAAGAGATCCCCAACTCACAACGGAATACACCTTTGGAAAGTTGAGAGAACCACTTGTCCGTATGATGAACTATCTCAAGGCCTTTCCACTTTCTCCCAACCAGTATGGGGATTATCGATACGAAATGGAATATTTTGGAACCAATACAGGCCAATCTCCTTTGGAAGCTCCCAGTGTGTTCAATTTTTTCCTGCCAGAATATTCCCCTCCAGGACCAATTGGGAAAAAGAATCTGCTCGCACCTGAATTCCAAATCCTCAATGCCACCAATGCGGTTGGTTTGGTAAATGATGTGGACCAACGCGTTGTGAAAGCTGCTTATCTGGGAGATGAGAAGGTTGGGGACGATGATGAGGAAGAGGAAGAGGAAGAAGAAATGGAAGAGGCAGTAGCAGAAGAAAAAGAAGAAGAGGAGGAAATATTTAAATCCTATAAGGAAGACAAAGACATCTACCAAATGGATTTCTCTACAGAATTGGCACTAGCAGATAGTGCAGAACTTTTGGTAGAACATCTGGATATTTTGCTTGCGAATGGTTTGCTGGAAGAAGATAGCAAAACCATCATCCAAGAGGCATTGAAAGAACTATCTGACCCAATGGATCGGGTAAAAATGGCCATCTACTTGTTGTTGATTTCTCCTGACTATGCAATTTTGAAATAATGAACCACCCCAAAAACTATAGCAGAAGAGCTTTTCTCGGAACTGCTAGCTGTGCAGCGGTTGCTTCTACGACCTTTTTCTCGACCCTGTTCAATCTACAGGGCATGAACGCTAAATCTCTCACCAACGATGAAGGAGAGGATTATCGCGCCTTGGTGTGCATCATGTTGGGAGGAGGGAATGATTCTTTCAATATGGTCATTCCTTCAGACAGGCAGCACTATGCAGAATACAAACGAACGCGGAGCAATCTTGCCCTTCCTTCCACTGGATTACACAAAATTCATCCTTTCACCTATAAGGAGCAGGAGTTAGGATTTCACCCAGACACCCCGGAACTGCAAGAACTGTTCGACGCAGAAAAGCTGGCTCTCATTTGCAATATTGGCACCCTGGTGGAGCCAATGACCAAGAGCCAGTACGAAAAAGGAGGAAAGATCCCCTTTGGATTATTCTCTCATGCAGATCAGGCCAAGCAATGGCTCACTTCTATTCCCCAAACCAATGCCTCTACTGGTTGGGGTGGGCGATTGGCTGACTTGGTGCAATCCGCCAACAGCAACCCCAACATTTCGATGAACATCTCCCTTTCTGGCAAAAATGTCTTCCAATTGGGGAATGAATCAGCCGAATACAGCATTCTCCCTACTGGGAATGGGAGTATCGGGATCGAAGGCTATGGAGGAAACTCCACCTTTGACAAAGTCAGGACCCAAGCGGTCAGAAGCCTGTTGGAAAAGCAGTATCAGGACATTTTCAAGCAGTCCTATGCGGATGTGGTCATGGCCAGCCAAAACACTCATGAGCTGTTCAGCAGTGTGGTTTCCGATTCGCAGATTTCCACAGAATTTTCTCCCTCTGGCCTATCTCAACGGCTGAAAATGGTCGCCCGGACGATGAAAATCCGAAAAGAGCTGGGAGCCAGGCGCCAAACCTTCTTTGTGAGCTTTGATGGATGGGACCACCATGACAATCTGCTCCCTAACCACAATGGCATGATCGCCATCGTCAGCAAGGCAATGAAAGAATTTCAGACTGCGATTGAAGAATTGGGGATAGAAGATCAGGTTACGACCTTCACTGTTTCGGATTTTGCACGGACCCTTACTTCCAACGGCAATGGCACCGATCATGCCTGGGGAGGAAATGTCATGGTCATGGGTGGAAAGGTGAAAGGCAAAGAAGTCTATGGCAAATATCCAAGCCTTGCCCTGAATAGCGACCTCATGCTCAAAGGAGGCGTCCTGATTCCACAAATATCAACTGATGAGTATTTCGCCGAACTAGCCCTTTGGTATGGAGCAAAACCCGGTGATCTCGAAGATTTGTTCCCCAATATCAACCGCTTTTATGATCCTAAGTCTACCCAGGCTCCTATGGGCTTCATGGAGATGGGGTAGTTTCAAACCGAGAAGCGAGCCACTTCCCCCTGCGGGGCTGCAAGTGCGGAGGGAGAGGGGGGTAAAAAACGAACCAAATCAAAAAGAACACATGAAGCAATATATCGTCGCTCTGTCTATCATATTCGCGCTATGTCAAATTAGCTGCTCGGACTCATCCAAGGCCGATGCTAGCATCTGGTTAGACCCTTGGGTTTCTTGCACTCCCACAGCCAACCCAATAACCAAATACGGAAACTCCCACTGGATACACTATGATTTTGGAAGCGTCCGAACGCTATCGAAGTCCTGGATTTGGAACACAAACGATCCCCAAAAACTGAATCAAGGATTCAAGAAAGTCTCCATTGACTATTCAGAAGACGGGGAAACCTGGACCCACTATGGGGAGATGAACTTTCCCAAGGCTGAAGGCAAAGCGGTGTATGGAGGATTTGCCGGACCTGATTTGGTAGGAGTAAAAGCGAGATATATGTTATTGACAGCTTTGAGCAATCATGGAGACCCCGCTTGTTCAGGGATTACTGAAGTGAAGTTCAATCTATTGCCGATTGAACCAGCTAAAGAGAATGAAGGCCCAAAGAGATACCCGGAATTGTGAGAAGGATATAGGTTCAAAGGTAGCCAGCAAGCAGATGTATTGACATACCTCCAACCCGACACATTTACCTGTCAGAATCTGAACTGGAAATGTGCCGGGTTAGGTGATACCTTTTCAAATGGAAGGAGACAGCCAGCAATCCCCTTAGAGACTGTTTTGGAATCTGTGCTGAGAATTTTTATGGGGTATTTTATTCTCAGTCAAGGCCCTTTTTTGTTCTCATAGTGGTGCTATGGGAACAAAAAAGCCACAGAATGAGGAAAAAATACGCGTACAAAAAATAAGTTACAGATTTCCAAACAGGCTCTTAGTTTGACTTTGGCCAAAATGGAAATTCAAATCTCTTTACCGTACACTTTTACCAGTTTAGGCGAGCTGGCCCCCAAAATTCGGTAAACTGGGGTGGATTTGTGAGTTGGGCTTAGAATTTTGGCGGTTTT
>JBCCGK010000131.1:0-28496 GCA_039029315.1 Bacteroidota bacterium | reverse complement strand
TGACAATCCAAGTCTGGTCCTTTTGCACGCCACCTGCCTTATTTTTTCGTCAGATAGCACGCTATCTTCCTCAAAAATTCGTTGGCGGAGCACAAAAATCCTACGACTTAATGATCAGAAACTTAAGTCCTGAACCACTAGTATCCCTCAGAGCAGGAAAGCCCAAAAGAGAACTCTTTATGATACTGTCGTTGCTCTAAGACGGGATTTCTCCCCATTCCACTGACTGGCATGGAGATGCTGTATTCGTGATATCTATGAAGGCATGGCCGAAATCATCAACTGGTACCTAAAGCTGTCAATCGATCAATCCAACCTCTCATATCACATAGATCCTTGCAGCATCACCATATTAAAGTGGAACATAAGTTTCTTATGCTTTTCCCTGAACCCCCCTTTTCGCCTAATATCCCCCCTCAAGAGGTGGGACTGGCAAGAATTTTCCTGCTTTTCAGCAGAAAAGGCCTTGTGTGAAGTCCCATTTGTAAGGGGACGGGCCAGTGCGAAGGGGTTCTCGAAGGAATCACAAAAAATTTTTATTATACTGTAATATTGTATACAAACGAATGGACAGAACGCACCATCCATAAATTAAATGATACGGCACATTTGTAGGGCTTACCTACTCATCGAATATGAAAGACATCTATATTTCTGAAACAAACGCAGTACAAAGACAAGAGCTCATCATCGAAGGAGATGCACATTCGGTTTGGGCATATGTGTTGAACCTGCCAGAAAACAAAGTGAAATTTGATGGGTTTGTTTGTTCTCGTGGGACCATCGTAGAGAGGAGCGAGGAGGTGAAGGAATTCATTGCCAAAGGTATATCCCCGCCTCTCATGAAAAGATATTCAAATCAGTACTCCATCCAAACAGGACTTGAATCCAGACATATACAGATTGACTGGCGGGAGAATACCATCAGCATCAAAGTGAGGGAGGTTGATTTCTTGATTCTGGACCTGGAAAATCAGATATCATATACAAAGGCCGTATCAAACAATGGTCCTTATGGGAGTCCACTGACTGAGATTGTCTAACACCAAGCCGAAACTGCATGACAGAGCTCTTCCTCACAGGTCCCGGTTCTCATTCAGGAGAAACAAGCTGCTATCCCAGAATGCTTCTTCCACAACTTTTGTCAAAAAGTCATTTTCCTTTGAAATTTATGTTGGAAGATGGCGAAATAAAAAGGCAGAAACCTCCTGATTCACAAGGTTCTTCCTGGGAAAACAATGAGCAGACACCTCTGCCTGTTCGGCATGCTAGAATCACATCAACAGAAACTGTAGAGGGATATGAGACCCAAAAAAAACCGATAGAAACATCGAAACGTATGATATGCAAAGGACAGGAATCTGAGGAGGCAAGCAATTCTCCCAAGGATCGACGATCACCCCCAGCAGTTTTGATTCGTTTGGCACACTGATTATCTTAATAGGGTAATCAAATCCAGCACAAGGCTCTGTCGGATTGCCAGAAGGAAGCAGCTATCATGGGAACGGAAAAAACATATACGGAATCATTAAAAAACCACTATGAAACCTATTATGGTGTGGAAGGGAACAAGAAGAATTGGACAATCGGCCCAGCGGAAAAACTGCATCCAGACTTTTATGTACTTGAAATAGGTCCGAATCCAGTACATAAACATATGTGGACTTATTTGACGGTTGGTATGTCATTGGACCGCCAAGATGACAAACTGATCGAATTATTCATCTATTCTCCGAGACAAAGCGAATCCCTGGTAGAATTACTGACCTTTCATGCTTCCTTCCATAGACATTCAGAATTTTTAGGTCTTCATCATACGGTGAATATTGGACAGCCCTGGCTCAAGGATTCCAGATGTGATCATGGATTTATTTCACTGCCATTCATAGAGGGAGAAACCTTAGAACTCTTCGAATATGAAGGGAAAATCACCCATTGTTACTGGCTGATTCCGATTACGAAAGAGGAAAGAGCGTATAAATCCCAACATGGCTGCGAAGCTTTGGAGCAACTATTTGAAGATCAAAATTTGGACTATTTGAATCCTGATAGAGCCTGTTTGCTTGACATGTAACCCCAATCTCCCTCAACGAAACAAAAGATGCCATTTCCAATAGAGGAAAAATATATCACAAAAACGGAATCTGACTTGCAGTTGAGTTTCCCCAAAGCATTCAAAACGCATATGATGCACACAAATGGAGGGGAAATAATCACGGATGAATGGGCGTTTGACCTGTTTCCCTTCCTTGATACATCTTGCCGAAAAAGAATCAGTCGAACCTCCAACCACATAGGACTTGAAACCAAAAAAGCGCGTGAATGGAGAGGCTTTCCTGCAAATGGAATAGCCATTGGTTCGGACGGCTTTGGCAATCTGCTGATATTGATGCATGATGGAAGCGGAATTCTGACTGACGACCTATATGTTTGGGATCACGAAATGGGAACAACGAAGAAGATTGCAGCATCGATCCAGGAATTGATGGAATAGAAAGTAGCAGAGAGCGTATCCAGCAAGCTGGTAATATGGCACTTGCACAGAATCCGGCAATCTGGCATTGGCACAACCCGCTCATATTGACATAAGTAAGCTTGACTATGGATAGAAAGTCAAGAACAATGAATGCTGAACATGACAGACGAACAAAGGGAAGAATACTTCAACATGGTCGATCATAACATTGATACCTATGGGTTTCATCTTACCTATGTTTTGGAAAGTAATGAAACTCCCCCTTTTGGGTATTCGACAGGTCTGTTTCGACATGCGCAACTACCGGAATTGTTTATTTCCGGACTTCCTTCTGGCTTGACTCACACACTCATCGATGCCTATGCGAAACTATTCGCACAGCAAGCAGTCCCAACACGAGTTATTTTAGATCATGTTTCTGAGCGGTTTCCCATCTATCTTATTGAGGTTGAACCCAAAAAGCTGGAAGAATATATGTTGAGTTCATTTAGGATATATGGCGATGCTGAATTCAAGTGCCTGCAACTGATATTTCCTGATCTGGATGGACACTTCCCTGGTGAACAAGGATACGACTATGAACAAGAAATTTTTGGAGATATATTGTCCATGCCTCAGTAGATCACGAATAGATGAATACATTTCCTCCCTTTCCTCTCTTGGCAAAGGCCCAAAGCTAGCCTCTGAACAACCATCAAACACATCAAATGCACAAACTCATTGTCCTTATTCTGATACTCATCATCTCTCCAATTCTGGCAGGCGTGTACGGAATTGTGCACGATCAAATTACCTACACAATTTCGAATGAGTACTACACCAAATTCAAATTCATTCAATTCGGTCTTGATGATTGGGGAATGGGACAAAATATTGGAACAGAAGAATCCCCCGAAATCAAACTGAACAATCCTCGATTTGGCGCAGCGATCGTGGGATTTCTGGCCAGCTGGTGGGTGGGTCTGATCATTGGAATTCTATTGGGATTGATAGGATTGATTCATAGAAATGGACAAGAAATGTTTCGGATAACGATGAAGGCCGCATTCATAACAATCGGAATTGCCCTGATTGCAGGCGTCTTTGGATTGATCGTTGGCAAGTTGATCATTCCACAGGATCCTCCCTTTTGGTATTTGCCAGATAATCTGATCCATCGAACCCATTTCATCATGGTAGGTTCCATGCATAATTTTAGTTATCTCGGAGGGGTAATCGGCATGATCATAAGCATCATCTATTCCATCAGGCAAAAGAAAAAATAAACAGCAGTATTCATCAGTTTTGACCAAAAACGAAATACAAGCTATTTGAAAAACTCAGAGACTGTTTTGATATCTGTGCTGAAAATTTTTATGATGTATTTTTTACTCAGACAAGGCTCTTTTTTGTTCTTATAGTGGCGCTATGAGAACAAAAAAGCTGTAGGATAAGGAAAAAAGACGCATACAAAAAATAAGTACCAGATGTTCAAACAATCTCTACTATCCTCTAGAATATGAAATGGCAAATCAGAACACAATACACAAAAGATATATCTACTACCTATCCGGGCCAAATGAGGGCCATCCAACATGAAATCAGGACATTCCTGGATGAGCGAGATTACAAAATTGATCCTCAGTCACATGGTATCACTGATAGCCGAAGCAATCAATTTTTACTGGCATTTGTTTATCAGGAATCTGTTCTGGAAATAAATGTCACAACAGAAAACTGGCAGTCATTTACGCAGGTTCATCGCCCGCAAATCGTCCTCCTGATCGAAGACTATTTCAAATCCAACAGTCAATTCTGGTATTATCTTGAGACCTTAAATGAAGCAGAGTTGGCGGATATCCAGGATCTGGGAAGAACATGGACCCCATTAGATATAAAAGTACGGCTGGCATCCATGCAAATCGATCAGGATATTCCAAAACCAAAGGTAGAAATGCTAGGAGACTATACGTATCAACAAACAGATCTGTATTCAGGAACCACAGCAGAATATCATGACATCATTGATTTTTGGATTTCATTTCTGACTTGGGGAACTCATGCAAACATCGAATTCAACGACTTATCCTACTTTTTATGCAAAGGATGGTTTGATCCCTTCCACGGAAGCTGCATTCCCAAAAGGTCGTCAGAAGTGGCAAAGGAAATCAATTTGATAACAAATAAACTCAAGTGGGTGAGGGAAGAAAACATAAAAGGAATTTATCAGATGCGAAAAGAATGGGATGATTGTATCTTTTTGTTTGATATGAATGATACCTTTCTTATCTATAATTGGTGGACCAGCGAATAAGGAGAGGAACAATATGGGGGCTGGGGAATAAGGTTATTTTCCTCAATGCCGTGAACAACTCAGACAAAACCTCATTGATATTGCCATTGAATCCTGTCCAGGCGTCTGCTGAACAAGCCAATATAAAACCATGAACTATACCTCCTATTCCGTTGCTCTTTTTCCGGCAGATTTCCGGGAACTTTCTGAAGCACAGATAAAAAAAATATGTGCCAGAGTGCGAGAAACAACGCTTGTCAATGGCCCATGTTTGTATAGTTGGAATCAAGCGGAAAATTGTCTGCATGTGTTGTATGTATCCAAGAATGTAGCCTCCTGCTTCTATGAAGAAGATATATTAGCAGACTTTCATTATTGGCAAATATCGGGAGATGAAGGATATGCGAATGATCGCATCTTGGGACACTCGAGATTCTATCGTGGATCTTCCCTGGGAGAATATGTGGCTCCTAATTGGAAAGACCTGGATTATTGGGAATATGCAAGCAACTGTTTTTATCAGGTTGACAACATCCGAATCAGTGGCCTGAATCATGATTTTCCTGACCTTATGCAAGAGATCTTCTCAACAGAATATGAGCCAAAAATAGAAACGAGAAACCTCGTCTTTGAAAAAAGGATGAAAATGGTTTATCTCAGTTGTAATGACAGACTCTCCATTGAAGACTTGGGCTACGAAAATCTTGAATTTGATATTCCGTCCCACTTATTTGATGGCGGTGGATTACATGCCTTCATCAGCAATAATTCCTATGGAAGAACGCAGAACGAAGATTTTTTACAAAGAATATTCGTCCCGGATAATAGCGCGGTAAAGTCTGTCGAATTGCTGTTTCAGGAAAGAATCGTGCATCAAATTACATGGAATCCAGAGACAAAGAGGTGGCGTAGAAAAAGCTCTGATTTTTGGGACAACTGTATGGATTCTGCATACCTCAGATTTAGCGAATGGTACAGACAGCAGAAGGCAATCCACCACAGCTAACAAACAGAGGACACGTACGGTAGATCAATCCATCACCTACCCATGAAAACATGCATAATCAATTAAAACCCCTATTTGCTATGTCATTTCGCTTATTCAACCTACTTCTTGTTACCTGGGTCATCGTCGGATGTAGCTCCCTAAAAAAATCAACCGACTCCTCTAGTGCCAGCAGCGTGGATAACATATCGGAACTCAATGTGGCATTGTATCCCTATTTGTTCGAGGGGTACGAAAAAAAATCTCAGTCGATCCTAACTGAGATGTGGAAGGCAAAACATCCAACTGTTCGTCTGAATTTCACTGACTATAATTCTTACAAAACCCCTCCTCCCGCCAATGTAGATGTATTTGTCATGGATGCGTTATACTTGAGTTCTTTTGCTGAAAAAAAATGGATTCTACCCATTGACAAAGCCTCCATCAAAGACAAAAAGGATATCCTTCCTCATTCTTTGGCTGGGTGTCTATATAATGGGCAATACTTTGGGATTCCTCAATTCGGCTGTGCCAACATTTTGTATTATCGAAAGCAAGACCAGGACATTCGCGATAGCAACACCCTTGAAGACTTGTATCGCATATTGGGGCAAGCAAATTATCAAAGCCAAAAGCCTCCCAAAGACACAAGTCTTCTCATCGACTTGTCGAGTGGAACCTCAAATATCTGTTGGTACCTTGAGGCCGTGATGGATCAATCAGGGGAGTATTCGACTTCCCCCAAATTGACATCTCCTGACTCTCTGGATAAACAGTCTCTGGAGAATGTAAAAAAACTTGTTGCCATGGGAGGCCAAAAACAATCAAGAAAGTGGTACCCGCAAAGAGCCGAGTGGTTCAGTGATGGAGATGGAAGGGCTTATGTGGGATTTACAGAAAATATGTTCCAGATGAAGCCTACACATTTGGTAGATATGTCTATGAAACTTATTCCCTCCTTTAATGATTCCGATGTTGATTTGTTCTTCATGGATGCGGCAGTCATCAATGCACAAGTTGGAAGTTCTCCCAGAAAAATCGAATTGGCAATTGATTTGATGAATCTGATTACCTCTACTGCGCATATGGTCAGGAGTTGTCAAAATGGGGACAATGCCTTCTATTATATGCCTGCCAGGGAGAGCATCTTTCAACAGCTCGAACAACAGTATCCGAAATATTCAGACATGCGCAAACTCATCCATTCCTCAATTCCCAAGACATTTCGATTGGGTAAAGACGCATTTGAGAAAATCAACTCAGATTATAAGGATCAAATGGAAGCCAAAATATTCGATTAAGGGTCCGGCCCAGGCTCTCTATAAGGAATTGCTGCGTATAGCCATCGAAAAAAGCGATTTTCCGAAAACAGGGGTGGACCCTTTCATTCTGGCTCTGGAAGCCTGGAATGAAACAAAATGGTGCGCTACATGAATCGGATTCACGGTCTGCAAGCTATTCTTTTGCAATTGTTGCTAGCGAGCGTGTAGATTGACATTGACGTCTGGGAGACAAAATTATCATTTTGTCTCCAGCAAATACTAGAAGATGAGCAAATCAGAAAAATTTAACTTTGGAAATGATTCTGTAGCAAAAGCTTATGACTCAATCCTTGTTCCTGTATTATTCGAAGCCTGGGCCAAAAGCCTCATGCAGACACATCCTCCTGTACCAGGAAATAAGGTACTGGACCTGGCGTGTGGTACTGGTGTGGTAACCAAAGAGCTTGTTCAACATCTACCTCCTGATGGAAGGGTGATTGCACTGGATATCAATACTCAGATGCTGGACCTGGCGAAAACAAGATGCGCAGCCTGGGCGACTCATATTGACTTCAGAGAAGGAACAGCAGATTCATTAGAAATTCCTGAGAATTCTTTGGACCAGGTTTTTTGTCAACAAGGATTCCAGTTTTTCCCACGAAAAAAAAAGGTCGCACAGGAACTCTATCGGGTATTAAAAGCAGGGGGAACAGCAGTTCTGACTACCTGGCGTCATGTCTCAGAATGCGATATATTTCATGCTATCTGCCAATCACTCGAAGCATTGGATCTCCATGATATTTCGCAGCTGATGCGAATCCCATTTGATGTTGTCACCGAAAAGGACTTACTCGATTCTTTTTCAGACACAGGATTCTCAAGCATTCAGCTGGCTCAACAAGAAGCGGACCTGTATCTACCCAGAGGAAAAGATCAGGCCGTTACCTTTGCCTATTCGACACCTATAGGCCCTAAATTGCGTGGCCTGGAGATGAAAAGACAAGATGAATTCAAGCATCTGCTCCTGCACAAAATGGGGCAACTGCATCAGGCGAGGGGAAGTGCGGGACGAATGACATCAAATGTACTCATGTTGGAGAAATGATGTTCCCCAAAAAGGACAGGAACAAACTGAATTGACGATCTGTTTGTCTGTCGATCATCTCCATGCCGGAGCAGAAGGAGATGACCCACAAGTCGTCGGAATGATTGGATGCGGGAACGTCTGTTCCGGCGTCCTGGATGAGGAAGGCAAAATCAACCCTAATATTGTCCACCTAAGTATGTAGACAAATGTATATTTGACAATCATCTTCCACCCTCTCGCTCTCCCGCCAGCGGGAGACATCAACCCACAAGGCCAGAAATCAACGATTTCCCCCTTCGGAGGCTGGGGGAGGAACAAGATCCTTCAATGTAATTGTGTCCCCTTAAGTAGATGAATAACATAAGGGTTTATTTTGGGTATAAGGGAAATAGAGGATATAATGGCTTGATTGGTAAGAGTTCTCGCTGTTTGACAGCCCATTCAATATTCATAATTCTTCATTCAAAATTGTCTCCCTAACTTACTTATAATGCGCCAAAATCATGAAAAAGAAAAAAGTACTATTATTCCTTTCCCAGGGATTTGAAGAATATGAAGCCAGTGTATTTACAGACGTTATGGGCTGGAGTCGAATATTTGGAACCGAAGCAGTAGAGTTACGCACAACAGGATTACGGGAAGAAATTTCATGCACCTGGAATTTCACTGTCAAACCAGATCTGGCATGGGAGGAGGTTGCACCAGACGAATTCGATGCTTTGGCAATTCCTGGGGGATTCGAGCAAGCAGGATTTTATGAGGATGCCTATGATGAAAGATTCCTGGAACTCATTCGAGACTTTGACAAACGAGATAAGTTGATCGCTGCGATATGTGTTGCAGCACTGCCGATTGGCAAATCTGGTGTATTACACAATAGAAATGCCACTACCTATGATTTGTTGGAGGGAAAGCGAATACAACAATTGGCGAACTTTGGAGCAATCGTTCAAGATCAATCGATGGTCGTCGATAAAAATATCATTACCTCCAATGGTCCTGCGGCTGGACTAGAAGTGGCATTCACTTTATTGGAGATGTTGACCAGCTCAGAGAATGTTCAGAGAGTCAAGAAATATATGAGATTTGAATAAGCAAACCTTCAAAGAGATGAGAGTGATCCCACCATTAGTCATAGCCATGCTGTTATATGGCTGCACGATGAATAAAATCAACCGAACTGCCAGACAACCGAATATCGTCATCATTCTAGCAGACGACCTTGGGTATGCGGATGTCGGGTTTCACGGCAGTGATATCAACACACCAAATCTGGATAAGTTCGCGTCAACAGGTGTCAGGCTGGAGAATTTCTATAGCTGTCCTATGTGCACTCCTACCCGCGCGGGGCTGATGACAGGACGATATCCAATCCGATATGGGTTGATGCGCTCGGTCATTCCTCCCTACCGAAATGCAGGCTTAGATCCGGAAGAGGATCTGCTACCAGAAATGCTCAGTCGTGCAGGATATACGTATCGCGCCTGCATCGGAAAATGGCATCTAGGCCATCTTCAAACCAAGTGGCACCCCAACAATCAAGGCTTTACACATTTCGTTGGTTGCTACAATGGGGCTGTCGATTATTTTACAAGAATTAGAGAAGGAGAAACAGACTGGCACAGAAATGCACAGACTGTACATACGGAAGGATATGTAACTGATCTCATCACAGAAGAAGCAATAAGCTTTATTTCATCGGTACCCAAAGAGGAGCCATATTTTCTGTACATTCCTTACACCGCCCCCCATTCCCCCTTTCAAGCCAAAGAAGAGGATATCGCAAAATATCCGCAGAGGAAAGGAAAACAGCAGGTGTATGCCGCCATGGTAGACTGTATGGATCAGGGGATAGGGCGCATTCTGAACGCCATAGACCAGCGGTCTGATCGGGAAAACACCTTCATTTTATTCTTTAGTGACAATGGAGGTGTGAGAAATATTGGCAACAATGCACCGATGAAAGGACATAAATTGACGCTGAATGAAGGAGGAATTCGGGTAGCTGCCGCAGTTCATTGGCCAGCAGGAGGAATTGCCGGCGGGAAGATCATTCGTACACGCATGGGGTATCTTGACATCTTTCCTACGCTGGCAGCCATCGCATCCCCCAAACCGTGGACAGGCAAGCCATTGGACGGCATCAATGTATTGGAAAGCATGAGGGGAAATGATCAGCAGATCGATCGCATGTGCTTCAGCTATTTGGATCAAAATCATGGGAAAAGAGAAGAGTTTGCAGTGCATGATCATGCCTGGAAGTTACTCATCGAACGTGATGCTCCTGATGTGAGCTCTCCACAGCCCGACAGAATGGTACTCTATCAACTTGATTCGTTACACATAGAAACTGACGATCTGCGAGCCAGCCATCCACAGACATACCAGGAACTATTACAGGCCATCGAAGGGTTCGCCGCCCTCAAACAAAGAGATCAAATTTCCCGCTATCGAGTTGGGAGAAGTGGATTTATTGCGCCGAAAGATTGGGTGATCGAGGAATAGTCTTTATCAACAGAAACCGATTCCAGCCTTGCTGCGACCGCCCCTCAGCAGAATGTTGAGAGCAATATTTTGTTCCCCGGCCATCCGGTTTTGTAATTTGAGAGAAGGATACTATTTTCCTTTGTATGCTGGCTTTGATTGGGTTTGGGCCACTATCAAGAGGCAAGACGGCAGGAAATATTGACCAGCCTTAGAGACTGTTTGAAAATCTATCCCTAATTTTTTGTATGCGTCTTTTTTCCTCATCCGGCGGCTTTTTTTGTTCCCATAGCACCACTATGTGAACAAAAAAGAGCCTTGTCTGAGAAAAAAATACATCATAAAAATTCTCAGCACAGATTCCAAAACAGTCTCTTATTCGTAGACACAAATTAACAAAACAAGCATGGGGTACGATGTATCTTTAGTTCCAAAAACAAGAAATGAAGACATCTTATTTGACATATTTGAATGCACGGATAAGAGAGGAGAAGAGACGCTATCAAGGGACTTTGCCATGTTCCAATCGAGAGATTTTGACAATTGTGAATTGACCCAGGTAGAAAAGATATTACAGCTTGATTTAGCTTGCTATACGAAGTATCCGGTCAACTACCTATATGACTCAAGTGAATTAGAGTATCGTTTGTATCTGGCTCAAAAGGAATCCGATGAACAAAAGACACAGGAAATCCAAGAAGCAATAGAAAGAGGCAAGAAAGAGTGGGAACAATCTTATGATGATATACACGAGGGCTGGACAACTGTTGAGGAATTTAGGCAAACAACCATACAATTCATTGAGAGGATCAAACAGAATCCAGATTTTGGTCAACAAATAAACACTCCATCTGGATGGGATTATCCCTGGGATGATTATTTTACTTATTCGCCAATCCCAGCCAGACATAATCAAGGAGTGACAAAAGATTTGGAGGTGATCCTATTGCAGCTGGACTGTATGGAAATGCATGGAATCGCGCATGTAGCAATTTGGGGGCAATAAGAGACTGGGTAAACAAAAATGGATATTCACCATATGAAAAGACGAACATTCAATCAACTGACAAGCCTGGGAATCGGGGCTGGCTTGTCCCTCCCATTTTACAGTTTGGCCAAGCATAAGAAACAAGCATCTGTGCGGTTGGGAGGCCCTGTATTTGACACTTATGAAGACCCTGGCAGCTGGATTGCAGCCTTGAAGCGATTAGGCTATCGAGCTGCGTATTGTCCTGTCAAAGTCGGAGCAGATGAAACCCGCATCCAGGCATTCCAACAGGCCGCCCGGGATCATGATATAATCATCGCAGAAGTAGGTTCCTACTGCAATACAATCAGTCTGGACGAAACTGTCAGAACAGACGCCATAAACAGATGCATCAAATCATTGGAACTGTCAGAACAAATCGGAGCCAATTGCTGTGTGAATATCAGTGGATCAAGAAACCCCAATCCATCATACTGGGCCGGACCACATGAAGACAACCTGACGGAAGACACCTTTGATCTCATTGTCGAAACAACCCGCAAGATCATTGATGCCGTACAGCCTTCGCGGACCTTCTTTACCTTGGAGCCTATGCCCTGGTCGTACCCTGATTCCCCTGATAATTACCTAAAATTAATCGAAGCGATCGACCGAACACGATTTGGGGTACATCTTGATCCGGTCAATATGGTATCAAGTCCTCAGATCTATTTCAACAATGGAGTCTTTATTCAAGAATGTTTTCGGAAGTTAGGCCCCAATATCCGAAGTTGCCACGCCAAGGATATTACCCTCAGAGAGGATAACTATATCCCGCAACTGAATGAGTGCAAGCCAGGTCTCGGAAAATTAGACTATGATGCCTTTCTGCAAGCGCTATCCAAACGACAAGATATTCCCTTGATGATGGAGCATTTGAAGACAGCAGAGGAATATGCCTCCGCAGCTGATTATATTCGATCTGTCGGCAAACGAAATGACATCACAATCTGATACAGGAATATGCTGGATGAATCCTCTTGCTGGGATGTGACCCCTCACTGCCTCCTTTCATCACCCTCAAATGCGCACGAATGATGAGACACATCCTTTTTCTTATCTTGATACTCACCGTCGGATCTTGCAAAGATGGGAATCCTGCTCGCCAACAAGCCTTTAGCGCTGCTGAGGAGGAAAACGCTCTATTTGCGACCCTTGTTTCTCACAACGGTCGCCTTGTATCTGAGCAATATGCCAATGGCAAAACGAGAGAGAGCTTGTGCGACATTCAATCTTTGACAAAAGGACTCATCAGTATCCTGCTCGGCATAGCCATAGACAAGGGATATGTGGCAAGTGTGGATGAGCCAATCGAGACTTACTTTCCCGATGAGTTCAAACGAATGTCAGACAAGAGAAAAGAAGCCATCACCATCAAACATCTGCTCAATCAAACGTCAGGGCTTGAGTGGAAAGGCTATCTGGAACATGAAGCATGGTTGAGGAGTAAGAACCCGATTCTGTACGTATTAGAGAAGAAGCTGGACAGCAAAGCGGGCAGCTCGTATACCTATAATTCTGGGGCAACACATCTGCTATCCGTAATTATCAGCAAAGCAACCAAACGAACAAGTCTGGAATTTGCCAATGAATTCTTATTCACCCCCCTTGATATCGACACCCTGGACTGGCAAATACGGAACAGCGGATATCACGATGGGAGCGGTCTTGGGCTGCGAATGAGAGCCATTGATTTGATGAAGCTCGGACACTTGCTGGAAAATAAGGGAATGTGGAATGGAAAGGAGATTGTCAGTCAGGCCTGGATAAGAAACCTTTTTGACGAGAAAGAAAAATCATCCACAACATGGGGATTAAGACAGTCCTCACATGGATTCTGTTGGTACAAAGCAGAAATGGATGGAATTATCATTGACTATGGGATGGGATATGGCGGGCAATTTATCCTGATGATTCCTGAGAAAGCGCTCATTATCGTGACTACTCACAACCATGATACGCCTCATGGGATTGAGCAGCAAATTGCCTTTCTCACGACAAAGCTACCAACATTGATAGAGACTTACGGCAGCTAGCTTTCGGGCAAAAAAAGACAAAGGGCCACTACTTCCTCCCACATGCTTGAAGTCAGGTTGAATCCACACCTATATTTTTCATCTGTATGAATATCCCAGAAGACTACACAGAATTTCTCTATTGGATCAAATATACGACTGAGACAAATTGGCGCAATATCTATAAGAAATACGGCGCTGATACAGATGTTGGCTGGCTTCAGGGAGCGACGTGGACAGGCATGTCTGAAGAGAATATTCGCAAGGCAGAACATCTATTCAATATAGAATTTTTGCCTGAACATCGAGAATTTTTACGCATCCTCCATACAATAGACAAAAAGGAAGCCGTAACTTTTACCAATGAACATCATGAAGTCCAGGAAGTAGAAGTATCCTTTTTCTATGATTGGGTTCATGGAATAGAGGAGATCAAACGAGACTGGGATTGGCCTTATACCACGATTCTCGAGGATATTGAAGGTGAAAACAAAGTCTGGATACACTCTTGGGGGAAACGAGCGCGAGAAAAAAATAAGAGGGAAAGAATATTTTCAGCGTGGTTTGAGAAAGCACCAGCTCTTATTCCCTTGCATTTCTCCAAGTTCCTGGTCAATGGGAAAAATTTGGCAGACAATCCCATCTTATCTGTGAGAGGTTCCGATATCCATGTATATGCCTGGGATTTTCGGCATTTCTTACTATATGTCCTTCAGGATTACCTTGATTTGTATCAGAAAGTATATGATACAGAAGATCAGATCTGGTATGATGAGCCATTAGCCAGGTATCTTGAGATATACCAAGAAGAAAAATCAAAAGCCAGAGACAAAGACATTCCGTTTTGGAAGGAACTCATTCTGTATTGGAGCAGTGGGTGGAGTAGTTTTGGGATGGAGTATCCTGAACATAGAGGCATGAAAATAAGGCCGATCGTCAACACCTATATAGCCGAAGAGGAGTGAATCCCCAATAGAGGCAACCTCCCCTCAGCCTCCACACAAAAAAGAAAAAAAAGAGGGCATGTTAATCTGATACAATTTTGGGCAATATCCGCGATTTATCTTTGCAGGATATCAACTCACCTCATGCTCAAATATATAAGCGTTATCGTATTGCTCTGTGCCTCTTATGTTTCAAGTTGTGCACAACCGCAGATCAAAGCATATCAGGGAAATTGGGAAGGAGAACTCCCCCACGCCCAAAGTTTCAGCTTTCGCATTACAGTAGAGGATTTGTCATCCAATTCCTACCAGATAAAGATTGCCAACCATCGACTGTTGGTCAACAAAAGACTGGAGTCAACTGCCGATGACCATATTCACATAAATCTGGATGCGCACACCCGACTGAATCTTTATGTCCAAGAGGATAGACAAGCGCTAAGCGGCTTCCTCACATCCGGGATATTGATGTACCATCTTGTGTTGGACAGAACCGGAGACAATACATATGCAGGAAGCTGGAATCCCTTGATGGTAGATCAACTCCACGCTCAATCAATTTTCCTGAGTGTTGAGACCTATGAAGATGGCAGCTTTGCGACCTATCCTTTTTGGGGGGATCAACGATTTACTGGAACCTGGTGTGGAGGATTTTCCCAAGAAGGAGAGCTAGTTTTCTTCCGCGATCTCAAAACAGGCATGCGCTTCCAGGCCAAACTGTTAGAGGACAACATTCAGCTAGACATATTCCTCGCCGATGCCCACATTGCAAGGAGCAATTTGACACGTTCTGAATCGGATTGGGAATTTGGAACGATGCCTAGCGATCAAGCGCAACAGATCGATCCCCCTTCCCAATTGAATGATGGCTGGCCAACCAGATCGATCCATGATTTCGAGCTCAAAGAGGCTCCCTTAGCGAGATTGATGGACAGCATTGACGCCGGGAAGCTCCCGAATACACACAGCGTCCTGATCGCAAAAAAAGGGAATCTGATCTTTGAAGCCTATTTCGATGGCTACCATCCCCATATTCCACATGATCAACGCTCTGCTTCCAAGAGTGTTTCTTCTGCCATGATCGGGATCGCCATTGATGAGGGAATCATCCAAAGCATTGACCAACGGCTATATGACTTCATTCCGCAAGAATATCAATACACCAAAGATTCTTTAAAATCCGAGATTCGGCTCAAGGATCTACTGACGATGAGCTCTGGACTGGATGTGAATGGGATGGCATCAGAAGGAACGTATCAGGAAACAAACCATTGGCTGAAAACAGTCCTGGAAGCGCCCATGATTGAGCCAGCTGGAACCCGTGCTGATTATGGATCTGCAAATCCATTTTTGCTGGGCGTCTGCCTTGATCAAGGGCTGGAACAAGCGGTGGAGATGTTTATGGACCAACACCTTCTGACTCCATTGGGGATTAACAATTACATCATTCAGACAGAAAATACAGGAACAAGCCCTTATTTCGGTGGAGGGATGTATTTGACTCCCAGAGATATGCTCAAATTTGGCCAACTTTACCTGAATGGAGGAAAGTGGAAGGGACAGCAAATTATCTCCCAAAGCTGGGTGGCAGCTTCATTCAAACAATATGGCCGGCTACAGGATGTGAAGGACAAAAATGAATACGGCTATCAATGGTGGCACAAGACCTATGAGCTTGCTGATAAGGAAATTGAATCTATAGAAGCAAGAGGCGCTGGTGGACAATACATATTCGTTATCCCGGTGCTTGAATCGGTTGTGGTAATCACATCAGGGAATTATAGAAACAGGCAATTCTTACAACAGCCCGAAACAATCCTGGAGGACTATATTCTTCCTGCCTTGACAAAATAAAAGCTGTACTAAGAGGAAACCATCACCTCCTTATTCCTGATTCGGGCATCGACTTTCCCGAGCACGCATGGTCAGTTTTCATACACGTTTGTTTATCCTCAACTGCACTCATTGGCGGGAGAAGGTGAAATAGACTAATTTTCTGATGTATGGACCGATTGTATATCTCCTGTCCAGGAATATGGAAGCATATTACATCTTCAAAGCACTAACATTCATTGATATGAAACGCGTTATCATCAGTACATTCGTTATGCTACTCCCCTTCTTGGCCTTTACCCAAAACAAAACCTACCTGGGAGTCGAAACAGGACCTAAATTTGAACGTTATCAATACACGGACAATGGGGATGGACTCTATACCCCCCCCTTCTTTTTCAGCCCGATTGTTGGCTTCACCATTGGACAAGAGCTGAATAAAAGATTGACTGCTGAGACAGGGTTTTATCTGAATAATTATGGGGAAAGTTACCGAATCAGGGGAGAAGGCTTTGGTTACAGAGTATCTGACGCTTATTTGGCCTTCCAAATTCCCTTGCGATTGAAAGCTCGGTTTCAAGTCATCAAGGAGCGGCTAAGTATTGTTCCATCTATTGGATTCATTCTGGCGATCAACAACAATTTTGGCTCGACCGGATCAGGACATAGTTTTACGATAAGTTCAGGCTTACAACAGAATGATAGCACAAGGACACAAGAATCATCGACCTATAGCTTAACAAAGACCTATGGCTTGGTTGAAGCAGGCTTGGCTGTTGAGTATACCATAAAAAAGCCCTTGATCCTATATCTGGCTACCAATTATGCAGCTGGCTGGAACAGAGTAGTGGAAATGGATGTACAGTACTGGATCAATGATGGCCCAGAACAAACAGGAATGGTATATTCAAATGGCGGCTATTATAGCCTTGTTTTTGGGGTAAAATGTGATATCAGCAATCTTTGGACACATTCCCAGGACGAATAGACAAGGGGAGATCGTCGGACAGGCACAAAGAGACAGATGGGTATTCACAAGACATCAGATCTGATACACATCCGTCAACATCTGCTGGACAGACCATAGGATTCTTTGGGCGAAAAGCATCTGAGCAAGGGCTGAGGTCCCAGATCAAATGAGTCGGCCAAGACCGCTGATGTGTCCGGGATCACGCCCGAAGCATACGCCTAAGCCTTGACCCACAGGAACAACAATCCCTCACATTAAACGAGAAATGAGGCAAATTCAATTGATTTGTGGATATTGAGTTTTATTTGATTCAGGAAGACCATGAAGGTGTGATGATGTGTGAGCTTTCTGGAGAACCCAACTGTTTCATTTTCCATTGGATCTATGCACGAATCTCAATTTGTCAGCTACAATTTGCAAGGCAGTGTTGCAACCATTACGATGAATGATGGTTCCAAAAACCTGATGTCTCCCACAATGATTCAAGAACTGAATCAGGCATTGGACCAGGCCGAACAAGATAAAGCCGTTGTCATCATCACAGGGAATGAGGACATCCTCAGTGCAGGTTTTGATTTAAAGGTCCTGAAAGCAGGCGGCAAACAGGCCATGAAGATGCTGAATGGAGGATTTGCCTTGACGACCAGACTGCTGTCCTTTCCTACCCCAATCGTCATTGCCTGCAATGGTCATGCAGTGGCTATGGGATGTTTTTTGCTTCTATCTGGAGATTATCGAATTGGGACAAGTGGTCCATTCAAGATTGTCGCCAATGAAGTTGCGATTGGCTTAACCATGCCAGCAACGGCGATAGTTGTCTGCCGCCAACGGCTCGCCCCGGCACATTTTGTCAGAGCGGTCATGCAGTCAGAGGAGTACAATCCGACATCAGCTGTTCAGGCCGGATTTTTGGATCGGGAAGTAGCGTCAGAGGACTTGATGAAGGAAGCAATTACAGCAGCCAACAGATTAGCCAAGCTTGATCTGACTGCCCATTATAAAACAAAACTACGTAGCAGACGACAATTGATTCGCGCCCTCAAAAGAGCGAATCGATTCGATCGTTTCGATATCATTCGACTGGGAATCCAGCGAATGCTCAAATAGCATGTGTCTGGAAAAAACAAGGCCCATCGGCCACCGCTCTGTTCGCCAGTTTTTTCAGAAAAGAAATCAGATGACAAAAGAACCCTTTTTCTATATCAGTGTTGCTCTGGTCGCAGCACTGTTCACCGCGATATTCTGCTTAGTGGTCATTCCACCTCTATTGGAACAGCCAGACATTGTAGGGGCTTTTTCGAAAGGATTTGTCAATCCGTATGCTGCTGGCTACTCTACGGATGTCATTTGTTGTTGGACAATCTTGCTGATCTGGGTAATCTATGAATCTCCTAGGATCAAATATGGATGGGTCTGCGTGCTACTGGGAATCGTGCCAGGAGTTGCGGTTGGCTTGGCAGGATATCTTTTGTTGAGGGAGAAACAGATGAAGCAAACAGCAGAATCTGCTGATCCCAGTTCGTAAAGGCCATCAGCTCATCTACGCGGATAAGGGGATGAGCAGACGCCAACTGTTTACAAAAACATATAATTACTGTCATACACCATGAAACTGATTTCAAATCAAGAAAGCAAATATGGATCATTTGATCTGGTCCCGGATGAAGGACAAGAATTACAACATTTCATCGATTATGAATCGCAACTCCTGATTGTCAATGAATCTCCCATTCGCCCTGATCCTCTCTCCTCTCAACATGGACGTACACAACGGCCCTCAAAGACATTCATCGTCGACCCCAATCGACAAAAGATTCTCCTGGTGGAGGAATGGAAAAAGTTTTTTACCTATGAACCAGTTGAGAGCCTGAGTGAGGATGGAACACTCAAAGAAATATGGACGAGAATACACGAGGCAGAAAGAATGACCGATATCTATGAAGGCGATCTGATCGAGCTTGAAACAGGAAAGAAATTGATAGAGCGGGCAAAGTCCATTGCCTTCCGCGAAACCAGGAGACTCTCTTTAATTGACGATCATTACCAATCGATCGAGCAAAAAAAGTCATATGAGAGATCTCTCCAAAAAGGACATTACCCATCTGAGAAATATCAAGAATACTTGAGCTCCTTGTCTGAGAATGAAGTTGCTTTTCAATTCACAAAAGAAAATGCCATCCACCAGCTAATCTATCAGGGAAAAGGATTTAGCCTGCACAAAGGAGAAGTGCCACTAAGGGCTGAAGATTATGCAAGCCTGAGCCTCAACAACGAAATAAACAGGTACAGGACAATAGATGAGTTTTGGGAGCAGTTTGCTTCTTCCAATAGGTGGTTCAAGGAAATTCAGGCAAGCAAGATTCATCGAGTGATGGAGAAATTCATCATCACTGCACACAATCAAATTCTTGAACAAGGAGAAATTTCTTATCCAGATCATGAGAAGCTACATTCATGGATGAACAGATGCTTTAACAAAACAGTTGATCGGAATGTTTACTGGCAATTTTGTTCCAATTGCAGGAAAAGGGTTATGTATTATTCGAGATATCCCAAACATGCTTGCCGACAATGTGTAAAGCTCATAACAGATGAATGGGGAAACCCGCTTGATTACACCAATACTCATGAAGCAATCTACAGTAATGGAGCGCATCAATTGAGACTAAAGGAAACCAAACAGCCAGTAAAGATTTTTATTGGAGAAGATGAATATTGGGCAAGCGAAGCAAGATTTGGAGGGACTGTTTATCAAAAGAAAGACCAAAGGTGATACGGACAATGTCATCGCGGAGAATGGTCATTGACTTGTCGAGTCTTCAAGCAGACAGCTTCTCCCGGATTCTATAGACAGCAAGTTCTGTCTCAGGATCTCAGTCATCTCGATCTAGCTCATTCCCTACCAGCTTGAATACCTCAAGAAATGAGAACCAACATTTACGTTCGATTTACATCATTTTACAGTTGCTAAGGTCTTGATAAGGAAGCTTTCTCCTAGCTTTGGAAAAAAAGCAAATGAAGAACCCTTATGTACTCTCCCCTGTCTATCAATTCCTGATTATTCTCCTCTTCATCTCATCCTGTAGTAGCCAATCCACTTCCTCCCCTCAGCACAATTCCCTCAAAGCTGTTGAACACAACAAAAGCGATGAACTCGACAAGCTTATTGGCACCTATGCAGACTATGGAGAATTCAATGGAGCAGTTCTCGTTGCTGAAGCGGGCAGCATTCTGTACCAGAAGGGTCTGGGATTGGCCAATATGGAATGGGACATCGCCAACCAGACAGACACAAAATTCCGGATCGCATCGATCAGCAAACAGTTTACAGCCATGGCAATTGTTCAATTGGTCTCTGAAAACAAACTCGACTTACATGCACCAATCTCAACCTACCTGCCCGATTATCCCCAGGAGAATGGTAAGAAAATTACGATCCATCATCTGCTGACACATTCATCTGGAATTCCGAATTCGTATGAATCTGCAAACGACAAAGTCATCAAGCCTGACAATCATTCTCCGGCAAAACTGGTCGCGCAATTTTCGGCTTTGCCACTTGAATTCACGCCCGGAGAAACATTCAGCTATTGCAATGCTGGATATACAGTCCTGGGATACATACTCGAAACAGTCACAAACAACCCCTATGAACAAGTCTTGAGAGACAGAATATTTGCCCCGCTCAACATGAAGAATACAGGCTTTGATAAACACCGACCACTATCAAAAAACAGGGCATCCGGCTATTTCAAAAATTGGGGAGAATACTACAATGCCAATTATGTAGATATGTCTTCGGTATATGCAGCAGGGGCCTTGTATTCTACAGTTGAAGATTTATTCCTCTGGGACCAGGCCTTATATTCGGAGCGGTTGGTCCCCAACAAGTATTTAGAGTTAATTTTTCACCCACACATAGCTGATCCTGACTATGGCGGGCAGTATGGATATGGGTGGAGTATCAAGGATAAGCCCATTGGCAATTCAAGCGAGCAGCTACAAACCATCGGACATGATGGTGTGATCGATGGGTTCTGTGCCATATTTACCCGAATTCCCTCCAGCAAATCATCCATTATTCTGTTGAGCAACATCAGAAGAGCCCCCCTTAATGCCATGACCAAAGGGATCATGGGAATTCTCTATGATCAACCTTATGACTTTCCCACGCAGTCGCTTGCCTATTCCTTGTTAGAGGCAATAGAGGAAAAAGGCAGCACAGAAGGCGTTCAGTTTTACAAAAAAAATAAGAAAAACAAGAAGTACTACCTCAGCGAAGATGAAATGAATGTTGTCAGTTATAAACTGTTACAATCCAATAGAGGAGAAACAGCAGCCGAGGTACTAAGACTTGCTATTGAAGCATTTCCCACTGCTTTTAACCTCTATGACAGCTATGGAGAAGTCCTGAGAGCACTTGGCAACAAAGAAGAGGCCATCAACAATTATCGAAAATCCGTGCAATTAAATCCAGACAATGACAATGGCATTCGGATGCTGAAAGAATTGGGCGTGGAGGAATAGGCTGAACAGTTGGCATCTGTCAATCATGTCGTGAGAGATCTCCTCATGGGCCTAGTGGCAAGCATGATGGCAATCCCTTTGTCCTGCCTATTCATGGATCTCCCATACGCATTCCCTTCCCTCAATCATCGGATATGAATTTTGAGTATATTTCCAACCTGAATGACTAGCATGATCGATTCTTGCTCATCAAACTTATTGAGGCAGTCGGTAGCCATGCCTCAGATCACAACACTCCATTTCCAAAAAATATAAACAAATTCCAGTTTCCGAGGATCAGTTATGAAGACGACAACACTAAGAGTAGGCGGCGTTCCTGAACATTTCAATCTACCCATCCATTTAGCCATAGAGGATGGCAGTTTCGAATCCAGAGGAGTACAAATGGAATGGACAACCTTTAAAGGGGGGACGGGTCAGATGACACAGGCCTTGAGAAATGGGGAAGTGGACGCTTGTATTCTCCTGACTGAAGGCATCATCAAGGACATCATTGCAGGCAACAAGAGTAAGATCATTTCTGGCTATGTGAATACCCCCCTTATTTGGGGCGTACATACCGGAGCCAACAATCGTTTGGAGCATCTCAAAGACATCTATGACAAGCAGTACGCAATCAGCCGATTTGGCTCTGGCTCACATCTGATGGCGATTGTAGATGCCACCATCAACGACAAAAAGATATCCCGAGAGCAATTTACCATCATCAAAAACCTGGATGGTGCGCTCGAATCACTGGGCAATTTATCTACAGACGTGTTTTTTTGGGAAAAATATACCACCAAACCCTATGTAGATCAGGGGCAGTTGAGACGGATCGGAAAGTTTATCACCCCTTGGCCGTGTTTTATGATTGCGGCAACCAATGAGATTCTGGACAGGGAACCCGATTCTGTGATTCGGATGCTCAGGACAATCCACGATAGTTGCGACAAATTCATGCAATCAGATGATAATATCACACTCGTGGCGGAACGATATGGACAAAAACAAAAAGATGTAGAGCGCTGGTACCATGCGACAGAATGGGCGATTCATGGCTGGGTGAGTGACAAAATGTTGCGAAGTGTTGTGCATAATCTCAAAGTAGCGGAAATCATAGAAGGAGAAATCGCCTTAGCAGACTTGGTCTGGCGAAGGTAGTCCCTCTTCCACCCAATTCGTCCTCCCTCCCTCAGCAAAATAGGAACAGCAATGACAACACATCTACTCGCTATATCCACTTACCAACAATTACGGATGCCTATTTTTATCTATCCGACCCTCACCTCTGTTAGCGGATTCCTCCTAATCATTTCCTGTTTCTTATTCGCTTGTCAGACTGAAAAAGAAACGCACGCCTCAGCGTATGAACAATTTCTTTCTCAGGCATATGCCAGAGGGCAGTTCAATGGGAATGCCCTGATCCTGAAAGAGGGAGAAATTATCTATCAAGGCGCATTTGGACTGAGCAATATCGATCCCATTGATTCCCTGAGTCTGAATTCAGTGTTTAGATTAGGATCTGTGAGCAAGCAATTCACAGCCATGGGAATTATGATTCTCAAAGAGAAAGGACAACTCAGCTATGATCAGGACATTCGGGATATACTTCCGGAGTTGCCATATCAGGGAATCACCATCCGGCATCTGCTTCATCATATGTCCGGCCTCCCTGATTATTACGCTCATATGATGGAAGCATGGTATCCCGACTTAACAGTGGATGATCCTGATAAGTTCATTTCCGGGAATGAAGACATCATCCGTTTTCTAGCCGATAAGACGCCAGCAGTCAGATTTCAGCCTGGAGAACAGTGGGAATACAGCAATACCGGCTACGTATTGCTCGCCTCCATCATCACCCGGATATCAGGTATGCCGTTTGAGCAATACCTGAATGAGCAAATCTTTGAGCCTGCCAATATGTCCAACACGGTCGTCTATTCTTACAAGATCGGACCAGACCCCCTCATGCCCAATCGCGTATTTGGATTCAGACTAGGCATGAACGGAACGGATCTCATCTCCCATGATGCTCATTTCTTAAATGCTGCTCAGGGAGATGGTGGAATTTACTCTACCCTGGAAGATCTGGTGAAATGGGACAGGATCTTGTATACCGACGCCCTCATTTCTTCCAGCACGCGAGAAGAGGCATTTACTCCTGGCATACTCAACGATGGAGACACAAGCCGCTATGGCTTTGGCTGGTTCATCGACAGCTCACTCAGCGGAAAAAAAGTAGTTGCGCATACTGGAGGCTGGGTAGGCTTCGTAACCTATATACTCAGAGAGATAGAGGAAGACAATTGTATCATCATTCTCACCAACAATTCCGGCAGATATTTTGGGCCTGTTATGCAGGGCTTAACCAATATCTTACATCATGAACCCTACGCGATCCCGCGACTCTCAATTGCCGAGGCTATTGGAAAAGTCATCATGAATGAGGGAGCTGAGGCAGCAGTGGTAGCATACAAGCATCTCAAATCCGAGCAAGCAGATGAGTACTGGTTTGGAGAAGGTGAACTGAATAGTCTGGGCTATCAACTGCTGGCAACGGATCATGCCGAGGAGGCTGTCGCCATTTTTCGACTGAATACAGAGGAATTTCCGACCTCTGCCAATGTCTTTGACAGTTATGGAGATGGCTTACTTGCCAGGGGAGATACGGTGAATGCCCTCCTCCAATTCAAGCAGTGTTTGCTCCTTGACTCTACAATTATTGCAACTAAGGAAAAAATACGTCAGATTGAGAGAGGAGACAGGCCCTGAATGATTCATCCGGTCCTCCTTTCGATGTCGAAAAAGATTTTCCCCAATAACATAGGTCTGGCACTCACATGGAGAAAATACTCATTGAATACTTCTCGAAATTTCGCCCCCTGACTGAGGCGGAGCAAGATATCATCCTGAAGGATCTGGAAATTAGCATCGTAAAAAAAGGAACCATCTTACTTCGAGAAGGAGATAGCTTTCAGGACAATTACTTTGTCATCAAAGGATGTGTCAGACAGTACTACCTCGTTAATGGAGAGGAAAAAACATCCAATTTTTTCACAGAAGAAGAATGGATTCTCCCTGTCAGCAGCAATGAAGACGATAAACTGTCCCCTTATTATTTGGAATGTGTGGAAGAATGTGCCCTGGTTGTTGCAAATGACCAGAAAGGAAATGAAATGCTCAAACAATTCCCTGCCTTTCAGGAATTGTCCATGCTCATCCTACAAAGTGAAATCGCAAAACAACAGGCTGAGTTTGCAAGGTATATCACCAACAGCCCCGAACAACGGTATATGGATGTGCAAGCAAAACGACCAAAGTTGCTTCAAAGGGTTCCACAATATCAACTGGCAAGCTACATCGGTGTAAAGCCCGAATCACTGAGCAGAATTCGCAAAAGAATTGCGAACTATCCGCGCCACAAAAAGTAGAGAGTGGGCGATACATCTGCCTTGGTCTTTGGGAAATGAACAGACTGAGCTTGTCGGGTCAAAAAGCTAAAGATCTCCTTTCTGAATGAGTTGGAGCGCATCCAATCGAATATGTGCATCCTGGATCAGCGCAGCTAGTTTCCCCCTTTCTTCTTTGGCAATCTGAATTTCTTCCGGGCGAATGTGGTTGTTTTTCAGATGCAGGGAAGTGAGTCGCTCTATTTCGTGGTTCAGGGTAGCAGTCATGCGCTGAAGGCCTTGCGAGACTTCGGTTTTGGCAAGCATTTCTGCAACATGCGTGGCATCGGAGATCATATTGGGAAGGATGGTCTCCATCAATACTTCATTGTCGAGCAAGCTATCCATCTGCCCCGGGATCAGGCGTTGATCCAAAAGCTCAACAGGATATGCCTCTGTTCGGTCATTTCCAGCATGATCCACTACCACCCTTAATGGTGTTTGGGGAAGAAACCGATCCACATGGATGTCCTGTCCCCCTACCGTTTCGAGCACAAACAATGCTTCTAGAAGTATGCCAGGTGTTCCTTTGTCTCGAAGAATTCCAAAACTGGCGTTTCCTGTTCCTAAACTTAGGATCATATCTATCGCCCCTGTCACCATCGGATGGTCCCAACTGAGAAAACTCATATCTTCACGGCTGAGGGCTCGTTTCCGATCGAAGGTAACGGAAATCCCTCCATCAGGAATAGAAGGAAAGGCTTCGCTATGTTGATGAGAAGGATGAAGTAAATAGGTGCGAGGAGCAAGGTCTTCTATTTCCACCCCTACATCTTCGAAGACATGAAGCATATATGTTTCCAGACTCATATCTGAATCTTCTTCCCGGATTTGCTCCACCAGTTTGCGAGCAATCGCTGGACGAAAGGAATTCATCTCAAGCAGTCGATCTCGACCGTTTGCCAGCGTTTCCTTGAGTTCTTGCTGAAAAATAGCTGTATCAGCGATCAATGACTTGAGTGCTTTGGCAGACGCTGAGGAGGCTACTGCATGAGAAGTATTGAGCAGTCTATCCCCAAATGCCTGCGCCAGTTGATTGCCCCCTTCCAGGTTCTGCTCAAAAGCCTTTAAGCCTTCGTGATACCACTTGACAAGCACTTCCTGAGGACTCCCAATGAGATATGGCAGGTGGATTCGGATATCTTTTGTCTGACCAATGCGGTCCAGACGTCCGATCCGCTGTTCCAGCAACTCAGGCTGTAAGGGCAAATCGAACAGAATGAGATGGTGGGCAAATTGGAAATTTCTCCCTTCGCTTCCAATTTCAGAACACAACAGCAAACGCGCCCCTGAGGCTTCAGCGAACCAGGCTGCATTTCTATCTCTTTGCACAATTGTCAGATCCTCATGAAATACTCCCACTTTCAGATTGCTACGTTCACGCAAAGCCTTGTCCAGTGCAAGCACCTTTTTTTTGCTCCTACAGATGAGCAGTACTTTTGCTGGGAATAGCTTCTTCATCTTCTTGATAAGCCAGGTCACTCTTGGGTCGTCTTCAAACCAATATTGTTCCTGGATAGAAGGATCAACATCGGCCGCATATTCCGCTCTCATTCGTTCGATCCATTCGGCATGATCCCTTGCTGCCTGAAGTGGAATCAGAAGGGGCTTTCGCTGTGGGAATCCGCTCATGGCTGATCTGGTATTTCGGAAGACAACCCTGCCCGGTCCATGCTGGTCCAGCAGATCTTCGATGAGATGCTTCTTCCCAGCATCTCTTTCCTCCAAGGCCAAGGCACGTCTTTCCTCCCCCAACAGGGATCCCAACAGATCCTTGTCAGCGGAACTCAGAGATGCGTCCGACGCCAGATTTTCCACAAGGTCAGCAACTGCCTGATGATCTATAGATTCGTTTCTGAATGTATGAAAGTCCGGATACCGATCCGGGTCCAGTAGTCGAAGGCGGGCAAAATGACTTTGCAAGCCCAATTGCTCAGGAGTAGCTGTCAGAAGCAGCAATCCCTTTGCGACTTTGCTCAATAATTCAACCACACCATAGGCAGGGCTTGCTTGCTCGACCGACCACGCCAGATGGTGGGCTTCATCTACAACCAGCATGTCCCAACTCGCCGCCAACGCCTGACGGGCTCTCCGTTCTGAACCAGCCAAAAAGGCTGTACTACAAATAATGAGCTGATCGTCCAAAAAAGGGTTGCCATCTGGCGCGCTGTCATCAAGAGCCACACAACGCGCTTCATCAAAAATGTGAAACCATAGATTAAATCGCCGAAGGATTTCGACAAACCACTGATGTACCAAGGACTCCGGGACGAGGATCAAGACCCGCGAAATTCTTCCGCTCAACAGTAAGCGATGAAGGATCAGGCAAGCCTCTATCGTTTTGCCTAGACCCACCTCATCCGACAGCAGAACTCGGGGAGCATAACGACTACTCACCTCATGGGCAATATATAACTGATGAGGAATCAAATCGATCCGCCCACCAACAAATCCTCGAATGGGAGAGATTCTTCGGCTATGATCAAGCTTCAGGGTCTGTCTGCGTAAGGCGAACAATCTCGGGCTGTCAACCTCCCCCATTGCGAGACGATCATCCACCCCATGACTTACAGTCACTTCTCCCAAATCAGCCTCTGATAAGGTCCTATCCAGGCCTACATACAAGAACAGTCCTCCCTGTTCTTGTACACGCTCAATGAGCAATGGCCGCTGGTTCACATCCATGATCGTATCCCCAGGCTTGAATTGGACTCTTCGCAAAGGCGCATGTTCCATGGCATAGAGTCTCGTCTCATCAGACCTGGGAAAATGTATTTGCACCCGACCTTTGCTGATGTCCATAACGATTCCGACTCCCAGTTCCGGTTCCCCCTCACTGGTCCATCTTTGATCAGGAAAAAAGCTTCCCATAAAGCGATTCAAATTAGCGTTAAGTCATCTTTCACATGCAGCTGACTCGTCTTGTTCTAAAAAAAGGAAGCCTTCTGTGCTTGTTGGACACCCAACACCAGAAGACCTGTGTAGACAGCCTCAAGAAAAAGAAAGTAGCTGAGATAACAAAGCATTGTTTGGAGATTGCTTAGAAACTGTCTTGATTTTGGTTTTTGTCTGAAGAAAGCAGGATTTTTGGGTTCTGAGAAGGAATTTTTTTGAGGAATACCGAGGTATTTCGAGAAAAAATGACGCACTCAGGTTCCAAAAAGCCAAATTTCCTGAGGG
>JBCCGK010000130.1:0-29078 GCA_039029315.1 Bacteroidota bacterium | reverse complement strand
GGGCTTAAGTAAAACTTCTGACTGTCAATCAAGTCTACGAAAACCCATAGGCCGAAAGCCGTATCCATATTTGGATACGGCTTTTTATACATCCTGTGTTTTTACGTGAGAAGACTACCGCCGTAGGCGGTTTTGTTCAACGCCTAGCATACCTGCAGGTGGGGCGTTTAGCCTCACTTGACAGGTATGCAATGTTGGTGGCTGCCTTCCTCTTTTCTTATTGAACAATGAACTTAGCAGTACCTAATTTTTTGCCGTTCTCCAATTGCATGAAGTAACTCCCCGTAGGCAAAGAAGCAATATCAACGGAAAAAGTCGTGTGTCCTGGTATTACAAATTCATTTTGTTCTAAGAGTAGGGTGCCATTTACACCTAACACTTTTAGGGTCACAGCACCAGTTTCAGTTGCCTCAAAAGTTAAAAATACAGTAGAGGACGCCGAAGGATTGGGGAATAATACAAAGTCAAAGCTATCTCCAATTGTAAAATCATCCGTTGAGGAAATCATGCCGTCGTTGGTGTACAGTTTCGAGATTCGAGCGAATGAACTGTTTTGCCCTGTAATGAGGACATCCTGGTCGTTGTCGCCGTCCACGTCGGCAAAGGCGATCGAGCTTGCCTCAACGCCCTCGAAAGGGGTTCCTGTCATTTCGGTGAAAGTGCCCCCCCCCGTCATTGGTGTACAGTTTCGAGATTTCAGCGAATGAACTGTTTTGCCCTGTAATGAGGACATCCTGGTCGTTGTCGCCGTCCACGTCGGCAAAGGCGATCGAGCTAAAGGCAACTTCCTCGAAAGGGGTTCCCGTCATTTCGGTGAAAGTGCCCCCCCCGTCGTTGGTGTACAGTTTCGAGATTTGAGCTCCTGAACTGTTTCGCCCTGTAATGAGGACATCCTGGTCGTTGTCGCCGTCCACGTCGGCAAAGGCGATCGAGCTTGCCTCAACGCCCTCGAAAGGGGTGAATTGGGGGACTTCGGTAAAATTCTGGGCAAGTAGGGATTATGTTAACACAAGAACCAAGAAAAGTAGGTTTGACTTCATTTTGATTTGTTTTTTATTAATGAATTATTTAGCATTTTTTTGGTTGCCACCAACGAACTCGCTATCGCTCGTTCGAATGAAATGAGAATGAGCTGATAGCCGATGTTCGATGCAGTTTAGCCCTTTTATCTGAAAAAACACAAAAATGATGGCGTTTTAGACCTACTCTAAAAGCCTGTCATTTTTTCCTTTGAAAGGGCGGCCACAAAATAGATTAGCCAATAATATTAGTTTTCTATTCTATTACTGGCAACTTATGTTAGCCTTTTATCGTTAGCAAGCTAGATTGCTTCGCATTCTTGTAGATTCGCTAGCAACCTATTTCCAGAAGCAAGCTTCTTCCATAGCTTTCTCACAAATCTGGCTTTTATCAAAGCTATGGCTTGCTAACGTATAGAATAGAAAACTCCTTCAGGCTATTTTGGGGTAAATTGCATCGTACACCTGTATACCCACCACGGTTCCATTTATATCTTATTACCCTTTGTTCACATTCCGTATATACACCCAACTCTCTCGTGTAACACGGAACTCGAAGGCACGAACATTCTGAGGAAGTGAGAAAGAAGAGATATACAAATTGGATTCATGTCCACTGGCTTATTCTTCATCAATATCTATAAAATCCAACCGACTGCAAAGTTTTTCGAGGGCATCTATTAGGAATGCAAGTGATAAAATATGCTTGAGTATGAATGTATCTCCCCATTGTGCGAAGTTGTTCACAATCAATGCTGAATCTATGCTCAACTCCGAAAAGAGGCATAATGGACTTGCTTCAAAAGGTGAAACAGGCAGAAACCAAGAAAAGGTTCATCCTAAATGAATGGCATCTCTTTATCCTTCCTTCTTCAAGCTCTCTGCAACCAATTCAGCCAAATCCTTCACCTGCACACTCTCTTCCTTCTCGAAGTGCTTCACGCCATCACTCATCATGGTCATGCAGAAAGGACAGGCCACTGCGATCGTGGAGGCTCCAGTTCCAAGGGCTTCCTCGGTCCGATCAATGTTGACTTCTTTATTACCTTTTTCAGCATCTTTGAACATCTGCGCCCCACCTGCGCCACAGCAAAAGCCTTTGGTACGACAGCGTTTCATCTCTGCCAGATCCGCGTCCAGGGCTTCCAGGACTTTGCGAGGGGCTTCATAGATGTTATTGGCGCGGCCGAGATAGCAGGAATCATGGAAGGTTATTTTTTTGCCTTTAAAGCTTCCACCATCTGCCAGTTTGACTTTGCCATCATCGATGAGTTGTTGGAGAAAGGTAGAATGATGGATCACCTCGTAATCTCCTCCCAAGGCTGGATATTCGTTTTTGAGGGTATTGAAACAATGCGGACAAGCGGTGATGACCTTTTTGACTTCATAGGCATTCATCACTTCGATGTTCTGCATGGCTTGCATTTGGAAGAGGAATTCGTTGCCAGATCGCTTGGCGGGATCGCCGGTGCAGCTTTCTTCATCTCCAAGAACTCCATAACTGATGCCGACCTCATTGAGGATGGAGACCAATGCTTTGATGACGCGCTGATAACGGGCGTCATAGGAGCCTGCACAGCCGATCCAAAAGAGGTAATCGGGGCTTTTGCCTTCGGCACTGAGAACTGAGTATTGAGGAATATTCATTCTAATCTTTGATTGCGTTGTTTGGGGGTATGGGGTATGGGGCTTTGTTTTGAAAGTCTTTGACTTTAGTGTTTCAAAGGTGTCAAGTTTTTGATTTGCTTGTATTTGCTCGTTGTTTTTGGACGAATTTGATATAGCCGTTCAAGGTTGATTTTGCCATCTCGATGAGACTTATTCCTTGATCAAAGAGCTGTCTATCAATGTATTCATTATCTAAACAAATAATCAGACCATCCTTTAATTCATAGAGTGATCCTCGGGAGATTCGATAATATTGGATGCCTTCTTTAAAATGGTATCGCCCATGGCCTTCAGCGATATTTAGGATGATGCTAATTGCTGCTCTTCTCATTTGCGATCCCAAATCATACTTTTCTTCTGGAGGGAGCCTTTTCAATATCTGTTGATAAATAAAGAGTCGAACTTCCCTGCATCGCTTCCAAGCCTCCAGCGTTACAAAATCCCTGCTACTATCATAAGGAGCAGCGGACTCTTGTAATTTACTTTCTTCTATTTCTACAATATCCAAGAGAAACTCTTCCATTCGATCTACCATTAAAGACATATTTCCAAAACCACACAACCCAGCCTTATACCCTATACTCTATACCTTTCTCTCCCCTCACACCCCCGGATTATTCTTTCGACCATGCAAAACGATCCGCGGCAGGCATGCCCCAGGGATTTCCGGCATTCTCGATATTGTTGGTCATGATGCCCCACTCTTCTGGCATGGAGGATTCTTCCATCATCAAGTAGCGACGAAGTTCGACGATGATATCCACTGGATTGATGTTGACAGGACAAGCTTCTACGCAGGCATTGCAGGTGGTGCAGGCCCGAAGTTCTTCTTCAGTGATGTAGTGATCGCTAAGTAAAACATGACTGGCTGCTTCCTGTGCCGCCTCATTGCCTTCCGGGGCGACCATCAGGCCATCTTCACCTTTGGTGAGTTTGTGTTGCTGGATTTCTTCTAATCGATCTCGAACGTTCATGACAACCTTTCGCGGGGAGAGTTTTTTGCCTGTTTGATTGGCAGGGCAAACTGAGCTACAACGTCCACATTCCGTACAGGTATAGGCATCCATCAGGCTTTTCCAGCTCAAATCTGTTACATCCTTTGCACCAAATCGAATAGGGGCATTGGGATCTTCTTTCGGTTGATAGGTCTCGTCGAAGATCGCTTTGATCTCTTCCTGAATATTGGATGGCGTAGTGAGCTCTCCTGCTGGCAGTAAGCGAGAGAAATACGTATTCGGGAAGGCCATGATGATGTGAAAATGTTTGGAAATGGGCAAATAATTCAAAAACCCAAATACCACAAGAATATGTCCCCACCAGCCAATCCGCTCAACCATATGCAGGGTGGAAGCTTCCATCCCTCCAAATAACATGGGACCAATTGCTGTACTCACCCCAAATCCAAATGAGCCTTTGATTCCTTCTGCTCCTGCTGCATGGGTGGCGCCCATTTGATACAGGACTTCATCTGCTCCATTCATCATGAACACAAAGACAATCAAGAGAATCTCGCCATAGAGAATCAAATTCCCATCCAACTTTGGCCAGCCTGTCATTTCGTTCATGTGAAAGCGGGGAACCTTCAGGAGATTCCGGCGGATCAGAAAGATCAATGTTGACACAAAAGCCAACAAAGACAGAACCTCAATGAATCCAATCACAAAGGTGTAAAATCCTCCCAATGCAGGTCGAAAAATCCGGTGTGTCCCTGCAATCCCATCAACAAAAATTTCAATCAATTCTACCTGTGTCAACAAGAAAGCCGCATAAATCGTGAAATGAAGCGTGGCAGGCAACCATCGCTTGAACATTTTCTGCTGACCAAAAGCAATCAACAGCATTTTCTGAAATCGCTCTCCAGGACGGTCTGAACGATTTTCTGGTCGTCCCAATTGGATGTTTTTGCGAATGTGAAGGAGTTGCTTTGCGAAATAACCAAATGCAGCTGCAGCTAGCAGGACGAAAAGAAGAGATTGGATCATGAGATGGGGTTTGCAGTAAAATAGGGCATCAAGCCTGAAAATCCAAAATGGTATGCAAGCATAACAAATTCGAATTACATTTCCAACACAGACTTGCCCTCTGAGGAGAGGAGTGCTCCTGTTTTCCTTGCCAGAGATCGTGTGGAATGTAAGAGACTGTTTGGGAATCTGTGCTGAGAATTTTTATGATGTATTTTTTTCTCAGACAAGGCTCTTTTTTGTTCTCATAGTTGTGCTATGGGAACAAAAAAAGGCGCCGGATGAGGAAAAAAGACGCATACAAAAAATAAGTGATAGATTTTCAAACAGTCTCTAAGATAGTTGACGATATTTGTCCCCACTTTGAGGCAAGATGCTTATTCAACAATCCTTGAGACGATATGCATGATGTTTTGATTATAGGAGGCGGGCTAGCAGGCTTGACTTCAGCGCTGCACCTGGCGAATGCGGGACTATCTGTGGGGGTTCTGGAAAAGAAAAGATTTCCGTTCCATAAATTTTGTGGGGAATACTTGTCCAGAGAAGTGGTGCCCTATCTGGAGCGCCTGGGCGTGGAGATGGATCAGCTGGCCCCTAGAGACATTCGGCGAATCTTGTTCACCGCCCCTTCTGGCAAACAGATCGAAACTCCTTTGCCTTTGGGAGGCATCAGCATGACCCGATTCAGACTGGATCAATTTCTCTATCAGCTTGCACAAAAGAAAGGCGTTAAGATTTATGAAGGTTTCCCGGTTGAGCAGTTTCATTTTGAGGAAGACCATTTCAACATAAAGGGAAGAAACGGCCAAATATTTCGCTCTCATATGTTAGTGGGGAGTTATGGCAAACGATCCATCCTGGACAAGCATCTTCAACGCCCCTTCTTCTTCAAGCGCTCTCCCTATATCGGGGTGAAATATTATGTGGAATATGAATTCCCGCCCGATGCGGTCGCTTTGTTCAATTTTCCCGGAGGATATTGTGGCGGCATACAAGTAGAGGACAATCTGGCGAATTTTACCTACATGATCCGAAAACAATCTCTGGATCGATATGGAAAATTGCCTGAGATGGAAGCAGCATTGGTCACGACCAATCCTCGGCTCAGCCCGGTTTTTGAACAAATCAGAATGCAGAAAGTCAAACCAATTGTGATTTCTAACATTTCATTCCAGCCCAAACAATTGATCGTGGATCATGCGCTGATGTGTGGCGATGCGGCAGGGATGATTGCCCCGGTTTCTGGCAATGGAATGGCGATGGCAATTCATTCAGCTAAATTGGTCTCTGAAAGCATCTTCACCTATTTTCAAGACCAGTGCAGCCGAGAAGAGATGGAACGACTCTATCAACAAAAATGGCAACAACTGTTTGGTAGCCGACTCTTCTGGGGCAGACAATTGCAGAAGTTTATGGGCAAAGCCCTTATATCGGAATTAGCGGTTGCTGGATTGCGGCTCATTCCAGGTGTTTTTCCTTCAATTATTCGCCAAACTCACGGAACCCCAATTCATTGAACACTCTGAAACAACGCTCATATCAGCCAGAACAATTGGATCAACTCGATCTTTCCGGCGAACGCTTGCATACCTGTCTGGATGAACTGGCTATGATCAATCGATTGCTCGGCAACCACCGCGCAATCAAAAAAGCTGTCAATCGCTTTCTTTCCAAAGCTCCTGACAAGCATTGGAAGATTGTTGATCTGGGATGTGGAGGAGGAGATGTCTTGCGCATGATAGAACAGCTGTGTCGTGCCAAATCAATCTCTGTTGAATGTCTCGGACTTGATGGCAATGGCCATAGTCTGGCCTATGCCAGAACTCAAACAGACAAGCAAGCATCTATCCACTATCAGGCGATCGACATTTTTGATCCTGCATTTGTTCTTCCTGCATGTGATTTGTTGATCAGCAGTCATTTCCTGTATCATCTGTCGGATCAGGCATTTCTCTCTTTTCTCCATCAACATAGCGCCAAGGTAAAAGTCGCCTGGATCATCAGTGAATTGGAAAGAAATCAGATTGCCCTTACCTTGTTCAGGATATTCAGCCCTCTTATGGGCTTGAGTAAACTCACACGATCTGATGGAATGCTTGCGATCAGGAGAGCCTTTTCGATTTCTGAAATTCGACATCTTCTTCGTGCGTCTCAATGGCCAGAGGCTCAGCTCAGCAGGGTCTGGGCCTTCCGCTTCATCCTACTCTTGAATTCCCCTAACCCATAATTTATTCTGATGTTTCGCCAGTTTACACATAGAGCATTGGAACAAGAGATAATGGATGATCTCAACCTGGAGGGTGAGGAATTGAACAAAACCCTTGAAAATCTTTCCTGGGTCAACCAATGGCTAGGCAGTCATCTCTCAGTCAGAAACGGTTTTGATACTGGTCTCAGATACCTGGCCGAGTCAGATCTTCCTTCCCCGATTCGCGTGATGGATGTAGGGTGTGGAGGGGGAGATTGTTTGAGAATGTTGGCAAAATGGGCTAAAAAACGAGCTTATTCTGTCCACCTAAGCGGCCTGGATGCGAATCCACATATCATCGATTGGGCCCGAAATCAATCTGGCCACTCCCCGGACATTGACTATGTTTGTGCCAATGTCTTTGATAACAATATTCCCTGGCAAAGCTATCAGATTGTTCATTGTGGCCTGTTCTTTCACCATTTTTCAGAACAAGAACAACTTCAGCTGCTGAACAGATGGCGAGAAGCAGGAGTCAAGATGGTTCTCATCAATGATCTGCAAAGACATTGGTTACCCTATTTTCTTTTTCAAATCGTCAGCACGCTTCTTGGATTCACCCCCATGGCCAAGACTGATGGCGCATTGTCCATTCAGAGAGGCTTCACCCGAAAGGAATTGACACATCTCATGAAACAGTACAGCCCTCGTTATTCGAGATGCCGATGGCGGTGGGCTTTTCAATATCAACTGATAATGATCCCGTAACGCATGCAACACCCCAAAATTCTGGCTGTCAGCAAAGCGCTCCCCCCATACACCAAACCGACTGAGGAAATCATTCAGGACATGGAACGCCATATGGCCGGACAAGATGAGCGGTTCCGACGAAAAGTGCTCCGTATTTTCAAATATGCACAGGTTGACCGCCGCTATTCCATTCTTCCTCCAGAAAGAGTCGTAGCTCCCTTAAGTTTTGAAGAAAAGAATGATTTTTACATAGAACAAGCCATTGAACTGTCCGAAACTGCTCTCCGGACAGGACTTGAGAAGGCTCAGCTCAAAGCCAAGGACATTGACATCATCATCACTGTCAGTTGTACCGGATTCATGATTCCTTCTGTAGATGCTTATCTGATCAATCGACTTGGTATGCGCCAGGATATCATGCGGCTTCCTGTCACAGAAATGGGCTGTGCAGCTGGGGTGTCTGCTCTGATCTATGCACACAATTTTTTACTGGCAAATCCTGGCAAACGTGCGGCAATCATAGCTGTTGAATCTCCCATGAGCACCTTTCAGTATGATGATTGGTCGATGGTCAATATGGTCAGTGCAGCGATTTTTGGAGATGGAGCTGCGTGTGCGATTTTGGGAAATGATGATCGGCCGGGACCCCGAATTCTGGATGGAGAGATGTTCCACTTCTATGACGAGATAGACATGATGGGATTCAAATTGAAAAACTCTGGCTTTCAGATGGTGTTGGATCAGCGGGTTCCGGAAAAAATCCAGGCACACTTTGAGGAAATCATTCATCCCTTTCTTGCCAAAAATCAGACCCGGATTGAGGAGATCGAACATTTGATTTTTCATCCTGGCGGCAAGAAAATTGTGCAAATGGTGGAAGAGTTATTTGGTCAATTAGGAAAAAACATTGATACCACCAGACAAGTTCTGAGAGAGTACGGGAATATGTCTTCTGCAACAGTGCTGTATGTATTGGAAGATTTTATGCAGCGATCCATACCAGTGGGGGAGAAAGGTTTGATGTTGAGTTTTGGACCTGGCTTCTCTGCACAAAGAATTTTGTTGGAGTGGGCATAAAGAGAGGTCGGAAAAAAGAAAATATCCGTCGTAGCAGATGAACATCTGACACAGGAAGTGAAACCTATTGTATATGAGGAAAGCGGCTTTTAGTGAATCAGGATATTGGGCGCTGATTCTTGGAGGATCAAGCGGCATCGGGCTGGCAACTGCCCAGAAGCTAGCCAGAGAGGGCATGCATATTTTCCTGATCCACCGAGACAGAAGACAGGAATTGCCCAGGATCGAGGCTGCATGTGAAGAGATGCGCCAAACGGGGATTAAGCTTGTCAGAAAAAATATGGATGCAATACAGGAGGAACATATCCAGACCATAGTGCAGATATGTCAACAGGAATTGGGTCCTGATGATCGAATTCGGCTCCTTCTTCACAGCATCGCCAAGGGAAATCTGAAGCCAATGGTACCGAAAGAAGAACTGTCTTCTCCTTCTTTGAGACGGCAGGATTTTCAGTTAACGATAGAAGCAATGGCCCTCAGCTTATATGATTGGGTTCAGGCACTCCATCTCCAACAGTTATTTGCCTCAGATGCCAGAGTGATTGGGCTGACCAGCGAAGGCAATCAACGCGCATGGGCCAATTATGCTGCTGTCAGCGCTGCCAAGACATCGCTGGAGGCCATTTGTCGATCAATCGCCCTGGAGTTTGCCCCGCATGGTATCCGTTGCAATGTGGTCCAGGCCGGAGTCACTGACACCCCATCTCTTCGCATGATTCCTGGCAGTGAACACCTCAAACAACTGGCCCGCAGCAGAAATCCATATGGACGACTCACCCGCCCCGAAGATGTAGCCGATGCCATATATCTTCTCTGCAAGCAGGAAGCCGCCTGGATCAACGGGACCATCATTCCAGTAGACGGAGGAGAAGGGAGGATGTGAGAAAGAAGCTGGATTCTTTATTGTTTAATGGAAAATCAGCATGGAACAACAAACAGATCATCTGGAAACCATCAGACAATTGATGCCTTATGGAGAAGCGTTTTGCTTTGTAGACCAATTTGTGGAATTGGATGCGTCAAAGGTGGTAGGAACATATAGATTTCGAGAGGATGAATGGTTTTATCCCGCTCACTTCCCGGATCGGCCCATGACACCTGGCGTCATCCTGACCGAATGTATGGCACAAATCGGATTGGTTGGGCTAGGCATGTATCTCAACAATCTCCACCACACCCCCCGCCCTCTCAAGTTTGCCTTTACCTCATCTGCTGTTGAATTTGTCACACCTGTCTTGCCAGGAGAAATCGTCACTGTCATCGGAGAGAAGGTTTACTATCGGTTGAAAAAGCTCAAATGCACTGTCAGCATGACCAATGCGCGGGGAGAGCGTGTCTGTTATGGGACCTTATCTGGAATGATTGTTCATGCACAAGAGAATGGAAAAACATAGAGTTGTTATCACAGGAATGGGGGTAGTTGCCCCCAATGCCGTTGGGCTGCCTTCTTTTGAAACGGCTTTGAGAGAAGCCCGATCAGGCATTCAGTATTTGGAAATCCTTGAAGAATTGGGATTTGGTTGTCGAGTGGGAGGAATTCCCCCTCTTACAGAAGAAGACACACATCGATATTTGTCGGATCTGACACTGCGAAATCTTCGGGCAGATGGCATCATCTATGGCTGTGTTGCGGGCATGGAGGCATGGGAAGATGCAGGCCTTCCAGTGAAGGAAGACAAATCAGCCCAGCCAGACTGGGACAGCGGGTGTATCTTCGGTGCTGGAATGGCAGGAGGACCAGCCATTCGTTTTGCGATTGAAAAAATAGATCAGCGTGCAGTCAAAAGGCTGGGAAGCACGACTGTACAACAAACCATGGCTAGTGGCATCAGTGCCTACCTGGGAGGAATGCTCAGCCTCGGCAATCTGGTCAGCAGCAATGCCTCTGCCTGTAGCACAGGGACAGAGGCGATCATTTATGGCTACGAACGCATCGCCCTTGGCAAAGCAGAACGGATGCTGTGTGGAGGCTGTGATAGTACCAGCCCGGATTTATGGGCGGGATTTGATGCTATGCGTGTCTTGAATCGAAAATTCAATGATGCTCCTTCGAAGGCTTCCAGACCCATGAGTGCATCAGCAAGTGGATTTGTTCCAGGGGGAGGCGCAGGCGCACTCGTGCTCGAAAGTCTAACCTCTGCACGGAAACGCAATGCCAGAATTTATGCCGAAATATGGGGCGGGTATCTCAATTCAGGCGGTCAGCAACAAGGCGGAACCATGACAGCCCCCAATCCCAATGGCGTCATTCGATGTATTCAGGGGGCGATGGCTGATGCACGCATCTCTCCACAAGAGATCGACTTGATTTCGGGTCATCTGACCTCTACCCTCTTCGATCCACAGGAAGTCGAAACCTGGGTCCAGGCACTTGGACGTTCTGGCAAGGACTTTCCGTTGATTCAGTCCCTCAAATCGCTGATTGGTCATTCATTGAGTGCGGCAGGTGCCATTGAGTGTATCGCGGCTGTTCTTCAACTCCATCACAATTTTGTTCATCCCTCTGTCAACTGTGAAGATCTCCACGAGCGTATTGTAACCTGTATCGATCCGGGATGCGTGCCCAAAGAAACCCAATATATGGATCTTTCGGTCGTCGCCAGCAGCAGCTTTGGATTCGGGGATGTGAACAGTTGTGTCATTTTGGGAAAAGTGAGAGAATAATTCCTAATTTCACCGATATGCAACAAGAAGAAATCATCGCAAAGCTTCGGGACATCATTCAGCCCTATGTGCAAAATCAGGAAGCATTTGCGAACATTCACCCAGAAACCGATTTACTCAAAGATCTGGAAATCAATTCTTCTCATATTGTAGATATCGTTCTGGACACAGAGGATGCCTTCAATATTGAGATCAGTGATGAAGATGCAGAACAGATGTTGACCGTCCAGGCTGCAGTAGCAGTTGTGCAAAAACTTTTGCAGAAATAATACTGCTTGCTCACTGTAGGTCTGTACATAGACAATGAGTGGCTTGGGGTGCATCCCGATATATCGGGATCGGGACGAGGAGGACGGCAGGTAGTGGTGACTTTGGTTGGTTGTGTTGAGCGAAGCGAAATCCCGAGAATCGGGGCTTGAGTGTTTGCTACTTTTTGGTCAAGCAAAAAGTAGAACAGCAGATAAAAAAGAGTCAAAATTTAAGCTGTCAAAGTAGTAGTAAGTAAGTAGGGGGACACAATTATTTGTGAGGGATATAGGGGGCATAAGGGAAAAAAGGGAGAAATCTTACCAATCAAGCCATTATATCCCCTATTTCCTTTATACCCACAATCAAAACTAATATTGTCCATCTACTTAAGGGGACACAATCAAATTGTAGGATCTTGTTCCTCCCCCAGCCCCCTCCTATGGGGAAAAATCTACGATTACAGGCTTGTGGGCTGATGTCTCCCGATGGCGGGAGAGCGAGAGGGTGGAAGATGATTGCCAAATATAAATTTGTCCTAATACTTAAGATCAGAAGATCCCTATGATTGGCAACGATATCGTAAGTCTGGCAGAAGTTGGAGAATCCCGATCCACCAATGAGCGTTTTTTGCAAAAAGTGCTGAGTCCACAGGAACGTCAATGGTTGGACAGCCAAGACGATCAGGAAGTTGCCTTATGGACGCTTTGGGCATTGAAAGAAAGCAGCTATAAAGCACACTATAAGCGATATCGATACCGCTCTTTTGCGCCGAAATCATTCAACTGTACCGTTCTGCCACATGGGCAGACCGCCTGCATTCAGGTTGCTGACAGCACCTATCAGGGGTTTTGGCACATACAGGATGATGTGATTCATGCGGTGAGTCATCCCGACAGTTTGCCAAAAAATCAAATCTGGTACAATCGACTGTCCCAACAGATCGGTGTGGATTCACAACGGGAACTCTCCAAAAGTCTGCAACATGCCCTGATTGTGGAAATTGCTCAACGATTCGACTTGCCAGAGGCCTCCTTGTCTATCAACAAACTGGCTGGCATTCCCTTTTTGTATCAGGAAAATCAACACCTCCCGATTGATTTGTCCCTCTCTCATCACGGAAGATGGGGAGGATTCGCTTATCTTTCAGCTACAGCCACATGTCCCTAATCTCTCTCAGCCGTCTGATCATTTTTCTAATTGGCCTCCTGACAGCAGTTGCTGTTTGGCAGTTGAAGGAGATTCGTTTTGACTATGAAGTGGAGAAATTTTTTCCGGCAGAGCATGAATCTACACAGTTTTTCAGAAACTATCAGAAGACATTCGGGAGTGATAATGATTATCTGCTGATTGGCATAGAACAGCGAGGCTCACTCTTTGATCCGGTCTTTTTGCGCGAAATTGACCACTTGAGCCAACGTCTCGATACGCTTTCTCATGTGGTTTCTGTGCTGTCTCCCACCAACGTCAGGCGATACAGGCGGAGTCCGCTGAGCATATCCCTTCGCCAACTTCCCTACCTCCATCTGGATGATCCCCAACGCCTGGAGCAGGATAGCCTCCTGATCTATGAGGAAAAAACATTGATTGATTTTCTGTTTGCAGAAGATCGTCATGCTGTGGCGATCTGGCTTAAACATACAGATCTTCTGAATACTGAAGGCTGCCTGGACTTATACCATCAAGTCAATGCTGTATTGGCAGATTTTGATTTTGAGAAGGTTCATGTGGCAGGTAAATGTTTTGGGCAAAGCGGGTTTATCAGTATCATTCAACGAGAAGTTGGGCTGTTCACAGCCTTGAACATCCTGCTCATTGCTCTCTTTCTTTGGCTGAGTTACCGAAAAATCTGGGGCATCATCTTGCCATTGATCGTGGTGGGAATCACAGTTTTGTGGACATTGGGAATTCTCACAGCACAAGGGAATAGCATCGACATCATTGGGAACCTCATCCCAACCATCTTGTTGGTGATTGGCATCTCAGATACCGTGCATTTTCTTACACATTACTTACGAAATCTCAAGACAGGTCTGGACAAATGGCCTGCCCTCAAACAAAGCATACAGGAAGTTGGTCTGGCAACCATGCTCACTACCTTCACAACTGCTATTGGGTTTTTGACCTTGACGAGTTCGGATTTCCAATCTCTGATCGATCTGGGCATCTATGCAACCCTGGGTTTGGTGTTTGCCTTGCTGTTGACCTACAGCCTGCTCCCAGCGCTCTTGATGATGTTCAATCAAGCCGTTGGCAAGGCATCCAGCATTGATCGATGGGACAGGCTTTTGAATCGATTGTTTGACTGGGTTCTCAGGCATAACGTCCCCATTCTCCTTGGAACCGGAGCTTGTATCCTTGTTGGGCTACTTGGAAGCTCACGCATTGTGATCGACAATTATCTGCTGGAGGACTTGAGACGCAGCCATCCCATGCAGCAGGATTTTTTCTTTTTTGCTGACAAATTTGCTGGTGCGCGCCCATTCGAACTCTATGTGGAACTCACAGATTCCAGTCGCACCTTATTTGATGCTGAGCTTCTGGAAGAAATCAATGAAGTCGATGCCTATTTAGCAGAGGTCTATGGGGTAAAATCCCTGATTTCTCCTGCCAGTATCATGAAGAAAGCCAACCAGATTCTTCATTATGGCAGTGATCGACACCACCGTCTTCCTAGCGATTCTATAGACAGAGAAGAGTTGAAACTATATGTGAATAATTTTTTTCGGGAACAGAATCTCCGCTCTGCCTTCTCATCGGACGGTCGCTCTGCCAAGATCAGCGGTAAAATTCCTGATTGGGGCAGTTATGTGGTTGGCCAAAAAGATGCTGCTCTCCTCGCCTATCTCACCCAACAATTTCCTCAAAGCCTCCTTCGCTATCGGATCACGGGAACTGCCAACCTCATGGATCTCAACACCCGTAACCTGGCGTGGAATGTGCTTCAGGGCTTGCTCCTCGCAGTGATCATCGTAGGTATCCTGATGGGCGTGCTGGTCAGGTCGTTTGCAATGGTCTGGATCAGTTTGTTGCCCAATCTCCTGCCTCTACTGATGATTGCAGGGATCATGGGATTTGCTGGAATTGATTTGAAAATTTCTACTTCGATCATCTTTGTGATTTCCTTTGGGATTGCCGTAGATGACAGCATTCATTTTTTGAGTCGCTTTCGACGGGAGTCCAGCAAGCACCCTTTTCAAGAAGCTTTGAGGCAAACTTATCTCTCTACTGGCAAAGCCATTGTCTCTACTTCCTTCATTCTCAGTGGAGGATTTTTGGTATTGTGCTTTTCAGACTTTTTGGGAACTTTCTATATTGGTTTGCTCATTTCAGCTACCCTCTTTTTAGCCTTGCTTGCTGATTTGATCCTATTGCCCGTTTTGCTGCAACTCGTTTATAAAGATACTTCTCCATGATTCAGACAATTTTAGAACAGATTCGGCCTGACGATTTCCGAATCCTTTGGATCTATATTCCCTTCTACTTTCTCTGGGGTGTCGGGATGCACAATTTTGGAATTCAGGTAAAAATTGCTCGCTTTCGCTATTGGTGGCAGATTATACCCTGCTATGTGCTCTATATGATCCCGGTTTCTCTTCTTTTGAGAGAGATGGTCTGGTATGAACAGTACGTATATGGATTGTTTTTTATGGGAATCTACGAGTTTGGAGGATATGCCTTACGCACCTCATTGGTATACAAAGACAATCTGCTTGACCGCTTTTTCAGTCCACAAAATTTTTCCCTGGCCATGACTCTCTTTTTTGCCAGCTACTTTCCTTTAGGAAATTGGGTGGTGGAAGGTATGTATGGGGTGATTTTTTAGAAATTAAGTGTGAAAATCCTGCACTCCGTGACGGATTTTCACACTTATTTATTCTTATTGAGCGTAATCAATAAGATTCCGCCCATCACAATGGCCGTTCCCAGAATTTGAATCTCCGTCATTCTTTCCCCCAAAAAGATATAAGCCAGAATGATGGTCGAAACGGGACCAATACTCCCAATGATACCGGCACTATTCGCTCCAACTCGTCGAATTCCTTCTTGAATCATGAAGGAAGGAATGACCGTTGCCACCACTGCCATCAGCAGTCCATACCCATATACCGCTGGATGAAGATCTGGCCATTGTCCTCCAATCTGAATAAAGCTATGAATGAATACCCCAATCGCCGCAGACAACATAGAGAAAGCAGTAAATCGTCTTGTGCCAAATTTCACCACCAATTCCCCACTTCCCACCAGATAGGCCGAATAGAACAGGGCTGCCATAAATACCCAGAATACGCCCATCCACAAATCTGACTGATCCTCAACCGAGACATCTCCTCCCAACACCACTGCAATACCGATATAGGCGATCACAAGGGCGAGCCATTGAATCCGGCTGATCTTCTTTTTCAGGAAGATCCAGGACATCAACAATACAATGGTTGGGTAGACATAGAGAACAAGACGTTCTATGCTGGCGGTGACATATTGCAGCCCAATAAAATCAGCTAGGCTAGCGATATAGTGTCCCAACAAGCCGACTACCGCAATGAGCAAGTAGTCTCGTCCTTTGATGCGCGAAAGCCCAGTGGTTTGTTTGGCGGTCAATCCGATAATCAGGTAAAAAGGTACAGAAAACAGCATCCGCAAGGTCAGGAGAACGGTGGCTTCCACTTCATATTCATAGGCGAGCTTGACCATGATGGCCTTGGTGGAAAAAAGAATTGCTCCCAAAAAGATCAAAATCGCTCCCCAGAATGGTTCAATTCGCGTGCGCGTGGACATGGCATCAATTTTCGATGTCTGAAAGCGGCGAAGTAAGGGGAATCAGAGATGAGAAGCAAGATGAAAGGGCTTCTCCTCCTCATTGACAAAGCCGGATACCGTCTTTTCTCTTTTTTCTGCTCAGTCATCTTCCCCATCCATCCTTTCTTTTTTCCTGAATACTCATTGGGGGTTCTAGCGCATAGAGGGTTTGCCTACCTATAGATGCGGATTTCAGTTGAATCCAGCACATTTTTCCACACAAGCTAAATTTTACTGACTATGCTACGCCTATACACATTCCACTCTAAGCTAGTTCAGGCTCTCTTGTTACAATTGCGCATCAAAATTCTGGCAGCTTGTCTGTTCATGTGTTGTTGTGTTCAGTTAGGCAGAGCGCAAGCAGTGCTTGTAAAGGATATTAATCCAGGGTTCGCAAACTCAATTATTCTTAACCAAGATTTCACCAATGTAAACGGGATAGCCTATTTCCGAGCTAAAGACGGAACTAATGGTGCAGAACTATGGAAAAGCGACGGTACGACTACAGGTACGGTGATGGTGAAGAATATCAATTCCAGTGGGGATTCGGACCCAGCCTTCATGGTAGATCTTAATGGTACTTTATTGTTCCGTGCTACCAATGGCAATCAAGGGAGAGAACTCTGGCAAAGTGATGGCACATCAGCTGGGACCAATCTGGTCAAGGACATTTGGTTGGGTGCTCCGAGTTCATTGCCGAGTTTTCTGACGGCAACAAATGGCAGCGTGTATTTTGGCGCAAACAATGGGACGCTGGGCTCTGAATTCTGGAAAAGTGATGGATCGACTGTCGGAACAGTCCTGGTCAAGGATATCAATCCTGGAAGTGATCCTGGAATAACAGGTTTGATTACCTTCCTCGATATCAATGGGACCTTGTTTTTTCGAGCCTTAAACGCATCATCTGGCTTCGAACTGTGGAAAAGTGATGGAACGACCGCGGGGACAACATTGGTCAAAGACATAAATCCTGGAAGCGGGAACGGGAATCCCTGGATTTTTGCAGAAATGAATGGCATCCTATTTTTTGTAGCAAATGATGGAGTCAATGGTCCTGAATTATGGAAAAGTGATGGAACAGCAGCAGGGACAGTCATGGTTAAGGATATTGTACCAGGAAGTGCAGGCGCCTCTCCATACCATATGATAGATATAAACGGCACCCTGTTTTTTGTTGCAAACGATGGAATCAATGGGAGTGAACTGTGGAAAAGTGATGGGACAACAGCAGGAACTGTGATGGTAAAAAACATTTATCCGGGAAGTGGGAATTCCAGCCCCTCTAATTTTGTAGAATTGAATGGGATTCTGTATTTCGCGGCCTTCGACCCAAATGGCCATGAACTCTGGAAAAGCGATGGTACGGCTGCCGGTACGGTGATGGTCAAAGATATCAGATCGGGTGGAAGTTCTTTTCCGACTGACATGACAGAGGTAAATGGAACTTTGTTTTTTAGCGCAAACGATGGGATCAATGGCATTGAACTATGGCAAAGTGACGGGACAACTGCTGGAACGAAATTGGTTGCAGATATTCTCCCTGGAAGTGGGAGTTCTAGTCCCCAAAATCTCTCAGATATAAATGGGACCTTGTTTTTCCGGGCAGATGATGGTACACATGGAATAGAACTATGGAAGGCAACTGCAATTCCCTCTCTCCCCGATAGCCTGGAATTCGTCGTAGAAACGGATAGTGGAGGAGAAGGAGATACAGTCCTCCTCTCCATTACAGTCAATCACTTCGACAGCATCGCCACCCATCAAGGCACGATCAATTTTGATCCCAGCATCCTGAGCTTTCAGGCTATCAGCAATCCTTCCCCACTCATCTCCAATATCTTTGGCTTACCTGGATCAGGAAGCGTTCCCACTGATGCCATCACCTTCAGTTGGATTGATCCTGGCCTCAGCACGACAAGCTTAACCAACGGTACCGCTGTGATGGAGATCAGTTTTGTCATCAAGCCCGGTGCCCCCATAGGACTCACTCCTGTCCAGATCAATGGATCGCCAACTGCGCTTGGTTATGCCACCAATCCTAATGCGACTGTTCTGAGCATTCCTTCAGTCAGTCAGGGAGGCATAGACATTCTTGATACGCAGCCTCCCATCATTAGCTGTCCGCCTTCCTTCAATCAGGACACAGATCCGGGCATGTGTGGCGCGATGGTTACTTTCTCTACCCCAATCGGATCAGATAATCTTCCTGGGCATAGTGTATTGCAGATCGCTGGTCCTCAATCTGGCTCTCTCTTCCCCTTGGGCACAACTACTGTCAGCTTCCAGGCGACAGATGCCGCAGGCAATACTGCCAGTTGCAGCTTTGATGTAACTGTCATCGACCAACTGCCTCCGACTGTCCTGACACAGGATATCACTGTCTCGCTCGATGCCAATGGCATGGCAACGATCACAGCTGCTCAGGTTGATAACGGAACCACCGATCCCTGTGGCCTAGCAAGCCTAAGCCTGGACATTTCTACGGTGGATTGTTCAGACATTGGGCAGCCTGTTTCTGTCAATCTGACCGCTACCGATGTACATGGCAATAGTGCCAGTGCCAGTGCTTTGCTCACTGTCCAGGCTGATCCGGTCATCAGCCTCACAGGAGCTGCTTTCTCTCGGGGAGGGGATTCTATTCCTGGTGTTATCTTCGACATGAGTGGCGATGATGGACCCCTGATGCAGACAGCCAAGAGTTTCGCCTTCCTGGCGGCCCCCTGCTTCTCCACCAATGACATCGGCGCGGACAAAATCGATGATGCTGCCTCCCTCAATGGCCTGGACATTGGTGATGCAACAGCACTCATAGATCACATCCTCAACATCACCCCCTTCACCAATCCTTATCAACGCATCGCAGCAGATCTCAATGCCAGCAGTTTTTTTGCCCCCACTGATCCCTCAAAGATCAACAATCTCGATGTGATCCAACTACTCCAGAAGATTACCCTTTCTCAGACACATTTCTTCAATCCTCAAACAGGTGTCCAGGATGCCATCTGGACCTTCATCCCTTCTGATTATGTCTTTCCCAATCCAACTGATCCGGTCGGCTTTGCCAGCAGAAGAGCTTATCTCAATCCCAATCCATCGACAGATCAAAACTTCATTGGCGTGAAGCTGGGAGATGTGACCAATGACTGGAATCATTTGGTATTGAGGCGGCCAGCACCGGAGGATTCCATTTTCTTCGAACATGAGCCAATCATCACCTATCCGGGAGAGACCATCACCATCTCCCTTCGTCCCAGAGACTTTCAGGAGATCAGAGGCTATCAATTCACCTTGCAGTGGGACCCGGAAGTCCTACAATTCCTATCGGTCAATCATCAGGCGCTACATGCAGTCTATGGAACAAACAAGACAGAGGAAGGTATCTTAACCGCTGCATGGGCTGATCTGAGTGGGCAAGGCATCACCCTTTTGGATACGAGCATCGCCTTTGACCTTCGCTTCAAGGTTGTGGGAGAATGGGGCAGTGAGACCGATTTGGAGATCAATTCAGCCATGATTCCCAATATGGCCAGAGATGATGAAGGCACATATTTGGGGATAGGTAGTCCTTCTCATCCCATCAATATTGGTACAGTTACAGACATGGATTCATGGGCATTCAAAGGATATAGTCTCAGCCAAAACAGCCCCAATCCTTTCCAACAATCCACCTCCCTGACTTTTTCTCTTGGACAAGCAGAAGAAGTAGATATCCGCATCTATACCCTCACAGGGCAGATCATCCGGCGATTCGAAGGTACATATCCTGCTGGAGATCATGAGATCTTGTGGAATGGAACAAGTCAAACAGGAAAGCCGCTGAGTGAAGGGATCTATCTCCTCAACATGAAGGCAGGTGATTTTAATCGCTCAAAACGGATGGTGAAGATTCGATAGGGCATAAACCCAGACCCCCAGCATAATCCCAATACATTCACTCCCAAAAATCTAATCATGAGACTCCTGAAGGTTCGCAATTGGCAACTAATGAAGCGATGTGTACTGTGGCTGTTCCTGGCTTGTTTTTTACAGTGTGTCCAGGCACAAGCAGTACTTGTTAAAGACATCAATCCGGGAAGCAGCCCTTCCACCTTATTTGGTCTCACAGATGTAAATGGGGTTCTGTTTTTTACAGTAGACGATGGCATTCATGGAGAAGAGTTGTGGAAAAGCGATGGGACAGAGGTAGGGACAAATTTGGTCAAGGACATTTATCCCGGATCTTTAGGATCTTCTCCTCATAATCTTGTCGCATTTAATGGGAGCTTATATTTTGCTGCTAATGATCCAGATCATGGGTATGAACTATGGAAAAGTAATGGTACAGCCACTGGGACAGAGCTAGTGAAAGACATTCATCCTGGAAGTGATCACGGTATTCCCATTTTGCTAACAGTGGTAAATGGCAGCCTGTTTTTCAATGCTACTGATGAACTCAATGGCGAAGAACTATGGAAAAGCGATGGGACAGCTGCTGGAACAGTCCTCGTTAAAGACATTTATCCAGGGAGCTTGGGTTCCGATCCTATTCGATTTGCCGAAGTAAATGGAACCTTGTTTTTTACAGCTAGCACGAGTGATCACGGTCGCGAACTGTGGAAAAGCGATGGGACGGCAGCCGGTACAGTGTTAGTGAAGGATATTCAGGCAGGAAGTGCCAGTGGAGATCTGGTTCATCTCACAGATGTAAATGGCACATTGTTTTTTCAAGCCAATGATGGCATGAATGGGGAGGAACTATGGAAAAGTGATGGCACGGCCAGCGGAACTGCCTTGGTCAAAGATATCTATGCTGGGGTGCTTGGGTCACAAATGATCCACCTCACAGAAATGGGTGGCATGCTATTTTTTCAGGCAACTGATGGCATTCACGGAGCTGAATTATGGAAAAGTGATGGCACAGCTACAGGAACAGGAATGGTCAAAGATATTCGCTCAGGATTAGACAGTTCAGTTCCTGGGCCATTTGAAGTGTTGAATGGCAGCCTATTTTTCAGCGCGCCTGACTTTGGCACCCATGGAGTGGAATTATGGAAAAGCGACGGTACTGCGGCGGGAACAATCATGCTCAAGGATATTTCACCTGGAAGTACTCACTCTCAACCTGGCAGCTTCATCATCGTAAATAGCACCTTATTTTTTATTGCAGATGATGGGACCACTGGTATTGAACTATGGAAGAGTGATGGGACTGCCGGTGGGACCGTTTTGGTACAAGATATTTTTCTAGGAAGCGATCATTCAGAACCTGACAATCTTGCCGTTGCCAATGGATCACTTTTTTTTGGGGCAAATGATGGAACTCATGGATATGAATTGTGGAAACTTGATGTATCCACGGCTATCGATTCCTGGCAACTCAAAGGATATTCCCTCAACCAAAACAGCCCGAATCCTTTCCAACAATCCACCTCCTTGACTTTCTCTCTCGGACAAACAGAGAAAGTAGATATCCACATCTATACCCTCACAGGACAGATCATCCGGCGATTCGAGGGTACATATCCCGCAGGTGAACAGGCGATCCTATGGGATGGAACAAACGAAAAAGGAATGCCTGTAAGTCAAGGGATCTATCTCCTACACATGAAAGCTGGTGATTTTAATCACTCTAGACGGATGGTGAAGATTCGATAGCGTATTCCTGTTTCAACTCATCTCAAATCATGTTCCTATGGCATATAAGATGACACAACTGCTCACATTTACTGCCCTTTGTCTGGGATTTTCTGTCTGGCATCATTCGCTACAGGCGCAGGCATCATTGGTCAAGGATATTCGCCCTGGCGGCTCTACTTCCTTTTCTGGCTCCAGCTCCATGATTGATGTGAATGGGACATTGTTTTTTACTGCAAATGACGGGATCAATGGGGAAGAACTCTGGAAAAGTGATGGCACAGCTACAGGGACCGTCATGGTCAAAGATATCCGATTAGGCAGTGATGACTCAAAACCGGAAGAATTGACTCATGTAAGCGGCATTCTGTTTTTTCGTGCCAATGATGGGATACATGGTGATGAGCTGTGGAAAAGCGATGGCACAGCTGCTGGGACTGTCATGGTCAAAGACATTCGAACAGGAAGTGCAGCGGCTTTTCCAGAGTCTCTGACAGAGGTGAATGGAATGTTATACTTCAGCGCAGATAATGGGATCAATGGAATTGAACTCTTTAAAAGTGATGGCACGCCGATGGGAACTGATATTGTCAGAGATATTCGACCTGGCTTAAGCAGTTCCTGGCCCATATATCTGACCAATGTTGGTGGAACCTTATTTTTTCGTGCATTGGACATGACACAAGGACAAGAGTTGTGGAAAAGCGACGGCACAGCAGCAGGTACTGTCATTGTGAAAGACATCAAGCAAGGAAGTGGAAGTTCTGCCCCCAATCACCTCACAGCTGTCAATGGACTCTTGTTTTTCAGTGCCGATGATGGCTCAAGTGGGGATGAACTGTGGGTGAGCGATGGCACGGATCCCGGGACAGTCATGCTCATGGACATCCATCCGGGAAGTGCAAACGCGATTTCAGCCCTCAATGTCTTTGTCAATGGAAATGGGATCTTGTATTTCTCTGCGAATGATGGAATACATGGGAACGAATTGTGGAAGAGTGATGGCACAAGCACAGGAACGACCCTGGTCAGAGATATCCATCCATCAGGGAGTTCAAATATCTGGGAAATGATAGAAATGAATGGCCATCTGTTTTTCGGAGCAGATGATGGGACCAATGGTCATGAGTTATGGACAAGTGATGGGAGTTCGGCAGGTACAGTGATGGTCAGTGATATACACGCTGGGAGTGGATCTTCCGGTTCTATTCACCTCACAGAAGTCAATGGGACCTTGTTTTTTCGTGCAGATGATGGGACACATGGACAAGAACTCTGGCAATCAGATGGCACAAACTCAGGTACTGTTCTGGTTCAGGATATCCATCCTGGTATGCAAGGCTCATGGCCACAATTTCTTACTGAGGCAAATAATCGATTGTTTTTTGTGGCAAATGATATTGTTCATGGGGCTGAACTTTGGACGATGATACCTATTGGTCCACCTCCTGCGATGGAGTTTGTGCTGAGTGTTCAAACTGCTGGGGTGGGTTCCTCGGTGAGTCTTCCTGTGATGGTCAATCATGTTAGTGGGATTTCTGCCTATCAGGGAACGATCAGCTTTGATTCTGCTATCCTGTCAGTGGATACAGTGATCAATTCCTCTCTGGCAGGGTCCCATACGATAGGTCTGCCAGGGACGGGCAATGTTCCTGCCAATGCCCTCAGTTTTAACTGGATGGATTCCAGTCAGAATATGACGAGTCTGCCGGACAGCACCATCGTGATGGACATTGTATTTTCGATCCATCCCACTGCTCCTCACGGATTTACATCAATTCAAATGGATAGTTCTGTCCTGGATTTGGGCTATTCCACTGACTCCAGTATGTCTGTATTCGCAGCAGCCATGTCGAATATTGGAGGAATATTTGTCATCAATAGTCCGCCGGACATTGTGACACAAGACATCACTGTATCTCTTGATCCCTTTGGTCAGGCCAGTATTAGCCCAGCTGACATCGACAATGGTTCTTCTGATGTGTATGGTCTGGATAGCCTTTTTCTGGATATCGATCAGTTTGATTGTGATGATGTGGGATCGCCTGTTCTTGTTACCTTGACAGGCATCAATATCTATGGCAACAGCGCCAGTGCCAATGCCTTGATCACTGTTCAGGCAGATCCGGTGATTCCTCTCTCAGGAGCGGCCTTTTCGCTAGGGGGAGACTCCATTCCGGGTGTCATCTATGATCTCAGTGGGGATGATGGACCGCTCATGCAGACAGCCAGCAATTTCTCTTTCCTGGCTGCTCCCTGTATTTCCACCAATGACATCGGAGCCAAGAAAATCGATGATGCAGCTACCAACAATGGCCTGGACATTGATGATGCAACAGCCATCATTGATCATATTATCGGTCAAAACCCTTTCACTAGCCCTTATCAGCTCATTGCTGCCGATCTCAATGCCAGCAGTTTTTTTGATCCCACTGCCCCTTCAAAGATCAATACCCTCGATGTCATTCTTCTGCTCCAAAAGATTGCCCTAGCCCAGACCCACTTTTTCAATCCCCAAACAGGTGTACAAGATGCTATCTGGACTTTTATCCCTTCTGATTATGTCTTTCCCAATCCAGCTGACCCCGTCGGATTTGACAGCCGCAGGGCCTACATCGATCCCAGCCCTTCAACAGACCAGAACTTTCTTGGCGTGAAATTGGGAGATGTGGACAATAGCTGGGATCATACGGTATTGCGGAGACCAGCACCAGAGGATTCTATCTTCTTTGAGATAGAAGAAGTCATCGTCCAGCCAGGAGAGATCATCACCATCCCACTACGTACACGCGACTTTCATGATGTCCGAGGCTATCAATTCACCATGCAGTGGAATCCAGAGGTTCTCCAATTCCGATCTGTTCATCATCATGCGCTTAGTGCAATTTATGGGACAAGTCAGGCTGAAGACGGTTCGCTGACGGTGGCTTGGGCAAATATGAGTGGCCAGGGTATCACCCTCTCCGATGGCACGCCTGCCTTTGTAATAGAGGTCGAAGTCCTGGGAAAATGGGGAACCGAGACCCGGATTGAGATGAATTCAGCCCTGACTCCTAATATGGCCAAAGATGATGAAGGAACATATCTGGGCGTGGGGAACTCTCCCCATAGAATCAGGATTGGCACAAGCACAGCCCTCGATCCTTGGAAACTGAAGGGATACACCCTCAGTCAAAACAGTCCCAATCCCTTCCAGCAGTCTACTTCACTGACTTTCTCAATAGGGCAAAGAGAAGAAGTAGACATCAGCATCTATACACTCACAGGGAAGCTCATTCAGCAATTCAAAGGCACGTATCCGACTGGGGAGCATGACATCTTCTGGAATGGAACAAGCCAATCAGGAAAACCTGTCAGTGAGGGAATGTACCTCTTGCACATGAAAGCTGGTGAATTCCAAACCTCCATCAAGATGGTGAAGGGGCAATAAGTGAAGCTTAAGCTTCAGATGATCAACATTCATTGAATCCAACAAAAAAATCATCTCATGACATACAGATTTATTTTCTCCATTGTTTCTCTGTTAATCATAACCTGGACACCCTATCTTCAGGGACAAACATTGGTGTGCACCCTCGGTTCAGAATCAGGCTTGCCTGGTGATACGGTATCGATTCCAGTAGCTGTGGACAATTTTCATCTGATCAATGGCTATCAGGGAAGCATTCGCTGGGATAGTACGGCATTAGAATTTTTGAACTTTAGCAGTCTTAATCTTAATCCTTTCACTGCACTCGGAGATCCCGGAGAAGGATTCATTCCATTGGATGCTGCTACCTTTGCCTGGGCCGATCTTTCCGGTACTGGAAAAAATCTTCCTCCAGGATCAGTTATACTGGAGATCCAGTTTGTGATCAAAGCGTCTGCTCCCTTCGGTGTTTTCCCTGTTGTCTTGGATAGTTCTGTCACGCCATTGGCATATACAAGCGTTGGGACATCCGTGAGTCCGCTCATTGCGAATGATGGCGCTGTCAAGGTTGTTGATTCTACGACCAACTGCGTTTTTTGTCAAAATATCACCCTGTATCTTGATTCTTTAGGGCAGGCTAATATCAACCCAGACGAATTGGACGGAGGTTCCATTGTGTTGTCTGGATCTCCCAATTTTTCGGCGAGTCAGGATAGTTTTGACTGCTCAGATATTGGTGTCAATCAGGTGATGCTCTATGTCAGCGATGGTAGTGGTCTCATTGATTCCTGCAGCGCACTGGTCACGGTGATTGATAGTCTTGCCCCAACGGCTATTTGCAAAAATATAACGATTCCTCTTGATAGCAATGGCCTTGCAGTGATTGATGCGTCTATGATTGACAGTAGTTCCATAGATGCTTGCGGCATCCAAAGCATGAGTCTGAGTCGAGATACCTTCGACTGTTCTGATGTAGGAACCCATCCGGTGAGCCTTTATATCAGTGATCTGTATGGTCTCATTGATTCCTGCAGCGCACTGGTCACAGTGATTGATAGCCTTGCCCCAACGGCTATTTGCAGAGATATAACGATTCCCCTTGATAGCAATGGCCTTGCAGTGATTGATGCGTCTATGGTTGATAGTAGTTCCGTAGATGTCTGCGGCATCCAAAGTATGAGTCTGAGTCAAGATACATTTGGGATATCAGACACGGGAGTGCAGGAAATCTTCCTGATTGTAACAGATAGTAGTGGCAATGCCGATAGCTGTGTCGCAACAGTTACTATTGAGAAGACAACGAGCATTGAAGATGTGTTCATGGAAGAGACAACTGTCTTTCTCCAGCTTTATCCAAACCCTGCCGACAAGCTGCTACATCTTGAATGGGAAAGCCCTTCATTTGGAGAAGTCTCCATTGCCATTTTGAATCAATTGGGTCAGGAGATTCATCAAGCGTTCAGGACCAAGAGTCAGTCTGTTCTTGAGGCTAGCCTGGAAGTTCAGGACTTGTCCACCGGGATATATGTTGTCCAGGTAAAGCAGGATTCTGTTGTTCGACACATGCGGCTGGTTAAAGAATGAGAAGTAGCACCGAAGGATTAGACCTTCATTCATTCTACTTATAAGTAAGTAAACAAATGAAATAAAGCCAACCATACACTAAAGGTGTCACCCCGATCGAATGGTCTGGTGCGCTGCCGACTGTTTGCTCGTGCGTTGGTCTGATGGGCAGAGGGGTCTTTTGCATCTTGGATTCCGGACTGCAAAAGATTCTTCTGCGCGCAAATCCACCCTCAAGCCAACCTGTCTATGACAGTGGCTCAACCTCGGAGGATTTTTTGGCAAGTGTGAGGCCGATTCCTCCGAGGTTTGAGGGGATGGCCAGGTCTCTGCACATACCTCGGAGGGTGAGCCAGCGCGCAGCCAGCCGCTCAAACCTCCGAGGTATCCTTCTCATGAATAACGCAACAGTCTGCAAAGCGGTCTCAAACACTCAGAATGACACCTCTCGAGTGCTTTCTAAACATTTTCTTCCGAAAAACTTTTGTCCATCTACTTAACCCTAAATTCATAAAAAATGAAGCTGATTTATGTCAGAAACCTAAGCATTTTCCTACTAGCATTTTTAGGAAAGAGTCATTGTCTATTGTTATCCCAAGTAGTGTATGATCCAATGGTTATTGAGTCCGACTTTTCCATTGAACGATTTGCGGCTGTCTCACATCCGCTTTCACTCGCTATTTCAGAAGAAGGCGAATTTGGACGATTTCTCTACGTTGGCTCCGCTGATCTTAGCATACCTTTGGGCACAGGACCAGTTGATAGTATCTTTAGAATTCGTTTGGATACTCCCATTGTTCAACTGTTTTGTACGCTTCCAGCTGAATCTGACCCAGTCTGGCTTGAATTTGGTCCTGGTGCCCCCTTCAGCTCAAACTTATATATCTGTTCCAATAATCGGGATGGCGGACAAGGCGGTGATCGAGGAGGTTCGGTCATTTACCTGGATCATGCTTCGTGTGTTGAACAATTTCTAACTGCCATGCCCTCTTCTTCAACAGGCTTATCTGAGTTACCAGAACCCTATTCAATAGCCTTTGGCCCAGGGATTTCACAAGATTTTCCCAATCAATTGTTTGTAACGAATACCTCAGACCCTGACTATGAAATCATTCTGGTTGACAGTAGTGGCGCTACTGGTGGATTTGCCACATTGAATTCACGAGAATTTTCAAGCATTACATTTGGCCCAGGAGGATCGTTCGGAACAGATTTGTATGTATCGACCTTATCGACAGGTACTATTTACACTGTTGATTCAAGTGCAAGCTTTACGCCATTTTTACAGATGCCAGGATTCTCTCCAAACAATGACGACTGGCTAGGGCCGATGGTCTTTGCGCCTAAGGGACCATTTGGAGGAGATCTTTATGTCATGGGAAGAATATCCGATTCTATCAATATTTATAGAATTTCCCCAAACAAAGACATTACTTTATTTGCTACAGGGTTTTTAGGTGCCAAGGCAACTGGAGCATCATCCCTTTCTTTCCCTACACCGGATGCTCTGGCTTTTAATTCAGATGGAAGCTCTCTTTTTGTAGCAGACAATGGAAGTGATACCGTATTCAGGATCTATTATAATCCCGTAGGCTCTTTTGAAGAACTACAAGAACCTCTGAGCGGAATGATTAGCGTTGAGCTTTTTTCTCTGGATGGACAATTGCTCAGGTCATATGATACATTCCTCTTCACATCGTATGAAGAATTATTTCAACAATTGACCCTGGATGGACTAGAACCAAGCGTTTATGTATTGAAAATAATCCCGGATAAGAAACCCATACAATTCCATAAAATAGCTTTGAGTCCTTGAGGTCTTTCATTACAATTTTTTTCGTTAGAAAGAATCTTTTGCAACCTCGAAACCATCATGTAGTATTAGAGACTGTTTAGGAATCTGTTCTGAGAATTTTGGTTCTTTGACAATAATCACGGGGTAGCTAAAAGGTCGTTGCCAGGACTCTGATTCTCAAATGTTCAAAATTGGGAATCAGAGTCCTGGCAACGACCTTTTAGCTACCCCGTGATTATTGTCAAAGAACCAAAATTCTCAGAACAGATTCCTAAACAGTCTCTAATACTACATGATGGTTTCGAGGTTGCAAAAGATTCTTTCT
>JBCCGK010000129.1:0-29123 GCA_039029315.1 Bacteroidota bacterium | reverse complement strand
ATTGAGATGTGGTATAACAATAAAAGAAGACATTCGGCCCTGGGGATGAAATCTCCTAAACAGTTTCTATTTGATTTAACTCACAATGCTATAAAAGCATAAGTTCTTTTTCTTTCTGTCTACTTTTTTGTTGCAAGTTCAATTGGTAAGATTTCTCCCTTTTTTCCCCTATGCCCACTATATCCCTCACAAATAAATGTGTCCAAATACTTAAGCTCCAGGGATTGCAGACAAACAGGAACAGGCATTATCGCTTCCTTCGCTTTATATCTTGAAGAAATCTCCTATATACCATCCTCTTATTTCTCTGATAGCAGGTTTACTTACTTTTGAACTGTTGAATGGCCTCTTTGGCAAAAGAGGAAAGCACAAGTCTCCCACTTTTTTCGGCCCGTTCTTCCAACAACTTATCCCAATGCTCTGTCCCTTCCCAAAAGATGGTTTTCAGTTCGGCAAGTGCATCCGGGTTAGAAGCCGCCAAACACTCTGCCAATGCCTGCACAGCCTCATCCATTTTTTCTGTTGTGTCATATACTTCTGCATATAGCCCTTTGTCTTTTGCCCAGGAGGCAGCTTGCCATACTGTCGCATTGACCGCAAGTTGAGACATGGCTGAGATGCCAATCTTTCGCTCGACTGCTGGCCCCACGACAAAAGGGCCTATCCCCACGGCCAGTTCACTCAATCGGACAGCAGCATACTGCGTAGCAAAACAATAGTCTACAGCAGCGGCTACTCCTACCCCACCCCCAACGGCTTTTCCCTGCACTCTTCCTATGATTAGGTTTTTGCACCTTCTACAGGCATTAATGACTTTGGCAAACCCCATAAAGAACTCTTTGCCTGTATCGACATCCTCAATCTGCATCAATTCATCAAAACTGGCCCCGGCACAAAAGGTTCGCTCTCCTCCGCTTTTGAGAATGATGACCTGCACCTTCTCATCCTCTCCTGCGGCTGTAATGGTGGCTGCCAGCTCGTTGAGCAATAGGCTCGGGAGAGAATTGTGAGAAGGATGGAAAAATGTGATGGTCCCGATACCATTCTGGATGTCGAGATCTACAGTTCCGGACTGTGTTGGAGTAGGCATATAATATGAGATTGGTAGTAGTGGGTTTCCTTCAGAAAGATCGCGGATAATGGTGAAGGTTGAATGGTGAAGGTTGAATGTTGAATGTTGAATGATGAATGATGAATGGTGAATGATGAATGTTGAATGTTGAATAAGAAATGTCGAAATAGGTGAATTTATTCAATACTGGACATTCTTCATTCGACATGCCCATGCTGGCTGAATCGCTCTGGCGCATGCACCCAAACTAAGACTGGTCCAGTTTTTTTACCATCGTCAGAATGGTTGCGATGGCCACTGACTCTCCCGTTTCGTCATAGACATCCACATAGAATTTGACGATGCCTTTGGCGACATCTTCTTCACTGCGTTTCTCCTGATCAATTTTTTCCTTCACCGTGAATTTTACTGCAATGGTCATCCCTGGATATACGGGCTTGATGAAGCGACATTCTTCCAACCCATAGTTGAGCAAGACAGGTCCCTTCTTCGGTTCAACAAACAAGCCTGCCGCTTTTGACAAGACAAAATACCCATGGGCAACCCTGCCTTCAAATAAGGTCCCTTCCAGAGAAGTCTCGTCCATATGCGCATAGAAATTATCGCCACTCACATTGGCAAAATTGACAATATCTGTCTCTGTTACGGTATGTTTATGTGTAAAAATTGTTTCTCCTACAGCCAACTCTTCAAAATGCTTTCGGAAGGGATGGATCAAGGTCTCCTTATAGGAAGAACCGGGTTGAAAAACTTGAGTAATATGGGTCAAACTATCTGGACTTCCCTGTATCGCACATCGCTGCAAATAGTGGAGTACACCTCTTTTGCCACCCATTTCCTCTCCTCCCCCTGCGCGGCCGGGTCCTCCATGTACCAGAAGCGGCATGGGTGAACCATGTCCCGTGCTCTCTTTGGCGGAATCCCGATTCAACACAAGGATTCTTCCATGATGAGAGGCTGCTCCGAGCACAAAATCTCTGGCCATATCCTGATCATAAGTCGTGATCGAGCTTACCAATGAGCCTTTGCCCATCTGCGCCAATTCTATGGCCTCATCCAGATTCTTATACGGCAGGATGGTACTGACAGGACCAAAAGCTTCGACAGTATGGGTGCTCAGATTTTCAAACGGCTTATCATTTCGCAGCAAAATAGGAGAGAAAAAGGCTCCTTTGGTGCGATCTGCTCCTATCACTTCGAAATCCTGATCCAATCCACCGAACACCAGCTCACTTTCTGCCAGCAACTCTTTCACTCTTGTCCTGACTTCTTCCACCTGCTCTTTGCTGACGAGAGAGCCCATACGGACACTTTCCTCCGTGGGATTTCCAATGGTGGTCTTTGCCAATTGTTTCCCTAGGGCTATCTGCACATCTTCCACCAGTTTCTCTGGCACGATGATTCGACGAATGGCTGTACACTTCTGCCCACATTTGACTGTGATCTCTCTTCTCACTTCCTTGATAAACAAGGAAAATTCCTCTGTTCCAGGCTGGGCATCTTCTCCCAGCACGGCACAGTTAAGCGAATCTGCTTCCATATTAAAAGGAACAGCCTCTTCAATGATGCGTGGATGCGTTTTGAGCAGGCGTCCTGTACTGGCCGATCCGGTGAAGGTCACCACATCCTGATTGGTCAGGGGGTCGAGTATTCCCTGCCCAGGGCCACACACCAATTGGAGGGCTCCTTCTGGAAGAATGCCTGTCTCCATGATGTCCCGCACCATGTATTGTGTCAGGAAGGAGGTTGGTTCTGCGGCTTTGACAATGGCAGGCATACCTGCCAACCAGTTCACTGCACATTTTTCCAACATGCCCCAAATCGGGAAGTTGAAGGCATTGATATGCACAGCGACACCTCTTTTGGGCACCATGATATGGTGTCCGATGAAGGTTCCTTCCCGGGACAAGCGAGCCATTTCCCCATCGACATAATACGGCTGATTGGGAAATTGCCGTCTCAGACTCGCATAGGCAAACAGGTTTCCGATTCCTCCCTCGATGTCAATCCAGCTATCTCCCTTGGTTGCACCGGTTTGATAGCTGATGGGATAGTATTTTTTACGATTTTCATTCAGGTACATCGCGAGGGCCTTCAGCATCAATCCTCGTTCCTGAAAGGTCATCTTGCGAAGATTGGTATTCCCCACTCTTCTTGCATATTTCATCATCTCAGCGAAGTCCAGGCCTTCACTTCCACAAGTGTATAAGACCTCTCCTGTGATGGCGTGATGTTGTGGGATGCCATCTCCTTGATGTGACATCCATTGTCCGAGGGCGTAATTGGGAAGTTTTTGAGTCATTGTTGGGGGGGCAAAAGGTGAATCAAATATCAAGTATCTTTTGGGAAGTCCGATACACAGTACCGCGAAACAATGCAATAATTTCTGCTTGCTGATTTCGGACTTCTATGTCATAGGTAGCGGTTTTGTACGTGAGACTAAGTTCTTTGGCTTCTGCAATGAGAATATCTCCTTCTTTTGCGGACTTGGGATAGGTAATGCTTGCGTTCAAAGATACACTGAGTCGCCCATGAGAGTTCGAGGCAAAGGCAAAGGCACTGTCCGCCATAGAAAATGTAACGCCTCCATGAACGATTCCAAATCCATTGAGCATGTCCCGGCGGGTCTTCATCCGAAGTCGACAATATCCTGGGCCCATTTCCTCAATTTCCAGCCCCATCCATTGGCTGAAGTAGTCGGATTTCATCATGTGTGCGACGGTTTGGTCTGGGAGGAGGGAATCGGAAGCCATATGAAAGAAGATTTACGGGTCTTTTCAATGTAAAATTCTTACTGGAGAATGAAACAGGGGTTTAGCGTTCGAACCTTGTTCCCGAAGGGCAGTTTACCTTTCGCATTTTCCAATTTACTTGTTCCACTTATTTAGAAATTGTCTTGATTTTGGTTTTTGTCTGAAGAAAGCAGGATTTTGGGGTTCTGAGAAGGAATTTTTTTGAGGAATACCGAGGTCTTTCGAGAAAAAATGACGCACTCAGGTTCCAAAAAGCCAAATTTCCTTAGGGAAAAGAGAAATCAAGACAGTTTCTTAATAGAATGTTTGGTTTTTCGCTGCCATTCGCCGTAGAATCGGGCTACATCGATAGCGCGTTTCGTGATATTCGTCGAACAACGCATCCAGATTGGCCACACATTGAGCAATCCCGATTTCATCTGCCCATGTCAACAGTCCTTTGGGATAATTGACGCCATTTTTCATCGCAAAATCGATATCGTCCCGGGAGGCAATATTCAGAAACAAGGCATCGGCAGCTTCATTGATCAGCATGGAGATAATGCGCATCAAAATCTGCTGACCCAATTGGGAATCTTTGTTCGGTTCTGCTTTGTTGGCCCCATCTTGATAGGAATAAAATCCCTTTCCTGTTTTTCTCCCCAAATACCCTGCCTCTACCAGACGCTTCTGGGTGAAAGATGGCTTATAGCGATCATCATAGTAGAATGCCTGGAAAAATGTCTTGGTTACGGTGAAATTAACATCATGACCAATGAAGTCCATCAAGGCAAAAGGCCCGATTCGAAAGCCTCCCCCCTCTTCCATTGCCCAATCTATGGTGGCTTCATCGGCTACTCCTTCTTCCAATATTCGAATGGCCTCTCCATAAAATGGCCGCGCCACTCGATTGACGATAAATCCGGTTGTGTCTTTGGCTTGAACGCTGAGTTTGCCCCAATTATCAATGATTTTCCTGCCTTTTTGCAGAATCTCAGGATTTGTCTGCAAAGCCGGCACGATTTCCACCAGCTTCATGAGAGGGGCTGGATTGAAAAAGTGAATGCCCATCACACGCGCCGGAAGCCGACAAGCTGCAGCCACAGAGGTGACGGAGAGGGAGGAGGTATTGGTTGCCAGAATACAGTCCTCAGAGACCAGGTCTTCCAGAGACTGAAACAACTGTTGCTTGATCTCAAGATTCTCTACGATTGCTTCAATGATCAAACTGCTATTCTTCAGTGCCTCTAGTCCTTGCACATACTGAATATTGGCTTGTATGACTGTGGCTTTCTCTTCAGACACTCTTCCCTTCTGAATGAGTCGAGCCATGACTTTGGCCAGTTTTTGACGAGACAGTTCCAGGGCTTCTGGCCGGGTGTCTGTCAAGATCACCTGGCAATCTGCTGTTGCTGCTACCTGCGCAATTCCGCTTCCCATTGCGCCTGCTCCGATAATTCCTATTGTCATAGTAGGGGTGTGAGTTTTGGGGGGTATAGGGTATTTATCTATCCAATGATTCAGAGAATCTCAACACCCAGCCTTATACCACATACCTTATTCCCTTATACCTTGATTACTTTACTTTCCTTGAAAATCAGGAGCTCGTTTTTCGAGAAAGGCATTGACGCCTTCGGTATAATCCTCGGTTGCACCTGCTTGCACCTGTAGGTTGGTCTCCAACCTTAACTGTTCTTCCAGAGAATTGGACATGGCTTGATTCAGTGCCCGTTTGGCGAGTCCCAATCCCTTCGTGGGCATTTTGGACAGTTTGCTGGCGATCTTCATCGCCTCTTCCATAAAGGTTTCGGCAGGAAATACCTTGTAGACCATGCCCATTCTTTCTGCTTCTGCGGCTGAGATTTTATCACCCAGCATCATGAGAGCAGAGGCTTTCTGAAATCCGATCAAGCGCGGCAAGGTATAGGTCCCTCCACTATCTGGCACCAGCCCTATTTTGCTGAAAGCTTGCAAAAAGGATGCTGACTCGCTGGCTATGACCACATCACAAGCCAGGGCCATATTTGCAGCTGCACCAGCAGCTACGCCATTCACCGCAGCAATGACAGGCTTTTCGATTCGTCTGATTCGCTGGATGATGGGATTATAATGCTCCATCAAGATGCGTTCGAAACCCAGATTGCGTTCGGGATCAGTTACCTCCTGCAAATCCTGTCCCGCACTGAATGCCTTCCCTTCTCCTGTGATGAGAATGGCACGAATTTTCGGATTGGCTTCGCAATCATCGAGATGTCTTTGCATACTCAAAGCCATTTCCCGGTCAAAACTGTTGAATACTTTGGGGCGGTTCAGGGTCAGGATGGCGATGAATTGTTGTTGATCGAATTTGATGGAGTACATAGGTCTAGTTCTAGTGGCATTTGAAGTAGTCAAAAGGCTCCAGGCATTCCTTGCAGGTATAGAAGGCTTTGCATGCGGTAGAACCAAATTGACTGATCAGTTGTGTATTCTCAGAGTTACAATGCGGACAGTGTACAGATGAAAATTCCGACATCAGTACCCGTTTATCAGTTGTCGCGCCTATCGGGGGCGCAATTCCATAGGTTTTGAGTTTTTCTTTGCCTGATTCGCTCAGCCAGTCAGTCGTCCAGGGAGGGGATAATACGGTTGTGATGGTTACTTGTTCATGGCCATTCGCTGCCATTGCCTGCTTGATATGGGCACTGATCATGTCCATGGCAGGACAGCCAGAGTAAGTCGGGGTTATCACAATTTCGATCTCTTCCTTTGTTTCATTTACCGCACGCACGATCCCCAGATCCAGAATAGACAAGACCGGGACCTCCGGATCCTTGACGGTTTCGAGTATAGAGAAGAAGGAGGAGGACATAGAGTGGACAATTTTCAGGTTTCGACTTAGGATAGATGGCTTTCGGTTTTCAGCTAACTGGGATCAGGGACGAATTCATTCCTTGTCAGCCGTTCTTCACTTACCATTTTGCTCCGGGATAGGTGCGTTGGAGATATTGCATTTCGGCCAGAATATATCCGAGATGCTCTGTATGATTGCCCATTTTACCACCGGATTGGGGCCAGTTCTTTTTTGGAATAAGAATGGTCGCTTCGCTCAGGGTAGCGCGGATGTGTTCCTGTATTGGCGTTGCCAGGTTTCCCAGCTCTACTCCTATTCCCAATTCTGCCATTTCCTGATCGAGAGGACTGGGTGTATAAAGTTCTTCCACATATATCCAGAGATCATTCACAGCATGCTGAAGCTTGTTGTGGCTTTCTTCTGTGCCATCTCCCAGTCGCAGCATCCAATCTTTGCTGAACCGAAGATGATATTTCACTTCTTTGATCGACTTCGCGGCAATGGCTGCCAATTGTTCATCATTGCTGGCTTGCAACTCTTGCAAAAACAGATAATGAAAGACATCAAAGAAGAATTGTCGTGCGATGGTATAGGCAAAATCCTGATTGGGTTGCTCCACCAACAAGACATTTTTGTATTCTCTTAGCTGACGCAAAAAGGCAATGTCATCTTCTGTTCTCCCCTCCCCTTCCAATTCAGCAGCATACTGAAAATAACTTCTGGTCTGTCCAAGGAGATCGAGAGAAATATTGGTCAGGGCCATGTCCACTTCCAGGATTGGACCATGTCCACACCATTCTCCAAGTCTCTGTCCCAGAATCAATGGATTGTCTCCTAAAGAGATCAGGTATTGGACGAGATGTTGTTTGACGTGACTCATATGTGTTTCAGTTCGTCTGGCAAATCATAAAATGTGGGATGACGATATACTTTGTCCTGTGCAGGCTCAAAGAGTTCGCCACTTTCTTCTGGATTGGATGCAGTGATGTGTTTGGATTCTACTACCCAAATACTGATTCCTTCTCCCCGCCGGGTGTACACATCTCGGGCATTCTGCAAGGCCATATCAGCATCTACGGCATGCAGACTCCCTACATGCTTGTGATGTAAGCCACTTTTGCTTCTGAGAAAAACCTCCCAAAGAGGCCAGTTGTGATTAGACATTTGTTTTCTTTTTCAACTCGGCAAATTTGCCTGCTTATTTGTTCATGTCGAATGATGAATATCGAAGGTACAATGTCGAAAGTGAGGATGAGACTCAATCATTCGGCATTCCATATTATCCTTGATCTGAGGCAACAGCCTCCTGTTTCTTCTTTGCATAAGCCATGGCAGCTTCCCGCACCCATGCACCTTCTTCATATGCCTTCACGCGTGCCTGTATGCGTGATCGATTGCAAGGACCGCCTCCCTTGACAACCCGCCAAAATTCCTCCCAGTCAATTTCCCCAAAGTCATAGTGCCCTTTTTCTTCATTCCAACTCAAGTCGGGATCAGGAACCGTAATGCCCAAAAAGTCAGCCTGGGGAACGGTCACATCGACAAATTGCTGTCGGAGTTCATCATTGGTCTTCCGCTTGATCTTCCACTTGACAGATTGGGCAGTATTGGGGGAGTCATCATCTCGTGGTCCAAACATCATCAGGGATGGCCACCACCATCGATTGAGGGCATCCTGTGCCATGTCTTTTTGTGCTGCCGTCCCCTGGCAGAGCGTCAACATGATTTCATATCCTTGTCGCTGGTGAAAACTTTCTTCCTTACAGATCCGCACCATCGCTCTGGCATAAGGGCCGTAAGAGGCGCGTGTCAGCATAACTTGATTCATGATCGCAGCCCCATCCACCAACCAGCCAATCGCGCCAATGTCTGCCCAGGTCAAGGTCGGATAGTTGAAGATGCTGGAGTACTTGGCTTTGCCGCTATGGAGATCCCGAATCATTTGATCCCTACTGGCTCCCAGGGTCTCAGCCGCACTATAGAGATACAACCCATGTCCGGCTTCATCCTGGACTTTGGCCAACAAGGCGATCTTTCTCCGCAGATTTGGCGCTCTTGTGATCCAGTTTCCTTCCGGCAACATTCCCACAATTTCAGAATGTGCATGCTGGGACATTTGCCGGATCAGGGTTTTTCGGTATTTCTCCGGCATCCAGTCTTTGGGCTCAATTTTGATTTCAGCATCTACCTTTTCCTGAAATTTCGCTTCTAATTGATGTTGATCCATATTTTGGGGGTATAGGGTACAGGGAAATATAGGATAAGGTCTGTTTGGTACTTCTTGTCAAATCTATCTCTTTTGCTTTCTACAAGGCCAGATCATAATCTACAATGACCTTGTTTGTCAAAGGTCTGGCCTGACATGTCAGGATATATCCAGCTTCTACTTCTTCTTCCTCAAGTGCATAATTCACTTCCATTTCTACTTTTCCTTCCACCAATTTTGCTTTGCACGTACAGCAAACGCCTCCTTTACAGGCATATGGTAAGTCCGCGCCATATCCCAAGGCTGCATCCAAGAGATTTTCTGCGTCCATTTCCCAATCAAATCGAAACTGTTTTCCGCCATCTTTGACGATGACTTCACAAGTCAAATCTGATCGTTCTGAAGCGGCAACTTTTGTTTTAGTCTGAGGGCTTGAAGCAACAAATAGTTCTTTATGAATTCGTTTGGCACTGACCCCAGCTTCTAGCAATTCCTTTTCAATGGTTCTAATCATTTCCTCCGGACCACACAAAAAGTATTCGTCTACAGATACAGGCTCCAACAATGTAGCAAAAATCCTGGCCAATTTCTCCTCCGAAAATCTTCCATTAAACAGCGGCACATCCAATTCTTCTCTTGTCAGGAAGTGATGAATTTGTAATCTGTCCAGATATTGATTCTTCAGGCCTTCAATTTCTTCCCGAAAAATGATGGAACTCACAGACCGATTGCCATAACAGAGGGTAAATTGACTATTCGCTTCGGTCCTCAATACTGTCTTCATGATGGACATGATGGGAGTAATCCCGCTTCCAGCAGCAAAAGCTACATACTTCTTTTGGTGTTCGGAGGATAAGGTAGAATAAAAATTTCCCATCGGAGACATGACGTCCAGGACATCTCCTTCCTTTAATGTGGTATGGGCGAAAGAGGAAAATTTCCCATCGGGAATGTGCTTGATCGCGACTCTAAGTTCCCTGTCTAATGGACTGCTGCACAAAGAATAGGAACGCCTGACCTCTTCTCCATCAATCCAGCTTCGAAGTGTCAGATATTGCCCCTGTATGAATTGAAACTCAGAATGTAATTCTACAGGCAGGTCAAATGCCACAGAAATGCAATCCCTGGTCTCCTTTTGAATGTCTTTGACCGTCAATGAATGGAATCTCGCCATATCTTTTAAACGAAACTAACTAACGATTGTTAGGCAAAAATACAATTGCTTTTAATTAATCTCCAAATCCTGCCAATTGTTTCATAGATTTGGTTTTTCAAATTTAAATAACAAAACCTCAATTTTTACCATGAAAGTAATTGTTCCCTACTTGCTTATTTTTGCATTGTCTTTCGGGCAATATAGCCTTGCACAAACTGTACAGACGACCGGGCCACTCAATAAGCTTCGTACCTGGCATCAATCCCAAATGCTTCAAAATGGCCATGTTCTGGCTTTTGGTGGTCAAAACAATGGTGTTTTGGGATCTGCAGAACTTTATGATCCTGCCACTGAAATGTGGACACAAGCCACTGAAATGTTACAACCCAGAACACAATTCACTTCTGTGGTGCTGGATGATGGTCGAGTGATGGCAATAGGTGGCTCTAATGGTACTGCCGAGACCAACACCTGCGAAATCTATGATCCTTCTACCAATTCATGGAGTTTTACTGATACCCTCGCCGTCAATACATCTTTTGCCTCTTCGGTAAAACTGCCTGATGGCCGGGTCATGATGACCTACCAGACTACTTGTCAGATTTACAATCCTGACAGTGCCAAGTGGTTCTCAGCTCCTTCTCCCTCTGCCAATAGAAAACGACTCTTTTTGCTCTCTAACGGGAAAGTCTTACACCTTGGGATTTCTACCAACGCAGAGGTCTATGATCCCGCCAGTAATACTTGGGCGGCTGTCAGCAATGATCTCAGTGGCAGTACCACTGGAGCAGATGGTGTCAGTACCATGGGGGATGGCCGTGTGCTGATCAATGGGGGCTTCAAAGCTGCAGATATCTATGATCCAGCCAGTAATTCTTTTTCATCTGCCACAGATATGCTGATTGGGATTCCGCTGGGTAGCTCTATTGGCATGACCAATGGCAATGTGCTTGTTTTTGGTCCTTCTTCAGCGACTAATGGCTCGGATACAAAGAGCATACAGGTCTATAATCCTATTGATAATCAATGGTTTTCTGATGTTTATGGCTTCTATGGTCCTGCCAGATCCAACTTACATATTCTACAGAATGGGAAAGTCCTATCCGTTGGTGGTAGTGCGCGCTTGGGCGGTCTTGCTGATGATTGCTATTTGATCGATCCAAGTGTTGCAGCAGTTTCGGTTGATGATCTCCTGGAATCTATTTCTTTGAAGATGTATCCCAATCCGGCCAGGGAGCAGCTTCATATTGAGCTAGGAGAATGGGTGGCTGGCGACATTTTGCTCAGGGATCTTCGCGGAAGGACAGTCCTTACTCAAAAGCTTGGCGCGCTTCAAACACAAATGACTGTCTCCCATCTTCCCAAAGGAGTATATATGCTCAGCCTGCGTACTGAGGCAGGACTGTCTCATAGCCAAAAGCTCGTCATAGAATAATCCCGTGTCATAGCACCCTTGAACATAGAATTCCTTTTCATCCAGCCTCAAAAGCCAGTGTGTCTTCAACATTCTGCGTTTTGGAGGCTGGACTATTTTTGTCATCTCTAGGGTTGATAGAATTTATCAGGTTATGGATTTTTATTTTTAATACATAAGAAAATTATGTATATTTGTCCTATGTATTCGAAAGAACTTCTCAAAGGGACCCTCAAAACTATCGTATTGCAGTTATTGGCTGACAATGATCGCATGTATGGGTACGAAATCACCCAAAAGGTGAAAATCCTGTCCCAGGACAAAATTCTGCTAACAGAGGGAGCGCTTTACCCAAGTCTTCACAAATTGGAAGCGGACGGACTCGTGACCACTGAAAAAGTCTATATCGGCAAGCGTGTCCGCAAATACTATATGCTCACACCAATGGGTACCTCTACCGCCAAGGCAAGAGTTCAAGAGTTTTCTGACTTTGTCGAGACTATGAAATTGATTCTTAATCTGAAACCAGGCTTCAGTTCCTAAGTTTGACTTTGGCGATCTTAGCTTCCTCAAAAGGATCAAAGTCAACCTAAGACCATCTCGCTTATTTTCACTGACGTATGCTCACAGACACTCAATTGGAGTTGTTGGAACAACTCCTTAGACAAGAACTTTCCTATGTTCCCTTACGGGAAGAACTGCTGGATCACCTCTGCTGCGCGATTGAGGCAGAGATGACCCAAGGACTCGACTTCACACAAGCACAATCCAAGATTCTCGATCAATTTGGTGCCGAGGGTCTGGCGGGTGTCCAAAAACAAACCTTACATATTCTCACGCTTAAACAAAAACGTATGAAACAGTTGATCTATCTAGGAGGCTTAGCCGCTGTGATTTCTTTCCTCATGATGTTCTCAGCCTTTTCGCAACATCTTCCAACGCTTGTTCCAATGAAAGGAGAGATTAGTTCTGAATATGGCAAAAAAAGCGAAAAATTTCATCATGGGATTGACATCAAGGCCGCAGAAGGCACCCCAGTCTATGCAGCAGCAGATGGAACCGTACAGTTTGCCAATGAAAAAGGGAATTATGGCATCTTGCTTGAGGTCAAACACACTGACGCCTATGTGACCAAATACGCACATCTGTCCAAATTGGCTGTCAAATCCGGCGATGTAGTCAAGCAAGGCCAACTCATTGCCTATTGTGGCAATACCGGAAAAAGCACTGGTCCGCATTTGCACTTTGAAGTCAGAAAAAACGGAAAAACCATCAACCCCCGAGATTTGTGGAGTAATTGAAAAAAAATATCCCTTATGGATTGTGTTGGGTTAGGGCACTGACTGAGGCCTTGGTTCATGTCTGATCCCCATCAATCTATCGCCCAAATCCTCTGGATTTGGGCCCTTTTTTTGTCAAGCATGGCAAGGATTCTCTTGCTCAATCCCCATCCGGTTTTTCCTCACTTCTTCACCCTTCATTGATGATATCTATTGTTCTTGCAGAACATCTTTCATCAGTTTCTTCATTCTTCCATCCTTGTATTTTGATCTGAATATCCGCTATCAGAGTACATTTCCAGCGCAGTCACCTTGTTTTTTTCTGAAACAAATCTTACCCTGAAGGATGGAAAGCCCTGTAATTCAAATTCATCTTGACTCACAGGGATAAGCTCATACATTCGGTCCTCTCCACGCTGGTAATACAATGTGTTCTTCTGCAAAGAAATAACCCTTGGTCCATAGGTCCCTACATAGGAATTGAGCGTGGCTGCGTCTATCATCACAGGTTCTATTTTGCTTTTCAAACTGCTCAAATGCCATTGATAGTATGAATCCAGTTCCGATGCGTCATTCTTTTCAATCAAATATTCGAGGGCCTGTACATGTGCTATCCCAAGGGCTTGATCTGCAGCAACCTCCACATGAGGGCTTACTCCGGTTCCTTCCCAATTGGTGTTGGTGACGGGATTGATCGCTCTGCCAGAGGGAACCCAGATGGTAAACTGGTCAGTTGCCGGGACAGCTCCGGTTGGATGTGCGCCTCCTCCTGTTGTTTCTCCAATTAAGGTAGCTCGCTGTAGATGCTTCAAATTGTAACTAAATTCCTCTGCTGCGGAAAAGGTGCGCTTGCTTGTCAATATGTATACTGGAGTTTCGGGACTTCGCTTGCCTTGAACATGCGGCAAAGTCCATGTTTGAGTGTATCTGTCAGAAGGTCTCCAGTAAAAAGTATTGAGATGAATCGGAGGGCTGGGAAACAGGTAACTGCTCAGCAACTGAATCATCGCGGGACTCCCTCCGGTATTGTTTCTAAGATCAATGATGATGGCATCACTACTACTGAGAAAATTCATAGCTGAGACTGCTGTCGGCCCTCCATATTCTACATCAGCAAAACTCCTTAAATCAAGATATCCGATATTTCCTTCCAGAATTTTCAGCTCCTTGAAGCCAAAATTCTCACGTGTTAGACGAGCGATGCGCCTATTGTGATGTGTCTCTCTTTCTTCTGCTGTGGATCCTTGGGGTTGAGCAGCTTGGGTCTGCGGATGATATTCGACCCTGATGTGCTTATCCTGGCTCACCGCGATCAAGTCATCCGCCAGACGATTGGCAAAATCAAATGGAGTATGAATGGATTCATAGGCACCTTTGTCCATATTAGCCTGGATCACTTCAGCCATTTCCGCTGCGAGCTCAGGAAAGACATAGGTAGTCAGCAGTTTGTTGGTAATGGAATCAACAATTATTTGTTTGTCTTGTGGGGAAAGGTTCACAAGTCCTGACTGTGCCTGGCTCATGTTGACATGGGCGAGGACCATCCAGAGATAAGTCAATGAGAGAATATGCCAAGGATTCATTTTGGTGTTCTATGTTTTGTTGTTCTTTTGCTTTCGGCGCAATGGATTTTCCTGCTTTTGAAAGCAATATCGAGCTATCTTTCCTACAGAGGGCTCTCCAAAACCAAGATTTTTCCGAGCTTCTAACAGCCCTGCAACCCAAAGAAGAACACCAGTTCCTGTTCGACAGTGGTTCCCTTAGCATCTGTTGCCGGCTTCCAGCTTCCTGGCAAATTGTTGATTAGATGCATCATTTTTTGATCGAGGGAAGCGTATCCCGAGGATGAGTTGAGCTGAACATTGGCGATGTTTCCATTCTGATTAATGGTAAAGCTCAGCTGGCCAGGTTTCAACTCGTCCTTGCTGATAAAGGTCCTTTCTTCTCTGCTGTTTTCCTTAAGGTACTCAATCAAGGCATCAGGTCCAGCAGTATATTCTGCTTCTGTTTCCGGGACTACAGAGATATAATAGGTCAGATAGTCTTCTTGCAATATACCTGTAACAGAATTTTTGCTTTTGTACTCGGCTTTGATGTAGAAATTGGACCCATACTCTGTCGATTGAAGGAGAGAGAGTTGAGCGGGAGTCAGTTCTTCACTCTGTCCAGACTCGCTTTCATCGGTTTCTTCATTGTCCTGAAGCACAGAGACCCGCACTGATTGCCATGCTTCTATTGGTTGGGTAGCTTTCCTGGGAAGAATATCCATGACAGACTTTGCTCGATGTAGTTTCTCCCTGCTGATCTTGGTGATAAATCTGGCATCTACACTGTAAAACAAATCCGGAATGTCCAGGGTGTTGATGATGCTGATCAGTTGATAGTCAGAATCGACGGCTTTGCTGACAGTCAATTCTTCTTGGCCTGCAGTAGTATGGCCGAGGTTCATGGACCCACAGGAGATGACAGAGAATGCGGCAAGGATGGCACAAAAGATGATTAGGCTATTTTTCATATCTGATATATTTATGAATCAGTTTCTGTCAAATATAGCGGGGATCAATGCTGCCATTGCACACTCAACTGTAAAATGATGTAAACCTCATGTAAATTCTAGTAAATTTCGCCGGAATTGGATTGGATGCCTGTGAGACTCCCATGATGTAGGGCGCTAGCTACAAGTGGGGATTGGGAGTGTCAGGATTTCCACGGACAGGTCGTTGTGTCCCAAACCCATGTGAGACAGATCGTCCAATCGCGATATTCGGAGGCAACTCAATATTGGCCTTGTAAATCAGGTTGAAGCCCAGATGTTGAGTGCCATGCACCTTCAGGCTGCGCGTCTTGCGAATAGTCAAAATTCTAAGCTCCAGTCGCTCAGGCAGCCAAAAACCAAGGCCTTTGGTCAGGCCAAGAATCTGGCCTGTGAGGGTATTTTGAAGGAGTTGAATTCGCTCAATCAGATCATCGGCCTGCTGCCATTTGAGGTAATTCTCTGCGTGGAAGGGCAGATAATCCATCAGGCGATAGGTCCGCATCTCCGGAAGCATACGGACCTGATATTTGCGCTCTTGCATGCCATCGATCATCAAGGCAACCACTTTCCCTCCAACCCGAATCTGTTCTTCATGACTGAGCAACCAGCGACGAAGGATCGGAACGCCTTCTCCAATCGCGAAAATCCCTGCCTGCCCATCGATCACCCGATATTGGATAAGCGGCAGGCGATAATGATATTTTTTTGAGGTTCTGATGGTTTCCAGGAGCACTCCAACACCAAGCTGACCTTCTCCAACCAAAATGGGTTCATCCGGCCTATTGTTATGATTGTGAAAGAGGTCATCTCCTGCGGCTTCAGCGACTGCTCCCCTCCATTGAGGAATCTGATGCGGCTGTAGAGGGAGAGAAAAACGGACGGTTAAGGTAGGAAGGATAATAGAAGTCATGAGAGGTTTAGTTGAGGATTTGATTGAATGTTAAGGTATTGACTCTTTTCTATTCATTACCGCCGCTTCCGTCCGGAACGATTAGGCTGATTGCTGGGTGGAACCAATTTGACACTTCTGATTGACCCATCTTCATTGAGTTTGCTGACTCGAAATGTATAGGTATTGCCATCGGTCAGCTGCCGAAAGAGGTTCTCCTTGACCTGCAGGGTTTTCTCCCAATTGGCATCCTCGACATAAACGGTAAAGCGATTACTGGCGTATTGATCCCTCGATATTGAGATCTTGCCTTGTAATTCTTCTCCCTCCATGAAGACTCTGGGAGGTTCTGGTGTTTTGAATTGACCATACCCCACATGAGTCTTGGCGCCCGCGCCACTATAGGTCAGAATATGTTCGAATAGCTTGAGTTTTTGTTGCCCTGTGAGCAGTCCATCTTCCAATTTGAACGAAAACTGCCAAAGGACCTCTGGAAGAATCTTCAAAAACATAATCGGAACCGGATTGGCAAATGGTCGCTTATGGGGAGTGATGAAGTCAAAATCAAGAAATCGACCTTCATGAGCAAGACTCTCCATCGGAAATGCATCCAGGAACAGGTCACGATGATATGTACTTCGTGCCTTGTGAATCAGACCAGGAGATCCTTCTTCTGTAGACATCTCCACTTGCGTGCCATCGAAGAGCTCTCGTTCCAGAAGATCTACAAAATCGTCTTCTAGCTCCAACTGAACTTCCTCCGAAATGGCCCGAGCAGTCAAATGTTCATCTCGGGCTTGAGAAAGGTCATTGGTTGACTTCTCCAGGACTGATTCTAGCAAGGCATATATAAATCGACGTCGATCTGCTATGCTATCTACGTCCAATTCTGGCTGCTTGGTGGATAGCACCTGCTGAGGGAATACCGCTCTCAATGCTCCTTTGACAGACGAACCCGGCAGGTAGGGAATCCCCGTCACATGATCAAAGGCCATGCCCAGCTTGCTCTCGCCCATCGAACCAGTTTCATGAATCAATCCCAGGCCGGAGGCAAATCCAGGATAGATCGTCTGTAGCTGAAGCCCGTGAATGTCTTGCTGGGATAGCATATCTTCCACTGGCAACTTGAGCCATTGGAGTGATTGTCGATCCAGCTTCTGGCTACGAATGCGGGAATGCTTATTGCGAAAAAAGCGTTCTTGATAAGCGTCTGCATTTGCACCAGTCCGCTTAAAATCAAAGTCGTAGTAATACTCTTTATAATACAGCCAGCCAAGATTGGGTGTGTTCATGATCAAGGTTTTTTGAAGGTTCGCATAGCAATTTTAAGGGCAACAGCATAGGTAGTTAATTGATCAAGAAAACGGCTGTTGTCTTGCAGATTGTTAGAAATGATATACGCACTCAAAGCGTGTTGATCAGGTTGTTTCCCAACTGGTTTCTTCTCCTTCTCCCACTTCATTAGACAATAAAGTGCTTGAGTGATTCGGTATTTGTCAGCACCATCGGCGCCATCTCTTTCTGAATTTTCAAAAAAAATGACGGCTGGAAGAACTCCGGCTTGTACGATACCAGCCCCAAAAGAGGCAATGAACCCATGATATGTGCCAGAGACTGAAGTGATGCTTCCCTTGGTTTTAGGAATTCCAACCAACTTGATCGTCTCGATAGCTTTGGGAATCAAATGTTGTAATTTCCGTTTCATGCCTCCTGCTTTATTGGTTCGATATCAATGGATGAAAACTGACAGAATCCCTGCCCAATGCTTGCATTCGCCCCTATTTGCACCAATTGCTTTTTCTCTCCAGTCAGATACTTTTCAAACTCCTCCAGGTAATTTTTTTCATCTATAGGCACCATAACTTTGGTAAAAAAGACAGTCTGTCGTGGGACAATTTGTTCATACCAAAGGTTTTCACTTCTGCCATCAACCAAGCTGTTGCGTGCAATGACAGGCAGATGGTGATCATTACATAGTTCTGAAAAAGGTGTATGCTTCAATAAGGCCAAAGACTCCCCAACAATGGAGGAAAGTGTAGCGGATTGGACTGATGATTCAAACTCGGCTGACTTATCAAAGTCCTCCAAAAAGACATCTGCTTCTTCCAATTCTTCTATAAAATGCTTTGCGGAATCGACTTTCAGATCTGTCAATTGTTTCAAGACAGCTGTTTGCTCCTGTTCTTTTAATTTCACCTGACTGTATTCAAGCGTATCCTGAAAATGCTTCATCACAGAGGCAGTCGTTGTGCGCATAAACGGAAGCTGATTACTTCGCACTGGCAAACTCAGCAAATGGCTGTCAAAAAAGAGGTAGTTTCCTGCCTGATTCTTGTCGCCTTGCTTCTCCCTGTCAGTAGTATCCTTACCAAAAATATAGGTAATCATACTATGTTCGGGATCTGTCAGGTGAAATGTAAAATATTCTCTTAAGGCTCCTTTCAAGCTGGAACCATTGATTACGGGCAAATTGCTGACGGCATCTCGCTGCACAAGATTGTCGATGATGCCATAACTCTGTTTGCCACTTCCAACATGCAGGTTGGTACAGGCAGTAATGCGATATATACGTGTGAGAAAAGACATATTGAGTGGTTGATTAATAAGTCAAATAATGGTTGTATCCGATAGAAGAAAAAACAGGGTCAGCCAATATCTCTGAGAAGCGATCCTGCTCGTCCTGAGAAAGAGACGTTTTCAACACCAACAAGCTTCCTGCGTCCAGCAAATTATATCGTTGGCTCAGGAATGGGCTAGCCTGCTGTTTTTGTCGCGACAGTTTTCCGTGATAGTTGTTCGTATTGCGAACAGATGTTTGTATACATCTAAAACTAATTTCTCGCGAGACCACAGTCTGGCAGAATTCATACACCCTGGAGAGGTCCAGACGAGCAGGACCTGCCAGCCAAATCCGATTTCCAGAGGTGAATGACGGCTGTAAAGATGGCAATGGAGCCAGGACATTCCCCACCTCCTCTACCTCCATCCGAAATACGGACCGTTCTTTACCAATGATCACTGCTGCCTGCGATTCAAGTTGAATCTTCTGGAGCGGATCAAGTCGGAGCAGATCAAGCCGTAGATAGAATCCGAATCCATATTCTTTTTTCATCCTTTGGAAGTGCATCTTGAAAAAACCTTCTCGTTCTCTCCGATCCTTCTTCTGACGATGTGTGAGTTTTTGGGTTTTGTAAATGCCTATCTGCGGTTCTGTTGTTTCGAATACAGCTCCATATGGCAAGAAACTTCCATCTTCCAGATTCCGAAATCCCCATTCGATATCCTTTTTTACATCGTAGGCTCCCCATTGAGGAAAAGAATTTAAGTAATTGGTCTTGCTCAAAGATGCACGTAGTTTGGGGGGACTCTCTTTGAGAGCAGGCACATGGAATGTATGTTCACTCACAGACCATTTGTTTTCATCTTTTTCCCAATCTTTAAATGCGGGAAATGGTGCATATTGACTCCCATTGTTTCGCACCAACAAAACAGGCGATATTGCCTCTATGGCACCAAAACTAGGAATCTCGCTGCTCTCTCTGGAAAGCGGGGCAAAGCTCGTGTCTCCAATCAAGGCAGCCGCTTTGTTGGAGGCAATTCGTTTTCGTCCTTTCTCAGGAACAAGCATATCATTTTGTAGCAAGAGCTGATAACGAATCAGTCCGAGCAAAGTCGTCTGCTGAGGAAATGCACGAGACTTCTGGAAATAGAAGGCTCTTTGTTCACTATCAGAATAGTTTTCGTTCCCAAAGAAGTAATTGCCTTGGGGAAATAACCGGACGAAATGAGTATAAGGTTTATCAGGCATGTTCTGAGATTGCTTGGGTTCGACTTGATCGAATAAAATGGATGAATCGCAAAGTGGAATAGATGATGGCCAATCCATCTTTGCCGATGGCTTCGATGCGCTTGTCTGCCTTGTCCGTTTCAGACAAAGAGCCATCATAGCATTGGTAGACCTTTGGATTCTTTTGGTCCAGATCCCGCTGGTGTGCAAAGACCGCAATTACGAATTCCACCACAGCATCAATGAATGATCGATTTAGATTGTGAATACCCTCATTGAGGTTGTTGGCAAAAAGATTGCGTACCGATTCAGCATCTTTGTCCTCTACAAGCAAGCGCACAAGAATATCCTGAAAGAAGGCCATCCCATGTGTGAGCGAGTTGATGAAGGAATTTCCAGTGATGTGTGCATCCAACAATCCGAGGAAGTGTTGATAGACGGTTTTATCCCGCTTGTCCTCACCTGGCTTGTCCTTGGCGATCACTGCTTCGAAAAACTGCCCACTATGCTTAAGAATCTTGAAGGCGATGGCATTTTTGTTGGGATGTTTTTTCCGTTCCTGATGAACCCCTTTGTTTTTTGCTTGATCCAGCAAGCCATAAGACTCAATCAAGGCTTCATTCATAGGATATTTGTGATAGGAAATCGAGATCCCATACGATAAGGTTGGCGTATGTTTTTCGGCAGGAAAATGTCGAAAGAATTCCTTATCCAATGTGTTGACCAAATGAAAAATTGTCTCAAACTGATCAGTCGCTGCATTGAGACAAGCCACAGGCGCAAAAAAGAGCATATCATCTCCCACAATGTAGACAGGTGTGCCTCCATACTCTCTGATTAATCGGTTGGCCTCCTTGACGAAGGCAAACAGACTATCTGAGAAAGTCTGATATTGCTCCTTGCTTCCCCCAAAGCTTGCAATATAGTTGCCAAAGCTATCTCCATCCACATTGACGATCGCGATGTACTTGTGATAGTCGCGATATTCTTCGGGGAAGGCTTGTTCCAGCTTTTCATAAAACTGGTCCACCTCTTCCTCTGTTTCTTCTGTTTGGGGTTTGAGAATGTGCCTGACAATCTCTTCCCAAATGATTTGGCTATATTCCTTTCTTTTTTCTTCTGAATCTAAACGTGCAAATGTTCGGGTGGCAATTTCTGCTAGTGTATCAAATCGCTCACCCTTGTTGGCTGAATCTGGCGAGAAAGCATCTTCAAAGATGAAGTGTCCAGACTTCTGATGAAAAAACGACTGCAATAGATCTTCATCAGGCCCGATGGGAAAATTTTCAAACAACTCCACCTGATCCAGATAACGTTTGATGGTCTTGAAAGTCTGGTCATTGGGTTCCATCTCAACTTCGATTGCGTAGATCTTGAGATACTGTTCCAAATATCCTCTGCTCTTGAGACTTTCTGTACCAAAAGCTTCTAACAGATGTTCGATCGTTGCACCTCTTGCCCGTTCAAATGTCTCAAGAGAGCCTGCTTTCCCTTCCATGATGAGTTGATCTGAATAGATGCCACAACCGATATGGCGATAGTCATCGTGATCCAGAAAGTTGGCCGATGGGGTGAGAATATTGTTTGCGCAATCGGCATCCTGCTCAATCAGTTGTTTCATGAGTTCTCGCATGATGTAGGAGAACAGATAACTGGCAGAGAAAATGGATCGTGTCCGACGCTGTCGAATCAGGGTCTTAAAGATCGGTCCAAGTGTGATAGCGAGATAGGTTTTCATGCGTTTTGGGGTGTATGGATGGTTACTGTTTGTCGAACTCGACCTGAAAAATCTCTCGCTTCAAATCGATTGCCCAAGTGTTCATGGTATTTTCTGATCACATCAGACAGGGAGAAAAATTGTTCCTTGGGGGGGAGGCCCAGACTTGCTTTTGTTTGAGCATGGGAAAATTCAAATAGTTGCTTGTCCAACTGCTTTTTTTCCTCTTCATTGAATTCTCGACTCACAACATAAATCCTGCATTCTCTATCATAGATAATCGGCTTGAAAGTAATCGGGGATTTGATTCGGGCGATTTCTTTGTCTCCCTTTGTTTTTCCTTCGACAGTGATGTCTGTTGTATTTTGTGGATACGGTGGCCTGTTTCCATTCCTATTTGGCTTGAAGGAAAAAGAACCCGGCATGCCTAGCAAGGCTCTTGCAAAATATTCTGTTCGGCTATCTGGAGAAAGGCCACCGACAAAGGTCTCTTTGAGCCAGCGTTTTTCCCAGACATAGGAAGCATGTTTGTCCAGATACTGTCTGAGAAAGCCCTTCTCATAATGATTGCGATAATTAATCCCGGATTTGAGGCGTTGAAAATAGTAATTGATTACTGTGAGGATGGCATTGAGGTCAGTCGTTCGCACAGAGAGATAGGGTGTTTTGGGCAATACCTCAGACAAATCATAAAGGGTTTCTTTCTTCTCATCCCAAAGCGAAAAACTACCAAAGCCCTTATTCTGACGTGTCCCAAAGTTGGTTCTGGCAATGAAGCCAGGAAAGGCCGCCATCACGGTCTCCATCAAGTCTGGATTCATACAAAGGATTTGTACCTCTACAGGCTTTTCCGTCCTAACAAGCGCTTTGGGTTTCTGAGAATAATCATTTCCCATATTCCCAAAAAACATCGGAATATTATCTCTTTGGGTAATCATGCGATAGGTTTTTTTGCCTGTCAGCATGATGCGAAGCTTGTAATCGAGGGCAGGGTGTTCAGCTTTTTGTTTACCCACCCTCCAAGACATCGGAATATCGTCAGACAATTGCTCGAAGATATAGGCATCCAACTTGGGTTTCAGCTCCGTCGGTCGGAGACTCGCTCCTTCTTCTCCATACTGGAAATGGATGATGGGTGTATGCTGTTTGAGGGAAAAGGTATGGTGAAATGGCATAGTAGGAAAAGATTATTGGTTGAGGTCGCTTGCCGTATCTTCCAATGCAGATTCATGGGATTCTTTGAACAAATTGTAGAACCATTCTGGGACAAGGTCTCCCGTTTTGCGAGATGTATAGATGGCATCCTGGAGGTTCCTAAGTTCTGTGTCTGGAATTGGAAATGGAGTTCCCTGATATTTTTCACTGAGAATTTGGGCAGAAGATTCTTTCTGCATCCCTCCTATACTTGAAGCATGAGATCGCCAAATGGTCTGTATCAGATACATCAGGAATCCAGAAAATGGAAAGAACACTCCGGCTAAATATTCTAGATGATGCAACTCCAATATCTCAAACCCCCAGATCCATCCCAATACAAATAGACAGCTTGCGACAATGCCCAAAAAGGTGGCATATTTCATCTTCTGTTTCCTGTCCCAATACAAATTCTCTTGCATACAATGCAATACTGCCTGAGAATGTTCCATGTTTCGATAGTCTTGATACCATGGACTATCGTCAATATTGCTACGGTCCTTCAGGCGTTTATTTGCTCGCTCGATTTCTCGTTTACTTACTTTATTTCCTGCCAATGATTGATTCCATTCCATTTTGTAAAGTTTTGTATCAAACTCTTCCTGAATATTTGCCGCAGTAGCGGCTTTTTTGGAAGGAATGGCAGGTAATAAATATGCAGCTGCTATAGATATCAGTCCACCAAGTATTCCAATGGCTGGCTCATGATTAGGGAAATATTTTAGTAGGATTGGGAAGATAACAGCAGTGAATAAACTTGCGAAGAATATGATCTCCTTGATGCGTTTTCCTTCAATGTAGATCTGCTTTTGGGCGGCCAATAGCTTGACATACCCTGGTTCCACTTGTCTTGTATATAGGTCATTTCGGAGTCCGTTGATTCCTGAATTCTCTTTCTTCAATTGTTCCTGATGTTGGTCAATAAAAGATTCTATTTCAGTTATCAGCGTCCGATCATTTTGCACATTTTCTTTCAGTTCGTTGATCATATAAATCAAAGCCTGTCGAATTTTTGTTTTTTCTCCTTGACTTTCTTGTGGATTGAGAAGCCCAAGATGAACATCTTTGATAATGCTGTGATATCTAGCCGAGTGAAGGATCAACTCAGTATATGTTGGGCTGTTTTTGAACAATTGTTGAAGTATTTTGATCGTATCATCAATCTGATCTTTCCCAACCAACTCCAACAGTCGATTGGTAAAATCTGTTATCTTGTCAGCCATGTGGAATTCATTGATAAGCATTGAAAATAAGTATGATTTTCTTGCACAGAAAAATCATCCAACAATAAAATTGTGATGTTCGGAAATATTCTGAGAAATGCCAAGAAGAGTGTCGAAGTTCATTCATCCTAATTTTGGCAACAATTTCCTCAACCATTGTAATTGTTTGGCTTCATTGGGTTCGCGCCATCCATTCCCTTCATATTCCCGAATCCATCTCATTGCATCCCGAACACCCGCTTGATCTCCTGCAACTAAATCCAAGGAATCCATAAATCCTTCATATGTATTTTTCCAGTAAAACCATGCACTCAGATTAAGGATCTTCTTTTCCATTAAATAAGAAGGTAATTTTGGTCTGGATCTGGTTGAATTCCAATGCTTACACAATCTGATGACGTTCCGAAATATATTGCCCCCTATTGCCTCATTGACTTGCCCTAACTTCTCATTGATATCGTTTGGCACTGTCTCTTGCCAAGTATCTCTAGCGTCTGGAATATAATATGTCTTGCTTCCCCACCAAGACGTCTCACACACCGCAGGTACCAAATCAAATTTGATAGACTTCAACTCTAATTTAACTGCAGGGAAATCCTTTTGAGACAAAGAGTTGGGATAGGCCTGACTGATAACATCCAGAAGCTTTTTTCGATAAGTTCCTGGCTGTAATTCCCGATCTTTTGTATTCATCACCACCATCAGATCAATGTCTGATCCCGGATCATATTGTCTAGGCAAAATGGTATTACGGGTGTAAGAGCCAAAGCGAAGGAATGATTGAACCTCATCCCTCAATTGATCCTTCAAGATCTTTTCCAAATGATCCAGAGACCGATTGATGTCATTGCGCTCTCTGGCTTTCCTACCTAAAACCAATTCCTCTCGGGAAAAACGTGTCAATTGTCCATTGATGCTCATGGAACTCACTTTTTGAATGAAGCAATCTAGCAGATTGCAGTATTTATTAGATCAATTGAAGAAAAACAGCAATACTGAGGAGTAAATTGCTTTCTTCTAAGTGATGGTTAATAGAAATGGAACAGACTCGCTCCACAAAAGTACAATAAAATGGCAAAACAAAAAACAATGACATGGTTTTTCGCAAAAGATCAAATAACTACACTCCATCACAAGACAATCATTCCCAAGATTGACTGTAAAAAGATGTAAATCTTGTGTAAATTATGCCTTATTATACAAGATTCAAGTAAATTTGACAGATGAGATCCAAGCTTATTAGCCTCTTATTGATTGTCCTTGTAAGTTTCCTGCTGGCTCCTTCCATCAGTCAGGCTCATGACATCCAAAACGAGCAACAGCTAGAAGTAGTCTTGCGAATGATTGGACATCAGGTTCTCCTCAATTCGGGAGATAGTGTCTCTCGTGTATTGCCCATCGAAAAAGAGGAAGATCGATACAGAATTCTATTCGATACAGAATTTGCTTTCGATCCGGGAGAACTTGCATTAACCGTTGAGGATGTCATCCGAACAGCAGGCATGAATCTTAACTATTTCATGGCCGTACATGCCTGCGAAACAGGGGAAGTGGTCCATAGTTACCGAATGTATATCCAGGATCAAGGGAATATGACTCCCTGTATTGGTAGAAAAGTGCCTAAATCATGTTACCAACTGTTGTTTACGCTGGTAGAGACATCCGAAACGAACGCGTCCCCCTCGATCTCATCCGCCTTTCATGTTTCTGGCACCGATCCTTCGGAAGGATCGCAAAGCAAATCAAAACAGCTAAACTATATTTCTATCCTGGGACTCTTCATGCTCATCATCATGGGCTGCGTAGTTTTCTGGAAAAAAAGAAGTCAGCCCCACATCGACACCAATCTGATTCCCCTGGGCGAATTTCATTTTGATAAGCGAAATTCAGAATTGGTGATGAGAGATGAACGAATAGAGCTAACGAGCAAAGAAGCAGATCTTCTGCTGTTGCTCCACAATGATGTCAACTCAACCATCGAGCGAGAGGTGATTCTCAATCGGGTGTGGGGAGATGAAGGCAGCTATGTTGGCAGAACGCTGGATGTCTTCATTTCAAAATTGCGCAAGAAACTTGAAGCCGATCCATCCGTGAAAATTGTCAACATTCGCGGGGTGGGCTACAAGCTTGTTGTCGATGTGTAGCCAAGCCTTGACCCGCTGGATTTTCTTTGTCAGAGAATTTGACTCTCCTTGTTGATGTTGCCAGTACAGCTGAAGGAGAAGAGTCTATCAAGGAGCCGTTTCAGTATTGTCTCAATCAGGATAGATATCTTTTGTTGAACATGTATGACTATTTGGCTTGCCAATAATTGAGACTAAGAAACTGTCTTGATTTTGGTTTTTGTCTGAAGAAAGCAGGATTTTGGGTTCTGAGAAGGAATTTTTTTGAGGAATATCGAGGTCTTTCGAGAAAAAATGACGCACTCAGGTTCCAAAAAGCCAAATTTACTTAGGTAAAAGAGAAATCAAGACAGTTTCTAAATCTGCATCCATGACCGATCAAGTCGAGACATATTTGCTAGAAGGCTGCGGGCGATGCCCCCTTGGTGGCACCCCAGATTGTAAAGTCCATCGCTGGATCAGGGAACTAAATGAGTTGAGAAGGATCGTTTGGGATTGCGGATTGGTCGAAGAAGCAAAATGGGGCGTCCCTTGCTACACATTCCAAAAGAAAAATGTGCTCTTGATCAGTGCCTTCAAAGAATACTGCGCCATCAGCTTCTTCAAGGGATCCCTCTTGAGTAACGACAATAAGCTGCTCGTGAAACCCGGCAAAAACGCTCAAGCAGCCCGTTTGCTCACATTTACCGGTAGGGAGCAGATTTTGAAGAAAGAAGATGAGATAAAAACCATCATCTTTGAAGCCATTGAAGTCGAAAAAGCAGGCTTAACGGTCCATTTTCAAAAGAATCCCGACCCTATCCCAGAAGAGCTACACAGAAGATTCGAGCAAGATCCCCTCTTAACATCCGCTTTTGAGGCCCTGACACCAGGCCGACAAAGAGGATACATCCTCTATTTTTCAGCCCCTAAACAATCGAAAACCCGGGAATCAAGAATTGACAAATGTATTGGAAACATTCTAAATGGGGAGGGCCTGCATGACACATACAAAGGCCGGAAAAGAAGGTAAGGAGGCTGTGGAGAGGGGGGGGATTTGAGAAAAGTATTGAGGATGAAAAAAGATTTCTCAAAAAAAATCACCTCTCCCTGTGACCTTTCCATTTTGGCTTCGTCATAAAGGTGCTTAAAGCAAGTTTAGGTCTTAAAATCATAGCAGATTTACGGGTTGAACCAGCAAGTGAACAACTTGCTGGTTTTATTTTGGGTCAAGATCTGCGTAAATTGCGCGGAATATCACCTATGCACCCATTATTGATCCCCCTTCATACTTCTTTTCATGCCCATGCTGACCCTGGAGAAGCTGCCAGCATGAAAGCATATTTGAAGGATCAATTCGCATTCCTGGGAATCAAGGCGGGCAAAAGACGAGCATTGGCGAAGGAATTTATCAAGGAAGTCGGGAAACAGGATCGCACTGTCCCGGAAAATCTGGTAAGAGAGATGTGGGCACTTCCTGAACGGGAATTCCAACACACAGCCATTGATCTTCTGATCAGGTACCAACGATCTGCACCTCTCTCACATCTCGATCTCTACGAAGCTCTGATTGTCAACAAATCCTGGTGGGATACTGTAGACATGCTGGCCGGAACACTGGTCGGAACATGCTTTCAGCGACATCCAGAGATGATTCAATCCCGCACCGAGATCTATATACAGTCTGGCAATATGTGGCTGCAACGAACCGCGCTCTTATTTCAACTCAAATACAAGCAGGCAACAGATTGGGAATTGCTCAAAAGATATTGCCTACAATGTGCTGGTTCCAAAGAATTTTTTATCCAAAAGGCCATCGGATGGGCGTTGCGGCAATATAGCAAATTCGAAGCTGAACTCGTTCGCACCTTTGTCGAGACACATGAGTTGCCTGCCCTCAGTCGCCGGGAAGCACTCAAATATCTGAATCGGCAAGAGTGATATAGTACCATTTATTCAAGCATCACAATGAACGTTATTGAAACCTATCTTGCCGAAAAAGGCATCCAATATCTGACCTCTCCTGAAGGAATCGCTTATACTGTCTCCCAGCAGGGAAGCGGGGCAAAACCAACCGCCGGACAATATGTCAAAGTCCATTACACTGGCTACCTCTTGGATGGAAGCAAGTTTGACTCTTCTGTAGATCGAGGAGAGCCTTTCACCTTCCAACTCGGACAAGGACAGGTCATCAAAGGCTGGGATCAGGGAATTCCCCTATTCGCCCCCGGTGGCAAAGGGAAGTTGTACCTAAGTCCGGATTTCGGATATGGAGCTCGTGGAGCCGGCAATGCCATTCCCCCCAATGCAGGATTGATTTTTGAGATTGAACTGCTGGAAATCATCGATCAGGCAACACATGAAGCCGAGCAGAAAAAAGAGCAGGACAAAATGCGGGAAGCCCTTCATCAGCAATTCAGAACTGACCTCATGCTGATTCAGGATCATGCCCAAAAATCAGGCAAGGAATTCCAGCATACGGATCACGGGCTTCATTATCATATCGAGACAGCAGGAACAGGGCCACAGGCCGAAGCTGGCAAATCTGTCAGTGTCCACTATACAGGCAAACTGCTCGATGGACAAGTATTTGATTCCTCCATTGGTCGTGGACAACCCATCACCTTTGGTCTGGGACAGGGACGTGTCATCCGGGGATGGGATGAAGGCATCGCGCTTTTCCGTGAAGGTGGCAAAGGCACCTTGTTGATTCCTTCCATTTTGGGATATGGGCCACAAGCCATGGGGCCGATTCCCGCCAATTCTGTGCTCGAATTTGAGATAGAAGTGGTAAAAGTTGGTTAGTGGACAACCTGCGTTAGATTGAACACAGAGGCACTCAGAGACTGTTTTGGAATCTGTGCTGAGAATTTTTATGGGGTATTTTTTTCTCAGTCAAGGCCCTTTTTTGTTCTCATAGTGGTGCTATGGGAACAAAAAAAGCCGCAGAATGAGGAAAAAATACGCGTACAAAAAATAAGT
>JBCCGK010000128.1:0-30023 GCA_039029315.1 Bacteroidota bacterium | reverse complement strand
TGCGCTAGCCTGTCAGATGTCATAAATCTACACAAAGCCCCTGAGATTCACAAACTTATGCCTCTACCTTCGCAACAAGTCTGGAATGCATAATGCCAAACTGCCGTGACGGGAGCTTTGAAAAAGATAATGACTTGATAATTAGTGGATTATTATTGATTGGACTTTCGCAACATCTTCAAAAAAAATTCGAAAGTTGAGATGTTGCGAACATAGCAAAAAAATGGGTGCTGATTATCAGGGACTTAGGAGGGGCAATATAGGCCTACTTTCGCAAAAGTACTCCGGCGAAGGGTCAAAAATCGCATGTGCGAAAGTAGAAGGCAAAAAAAATCGACTTGAAAATAGGCCGATTTGAGATAAGTTGTTGAATATGAGGGTTTTAATCTTAAAATTCTACTTTCGCAGGATTTTATGGTCGCTAGAGGAGATGTAATGATCTGATTATTAGGTTTTTATTTGGATTTTTGGTCAGGTTTGCCAAAATGAGTCCATATGCTATAAGGAATAGGCCTGGACTTTGGTTTTTGTACCCCGCAGGGCTGCCGGTCCCGACAATAAAACGAATGAAACATTTTTTCTGGATCCTTCTCGGGTTGTCTTAATACCCCGCAGGGCTGTCGGTCCCGACAAGTGAATGATTGCCAAAATTTTTTCATAGCAAGGAGAATGTCTTAATACCCCGCAGGGCTGTCGGTCCCGACAAGCGTTCTCCAAGGAGAACAAGGCCTAGAAATATGGCCAGAAAAGTCTTAATACCCCGCAGGGCTGTCGGTCTCGACAAGTCAATGATCCGGGGCCCTTGCAGACGATTTGGGAGATTATGTCTTAATACCCCGCAGGGCTGTCGGTCCCGACAAGTACATGTGTGAAGGTAGAGATTACCAAGGGAGTCATTGAAAAGTCTTAATACCCCGCAGAGCTGTCGGTCCCGACAAGGTTTAGGTGAGGCTTTGCATAGGGATCCCGTACAGATTGTCTTAATACCCCGCAGGGCTGTCGGTCCCGACAAGTCCCTATGAAATTATTTGCACTTTTTACACTCTTTTTCGTCTTAATACCCCGCAGGGCTGTCGGTCCCGACAAGAAAACCTGTACTCTATGCCGTCAGCGGAAAACCCATTGGTCTTAATACCCCGCGGGGCTGTCGGTCCCGACAAGCTTCATAAAAGTCATAGACGCTCTCCTGCCGAGCCTTGGTCTTAATACCCCGCAGGGCTGTCGGTCCCGACAAGTTTATATACAAGACAGAGATTCTGCGTCTCGTTATCATGTCTTAATACCCCGCAGGGCTGTCGGTCCCGACAAGGCCTGATGAAACTAGAGTCTTTACATTTATGCCCTCTATCGTCTTAATACCCCGCAGGGCTGTCGGTCCCGACAAGTAAAATGCAAAATACAGCTAAAAAACAACTGACCAACACGTCTTAATACCCCGCAGGGCTGTCGGTCCCGACAAGTGCAAGTGAACTGAACTCAGACTATTTCTCTATCGAAGTCTTAATACCCCGCAGGGCTGTCGGTCCCGACAAGGCATTCATCCTCAGTAATTTAAGATGTTTGCGCTAGCCTGTCAGATGTCATAAATCTACGCAAAGCCCCTGAGATTCACAAACTTATGCCTCTACCTTCGCAACAAGTCTGGAATGCATAATGCCAAACTGCCGTGACGGGAGCTTTGAAAAAACTAATGGGTTGATAATTAGTGGATTATTGTTGATTGGACTTTCGCAACATCTTCAAAAAAAATTCGAAAGCTGAGATGTTGCGAACATAGCAAAAAAATGGGTGCTGATTATCAGGGACTTAGGAGGGACAAAAATGGCCTACTTTCGCAAAAGCTTGCTGATGAAGGGCCAAAAATGGCATGTGCGAAGATAGAAGACATAAAAAAATCCAGCCCCAAATTGCTAAGGGGCTGGAAATGAGGGAGTTGATGATTTTTTGAACTTTCGCAGGTTTTTGGAGCGGGGGATTGTTGGTTAATGGATTGGTTGTCAGCTGTTTATCTGGTCGATCGCATGAATCCGTAGCCGACGGCTGTTTTGGCGCCTATGCCGTGGTGGGTGAGGGCTTGGGTGAGGAATTGAAAGGCAGCATCCACCATGCTGCCGAATTCGGATGTTCCAATTACACATTGGCCCTTGCTTTGGGTCCCCTTTCTTTCTCCGACAAGAAGCTGGAATCTTCCTTGATCCACCACAAGAAATGGAATCGGAACAGGATTTTGAAAGTCTGTTGGGGCACTTTCGTGTTGGTAATACTTAGGATAGTGCGGATTCATCACGTCTTCCTTGATCTTCGGTGGTCCTTCCGGATAGGCATCAAAGAAGCAAATCTTGCCCTGGCGACTGCCTCCTTCTTTGGGTTCATGTTGCTGATACCAGGATTCAGCCTGTTTTCCTGTTTTTTTCCCTGTCTCTATATTGTAGATTGCTACTTTGTCTGGACAGCCAAAAAGATCACAAAATCCCTGATCCCGAATGGCCTCCCATTCTTTATTGTCAAACTCTGAGAAGATGACCCAACTGCGGGTAATGCCTTTTAGGCTACTGGCTGGTAGATAAGGAATTCCATAGGTGTGATGCAGGGTGATGCCTGTCTCGAAGACGGAGACACCTCCAAGACCAGTGATGACACTAGAAGCAAGTGGTATTTCAAAGGGTTGCTTCTTTAGCTTGTCAGACTTGCAAATGGCCTCTGCGGATATAGCAGTTCGTTCACAGATAGATTGCCAGGGTAGATCCCCATAATTGACCTCTCCGCTGATCGGAAGATGACTAAGATGGGTGGCATTGCGATCACGTGTTCTCCTTGTTTTGCGGTACAGGACTGCTAAGCCTTTTCTCTCATCTGGCGGAAATTGGGCCATGGTATTCAGTCTCATGGAAAAGTTGTCTATCTCTTCATCCAGGCCCTGGATGGCTGCCCTGGTATCTTTGGGCAACTTGGTATGCTGTTGATTTCGATTGAAGAGCCAATCCGCTTGATGGCGGGGTCTATGCTGTTGAGGAGCTGCTTGTGCTGCTTGTGCTGCTTCTCTTTCCCTTCTTTCTCGTTCTCTTCTTTGTTCTTGCCTCCGCGTTCTTTCTTCTTTTTCCTTCTGAATCGAGTCATCTATCTGGATGGGCTTACCATCTACGGTTTGTAGAATGACCTTCTTGTTTTCCAGTTCAAATTCGCAGGGTTTTTTCTGATGGATGTCCCGATTAAGACCACTTTTGTATTCTTTTGGGACATCGTATCTTTTTCCTGATTCATCATGGATGATGAACCACTTTGAGGAACCTTTGCATCGCAGTATACCTTTCATAATCTTAGTCTTTTGAGAGGCCTTCAGAGAATCGACGCACCCAGGTCAGATATGCCAATGTCTCAAGGGTATAGGCTCGATAGTCTGGGGAATCTAACTCGATTAGATATGCAACCAAATCTCCTGTATTTGGGGGAAGTGGAAGCGGGCAGCGCTGATCAGCCAACCAGCTTTTGAGATCTTCATAGAGCATCCGATGCTCATTACGACTTTTGTCAGATGCATTGCGTTTGGCTTTGATAAAAGCAAGGGCAGCCCCAAGCCCATTTGTTTTGATGAGCATAGGAGTACGCTTGGCCAGACTTGCATACTCTTTGAGTTTGCCAGCCTGTCTCGCAGCTTCTGCATGAACCATCGCAACAGAGGCTCGGCCATGTTCCAATTTATTTCGATTGCTTGCCATAGGATCGTTTTTGTTTGAATTAGCCCAATACTGTTTGGATGAGTCCCTTGCCAAGGGTAGCGTTGGCCCCTGTTTGGATTCGATTGTTGGCTTTGTTGGTTAGCGTTGTTTTAAAGAAGTCCATGACATCTTCAGCTTTAAAGGATTCATTGTTGAGGCGTCTTCTTTTTTTCTCTTCTTTGGTTCCTGGAAAAACTGGGCTGGCCAAAATCAGGGAATACATGACTGAATCAGCAGGCAGATACTCTTCCGTAAATAAGGCCCCATCCTCTACTGTTCCAGTCAGATTATCAATCTTGGTCCGTGTGATGACTTCCGTAGAGAGTTTGACAAAATCCGTGAAATCATCATTGGAGAGAACCAGAATGTCTGTTTCCATTTTTTTTGCCCAGTACCCCTGGGGATCATCTCCAAAAAGATGATTGACCAGCCATTTGCTCCAGGCTTGAAGTTTTTCGCTGTCCTTTTTCATGTGGAAAGTAGAGGTGTCGAGAACAATGCGATCATCTCCTTCTCTCAGATAGAGCTTGTTTCCCTTGACGGCAAGATTTTCACCAGAAATAGATGGCACATCCTCGATCTCACAGATTCTCATATCTTCCCGGAATCTGCTGAGAATTCTTGGGCAGGTAATCCAGGCAAACACACCTCGCATCGACTTGACAGGAAAAAGAAGTAATCGGGCATCTGTGAAACCAAGTGCGCCTGCATAGGTATCTTCTGTGTCTTCTGGACCAAAAGTCATGAAGAGGTCATTGTGTTTTAGGTCGCCTAAAACTTGCTCGAATCTCTCTCGGATTGAACCTTTGAGACTAGAGCCTTCTATTTTGGGAAAATCAGTATGGCGCTCTCGTTGGATGGGCAGGTCAACGACTCCCAAGTCACTACCACTACCAGCATGAAGCGGGCTTTGGCAGAGCAGAAAAAGGGGTTTGGCTATTTGATACATATGCGTGAGTGGTTAATCATTACTGCGTGAAATGTTCTTCAAAAATGAGCTTGGGTGAAATATGATGATGTGCAAGTGGATGTTGCATAAATGTGATGAGTTCTTTGTTCTCCAATACTGTCATTGCATTGAAGTGATAGACATAGAAAGGAAAGGTCGACTTAGCTGGATTGTCAAATACAAACACCTCTTTGATGACCTTGGCGAGTTCTTTGAAACTGTTTTGTTGATCATGAACCTTTTCCATTACAAGTTCTTCAGGAAGAAAACTCCATACAACTAACCAGATAGCTGCAGGCTGACTGTTGGCCCAGTGTGTTTTGATCCGTCGGGTCCATTTTTCAAATTGTTTCTTCTTCCCTCTCAGGCCCGTTAGGGGTTTGATTTCTATGGCGATGAATCCGGGTGGAGGGATGTTGACATTGCCATTGTTATCCTTGACTCTTTGTCCATTCTCACGGATTTCGTGATAAATGCTGGCCGTCTTTTGAGGTTCGAAAAGAAGGTCCATCTCATTTCCTTTGGGACGATTGGTCTCATCTTGCACGAACTCAATGTCAACACTTCTGGAGCAATGAAAGTGGCGGTAAATTTCCTTGCAATACACTTGATAATACTCCCAGATCTTATATTCCCAGAGCAAACCAAGCGTCTTTTTGCCTACAGGAAGCCTCTCCTCAACTTGCTTCACAAACAGCTTGCCTAGTGTTGTCTTTGTATAGGCTTCCTTTTTTTTATTCGTAAGCTTGATTAGTTGAAATGCCTCCAACTTCTCCTTGATCTTGCTGATGGTCAGGGTGTGGTGAGAGGCTAACAGTTTTGGCTCTGTTAATACCAAATAATACTGCTCTGCAATTGCCCAATTAAGGGTCATTGGCAACCTCCCAAACTCCATCAAATGTTCACTGTCTTCATATAGATATGTCAAGCTCATTGGAAGCTCCTCTTCCAATTGAGCCACGAGGGTCAATAGCGGGCTAATTGCCTTATAACCAGAAGAAATATTAAGAATCACAGCTTGATTGGGATTTCTTTTTCCGTCTGCACCCTTGATTTCCTGATAGATAACTCCCTCTTTGTTTCCCGATCCCAACAAGCGCATCAGCAGATTATGGAGCCCTTCCTCATACAATTCTCCTTGTTCTTGTTCAAGCGTTCTATCCTGATTCTCTTGTCCGACAGCACTTGGCTTGAAAATTCGGAGGTTATCGATATAAGCTTCTCGTCTACAGCTGATTGAAATATGGTATTTCTTGTGATTATCCAATAGCCAGGTGTCAATCAACTCTTTTTGTGCTTTGTCTTCTCGATCGAAATATGATTCTATGAGCTCCGCTGCCATGACGGACAAGGCAGTATCTGTAGGGACAAGCACAATGGAGACTTCTGAACCACGTGGACATTTTGTCCCAATGATCTTCATCAGGGAAGTGATTTCTGCACAGCAATCGATGTTGAGTTTGCCGGGATTATACTCCCACTGCATCACATCCTCTTCTTCCCGGTCTCTGACGATGTCTCGTTTGTAGTAGTGTTTCACTACTCCATAGATCCTTCTCAGGGCATCATGCTCTATCTTGCCTTGTGCGTCTTTTTTGTATGCTGCTCCTGCGAGTAATTGCGTACTGAGTTGATTGACCTCATGTTCAATAGATACGAACTCTTCCCCCATTTCTTCATACGCTTCTGCTAGGCCTTCTCCTCGACAATTCTTCATCAAAGAGATTCCCACTGGCGTAATGATTGATATTCTTTTGGGATTCATATTGGTCAATGGGCTAACATTCCAAGATAATAAAGGCCAAATCCTTGTTGAGCGGGGTCATTTTCGGATAAAGACACAGGGAGTTTCTCTCTCAAGCTTAGAAGAGAATGATGTTGCTGTTCCAGAAATTTGAAGTGTAGCACAGTCCCGGCTGGTAGACAATTTCGCATGGGTTTTGGTCTTTGGTTGACCAAATCCCATCCACCTAGTACGATTGGCTTACCAGTGAAAGCAGCCGTTAGTTGGACTGGAATGTCAGTCCCAGGAAGCGTCCCGCTTAACTGATCACTCTCAAGCCAGGAGGGCAACCAGGCATGTTTGGGATTGTCAAAGAAAACGGGGGTGCTAAATATAAGTTTGAACTGATTGACTGAGGAAGTGGCTGGGGGGTGTGGCCATTCGACTTGTTGTGTAGGGATGACCCTGGCCGCCTTGCCTTCTGCTCCAAGTTTGATGAGAAAAGGTTTTGATTGCAACATGTCAGGCATCCCTTCGACTTCTACCACAAATCCAGGAGAATAGGTGTCTCCCTTTCGAGGACTCATTCTGCGCATTCCTGTGCGGTAGAGTTGACCATCTTCTGCGGAATTGGTGAGAGGACTCCTGCCAATTCCTATTTTTGCTTCCATCTTGACGATTTCTTGTAGGCTTCTTGTGCTTTTGTATTGAGATTTGTTGCCTGACAGATAGGCTGAAAAATCCTCTCCTGCAGAGATCAATTGATGATCCCAGCCTTCCACTGTTTCCGTAAATCCCCACAGGGATAGAGGGTCGGGCAAAGAGTGTATGGCTTCTGATTCCAAAGGGACTGAACTGATCGCTCGGTAGGTTCCTCTACTTTTCTCCCGAATCTTCTCACTCATTTTTCGGACTTTGGGTTGTGCCAAGTCCAGAGGGATGGGGAGATAGGGTTTTCGATTGATCGTGATTCCTACTTGGGTAAGATGGAGATTCAGCAGCCAATCGGGGATGGGCTTTCCTTTTTGAAGCTGGTTGAGAAGGGAGAGTTCTCTACTAAGCCAGGCGGTACGGAAGGCTCCTGTCAGAACACTCGGAGGCGGCGGAAAAATCCCATCAGCCCATGTTTCTTCTCCCAATGAAAATGGTTTGCCATCTTTGAAGAAGAGAGTATCTAGTGGATGAATATGATAGGTGCTACGGCTCATGATAGGTGTCCGTTGGTATGTCTTTCAATAAAGTCGCAAATGAAAAGGGTATCAAAAAAATTCCCTAGTGATCGAGTATCTGGTAGCAGAGGCAACAGCAATTGCCAAAGGGTTTCGATGTCATTGGTTCTCTTGTCAGCAGTTCCCCCCATGTGTGCGCGTTTGAGTAAGCGCCTTACCTCTGCGATCACCATGCTTTTGGAAGCATTAGGCAAGGCATCGATGCTTTCTTCCTCTGTGGGCAAGGCTGACTCACCTGCTCTTACATTGCGACGGAGTTCTCCTTCCTCACTCATCATAGGAGCGAAACTATCATGCAGACCATGAATCCATTTTCTGGAAAAATTGTGGCGCAAATGGTAGACGATTTGTTCGATATAGTGGGTCGTGTATGCTGGATGCCCCTCTCTTGCAAGGACTTGCTGGGCGGCATCTCCCTGATAGTATTTGGTAATCAGAAGGGCTTCGCCATCTGGTTGATAAGGATGCCAGGGCAGGGTGGAAGCACGATGTTCGCCAGAGCGTTTGAGTACATGAATCGTGAAAGCATCTTTTTCATCCCGCAATCCCTTGGCATCTTTTTCCGCATTTTTGGCCGCTTGCACCACGATATTTAGGGGATTCTTGTAATGGGCTACAGCTACTCCTGCACTAAAAGTCAAAGGGATGGGAGTTCCTTTTTCATCTTGAGGGGAATACTTCTCCTGGAGGGGTTGGTTGACCATCTCATCGAAGGTCTCTCTCAATTGCTTCAGCACTGAAAGTAGACACTCCAAATTAACAAAGCCCAGAAAGTCATCTCCTCCGGCATAAACAGATTGTCCCATGGGCGCTCCCAAAAACTGTTCTGCCCAACGACTAAAGTCCTTGAACCAACCGGCCAGAGTGTCATGAAAATCTTCCAGTTTCTCTTTTTCTATATATGCGCCTCCCCACCATTTGCCCATGCTGTCTCCGTCAAAACTGAGTAAGGCGTAGTATGAGGACTGGCGTAATTTATGATCTCGGGCAGCGCCTATTAGCTTCCGATGGGCTTTTTTGATCTCTGTTAGATCAGCGAGGACGTCTTCATGTCCATGCTTTTCAAAGTAGGATTGGGTGAGATTTTCCTCGAAGAAGAGCTGTGTGTCAAGGGTTTCAGGATTGTCTTGCTTCCATAGCTTCAGATATGCCTTCATCTCTGGTTGAGCGATCCCACCTTCTTGGAGCTGATGCAGCCAATCCATAAGGGCTACTTTGGCTGTAGAGGGGAAGCCGCCATCTATGGTTTCCGATTGCCATTGATAGTGTCTTTTGAGAAAGCTGACTGCACTGATGCCCTCTCCTGGCTCTAGCTGGCCGATACTGACTTTGTCTTTCTGTCTCTCAGGAGAGATGAATTTGATATGGGAGGGGTCCTTGAGGTAGAACTTGCGATGGGCAATTCTGGAAATAATCTCAGATGCGGGTACCTTTGTATGATCTATTTGGGTACCTTTCGCAATAGCAAGTTTGTGTTTGTTCCACTCTGTAGCCCCAATGCGATAAAACTTGACGTTGCGGATTCCATCTATGCTACATTTGCGGCCTTGTTCTCCCAGGATGGTCCTTCCCTCAGCAGTCTGATAAGTAAATTGAGGGATCTGCCGGACATTTTTGACTGCACCCAGTGTTTGTTCTACCTGCTGATAAGCATCTCGGTAGCCTGTTTCCTCAATGCTGCTAAAGGCCCAGTAAGTCTTAAGATGTTGCTGAATCTGCTCTGTAAAACCAATGAGGGCTTCTGGTTTTCCCAATTTGTATGTTCTCATTGCCTCCTCTGCTTCTTGGTAGAAGGCATCTTTGGCAGACCTGGCCACAGCTTCACCGATGGCTCTGAGCTTCTCTGTAGGTGCATCGATCTTACCCATGAATCGGTTGGGAAGAGAGGCTCCCGCCAGATTGGGAAAAAGGACTTTCCCTCCCTCATCTTCGAAGGTTGTCCCTGCGGTATGACAGAGATGTGAGAGCAAGCGACTTCCAGCATAGAGATCATGTGTCTTTCGCGCCTGAGCGATGAAAGACTGGACTGGGCCTAGGGTGAATAGGAATAGGTGGGGCATTTGGTATCTATTTTCTTATTCGTAGTCTTTGAGTAAATCCTGAAGAGAATCATGTTTCTCTCTATTCCCATAGATTCTGATGATCATGAATTTGTAGAAACAATTGCCAGGATTGAGAATTTCGAGTAAATCTGCTATCCTCTAATATATGGTGAGAACTATACTTTGGACCGCATGAATTGTTCCGCCTGATTCTTCTTTCATTCCCTGAGCTCTGCTCCCAATTTTTCCGGCTTATAAGCCTGGACGTGACGCGTTTGCGGGATGGAATCAGGGCTGAAAAACGCGTTACGTCTAAGGGCAGAAAAACGCCTTCTAAAGTGAAGAATCTATCAGGTCCAATGTATAGATCTACCTGCAAATCCGAAAATCCACGAAAATTCTTCAGGGCCAACGATCGAATTGACACTGAGATGTCAGTTGATTCTTGTGTGTTCGCTCTGCTCATTACAATACCATTTTTTTGAACTCTTGCTGTATTCTCATATCAATATTTCGCCAATTTCGATCTGGAATTGTATTGAGGATTGTGATCACTGGGGTAAATTGCTCATCGAGAATAGAAGTATAGACTGGTGAGGCAAATCGACCTTTGAAGGCATGTCCCATAGACACTTCATAAGATTGGATATATCTTCTGTCATCTCGGTTTTTAAACTTTAGGTCATGGGTTTTCTGGCTGATAACATCCGTTATTCGCCTGTCTTTGGGCGTTCCAACCGAGATTTCAGATATCCATGGATATTGTTCCATCTTTCCCTGGTAGGTATGGATTATCTGACTTCCTCTTTTGGAATAATGTTGTGATAATTGACTAATAGCACGCTGGATGATATCCAAAGTAGGGGAGGGGACAGCCTTATCTCCCACATGCGTAAGCACAATACTCCCCATGCCACGCCTCACCCGTTTGCCCAGACCTCCGAGTGCAGACATTAGCTGAAAAAGAGATTGAATCTCCTCCAAACTCATCGGACAAGAAGGAAGTCTGCTGAGCTGAACATGAAACCTCTCTTCAGGTGCGAAGGCATTGGCCATCATCATTTGTCTTCTGCCGTCCCTAGACCTTTTGTGAGGGACAAGAGAGCTTCGAATCGTCCGCAGAGGTTGGTCCAAATCAAGCCGAATCAACAACTTGCTCCGCCTCCCATCACTTTCTCCCTTCCCCACACCCCCAAAGATCGCAGTTTCCTGCTTTCGCAATTCATCCAAGCCCAAATGTCCATTCACTGCCCGCCACCAAAATCGCATGGCTCCCTTGATACTCGGCGCACGCAACTCTGGCGTCTGCCCATCTGCTCCATGAAGAAACATGGGAGTTATGATCTTACATGTAAATGTGAGTGTATCCATATCAAACTTCTGCTGTTGTACAATCAGGAAGAGTGTGTCCCATCAAATAAGTTCATCCAGTTGAATGGATGAGAATTAAATGAGGAGAGAATGGTGGGACCCTGAGTGAAATGATGATTCGAATATCGGAAAAATATTGAACATTACAAGATAAGCCAGGAAAGAAAATTTTCCCTCTCTATAAATATGTTCACAGGCTTCTGCTACGAAAGACATTGTAGAGAGTGGGAGTCCCGCAGCATCCGACTCAATTGAATCAATATTTAATGTGAATCAAGCGTTCGAATGTTGGGAAATAGGTGCAATAGGCCGCAAAGAGAGGGATATAGTATAAGGTATATGGCTAGATGTTGAATCAGATCCTTGACCACATAGCCCCATACCCCATACCTTATACCCACAAACAAGCTGACATTCAGGCTATAAAAACTACATTCAAACCTTGATTGGCATATTTAATCAACATCCTGCCTAACCTCCCTCTCCTTACCCAATACAGTCAATCAAAATTCGAGCATGCCCTCCTAAAGCGTTTTGAGGTATTCGATGACAGCTAGGCGTTCTTCCTGCCTAAAGTCATCTCCGAAGGTATGGCCATGATTGGCAGCTCCGTGTTGGGTGGTGTCGAACGTGTATTTGCCTCGCTTGTGTTTGCGGACTTGATACTTCCAGCCAAGTTTTTGGTAATCGTAATCATCACTTTTGCCAGAGCGTGCCCAATAGGTAGGTCGGTGTTGGCTATCCAGTAGGTCTGCGATGGTAGGCACAGAACCATTGTGCAAGTATGGAGAACTTGCCCAGATCCCATCCAGAGGTGGGGCAATATATCCATAGGCAGGAACCAGTTTGGCTTGGGGAGAAGATTGGGACAGCCAGGAGTCATTGTACCAGGCTGTCAGTTCGGACCGAATGGAGTAGGCTGCATAGACGGAGTCCGTCCCAATTTCGGCCATGGGGATGATTTTGTTCGGATAAGTTTCTCGCTCTCCGTAGGTCCCGTGGCATTTGGCACAATGATCAGCAAACAGCAGTTGTCCTTTTTGTGCCAAAGAATGATTAATCGGTTTGGGGTAGGCAGGCGGCTCAATGGTTCGCATCCAGGCGAATACATCATAAAAATGTTGCTGGACCGTTCTGGCTACACTACTATCAGGCACGCCCAATAGGGTTACTTGCATGAGGAGTTTGGTAAAATCTCCACGCCCTGCACCAGAGTAATACAAGCCATGTTTTTTGTGGACATTCCAGAGAGGAGGGACATCCGTGCCCATGCTAGGACCTGCCAGCATAAAATTAGGATCAGCCTTATAGCTCAAATCTGTTCGGTGTCGATAGGCAATGGTTGCCTCTTCCAGACGGAAGGCCGGATTGGTGCCGGGATTGTTCATGACGATCGGCTTGCCAATAGCATTGTACCATTTGCCTTGCTCTTCATAACTCTTCCATTCAGCTGAGTTTTTGCCATAACTCAAGCGGACCATGGTGTTGAGCAGGCGAAATTTCCAACTGTCGTTCCGGGTGTAGTTGCCAAAACTATTGCCCAGGCCCAAAACGATCTTGCCATTCAGCTCAGTTGCATGACAGACAAAACAATTCCCGCTGACGACTTCGATGCCGTCTTCATTGGTAAAGACATTGGTGAAAAAAGGGACCTGCCCATTTTTTCCTTCTCTTCGCAAGACAGTATCCTCAATTTCCCCAAAAAACCGCTGATTGAGTTTGTATGGAACCCCATTCCCTACATGTCCACCATAGATCAAATAGTCGAAACCTGCCTCCGGATCTCCTGATGGCATGGCAGAGGGTTCCATGAGACGGGGAATGCCTGTGGGATAAGAATAGTCGGTTTGCTTGGCTTCTTTCAAGGAGCTACAGGCCTGAAAGAAAGTGATTGCCAAAAGGAAGATGATCCCGATGATGTATCTACCAGTCATATGTTATACAACAGAAATCCAAAGACTTTGTTATCAATTTGCCCTACCTCCTTTTTGAATACTCCATATCGGGGACTCATGGAAGAAGGAGGACAAGCTGTGATGAACGAAGGATTGCCCGCATTATGCCATATGGGATTCCCAATCACTCCAGCGACAAAAATGGTTCTGTATCCAATCGTTTGGAGATGGCAAAGGCTGCATTGACAAGGCCGACATGGCTATACGCTTGCGGGAAATTCCCCCACTGGCTGCCCGTTTTGGCATCAACATCTTCGCTCAACAGTCCGAGGTGATTGGTGTATTTGATGAGTCGCTCAAAGATCTCAATGGCTTCCTCCACACGTCCGACAGTCGCCAGAGTTTCTACATACCAGAAGGCACAAATCAGAAAAGTCGTTTCAGGCTCACCAAAGTCATCAGCATGTTTGTACCGATAAAAAAGTCCCTCCGGCGTCTTCAACTCTTTTTCCAGAGCTTTGACATGCTCCTGTGCCTTCTCGCTTTTGGGATCGAGGTAGTGCATGGTAATCAATTGCAACAAGGAAGCATCCAGGTTCGGTGTGCCAATAGCTTGGGTATATACCTTGCGCTTGGGGTCAAAGGAAGCTTCGATTTGCTTTGATGCCTCCTTGACCATTTTTTCAGCCAGGGTCATCATCTCAAAATCATGAAAATTTCTGGCAATCTTCAAGGCCGCATTTGCCCCCGCCCAATGAAAGAGGAAGGTGTAGGAATGCAGTTGAGACTTATTGCGAAACTCCCACAAGCCAGCATCAGGCTCATCCATGGTAGCTTCGATTTGTTTCAGAATCCGCATGACAAGAGGCAGAAGGTGGCGTTTGTCATCCTGGATCAGGCGGTTGTCGACAAACAATGGCAGCAGGGATACCAATACCTGACCATATACATCATTCTGAATGTGTTCATAGGCCTGATTCCCAACCCTGACCGGTTGGTTGTCCTGATAGCCGGATAGCGGAATGATTTTTTCAGTCAGTTTTGCATCTCCTGTGATAGAATACAGCGGTTGGAAGCGATTGCTCTCATCCAGGCCGAGGGCGAGATTCTCTATATAGTGTGCATATTGTTCCAGCTCAGTAAAATGCCCGAGATTGGTCAGCGCTTTCAAGGTATAGTGTGTATCCCGAATCCAGCAATATCGATAATCCCAGTTTCGGGTACTACCAGGAGATTCAGGGAGGCTGGTGGTGGTTGCAGCAATGATGGCTCCTGTATCCTGAAACTGGTGCATTTTGAGTGTCAGAGCTGAGCGAATGACTTGTTTTTGGTGAAATAATCCAATAGACGTCCTTCTCACCCAGGTTCTCCAATAGTTTCTCGTTTTGGTATAGAAGGTATCAAGCGTATTCTCCAATTCTGCCTCAAGGGGAATCCCCCAGGTGAGTGCCAGATATTTGGGTTCATTCAGCACAAAAGCTTTCTCCTCGGCTACATAACTCAGGGCAATATTGGTGGTGAGGCGGACTTGGCGTTCCAGACCCATAAATCGGATATGGCTGCTCCCGAACAGCAGCTCAGGTTCTGTCTCTCCATACTCCCCTCTTGGGCGACAAACCACCTTGATCCGGGGCGTGCCCGAGATGGGGATGACCCTTCTTGCAAGCAGCAGGGGTTTGTATTCCCGTTCATAATTCACAAACCTTGGCGCAAAATCTACCACCTTATACGAGCCATCATCACAGTGAAATTCAGTAACAAGGATGTTGGTGTTCTCCATATAGTACTGATGGGAATTGTAGTGTTCAGTAGCTGGTTTGATAGAGAATTCTCCGCCTTTTTCTGTATCAAGCAGTCCCCCAAAGAGGAAGCTACTATCAAATTTTGGCCAACAAAGCCATCCAACATTCGAATGGGTATCAATTAAGGAAAGATAAGCACAATTGCCGATCAGGCCATAGTTATAGGTGTGTCTTGCCATGTTGAGTTCAGCGTTCAAAGAGTGAGTCGGATAGAGAAAATGTTTTTTGTATTCAAAACGCTAAGATAAGATTTGTTTGGAGGGATTGAAGGAAGGAATAAAAATATTTGTCTGCTTTTTCTCTCCCGATATTCTCCAATCTCTTGATTCATGTCTACAAACCTTGGCTTGGGAGGTACAGGATTATTTCATCAGGCAAGGAGGTGTGAGAGAAGTGGTTGACTGATCAGGGAAAAATTCCGGGATGCCTTATGGAGCTTTTGTCTGACAAATGATTATTCTTTAGCTTTCTCACCTTCAACAAATTTTCACCTCGATCAACAATTTCCTCATGGATTTACACCTACAAAACAAAATCGCTGTCATCACCGGAGGGAGCGTAGGCATCGGTCTTGCTGTCGCAGAAGCCCTGGCTAAGGAAGGCGTACACCTCGCTTTATGTGCCCGCAATGAAGAGCGTCTGATGGCAGAAGTCAGCCGGATCAAGGAAACCTATGGGGTCAAAGTCCTGGGAGTAAAAGCAGATGTCAGCAAAAGTGCCGATGTCAAGCACTTGGTGGCTAGGGTAGGAAGTGCATTCGGCGGTGTCGATATCCTGATCAACAATGCTGGAACCGGGAGCAATGAGAAAATCGCAACGGCCAAAGACGAAGAATGGCAATACTATTGGGATCTGCATGTGATGGCAGCAGTGCGCTTATCAAGATCTCTATTGCCTCTGATGAAGAGTCGTGGAGGAGGTGTCATCCTGAACAATTCTTCTATCTGTGCCAAACAACCGCTGGGCTATGAACCCATCTACAATACTACCAAGGCTGCATTGTCGATGTTCTCCAAGTGTCTGGCCAATGAATATATTGACTACAACATTCGTGTCAATACTGTCAATCCCGGTCTGATCCTGACACCAGATTGGCGCAAGACAGCAACAGCACTTGGGCAAAAAGAAGGCATTACCGCAGATGAATACCTCGACCGATTGGCCAAGGAATACACCCCTATAGGTCGTTTTGGGACACCGGAAGAATTGGCCAATTTCTTTGTGTTCCTCTGCTCTCCCCTTGCCAGCTATTCTGTTGGATCTACCTACTATGTGGATGGAGGTTGGCTGAATGTCGTGGAGTAAGAGAAGAGCCCTCAGATCTGATTGTTCTTGGACCCTCGATTGTAAAGGAAAGCATAAGAGACTGTTTAGGAATCTGTGCTGAGAATTTTCATGGTGTATTTTTTTCTCAGGCAAGGCTCTTTTTTGTTCTCATAGTGGTGCTATGAGAACAAAAAAAGCCGCAGGATGAAGAAAAAAGACGCATACAAAAAATAAGTGACAGATGTTCAAACAGTCTCTAAGAAGGACTTTCCTCTTTCTCTTCATGTATGAAAGCGTCTGATGCCTGTTTGTGAAAATCTAAAATGAGTGCCTCATTGATGATTGGAAGGAGAACCACTTTTTAAATTCTCGCTGAAAAAGTGGGCAAGATCCTCTATCTCTTTGGGCGGGGCTAGGTTCCTGCGTTTTGTCATTCGATGACAGTCAATGAGGAATTTTGAAATGATATATCTGTTGCTGGCCCCCCAGGAAAAGGGATAATAATACTTTTGACCTGTGTGATCAAAGATATTGCATCCCGCATCAATGACTGTACCTGTATTCAAAAATGTACCAATGGCAGTTTTGGAAAAGTCCCCAATGATTGCTCCAAATTTTATCCTACCAGTCGGGACAGACTTGAGTGCTTGATGTTCTATGGGTTGAAAAGAATCGGGAAGTTGGATTCTTATTTCACCATAGTTATTCTTGAGGTCAGAGGTGTTCGTTGAAGCGCCAAGATTCACCCAACTGCCTACCACACTATGACCAAGAAAGCCCGTATGATGTTTATTGGAGTAATCATTTATAATGCTGTTTTCAATTTCTCCCCCTAGCCGGACGTGATGGCCAATGATGCATCCTCCGGTGATTCTCGCATTGTCGATTCTGCACTGTTTGCCAATATAAGTTGAACCATTAATGTAGACTGAAGGGCTAAGAGTCGTACCAGAATCAATGACAATAGGACCATTTCTTGTATCCAATACCACTCCAGGTAGAATTTCCGCATCTTGATGAACATACACATCATTCTTGTTCCCAATAACATGATACGGCCCATGATTGTGAACACGTGGAAAGCCGTCCGCATATAGCTTAAGATCTTGATCGATCTGATATGAGATGTTTTTTAGTGTGTTAAATGGCGAAAGGTGGGTTGAATGTATGGTCTGAGAATACCTGTCAGGAGTCAAAGTTGAATCTTCATTTTCCACATGGGGAAACCCTCCTTCCAATTGTGCAATAAGTTGTTTGAAAGTATGATTTTCGTGGAAGAAATAGATATCTGAATCAGGATATGAGAGCTTGGCCCTTTCAATTGGGCTATAGATTCCATTTCTCAAGGAGAATATTGAGCGAAATCGAGTGAGTGGTCTGGTTTCAATCAGATCAGTATCATGAAATAATATCATGTGATTCCTTTTTTTTCCTTACTTGCTCTAGCGTCTTTTTTAGAAAAATTCGGGCATCCTCTTTATTCGCATGCAAATCTCGAACAGATTCGAATTTTCTATTAAACTCCTGAACCAACAATTCCGAACTTGAATAAATCCCACTGGTTGAGAGGACATGATTTTTATCATATTCGACTGTCCTGATATCAAAAATGATCCCAAACCCTTCCTTTGAAATAAAATGAATTCCTGGACTCACATCTAATAGGCTAATATAGTAGTTGTCATATTCCATATAGTGTAAAATCGCTGTCAATCGCTCTTCGATTTCCAACCAGGGATCGCTTACTTTATCGTAATAGGTATTTCTGTTTTCAGAATAATCAATGATGGCCTGTTTTGAATAAGCTTCCATGACAATTCCTCCGCTTTCGATAAATCCTTGGAAAGCTGCAAATCGTTTGTTTACGAGTTCGACATACTGATTGACTTTAAATTCTGGTCTCCAGTTTTTGTAAATTTGTTTGCCTGTGTCAAGGGACATTTTGTTCAAACGCATATAACTTGCAATATGACTCAACAAGCCTCTGCGGACAGATGAGAAGGAATTTTTACCTTCTTCTTTGAACAACTCCAATGAGATCAATTTTTTTTGAAGACCAATGAATCCATCTTCAATGAAGATTCCTTCTTGCACCATTGGAAATTGCTTTGCCTGAAAGTAGCGCTCATTGATGATGTATCTGTTTTCAAGAACTTTATTGAGAATGGTCAAACAAGAAGATTTGAATCCATTGATTTGATCTTCAACATCTTTGAGTGGATTTTTTTTAATCCTTTCCATTCTGTGAAACCTTGAGACCAATTCTGTGACCAAATCCTGAGATTCCTTATCGAATGTTTTGTCTGCAAAACTCCCCATCTCTTTTAGAGCCTTCTTGAAATCATTCTGATTGATCAATCGGGTAATCGTGATGTAATGCTGTTCAATTTCTTGTCTATACCTAATTGGCAAATATGGGATTTGATATAGTGTGGAAGGCTCATTGGGAGAAATGAAATAATTTTCCTCACTCGACTGTTGAGAGAAAGAAGCTGATAGACTTTGTCCTGAAAGAGCAGTTTCTGAAAAAACATATCTTGAATCTGCAAAAGAAGATTCTACCTTCTTTATGATAGAAATGACCCTCTCTAATAGTTGATTATGTGAGAGTTGATAATTTTCATGAGAGATGACGCCTTTCTGGTTTTGTTCCTCTAACTTTCTATTCTCAGCTCTGAGGAGGAGAATTTTTTGAAAAATTTGTTCCCAAAGCTCGTCCTGTGGAGTTACAGATGCACAGAATTCTTTAATTATTTGGAGTGAAGCTTCCACATTGGCCTTTTCAATTTCTTTTTCTGCGTCTTGAATCGATTGAAAGCTCATAGAATTTTAATTCATTCTACAAAAGATACAAATTTATCATGAAATAACAATATATCGTTTTAGTTGGTGGGGGGACTGTGTGTATTCTATGCCAAATTTGCCTGTTACTGATCCAGAAACTTGAATGACAGACAGTGCAAAAGATAGGGCAAAGAGACGGCCCGCCAACTGGTGTTGCAGAAAGAAACTAAGAGACTGTTTAGGAATCTGTGCTGAGAATTTTCATGGTGTATTTTTTTCTCAGGCAAGGCTCTTTTATGTTCTCATAGTGGTGCTATGAGAACAAAAAAAGCTTTAGGATGAGGAAAAAGACGCATACAAAAAATAAGTGACAGATGTTCAAACAGTCTCTAAAAAGATCTACCTGGCTTGCTGAAATCCACACAAGGCAGAAACTGCCAAAAAGGAGCTGGAAGCATCCTCCGGAAGCTCGATTTTTGAGATTGTGATCCTGAATAGGTCACTGGCTGATACCTTGGAATCAATCAGACAGATTGTCAGGAGATACATTGAATGTGTATCTTTGCATATGGATGTGCCAAATCGACCTTCTTTCGTGCACAGGGAGATATGTGAGTCAGGTGAAAACCCTGAAACTGAAAGCATTGTTCTGACTGCCTTGTTTCTCATCGTTTAGTAGACAACAACTCTCATGGAATATTTTAGCCTGTTCGGAGGACAACTCAAATCTCATCACAAAGAGACCTATGCCAAATCCAGTCAATGGGATGGCACTAAATTCGTGAACCTGGAAGAGACGGTCATGGAGTTCAGTTGGTCCGACCTACCCGAACTTCTTCGCAAACAATTTTTTGACAAGGAAAATCGGGAACCGTCTCACCCCATTCCGATTGTTCCGTTTGATCGACAGGCCTTCCTTGCCCCCTCAGATCAGATGAAATATATCTGGTATGGACACAGTGTTGTATTGTTGCGACTGGCTGGAAAAACCTTATTGATCGACCCCATGTTGGGAGACAATGCGTCCCCGATTGCTCCTTTTGCAACAAAGCGATTTTCTCCAAACACCCTCTCCCTGATAGAGGACTTCCCGGAAATAGATCTGCTCCTCATGACCCACGATCACTATGATCACCTTGATTATGCTAGCATTCAGGCCCTCAAATCCAGAGTCAAGCACTACTTTGTCGCCCTGGGGGTAGGAAGACACCTGGAAGAATGGGGGATTGCCCCCGAGAAAATCACAGAATTCGACTGGTGGGACGCGCATCCACTGGCAGACATCCAGATTACCTTTACGCCCAGTCGTCACTTCTCTGGTCGAGGACTGACCGATCGTGCGAAATCTCTGTGGGGGGGCTGGGCATTCAAAACAGAGACAGAGGCCCTCTATTTTAGTGGAGATGGAGGATATGGACACCATTTTAAGGACATAGGCAGCAGGCTGGGACCCTTTGATTTTGGCTGGATGGAGTGTGGACAATACAACAAAAGCTGGCACCAAATTCATATGTATCCTGAAGAGAGCGTGCAAGCCGCTCTCGATGCTGGCGTCCAACAAGCTACCCCAGTCCACTGGGCAGGATTTGCGCTGGCTCAGCACGATTGGGATGAGCCAGCCAATCGCTTTTGGAACGAAGCCAATAAACAAGGCATGCCCTTGCTGTTGCCAGCACCTGGAGAACTGCTTTCTGATCGAAAGAAGGTCTATGAACCCTGGTGGAAAGCATTATCCTGATTGGATTCTCACTCCTCGAACCATCAACCCTCTTACTCTAGCGGCTAGCTGGAATGAACCTAAGCTCACTACTTCCGGGATGCCTGGAAGTCAGCAATGATTCGTTTGCTTACCTCATACAAACTGTCTTCAAAGCGCATATAAGCAGGAAGATGTGCTTGAAGATGTGGAAAATAGGAGGAAAATACGCGTTTTCGAACCATATAGAGGGAATAGTCAGTGATGCCCTGCTCATGTAGGAGATCTTGTGTCACCACCCCAGAAAAATAAAATAAGTAAGCATGCCATAAGTCTCGCGGGGCCTTTTGGTTTGGGAATCCGCTGGCATCCCCAATACTTCCTGCAACAAATCCCGCTTTGGAACTGATCAGATGGTGACTCGATTCGTGATAGAGCAGTTCCAGCCAACTCCCGTGAGGGATGTCCGTACTCGGCATGGCATTCATCACAACATGAACAGGAGAAAGTGTGGTATACGGGCGAGGACGAAGGTTATACGCACTAGCAGAGCCATAATAGCAGATGTCCACCCGAATGTTCCCTTCCTTCCAATACGATCTTGTCAACTCTGTCAAGCGATCTACGGCTTTTTCTTCTGTATCGTTGATCAACTGGAGATTGTCCCGCAAGCGGGTTCGGATAGATTGGCGATGGGTGTTCCAAAAGTGATTTCTATAGCCCTCTGTAACCTTCTGTAGATGTTCGCAATGGTGGCGAAATTCAGGTGGAATGTTTTCCAACTGCATAGAATCCTGATGTACGATCCATTGCTTGAAGGCCGATTGATAGGGATTTGATCGAAGATTTTTTTCCACAAGATGTTCCTGATAATAAGAGATGGCAGCTTCCAGGGCCGCTTTTTCTGTTGAAGACATATGTTGTAGAGTGGCCTTTGAAATAATGCTGGAATCCACAACTGAGCGCAGCAAGGCTTCATATTGCAGGAAATGATGCAGATTGAACCAGTAGGGAGCATAAAATTCATAAACATCTGTTGATCCTAGATAGTTATCCCCTCTTTCCTGGGAGATGGCGGAGAACTGACTACTTAGGAGAAATACCAAAAGACAAGAAAATATTCGCATAGGATAATCATTGTGATGAAAATCCAAGTATAGGGGAGCAAAACATGAGTGTATAGGAAAAATCAGAACTACCCAAACAATTGTCCGGGAGTCTTGCGAAGAAATTGCTGGTACTCATCAATCATATGGGATTGGTCGTAGTATCCTGATTCGAGGGCCAACTGACTGAAGGGCAAATCCGGATGTCGTGAAGTCAGATTCAGAGAACAGGCCAGTCGCTCAATTTTGCAGACCATTTTGGGACTCATTCCCAATTGTCGGAGGCTAAGTTTTTGCAGATATCTATCGCTTATCCCTAGTTCATTGGCCAGTTGGTGGACTTTTTTTCTCTGAATCTCTTTCCCCGAGGACAGGATTTTTCCCCATTGTAGTTGTCTCTGTACTGTTGGCAGGAAGCTGCGTTCAAAAAATGAAAGCAAATCCTGGGAATTCTCATGCATCACATCGACCAATTCCTGATAGGAGAGAATCCCTCCCATGATCTCTTCCAGAGCTACGGATCGATCCACAATGTCTGACAATGGTACAGAGGTAAGGGCATACAGTCCACAAGGCTTCAAGCGTAGGATCAGGGTTTGTTTGCGCTGATGATGAGAGACAAAAACGGATCGTCTTCTTGGGCCAATGATGCGAGCGCGTGTCTGTCCATTTCGAAAGTGATGAATGACCAGATGTGGTGAAAGATCTGGCAAAATAATCGTTGGAGACAGCAGATTGTCAGGGTTGCTCACAACAAAAAAATTCTCAATGACCGGATGCTGAAGCCTGAGTGGAGCCGTCCGATGAAGACCAGAATGAGAGTCTTTACACCATAATTCATGATAGAACTTGTTGTAGATGTAAGAAACAGGCATAGAGAAGGTCATTTGGCACCTAAGTATCCATGCAACGAATCGCCGGCAGAAGGAGTTGTCCAGCGAATCGCAGAGTCAAAAATCGACAAAAATCAATGGTAAATTTTTTTTCAGGGCACCGTTTGGCATTTTTGTCCGTCTTTACAAAAAAACCGTCACTTTAAGAACCGTATCATGCTTGTCTTAGCTCATCATTCTTTTCGATTTTGTGTATTGCTAACCTTCATTGGAGGTCTCCTCCTTACAGCCTGTAATCCTGATCCGGAACCTGAGCCGGAACCAGAACCCACTCAGAGTTATGCGGGCCTGATCATCAATGAATTTCTCGCATTGAACGATTCCTGCTGTGCCGATCCCCAGGGAGATTTTGATGATTGGGTAGAATTGTACAATAGTTCAACTGAAGCGATAGATATTGGAGGCATCTGGATGACCGACACCCCTGGCGATGCCAGTCCCTATCAGATTCCAAGCACAAATTCGACCACTACGACCATACCCTCAGGAGGCTATTTGATTATCTGGTGGGACGATGATCAAATGTCTGGTCCGCTGCACATCAGCAAAAAACTGAGCGCTTCAGGGGAATCAATTGTGCTCCTGGAACCGGATGGAATCACTACCATTGATTCTTATGCGTTTGGACAACAAACTTCAGATGTCTCAACAGGGAGAAGCGCTGCCAATCGGGAGCAGTGGGTGACATTTGAAACCCCAACACCTGGGGAGGCAAATCAGTAGAAATTGATGCTCGACCTGGATTTGGAAGATTTGTTCATCTCGCTGGACAGGTAGGCGATTTCGGGAAACCGTATCTAAGTTTGACTTTGGCCAACATGGGAATCCCAATCTCTTATCAAGACCTCACCTGCCATTTTTCAATGAAGTAAGTGGTCATATTTACATATGCTTATTCTATTCCTCCCTCAGCCCTCGCCAAAGGGAGAAATCGATGATTCCTGGCCTTGTGGGCTGATGTCTCCCGCTGGCGGGAGAGCGAGAGGGTGGAAGATGATTCCCAAATATACATGTGTCCACTTACTTAGATTGAATCAACATCACCCTAAAACAGCGAAGTTCATTCATTCACAAAAGCCGTTTCCAGGCTGTAATGAGGGATTTTCTATTTTTCAAAATGGCCAAAGTCAAACAGTCTCTTACTTATCAATCGCAACGGGTTCCGCTTCGAGGAATTCCAGGACTTTGTTGATCTTGTCCTCCTTGCTCAGGTAGTAATTTGAGACAAAGACCACTTGATTGTTTTCGTCGAAAAGAATGAGCAAAGACATGCCAAAATTTTCATGACCAGGAACTAGCTTGTCAATGAAAATGTTGTATTTTTTTCTCCATCGCTTATGATACACATTGGAGACATTGAAGACTGGTCGGTCAAAATCCTTGTACCTGGCAAAGTAATTTCTTGACAATTGGAGAATATTCGTTCGATTCTCTGTAATGACTGTATACAAGTCAAGCTTATCGGCATGTTCATCGGAGAGGTTGAGGACAGTTGGCAGCAGTTCTATACAAGGCTTGCACCATACCCCAAAGGTATAGATCAACTTGTACTGCTTGTCAGATTGCTGAAACAGGCGGTGGAGTTCTTGATGGCTGATCTCATAAATGTGCTCCTGCTGAAGAGTTTGGTAGGATTCCTGATGGCTGGAATCAAGAAGGGTGTAGAAAGATTCCTGTCCGAATGAGTTTGCTGTCAGGAGACAAGCAAGGAGACCAAGTAGAAGAGTAGGGTTCATATCATTATGAATGCTTGGGTGGGAGAACCGAGTTGGTCCATCCAATCTTGAAAGAAGGATTGCAGGTGAAGATGCCTTACTTCCAATATGTCTTGAAGAGAGAGGAGGTAAACAATTTCTTTGAGTAGAAAAAGAGGGACTAACAGGAAACCCTTGTCATTGTTAAAATGCCTGTGGTCTTGGAGAATGTATTTCCTAAGCTCGGTGGCTGCGAATAAATGCGGCCATGCAACAGAACAAGGGTCATTTCCTCCTGTTTACCACTCTCGCCAAACCACCCATTCATTGACGCGATCCATTGCATTCATATTGTAGACAATTCCGTAGCGGTCATCAATCAGGAAATACCCACCATTGGCGAGGGCGAGCGTTTTGCGAAGTCCCGCAATCTCAACAGTTGGAATCTGGCTCCCAACCTGATATACTTTCCCTTTCAAGGATGCAGGAAGGTTTGGGATACGTTTGTGGATTTTCTGAATATAGGTATGTGAAAAACGTCCTTTGTCCTCCAGGCAAAGAAGGTTAGAATGGGGGAGCTCCTTCCCGGAAGCTACAATGCCTTCGGAAAAAGAGACGGTTGTTTCCCAGGTATAGGCCAACTCATCCAGGGCATAGCCATCTGATAAGTCTATGTTGTCAATAATGGCTGTGATAGGAGCAGGCTCCCCTGTCTCGGTAAAGGAACGGACAAATTGCTTGGGAACACGTGTTGAGTGGATCAACTCCTGAAGGATGCGGACCTTGGAGGTGTATCCCGGCGAAGAGATCTTGCTCAAACTACTTTTGGCTTCTTGTAAATGTGCTTGCTTCTGTCCTGCCTCAACGGCACTCAGCATATGGTAGCCAATGGCTCGATTGAGGTAGGCTGGATCATAATCAGGATTGAGGTCGGGAATCAAGTCAAACTGGCTGATACCCACTCTGATCATGCGACCAATGTCGAATTTTTGTTTGCTGATGGCTTGTTTCAATCGTGTTTCCGTATCCATGAGGAAAGGATAGGGGAGAGAGCGATACGGCTCATCCAGCTTGGGCAAGGCAAGGCGCAGATAAGAAATCCCGAGATTGTTGTAAAACTCGGCACTTCGGAACTGATCGGTCAGGTATCTGTAGAGGATGGTATCCTTGTCATGTCGCTGCAAGACACTGAGGTAGTTGGCCATCTCGAAGATCTGTATACTTTTCCGCACCTCTTTCTGTGCGCGTTTGGCAATAGCCAGACGCTCCGTTTTGGAATCGTAACCAGGATCTTCCTCCGCTAGATCAAAAGCCTCATACAATTCATCAATAAAAGCAGGAATGCTTTGCTCAACCTGATAGCCAGCCATATAGCACAAAATAGCGCCCCAGATATCAGCTTGTGTTTCCATTTTCTTTCTGCGGATCTGATCTTGTTTTGCCCAATCCTTGATAGAGGTTGTTTCTACAAAAAAGCCAAGAGATTTATAATCAAATGAGCTATGCTGGTAAGAATGAATCAATTCATGCGCAATCAAAAAAGCAAGTGCCTCTTCTCCCAAATTGGGAAGACTGAGGCACAATTGATAAGTTTTTGGATCGAGCAGAATTCGCTGACCATTCACATCATACTCCGCTGGCTTGCCATAGGCCCCGATGCCTACAATTTCAATCGTAGGCAAGTCAATTCCCCCCTGTTTGGCCCACAGTTTTTTCAGAATTTTGGTGCATTTGTTTGTGGCTTCTGAAACCCAATCTGCATCCTCTACAGGTGGATTTAGCCAGCGGGGAATGGGGCGGGTATGTGCATGGGCATGACCATGGGTATGACCATGGGTTGATATGCTTTTCTCACCTCTCTGCATGCCAAAAGAAGGCATGGATGATGGTGCTGATTCTTGCATATCAGGATCAATGGCTACGGCTGCCTCTGAGGATTGAGTCAATCTCGAAGTGCTTCCTGCACGGGGGAGTACATGATCCGTAGGTTCCTGTATGACAGAGATGGCAGCTTTTGTCAGAGAAAAATCGATTCCTTCCCTGCGAGTAGGGACTTGATGATCCCTCGTCAAAGGAGAAAGAACCATGAGAATCAGTATCCCTCCAAATAGTGAGAGAAGACAGATCAATAATATCCAGGAAGCGCGAGACTTCATGATTACTTCGAATTGGAAATGAGAAAATGAAAGCCTTTGTCTTGTTGAGACCCGAATCGGGTAGCACGTGCATAAGAGTACTGTCCGGTGATCTTCTTCTTGGGCTTGTAGAGTTCTTCTACTTTTCGTCCCACATACCAGATGGGAATGGGACGACCCTTGAGTTCTTTTTCACCTTCTTCGATGGCGTCTAACACAGACATCATAAACTCAGAGACTTTGAACTTCTTTTTGCTGAACTTGTACTTGCCTTTGGCTTTGTACATTTCCTTCACAAAGATTCCTTTTTCCTTGACCTCACGATTGGAAGGAGAAGAACCAATAAAATATCGAAAAGGTGCATCAGATGATAGCAAGGATTGAATATCATTACTGGAAGAGGTATAGGATACATTCTTACCGCCTCTTTCAAGAAAGGAGGAAGCAAAACAGGCATCGATCCCCAATACGATATTGTTACAGGGAGTTTCGTCTATATAATTCCTGAGATCTTCCATTTTGAAGTAAGTCTTGACACTGGAACCTGCATTGCTGGGGATGAAGTAGCCTTTTCCATTTGCCATATGACCATGTCCGGTGAAGTAGACGAATAGTTGATCGAGTGGATTCCAGCGTTTGTTGCGGACCTGGACCATGGCTTCATCGATTTGTTCCCAGGTAGGATCAACAAACAGTTTGACCTTGAACCCAAACTTCTTTTCGAGGGTCCATTTCAGGGCTTTCGCATCTTCCACAGAATATTTCAAGTCTTCCCAGCCTGCCTCTTTGGCGGCTTTGGAGTGTTTGCCAACAGCAAAAATGATGGCTACATCATCTCGTTTCATGCTGTTTTGGTCGACCTTGATAATGATTCGTTTGGTACCTATGGTTTTCTTGCCACATTTGATGCGAATGGTGTAGCTGTTGTCCATTGCATACAACTTCGCCTGAAAAGCGTATAAGCCTTTCTCTTCTTCTTTGGGCGTAATGAGTTGTTGTTTCGGATCTTCCACTGCGATGGTACGATCATCGTCATTGCAGCAGGAGACCAAAAAGCGAAGGGCAAAGGTCTTCTTGTCATAGGTTGTGATAATGATGTCTTCAGAGCCGACCTGAGGGGTGATGTTGTAATTCCCGTACAGTCGGATGACACAATTTTCGGTTTCCTGGAGGTACTGATCCTGCTGTGGCAGGGTGGCAAAAGCGGTTTGAGCGAGCACTATCAAACCTAAAAAGAAAGATGAATAGCTGGGGGAAGGAAATTTCTTCATAATCACTAGGATTAAAAAAAAGAGTCTATCTGATGTAAAATAACGAAGATGCAGGTTTTATTTCATTGGCATTCCCCTTATAAAATACTGATATGCCTATATCAAGATCAATGGCAATGTCTAGCCACATGAAAGGCTAATCCTGATTGCCATTGAGGGTTGGGTATTGTCATTGATAAGTTGATGTCTCAAAGTCATTCATGTTGTTTGTGTGGGCTCATATGTCTCAGGGTTTCAGCGCATTCAGATACTGTTTGGCCTCCTGGAGGTAATTGTTTTGCAATAAGGTCCCAATATGGTCCTGGCTCAGATGAGGATCACTCTCCAAAAGCAGGTCAAAATGCGTGCTGGCAGTTGAATATTCTTTTTGTGCCAAAGCCAGATTTCCGAGATACCAATGGGCAGCATGAACCAGAGAAGCAGGACTTGCAGGATGTTCGCTTATCAGCTTGAAGGTAGCAATTGCTTGCGAATAATCTCCCTCCATCATGAAGCTTTTTGCTAAATAAAATTTTGTATAAAGAAGACAGGCATCTCCCAATCCAGGCATTTTTTCCAGTTGTCTGAATTCTCGTATCGCTTGTCCATACTTACCACTTGCATAGGTTTCGACGAGCGTGGAGCTGAAAGTCACTTCCTTTCCTCTTCCAATACCAGGGCGCTTGCTTTCACATTCCTGAAGCATGCTGATGCCGGCCAACTGATCTCCATCAACAACCAAATGAAGTGCGGGATCTTTGTGAAGATCGGGACCACTCATCAACAAGGGTAGTGTTACCAGACTGGCAACGAACAATAACAACGCCAGAGATCCAAACCATTTTTGCCAGGCGGGAAGATTGGCGAGCCAATTTCCGGTAGGCGTAGCCGGAGGGCTTTCTAGATCAGGATGGGTGTCCAGGTAGGCCACAAATTGTTCTTTGGCCTGTATGAGAAGTGCAGGAAACGCTTCTTCTAGTTGCGTCAGCGAAGCACTTGTTCTGTCAAGAGAGGAATGTGCAAGGGCCTCCATGGCCAGGTGATATAGCGGATCTCGCTCCATCTCTTCCTCGATTTCTTCAACAAGCATCTCGCTTGTTTCGTCGCGAAGATACGCCTGCATGAGGTCTAGTTCTCGCAAGTCGCTTTCCCTATGATTCTTTGATTCCATGTAGATGAATTCTTAAATTTTCTTTGGCTCTGTCCAAATATCCATGTACTTGACCTACGCTGACCTGCATGGTGGCCGCTATTTCTTTGTAGGTCATGAGTTTTTCCGAACGCTTGAGATATCTCAATTCGACCACGCGCTTCTGATTGGCAGGTAGCTTATCTACAGCCTTTTGAAGCAGGTTCATATTGAGAGGAGCTTCGGTTGGAGCCGCTTCAGCCTCAGGAAGTCGTTCCACAGGAACGGAGACAATAGGATTCTTCTTTGTCTTTTTGTTGAGCATGTCATTTTTGAGAATCCGCGCCAACCAATGCTTCCAATTCTTTTCGGGGAATTTGCCCCTGAGAAATAGTCCATGAAGCTTGATGTACAAGTTCTGGAGTTCATCCTCGGGATTCTCATTCAAGGAGGCAACGATTCTGGACAAGTCAGTCCGATGCGGTGCCAATAAGCCCCAAATGATTTCCCCTCTTTCTTGATTGGATGATGTACGATAGCGGTTCAGCAGTTCGAGTGCTACTGGATTCTCTTTCTCTCTTTGGTAGGATCGGATCAGTTCACGCATCGAAAGATCCGCGAGATCTTTTACCCCAAAGATTAAAAAAATTGTGATTGGAAGGAGGAAAACGAGAAGTTCCACAGATAACTCTTTTTTGAATGAAGTATTCTACTAACGTTGCTGAGGGCTGCTACCGTATTTTTTTTGTTTTTTTTTCAAACTCTAACATATGGCTGGGTGAACCTGATTTTGGTTCAATTCTCTCAGAAAGAACGCTTTGTCCGAATAAAGAGACGTTTTTGGTCAAAAAAAAATTCACGAATTCAAAGTTTTCTTCGCTTTTCTAACATCCAACATCTCTCATTCTTCACTATAGAGACAAGGGGATTGGGGAAGTTGCATGGAAAATATTTGATTTTTTTCCTGACAATACAAAAACCCGCCTTGGCATAGGTAAATGGGCTGTTTTCTTCCTCCGTCCCCAAAATTATTTCACCACCGTAGAGATGATCGGCAGACCATCTCCTGATCATGGGTACTCGGGCCTAGCAACCTGATAGGGAACGCCATAGGGAGCGGGGAAGGGGCAGCACTTTCAGCTTTGCTTTCCCACTCCCAAACAAAAAACCCGGCACCTGGGGCCGGGTTACTCACGAATAGGCTAAGAGACTGTTTAGGAATCTGTGCTGAGAATTTTTATGGTGTATTTTTTTCTCAGGCAAGGCTCTTTTTTGTTCTCATAGTGGTGCTATGAGAACAAAAAAAGCCGCAGAATGAGGAAAAAAGACGCATACAAAAAATA
>JBCCGK010000127.1:0-30298 GCA_039029315.1 Bacteroidota bacterium | reverse complement strand
GTCAATCTCCTGGCTGGAATCTGTGCATATGATTTTATCGACCACAAGCCAAGCATTGGATGGACTACCAAATTTTTCCCAGACAATCAGATTATCAAAATCTAATCCAAATTGTCGTAATACAACAAAGAACTCACGTTACTTAAGGCAAGAAGTAAAAGAAGAGGTTTATGGGGAGCACGTTTGTCTTTGTTTTTCCAGGTTCTGATTTTGTCAAAACGCTGCCAAAAAAATGGTCGATCCATTTAGGAAATATACAATTGGTTGATGATGGGAAAAAATCTATCCTCATAAAATATCCGATTCTCCCTTGCAAAATCCCCCCTCTCCCAGTATCATTGCACCTAACCCTACTAAGGGTTCTTTGTCTTATGAAAAGGGCCCCGGAGCGGTCTAGCAAACTACCTCCGAGGCCTAAATGACTAAAAAGCCGATGCATAGGTACAAAAATCTGCCTCTCCTTCCATCTTTTTGATCGCAGAAAATCCCCTTTCATCGGTTTTATGAGAAAATAATTGCCTCCTTCCCAATTCGGGAAGCGATTGCGCATATCCGACGGGATCTGACAGATTCCGGGTCCCATGACTCGTGAGTCCCTTCGATCCACCCTACCGTCTATTCTTCATTTTTCACTTGTTAATCTTTTCTCATGACCACAATCATTCGATGGATGGTACAGCTAATCCTTTGTATCATCCTGCTATCGCTCAGTGGCTGGACCACTGTAGGAGATCCCGAACCTGTAGAATGGGTTCCTTATACGACAGCAAAGCATTCAGAAATGGCGGACAACACTGATTTCTCCTTTCGGATTTACAACTATTTGAAATATCAAAGGAAGTTGGAAGAGCCAGAATTAACCAAGCAATTTAAGTCTTGGTATGGAACGAACTTAGGGCATGTCTTTGAAGAAGGAGCATTGGCCTCATATGGAATATTGAAAAACCACCGAATGTTTAACGGTCGCATTCCTGATGGGGTTGAAAATGGCAAATTGGAGCAAATCGTCCAATATACTGATTATCCGGCTTCTACCTTCATCGAGGCCAAATTCATGAAACAAATCTCACTAGATGATCCTCGCATCCGTCATCAGATTACAGACATGATTGATTTCTTGGCTACTAATGACAGACATAAAACCGTAAAGCGCTTTGTTGCTGATGATTTGACTAGAATGCCAGCCAAGGCGTCTGAGGAAGGTCTTGCTGTCTTGGTCTTTTTAACCCCTGAAAATACAGTAATCTCAGATGATCTTCTTGTCTATGCAAAAAAGAAAAAAGTGAAAATTTATCAGATGGGAATGATATGTAAACAGGATGATGGAGAATGGGTAACATTAACTGCTCCAAAAGCATTGACCAACCGTTCCTTTCATTTTTATGGTCATATAGGAGGACCCTTTCCAATAAAAATGAATTGGAACAAAAGATTGATTGATCCTGATACAGGAAGGAAAATCGACTATTGATTCTACATTTTTATTTGTAATTTTCGAATGATGAAAATGCAACAAACTACTCAACAACTCTTCCTATCATTAGGATTAAAACCCATTCAATTACCAATTGGTATTCATGGATGGAAAATCAGTCATACAAAAGCAAAGAATCTCAAAAATCTACTGGGAGAGTCGCCAAAGACTGAGAAATTCAAATTTTACGGCCTTAAATACTCTTGGCTTTCTGAAGGGCCTTCTGTGTTATTGATTCCTGATTATTGGGGTATGGCTTTTGAGTCTGAGAAGGATGCTCAATTATTCATGCCACGATTAGGGCAGTTAGGGGCTACAAAAGAAGTCTCACGTTGGTTCATTAAGCTAACAGGTGACGAAGCTAGAAAACTTCTGTCAACTACTAAACATACAGTTTATCCTGATCGCATCAAGGAAGGAGTTGTCTATGAGCTTCTTACAGGCTGTAAAGGCTATCTTGATTTCTGGTCGTATAGTAGGGTGCATTGGTTCCCGACTTTGGATGATTATAAGAAGTACGAAACCTCATTTCTTGAGGTAGATGCCCTTCTGTAGCATGCTCTACCGTTTTACGAAATTTCTCTGGCCTGTTGGGTTGGGGAATTTCGTAAAACTTTTTCACGCCATCTGCTTTAACATCTCCGCAGCCCTCCTCACCTCCTGCATTGTATTCCCCCGTCCCAAACCGCCGCGATCAAAAGATACCCGGATTATTTAGTTGCTGAATACTAATAAGCTATGATTTGAATCATCGTTCTTTCGATTTTGCTAGGCGGAATGAACTTCATCTGCCTAAAATATAAGACAGTTTGAATTATTTTTCATATCTAATTGCAAAATCCCCCCTCTCCCAGTATCATTGCATATAACCCTACTAAGGGTTCTTTGTCTTATGAAAACGGCCCCGGAGTCGTCTGACAAACTTTCTCCGAGGCCAAAATGACTAAAAAGCCGATGCATAGGTACAAAAATCTGCATCTCCTTCCATCTTTTTGATAGCAGAAAATCTCCTTTCATCGGTTTTATGAGAAAATAATTGCCTCCATCCCAATCCGGGAAGCGATTGCGCATATCCGACGGGATCTGACAGATTCCGGGTCCCATGACTCGTGAGTCCCTTCGATCCACCCTACCGTCTATTCTTCATTGTTCACTTTTCAATCTTTTCTCATGACCACAATCATTCGATGGATGGTACAGCTAATCCTTTGTATCATCCTTCTATCGCTCAGTGGCTGGACCACTGTAGGAGATCCCGAACCTGTTGAATGGGTTCCTTATACGACAGCAAAGCATTCAGAAATGGGATATAACTCTGGATTTTCGGATCGAATATATCGATACCTATCAAGGGTAAAAAAGTTAAAAGGAAAACAGCTGAAAATAGAATTCAGGCGTTGGTATCCAATGAACTTAGGCCATGTGTTTGAAGAAGCTTCACTAGCCTCTTATGGGATTTTAAAGAACAATCGCTTGTTCAATGGCCGGATTCCGGATGGAGTTGAAGATGGCAAATTGGAGCAGATTGTTCAGTTTACAGATTATCCTGCTTCTACCTTTATAGAAGCTAAATACAAATCCATCATTTCTTTGTATGATCCCCAGATCCGACATCAAATCATAGACATGATAGATTTTTTATCTGCGAACAATCTATATAGAACCGTCAGGCGTTTTGTCTCCAATGATTTAACGCGTGTGCCAGGAAAAGCATCTGAAGAGGATTTAGCTGTATTACTTTTTTTGACTCCTGCTAATACTGAAGTATCGAAAGAGTTGCTCCAATATGCCAAGCGGAAACGGGTAAAAATTTACCAGATGAAAATGTACTACAATCCTGTAAACTCCGAGATGGTGGTTCTGGCAAAGCCTCAAGCTCTTTCAGGTATATCGCTCCACTTTCACGGGCACGCGGTTGGTCCCTTTCCAGTTTTGATGAATTGGCAAAAGCATTTGATTGACCCAGATACAGGAAAAGAAATCATCGGCTATTGAATCTTAGCAATAATTTGTAATTTTCATTCTATGAAAACCAATGAAACCCATCAACAACTGTTTCTTTCTTTAGGCTTGAAACCAATAAATCTTCCAATTGGCATTCGAGTTTGGCAAATCACGCATTCTCAAGCTGATGTAATGAAGCGTCAACTCGGGAACCCTTCTCAAATCGAGGAGATTAAGTATTATGGGCAAAAATACACTTGGCTTTCTAGTGGTCCTACTATCTTTTTGATACCAGAATACTGGGGGATAGCCTTTGAATTGGAAACAGATGCTAAAATTGTCATTCCAAGAATCAGGCAACAAGGATATTCCGAAGAAACGTCTCGTTGGTTCCTTACTATGACCGGAGAGGAAGCCCGAGAAGTACTTGCCAACACTTCTCACTTAGAGTACCCGAACCGCAAAGAGGGAAAAGTGTATAAGCTTCTTGAAGGAAAATTGGGATATCTGGATTGTTGGACATATAGCCGAGCTCACTGGTTCCCGACCTTGAATGATTATAAGAAGTATGAGACCTCATTTCTTGAGATAGACGCACTTCTGTAACAAGCTCTACCGTTTTGCGAAATTTCTCTGGCCTGTTGGGTTGGGGAATTTCGTAAAACTACCTTGTCCCTTCGGCTTTTAACATCTACACAACCCTTCGTACCTCATTCACAGTTTCTTACACATGAAAACCAATGAAACCCTTCAACAACTCTACCACTCTTTGTGGCTAAAACCGATCAAACTCCCACTTGATATTCAAATTTGGCAGATTTGGCGTCCTCAAGTCGAACAACTTATTCAGAAACTAGGTCCTCCTTCAAAAACTGAGGAAAATCGATTTAAAGGACCTCAATATTCCTGGCTTCCTCATGGGCCTATCCTATATCTCGTTCCAGATTATTGGGGCATTGTCCTATCATCCGAATCGGATCTCAAACTGACCATTTCTCGCCTGGGTCAAATGGGATCGACCAGAGAAACTGCCCGATGGTTCATCAAATTGACCGGAGAGGAATCAAGACAGCTTCTTGCCAAAACCTCACATGAAGTTTATCGGTTTAGGAAAGGTGAGGGGCCAGTATATGAATTAAATGAAGGGAAAGCAGGATATTTGGATTTTTGGGGATACAGCAGAGCCCATTGGTTCCCAACTTTACAGGATTGGCAAAAGTATGAAGCTCTTTTGCTATCGATAGATTCTAATTTGTAAATGTTCTCCTGTAATCATCGGAATCCCTCTAGGATATTGGAGGGATTCCGTTTTTTGATTTATGCCATTGCACTAAGTATCTCCACAGCCCTCCTCACCTCCTGCACTACCTTCTCAATCTCCGACATTGTATTCCCTCGTCCTAAACTAAAGCGAATACTCGAAAAAGCCTCCTCCTCACTCAATCCCATCGCTCGCAATACATGCGAAGGCTCCACAATCATCGAGGTACAAGCCGAACCATTAGACACGGCAATGTTCTTCATGACCATCATCAAAGCATCTGCATCCACGCCGCGGAACCCAATATTGCTGATGTTCCATAGACGATGTTCAGGACTTCCATTGACCCAGGAATGACCAATGTCAAGTAAGCGAGCTTCTAGGTCATCTCGCAATCCTCCGATTCTAGCAGCATCATTCTCCATTTCCTCAGAGGCAAGATGTGCTGCTGCTCCAAGACCCACAATCCCTGGCACATTTAGCGTTCCACTACGCATACCGCGCTCATGCCCACCTCCATGCAAGAGCGCCTGCACACGCGCACGAAAGGGATTCCGCCTTCGGACATACAAAGCACCGACACCTTTGGGACCATAGAATTTATGTGCTGACAAGGTGAGTAGGTCAATGCCCAAGTTCTCTACATCAAGTGGCAATTTCCCCACTGCTTGTGTCGCATCTGTCATGAAATAAGCGCCAGCCTCATGGGCGATTGCAGCAATTCCCTGAATTGGTTGTATGACACCTGTTTCATTATTGACATACATGACTGAGACCAATAAAGTATCTGCTCGAATGGCTTCGCGAAGGAGAGACACATCAAGCAAACCATTCTCTTGAACTGGAAGATAAGTCATCTCAAAACCGATGTCTTCCAGGTATTTGGCGGTGTCGATAACCGCACTGTGTTCAGTCTGAAGCGTAATGATATGCCGCCGATCTCTTGCTTGAGCCGCCAAACCCTTCATTGCCAAATTGATGCCTTCCGTTGCTCCTGATGTAAAAATGATTTCCTTAGATTCAGCCCCAATGAGATCCGCAACTTGCTCTCGCGCCTGATCCACAGCATCTTTGGCTTGCTTGCCAAACCGGTGCGTGCTCGCAGCATTTCCATAGACCGAAGTCAAAAAGGGCATCATTTCCTGCAACACCCGTTCATCGAGCGGCGTTGTCGCATTATGATCGAGATATATGAAATCAGAATTCATTCAAACAAAGATAAAGATTTGAATGGAGGAATCCTGATGGGAGAATGGAGATGTAAAATGGTACATTTTCCCCTTGGCTCTTGGGGTTGTTTCTCTTTTTTAGGAAGCCTGTCCCAGACTTGATCTGGGAACACGGGGACGTGGGGAAGAGGTTCTAATAGCAAAAAAAAAATCCCAGATCCTGAATATTGTTTTACAATCGTAGGAAATAAGTCGATCCGTGTTTCAAGGTAATTTCTCCAAATCATCCAAATCCTTGTTTCTCCCAGAAGCTCGTTTGTTTTTCTTCAAACTTTCCAGATCGATGACATCGATGGATAATTTCTCATCCAATGGTATAGTTTCCCTTTTTGGATAGCATTCATTAAAATCAACACCGCTGGGGGAGGTCAGAATGTCAATTCGGTAAGGAGGATAGCCAAGTTGGAGAATAAGGTCATCTCTTTGTAGATCTGCAGCGGTTAGATTGGGAAATGCAAAACCAAAATCTTTCAAGGCCTGGATAACTCTCTTGGAATTCTCTTCACTGTTTCTAATCCATATCTCCCGTTGCTCTCACATAACCATACATAACGACCGCGTAGCCACCTAATAAGAGATACTCAACACCATTTGCATTCAATGATTCGATAAACTCTCTGAAGTCGGGGTGGAGATTCATGGGAGTAGGAAAAAAATTGTTGGCGAAGAGATTCAAGTGCTTGAAGGCGTTCTTGGACAGATTTTGACAACCAGAATTGAAGGTCTGATTGAACTGGTTCATTTTGTTTGAAGGAAAATGCAGATCGATCCATTCTGAACTGATTCATACAACGAATATACGATTTTTAGGTAAATGAAGGGAAAGTAATCCTCAACCAAACATCTGCCCCGCTGCTTGATGCGCTGCTGTAAACTTCGGTGCAGAAGCCAATTGCTGACGATGGCGGATCAATTGCTCAATCGCGGCCTCCAGATAGAAAGCATGCGTCTGGGCTTTCTTTTCCTTCGCCACATCATATCCATATAGATTCGCAGCATCTGCCACAATCCGCTTGAGATCAGCGCCCGTAAATCCTTCTACCTTGTGCGCAAGCTCACGAATATTGCTGGTGTCGATCTGAAAAGGACTATTGGTCAATTTTTTCTTAAGAATGGTCATCCTCGCTTCCAGATCCGGCAAAGTCATTTCCAGCCACAGTTCTACCCGACCGCTACGAATAAGCGCAGGAGGCAAACTCCCGATGTTCATGGCCGTCAGCATGACCGTGATCTGTGAATTGGATTTGGATTCCAGCCCGTCGAGAACCGTCAGCAGATAGCGGTAGAGCCCGGTTTCCTGAGTATTTTCAAAGAGCAGATCACAATCGTCAATGAAAAGGATACTAGGCGCATTTTGGCGGGCCTGCTCAATGATTTGTTCCAACTTGTAATAGAACTGATTCGTTCCGCTGATGACGGTCCCATCCAGGAGAAAGAACTTATTCCCCAACTGATGTGCCAGAGCGCGGCCGATGCTGGTTTTGCCAGTACCAGGAGGGCCATAGAGCAGAATCCCTCTTTTGGGAAGCAGTCCCAATTGATCCGCCAGATCTTTTCGCTCCAATGGTGTGATGATATCAATTTCCAGCTGACGAATCACCTCTTCCGCCCCAATCAAATCAGACAGCAATACCTGATCCACTTCCGTTTGGTCTACATTGTTGGTAAGTGCATGACTCTCCAGAAAAGCGATGAAGCTCTCTGTGTCTGCGCAGTGCTCTGCCTCAAGCAGTTTGCAAGCTTTGCTGATTTGATGCCCATCGAGATGAGCGGCAAATTGATGAACCTGCCCAAAGTCGAGAGACTGAACTATCTCCCCAGCATAAGCCTGAAAGAGCAGTTGATAATCTTCTACCCCAAATGCCTGTTGGTGTACAAATTGACATCTGTTTTGCAAAGCCACATCGATCCATTTGTGCTCCAAACCAAGAACTAAGCGCTTTTGACCATCAGTCAGCGCACGAAAAATGACATCCAGTCCAAGAGTCAATAAATTAGGACGAGCAGCCTGATAGCAGTCATTCAAAGCCCTTTCGAGAAGAAAATAATCATCCAGAATCACCAGATCATGTGTAGCCAGCGCTTCCAGCAGCGTTTGGACAAGTCCTTCCTGGATTTGAAAAGGGTGGAGGTGCTCAATACGCGTGAAAATATCTGCAGCACCGATCAGCCTAGCTGTATGTTCATCAGCCAATTGACGAAGAATCGTCGTTCTGCCGCAGCCTTCCTCACAGACAAAGCCAATCAATGAATGTGAGTCAATATAAGATGCCAACTGCTCATAGGCTGCTTGTTGAGTAGGAGAGAGTTGAATATGCATAATAAACACGAATACATCCTTCTTAGAAGAAGGATCATAAATAATTCTATAGGAAAAAAGAAAAGAAGGGTGGAGATTGAATCTTACGAATTCAAGCAAATAAGGTTAAGATACTTAAGGAAACTTGACACGTTTGCGTGTTGGCCAGCGAGCAGGCAAAACGTGTTAAGTTTGCGCGTCGGAAAAGAAACCCAGGAAAAGAAACCCAGGAAAAGAAACCCCAACCTACACCCCGTTTACCACATTCTGTGGCTCACCCCGCAGAAAAGCCACCAAATTCTCCACAACAATCTCAATCAAACGACTCCTTGCCTCACGCGACTGCCAGGCATTATGCGGCGTCACCAAACAATTCTTAGCCGACAACAAAGGATTAGAAAGAGGAGGAGGTTCGGATGACAGGACATCCAGGCCCGCACCCGCAATACGACCTTCGTTCAAGGCACCAGCAAGATCATCCTCCTGAATCAGCCCACCACGAGCAGTATTGATAAGAATCGCAGAAGATTTCATCAACCCAATCCGAGCTGCATTCACAAAAGCAGCATTTTCAGCGGTAAGTGCTGTATGAAGGCTGATAACATCGCTCTGAGCAAAGATCGAATCGACATCCACCATCTCTACCCCAGAAATCGATCGTGGACTTCGATTCTGAGCAATCACCTTCATCCCAAATGCCAGCCCTAGCTCTGCCACTCGCCTCCCGATTGTTCCCAGACCGATGATCCCTAGGGTTTTCCCCGCCAATTCAAACATCGGCGCCAACGTATAGGTCCAATCAGGAGAACGAGTCCATACACCTTCAGAAGTACTCTTAGCATGCGCAGCCACATGATTACTCAAAGACAGAATCAAGGCAAAGACATGCTGAGCAACAGAATCTGTCCCATACCCCGCTGCATTGCATACAGGAATCCCTCTTGTCCGAGCAAATTCAGTATCCACCGAATTATAACCCGTGGCAATGATCCCGATATATTTCAGACGAGGCAATTGGGCGAGCGTTTCAGCAGAAATGATGGCCTTATTGGTCAGGATGGCATCTGCCTCCAGACTTCTTTCAAGCACTTCATGTTCCGCAGATCGATCATAGACCATCAAAGAGCCGAGGGCCTCAAGGCCTGCCCAACTGAGATCTCCGTGATTGACAGTTTTTGCATCGAGAATGACGATGTTCATAGCGCGGATGGGTAAGGGGAATATGGTATGGGGTATAAGGCTGTGTGTTGAAAATCATCTCAATTTGCTTACAAAGATTGACAATGTCATCAATAATCAAATTTCCCTTGGGTGTTCGACAAATGGCACATTTTCCTTCAGGCTTGTGGGGTTGTTTCTCATTGTAAGGAGAAACGGGGCAGTGTGGAAGAGGTTCAAGATTGAAAGAAATCACCGGATTGTGAAAATTGATATACATCATCTGGCTTTCATCCAAACAACAACAAACAAAATTCTCCCAAAGCAGTACCCCGAATAACCAATAACCAATAACCAATAACCAATCTACCTTGCTCCCTCCACAATCGCATTGGGATTCTTGATATCAGTATCTTTTTCGACCCCTTCTACCACTTCAATGTTAATCCCGTCTGACAGGCCAAGCGTAACAGGCATTTTTTCAAAATTCTGATTGCCCGTATGCACCTCCACGAAAGTTTCTTTTCCTTCAAAAATCAACAAGCTTTCAGGGATGGCCAGGACACTGTCTCGCCGATCCAGAACGATATCAGCATTGGCGCTATAATTGGCACGGATGAACTGATCTTTCTTCAGGTTGACAGCTGCACGGATTTGGAAGCGGATGGCACCGTTTTCAGCCACACCTTTGGGACTGATATGTTCCAGGGTGGCCTCCAATTGCTCATCTTCCAACGCACCAATGGTCAGCAAAAGGGTCATTCCGGTCTTGATTTTTCCAACCTCAGACTCATCTACATTTCCCTCGAAGATCATTTCATCCATATTGGCAACAGTGGCAATGGTGGTTCCTTCATTGAAAGTGTTGGCCTCGATGACAGAATGGCCTTCTTCTACTGGAACATCCAGAATCATGCCGCTGATCGCTGCCCGAACATTGGTGTTAGACACTTGGCCTGAGCGGCTAGTAGAACCTTTGCGGATCAGATCCAGATTATCCTTTGCTGCATTGAGTTCTTCCTGTGCATTTTGATAATCCAACTCGAATTGTTGGAAGGTCGCTTCAGCAATCACACCATCTTTGAAGAGCGCTTCATTTCTATCAAAGTCAGCCTTAGCATTCTTGAGGGCCAACTTGGCGCGATTGACACGGTTTTCTGCATTGTTGAGCGTAACCATATCAGGAATGATACGGATAACGGCAATCAGATCTCCCCTTTTCACAATATCCCCGGCCTCCACATAGAGTTTGTTGATCAAGCCTGATACTTGTGGTTTGATCTCCACTTCTTTTCGTGGAACAACGGCTCCGGTTGCCACCGTTTTTTGGATGATGTTCGTGACAAATGCTTGTTCCGTCTTGTATGAAATGGGTTTCTTCTTGTCTTTGCTATAGAGATAGTATCCTGTAGCAATCATCATGGCGACAACACTCAATAAAATCAGTAAGACAGTAGATCGTTTCATTGTATCTCAGAAATAATTTTTTAAGAATCTAAATCTAAATTCGCAACTGTTCTTATTAATCGGCCCTCAAGGCTTCCACCGGTCGTATCCGAATGGCTCTGGAGGAAGGAATCAATCCTGCAAGCAAGCCCGCCAAAATCAAGGTTCCCAAAGAGATCACAGACAGTTTCACATCTACATATGGCGGCATAAAAATCCCGGAATCTACATTGAAATTATTCATGATCCAGGCAATCAGTTCTACCAACCCAATCCCTCCCATCAGGCCGCAATAGCCAGCGATAAAGGTCAGAAAGACAGATTCTAGCATGATTTGACTAACAATCTGGTAAGGTTTGGCGCCGATGGCTCGTCTGACGCCAATCTCCTTGGTACGCTCCTTGATAATGACCAACATGATGTTGCTGATCCCGATCGCGCCAGCAAATAAGGTCAAGATTGCCACCACCCATGAGATGAAATCAATCCCAAAGAAGACTTGATTCATTTCCTTGAACCCTTCTTCAGTATTCCAGGAGCCAAATGCACGTGGATCTTTCGGATGAACTTTGTGTCTGGCTTTCAGGATTTGTTTGGCCTTCTCCTCTACAATGGAGGCCGGAATATGGTCCTGTGAGGTAAATGAAAACCAACCGACCCGATTGCCATAATTAAAGGCTCTCTGAAAAGTTGAAAAAGGCACATGGATGCGCTGGGTTTCATTTTCAGCCCGCTCTCCTGATGATTTGGTAGAAAATACACCCACCACCTGAAAGCTGATGTCATTGATGTCAATGTATTCCCCCAGAGGAGATTCATCTTCGTCGAATAACAATTCCTGCACGCGAAGACCGATGATCGCAACTTTACGTCGTTCGTCTATGTCTCTCATGTTCAAGAATCGCCCCATTTCAATCTGAATACCTTCTATATGCTGGATTTGTGGATAATCGCCATTGACTTGAAAAGCGCCACTTTCCAGGCCTCTCTTGACGTTGTTCCCGCCCTTATAGCCGCCCAGTTGATTTCTGGGAGAGATAAGATTGGCTTCTGGCAACAAATCTTCCAGGGCATAATAATCTTCATTGGTCATGCTAAACCAACGCCCTTCATTCAGTCCGCGATAAGGCATGGTCGTTCTCTGGGTCCACATGGAGACACTGTTGGTCGCTCTGCCCTTGAATTCTTGCTTGGCACCTGACTCCAGACCATTTCCGGCAGCCATCATGATGACCAACATGAAGATGCCCCACGATACCCCAATTGCCGTGAGAAAGGTCCTCAACTTATTGCGGCTGAGTGAAGCGAATATTTCCTGCCATTTATCCAGATCAAACATATTATTCGTCTCTTAATGCTTCAATAGGGCGAATGGAGGCAGCTTGTATAGCGGGAATAAGCCCGGCCATCGTGCCAAAAAATACCAGAACTGCCAGGGCTGAGAAGGCAATACTTATGCTCACCTCTGGAGTCCCATAAACTTCCATCATATCTGGGAGAAATTCTCCCAGGACAGCCAGCAAGGGAAGGGCAAGCAACATCCCAACATAGCCTGCGACTGTCGTCATAAAAATGGATTCCTGTATGATCAGTCCCACAATGGAAGCTGGTGTAGCACCAAGTGCCTTTCTGACGCCTATCTCTTTGGTTCGTTCTTTCACAACGATCAGCATGATATTGCTCACGCCGATGATGCCAGCCATCAGGGTTCCCAAAGCGATGATGGTAACAAAGACCTGCATCCCTGTCATGATGTTCATGAACATTTCAAACTTCTCCTTGTTGTTACGAATTCTCAGTGCATGCTCATCTTCCTCAGCAAAATGATGTCGATCCGCCATCAACACCCGTATTTGATTTTCTATCTTTTTGCTTTCTTCAGTGCTCAAATTCCCTAGCGTGAACATGATTTGCCTCATGAAGCGAGAACCATTGAAGGTGCGTTGCGCAGTGGTAATGGGCAGATAGATAACGTCCTCTTCCCCTTCATCCCCATATTCGTGATAGACGCCAACGATCTTAAATGGAATGCCATTCACCTGGATGAATTCTCCGATGGCTTGTCTGCCTTCCAAAAATTCTGTTCGGATTTTTTTCCCAATGACAGCGACTTTCCTGTATTGATCCAGATCTGTTTGGTTGATGTAGCGGCCAGTTTCGATGCCTGTATTCTCCAACTGCTGATGTCCGGGATGAACACAGCGAATATTGTAATCTCCGATGTCGTTCTCATAAGAGATTTCAACTACTCCAGGAATATAGAACCGTCCAGTGATATAGGAATCACTTCCCAATCGAGATCTCACAGCTTCATAATCTTCATTGGTAAATTGTATCCTCCGATTGGGTTGGAGGCCATCATGAAGGAGGGTAGTGGTTCCCGCCCACATCCAGATGCTATTGACAGCATCTCCCTGAAACTGTTCTCTCAGGCCATTTTCCAACCCTCTGGCTAGTCCCAACAACAGAATCAGCATGAAGATGCCCCAACCGACACTGAAACTCGTCAAAAAACTCCTTAAAGGGTTTTTGGCGATAGTCGCGAAGATTTCCTGCCATTTGTCAAGATCGAACATACTGCTTTCGGAATAGGAAAATAGGCTTATGTACTGATGATTTCTTCTTCACTTTCAATGATGCCATCTCTCAAGCGGATGATACGTTGAGTGAGGTTGGCAATATCATTTTCGTGGGTAACAATAATGACCGTAATCCCGGTTTTATTGACTTGCTTGAGGAGTTCCATGACTTCATAGGAGGTCTTGGAATCAAGGGCACCTGTTGGCTCATCCGCAAGCAAGACTTTGGGTTGGGCAATCAAGGCGCGGGCAATGGCGACTCGTTGTTTTTGTCCCCCGGACAGTTCGTTGGGCATATGCTCTGCCCAATCAGCCAGGCCTACCTTGTCGAGGTAATCGAGGGCAATCTGATTTCGTTTGCGTCGATTTACCTTTTGATAGTACAGAGGGAGTGCCACATTTTCCAGGGCATTTTTGAAAGAAATCAAGTTGAAGGATTGGAAAACAAACCCCAAAAACTGATTGCGGTAGATCGCAGATTTGGTTTCAGAGAGATCCTTCATCAGAGTCTTGTCCAGATGATATTCTCCTTCATCATAATTATCCAGAATGCCCAGAATGTTCAGAAGGGTAGATTTTCCCGAACCGGAAGATCCCATGATGGAGACAAGTTCTCCCTGCTTGATGGTCAAATCAATGCCTTTGAGGACATGGAGACTATGGGTCCCCATTTGATAGGATTTATGGATGTTTTGAAGATGAATCATAGGGAGACAACCTGATTACTCCAATAAGTGTTTTTTTGCAAAAAGTTACATCCTTATTGAACATCGCAAAGATAATCAACAAGCAGCAAGCCTTGGATTTTTTCGCAGAAGAAAAGGTTGTCTTGGTAGATTTTGATTAATTCTGTCCTGGAAATCGCATGAGATTACTGGCATCGAAGTTCCACTCTGGCGTAGAGAAGGTCCCAGTTGGAATCTCGTACCAGGGACTCGATCCTGGGTCGCTGGGGTTGCGAAGGATATGCATCTCTTGTGCAGGCATATAACTTTGTGCCAGGAGGAACCGTTTGCTGCCAGTCTCAGGATGCGCTACAACATCTATGACGATGATGGCATGACCAGGGAATCCGCCCTGGATAAACACATCTCCTGCCCGAAGGTCTGTCGGATCTGGTACCTGAATCAGCTCTTTGCTGAGCGAATGGGTGCCCGCATAGCTGAAGACGAGATTCATATATGACCGAAATGTCCGATAGGAATCACTGGAGTTGGCAGAACGAACCCAACTGACCTTACTGCCCTGTATATTGGCACGATAGCCCGCCCGATATTTGTCATAAGAAGCTTCATCTCCACTGGTGAAGTTGAAATGAATGTCAGCGGTTTTTCCACAAGCAAGCAAATATTCCGCGCGAAGTCGCATAACGGCATCGGCACATTGCTGGAGATCTCGTTTGCCAACATCCATATTGATCACAGCATGGTGGGCGAATTGATTTCCTTTTTTCTCTCCATTGTAGAGGTATACGTCTGGTCTGCCTGCCTTGAGAGGAAGATGCCGCAACCAGTCTGCAAAACTATTGGCAGATATCTCCATTCGCTCAAATCCTGCTGGAGGAGGAATATGATATAACACGGCCTGTGACTCGTCATATTCGTCGAGCCAGGCATATGAAGGCGATTGAGCAACAAGGAAAGAGGAAAAAAGCAAGAAAGAGAATAACCCAAAAAGAAGAGGGCGAATCATGGATTTGAAAGGATTTGGGAGCAAAAGGACTAGTTCCCAGACTATACGGACATTCGAAGGGGAGGGTTATGAAAGCACCATTGTCGAAGGATCTATATCTCCAGGAAGGCAATCCCACTCCCTAATCGAACAAGGTGTAAGAATTCCTGCCTGCATCCGAGAGAAAGAGACTTTTACAGAGGAAGATATCCACCAATTGAGGGTAAAAAATCCTGATTCGGCATTTTCTACTCCCATCATAAGCTGCTAGTCGCTGAAAATCTCCTATCTTTACAGCGCCAAAGTAAGAACCTCATGTCACGTATTCCTGTATATGCTACGGATTGGCTTAATGAACGATTTCCTTTCGATGCGGCCGCACGAAATGGTCTGGTAGAACAAGCTTGTCTACGCGCACTGGATGATCAAAAGGTTCTCCATTTGGTTGATATAGGTGCCGGGAATGGGGCAAATCCACGATACTTCCTCGATCGCCTGTCCCAAAATCAGTCGTGGACAATGGTTGAGCTAGATCCATTATTAGGAAAAGCTGCCATACAGGAATTGGCAGCGCATGGTCCAAGGCTGGGATACAAGTCATCGTTCTTGTCGGATGCTGAGCTTGTGTTATCAAAAGCAGAAAAGACAGTCCATATTCGCTCAATTTGTGGCTCTTTGTTGGAACTGGATTCTCATGTGGATTTGAATCAGACAGATTTGGTGTTGGCCAATGCAGTGTTTGATCTTTTTTCCGAAGAACAGTTTGTACACTTCTGTCAAAAACTATTGAGGCATCATACGTCATTTCTCTCAACCCTTAATTATATTGGGATGAGTTTATCACCCAATGAAGCGGATGATAAAAAAATCATTGCTTTATACGAGTCTCACATGCAGCGATTGCAGGCTTTTGGACGTGCTATGGGAACGGACGGTCCAGCTTTCATCGAAAACTGGCTTGCAACAAAAACAGGAAAAGTGGTTGTGGGAGAAAGTATCTGGGGTATTGGAACAGAAGCAGAAGAGATGCATAGATATTTGCTTGGCTTTATGGAAGAAGCCATACCAGAATTGCCACTGCCAGCAGAACAATTAGCCGATTTTAGGCATTGGCTAGACAGGAAAAGGCAGCTCTCAGCAAACCAGAACCTCCATATCTCAGTTAATCACAAAGACATCTTCTTTCTCCCAACCACTCAATAACCCAACAACCTATAACCAATAACCAACAACCCAACAACCAATAACCCCAACACCCTTATGAATTCCACCCTGGCCCTGCAATTGAAGATTGAACAATGGTCCCGCTTCCATGCAGGAATCATCATCATCGCGGTCATCGGGTTTATTTTGGGGAGTAGTCCCTTACCCATTGCGCTGTTGGGACTGTCTTCCTTTGCTGCTTATTGGTATCTGAACAGGGAAAGTTGGCAAGCACTCAGCAAGTGGGGAGGAGCTGCCAATCTTGTCACCGCTGCTCGCTTATTGACTTTGGTTCTTATCGGGATTTGGGGACACCATTTGGGCAACTGGATTGTTGGTGGATTGGCTTTGATTGTACTCCTAACAGATGGGCTGGATGGCTATTTGGCTCGAAAATATCAAACCCAATCACTCTTTGGGGAATATTTCGACAAAGAAACGGACGCATTTTTTGTGATGATGCTGGGAAGTCTGGCCTGGTATGAAGGCTATGTAGGTCCCTGGATCTTGAGTTTGGGATTGTTGCGATATGTCTATGTATTCTTGTTGATTTTTGTCAAACCGCCTGAGAAGAAGGAATCGAGATCCTTTCGAGGGCAGTTGATTGCTGTCATTCTTATGTCCAGCTTGATCGGCTGCTTTTGGTTGCCTGAATGGCTCTATATGCCCGCCTTGGTCATTGTATCGGCTTTGGTTTTTTATTCATTTGGGATGAGTTTTTGGGGGATGATCAGCACAAATCGCCGCGCATCGGTCCAGACCAAAAAGAAAAAAGAAGCGGTCAATAAAGCGATTTTGTAACATTGGAAGAATTGGACGCATGCCAAAAATTGTCAAGAACAAGAACAACAGGATATTCTGGCTAGGGTTTTGGGCGCTCAATCTTTTGTTATTCCTTCCTGGCTTCATTGCCAATTGGGAGTTTGGTACATTTTTCCCCTCTTCTTCTCTGGATGAAAAAGATGGCCTCGCTGCTGGCTGGATATTCCTGATTCGCGACAATTTCGATCTATTCAGACTAAGCATTGAGTGGTATCTGATGACGGGTGGCTTATTGCTATTGCGAAAATTTCGCCTGCCATTTCGGATCTTTGCCTGGGTTTTTGGTCTGTTGTATCTGGTGATTCTTCTGTACCAGATCTATTATGCTGGTTCTCTCAGCATCTATGGGCAACATCCTTATTTCAAAAATGACTTTGTCCTGATCAAGGAAGTATTGCCTATTTTTCTTGATCAGGTATCTGGAGGATCTATGAGCATTTATGTATTTGGGGCCATTGGTATTGCTATGTTGATCGGGATTGTCTCAATTGGCTATATGGTTTTTGTCAAGCGGATTCAGACATTTTCTATCGGGCGATCCTTCTGGATCATTTGGGGATTTCTGGGGACATTGATCATTGCGAATCTTCTCCTGGGAGGCAAGCATGAGTATAGAAAAGACTATTACACCTGTGTCAGGACTTCTGCCCTGATCCATGCCTCTATGCATTTGCCCAATGAAGAGAAATTTGATCGGTTGGCCAAACTGCCCTTGTATGCGAACTACCTGAACATGAAGCTCGAGCAGCGCCCCAATGTATACTTGCTGTTCGTTGAGTCATATGGCCGAGCTGCTGCAACCAAAAAATGGGTGAAAAATGAATATGCGTCAGCCATAGAAGGCATCGGAGATACCCTGGCGGCAGCAGGCTGGCACAGTGCCTCGGCCTATAGCGTTGCACCGATTCTTGGCGGCAAATCCTGGTTGTCATTTACCACGGTCATGACTGGGGTGAAAATCGAAAACCATGTACACTTTACTGAATTGCTGGAAAACTATCCAGATTACCCACATATCTTCCGATTTCTGGAATCGCAAGACTACCAAACCTTTCGGATGAAAACTTTTTCGCAGCAAAAAGCCAGTACCGAAGAGGCCTATGCGTTCCAGCAGCGATTTTTTGATTTCGATTTGTGGTTGAAACACCCAGATATTCCCTATTCAGGCTATGAATATGATTTTCATGGAGGAATTCCAGATCAATATGCCATGAACTACCTCCACGAAGAGGTTGCCACTGACACCACCCGCCCGATGGGGATGTTCTTTATCACCATGGCCTCCCATGTGCCCTGGTTTCCGCCACCTCCATTGGTCGAAGACTGGCGGATGCTGGATAGTATCAAGACCGATCCATATGAGATTGAGATTCCAGACTCCTTGACAAGTCGATATGATCGATTCATGGCGCGGATTACAGACAAACTGACCCCACGATATGTAACAACAATCTTGTATGATCTGAGAATGCTCAGCCAGTTTATCCGGCAAAAAGCTGATCCAAACAGCATCTTTATTGTGCTGGGAGATCATCAAGCTCCTATGGTTACCTACTATGGAGGAGATGGGCTCGAAGTGCCTGTGCACATCATCAGTCAGGATACCTCTTTCCTGAACTCCTTGTCTGAGTATGGTTTTAATACTGGCATGGAAGCAGATACTACCCTTCCTGCACCGATGTTACATGAGGGGATTTACTCGATGTTTATGCGAGAGTTAATGTCTCATTACGGTGTAGAGAATCAGTCAATCCCTGTATATTTGCCAGAAGGAATCTAAGCAGAATTGACATGCAGCATACGGAGCAGGTTCGCGAATACTACGAAAATAACACCCGCCGATTTCTCAAATTGGGCAAACATCGGGGAACCCAGAACATTCATCAGGCATTATGGGCAGAAGGCGTGCAGACACCTGAAGAAGCAGTGTCTTATAGCAACCAACTGGTGTTGGAAGAAATGAACAATCTGTATACCCAAACAGAAAAACAAGGCTTGAGTGTATTGGATTTGGGTTGTGGGGTAGGAAGTAGTGTATTATATGTAGCTGAACATTTTGTTGGCAAAGGACAATTTACAGGAATTACCCTGAGTCCCTTACAGGCTCAACTGGCAGAAGAAAGAAGACAAATGATTCAGCTAGATCAGGATGTGCGCTTTTTAGCGGGGGATTTTTTGAACCTCCCAGATTTGCCACCCCAGCAGATTGTCTTTGCGATTGAGGCATTTGTCCATGCTGCTGATCCGGATCAGTTTTTCAGAGAAGTGGGACGAGTGTTGGATGAAGGAGGAAAGCTGATACTGATTGATGATTTTATGTCCAAAGTCGGGACCCAAACTGACTTGCTTACAGATCAACAGAAGAATTGGTTGAAGGATTTTCAGGAAGGATGGCTGGCAAATAGTCTTATTTCCATTCAAGAATTGAAGAAACTCGCGAGTCAATATGGGCTTGAACTCATCAAGGATCGGAACCTTACTCCCTATATGGAGATTGGACGCTTGAGAGATCAGCTGATCGGAGTGATGATCCGTTTTGCAGGACCAGCGATGCGTCAGTCCACCTATTTCAAATCATTGACGGGTGGGTATGCCAAACAACAATGTCTAAAAACAGGTCTGGTGAGCTATCGACAGCTGGTATTGAGGAAAGAGAAATAATTTGTAAGCCTGTTGTATTGAGAGACTGATTGCATGAGGCCTTATAGAGTTGTTATGTCCCCAAGTGAATAATGTTAATGGGGAGACCATTTGCCATACCTCCCATATGAACGTACGCCTGAAATTGAGGAATTACTCAAAGATTTGCCTGAGAAAATGGGAGAACCCGATAGAATTGGAACATGCCTGAAAGTTATATCCATCCGTCATTTTTCATCATAGGAGAAAGAAAATGCGGAACCTCTTCGCTGTACAGATATCTTGTCGATCATCCCAATGTTCTGCCATGCAAATGGAAAGAGCCGCAGTTTTTTAGCAAGGATTCCGATTATATTGAAGAACATATTGAGGAGTATTTCCAATTGTTTCCTCTCAGGGAAGCGAATGAGGATATCGAATTTGTTTGGCCAGAACTGAACCAGCAAGGAATTTTGTACCATGAAGATGTGCGTATCAAGCGAGAGAAAGGGCTACAATATGTGAGTGGAGAAGCCAGTGCCAACACCTTTCACGAAGTCGATCCTGCAATCGTCTTTCGCTATTTGCCCAACATCAAACTTATTGTCCTGTTGAGAGATCCGGTAGCGCGTGCCCATTCACATCATCGGATGTTTCAGCGATTTCGGGAAGAAGGGCGAGCTTTTGCCATGGATACTGGAAGCTTTGAGGCAGATATGGAGAAAGAAATCCTCAAGCTTCGCGAAGGCAAGCACAGTGAATTTCTTTCGCCAGGTATATACATCCGCAATCTCCAAAAATGGGGATCTGTATTCCCTTCCTCTCAAATCAAGGTCTTGTTCAATCATGATCTACTGACTCATCCCCAAGCTGTCATGGATACCTTGCTCGATTGGCTAGAGTATCCATCATACGATTATGGACCATTGCTTCAAAAAAAATTCAACCAGGCACCCCCCGCCAGGATGCCTGAAAGAATCAAATACTTGCTTCAGGACTTCTATGCGCCCTTCGATCGGGAATTGGCAGCATACCTGAAGCGAAATCTTCCCTGGCAGGAATGACCTCCAGACAGGAAGGTTGCGATCAAGATTGTCTCGATATTCATAGACTAGCACACAGCATAGCTGACGGTATAGTTCCTGACCACAGGGGGACAGTTTGGAGGCAGGAGAACAAGAGTTACAGTAACATATTGTTGACCATTTCCTGGGACTTTGCACACATCAAAAGCAAATGTGGGAGTCAAACTAGTCCCATCTGCAATGTAGCACAGCGTGTTGGGAGGCGCTTGCCACTGTAAATTCCATCCACTTGGCAAGGAGGTAGATCCATTGACAGTTGCTGTCACAAGGACCCCTCGACACGCCTCATAGCCACTACACAGTTTGCAGGGTCTTGAACACGTATTACAAAATCCCGGAGGGGTATTCGCATCATGGCTCAGGCTTACCGAAGGAAAACAATTGGGACCATTCACAACAAGTTCATCCAGAACCACCTCTTCCAATGGAATGGTTGTATCCGCTGAATGTGGGCTGCTAGTGTCAAAACCGGGAAATAAGGACAAGAAAAAGAAGAGTGGAGTGAAAAGGAACAATTTCATGATGAAAGATTAAGGGGTGAAAAACAAAGTGAGCTCGTTGCTTCAAGCATTGAGTTCAAAATGAGTTAGACCCGAATAAGAGACTGTTTTGGAATCTGTGCTGAGAATTTTTAGGGGGTATTTTTTTCTCAGACAAGGCTCTTTTTTGTTCTCATAGTGGTGCTATGAGAACCAAAAAAGCCGCTGGATGAGGAAAAAAGACGCATACAAAAAATAAGTAACAGATTTTAAAACTGTCTCTAATACTTACATGTGAAAATGTCTGATTAATGTAAGGAAATAATCACTGATATGTCGGCAATTTGAGGAATTTATTTTCTGACTCAAAAAAATAACTGCCCCAGACCATTGGAACCCCATCAACTGAATCCGGCATTCTCTTTGCCATTTCCCTTCATTATCGTAATTTTCGGCATATTCGCTGGTTGTTTACATGTCAGAAAGAAAACCCGTACTTCTACTTGCTTTTGCCAATGATCAGCAAGAATCAGCGCGCTATCTTCGAGGTCTTGCACAAGAACTTCGCGGAATCCGCCAAGCGTTAACACCAGCACGTCAGGCAGGAGCAATAGAGATTGTAGAACGTGCCAACGCCTCTCTGGGAGATATCATCGATGTGTTTCAGGACCCTGAATATCAGGGAAGAATACAGGGGTTTCACTATGGAGGACATGCCGATAGTTATCAACTTCTGCTTGAATCAGAATCAGGGGGTGTTCAGATTGCCAATTCAGAAGGCTTTAGTCAGTTTTTGGCCAATCAGCAAGGCTTGCAATTTGTCTTTCTGAATGGGTGCTCTACAAGAGACCAGGCCATGGATCTTCGTGCTGCCGGGATTCCAACAGTGATTGCTACCTCTGATGTGATCAATGATGACATCGCTCGTCGCATTGCCGTTCGCTTTTACAAAGGTCTGGGAGGATATGCTTCTCTCGCCAAATCCTTTGTGGACGCAACATCAGAGATTCTCACCATCACGGGAGCCAACAACTATCGGAGCCTGTACTTTGAGGAAGTAGACAATCCGCCTCAATCCCATCCCTGGCAGATCTATCCTGACCCGCCACATGACTGGCGACTGAAAATTGCCGGACAGCCCCAGACGCTTCAGATCGAAGATATCAAGATTGGGAAGTATGCCCATGTCTTGTGCAACCGCTATCGACAAAATGACGAATTTGTCTCCAGCCATATTCAGAGCTTGGGCGGGCAGCCCCATGTATACATCATTCATGGGCATAGAGACGAGAAGCATGAAAGCCTGATTACCCGCTTCAGCTATGAGCATATCGGTACCAAGGAACAATACCTGCGCCCGGTAGAGATCAAAAACTGGCCCTTCAAAGGAGATGTCGAGACGCTGTTGAAAGTCAGATTGGCAGAGCACTTTGACAGCATGAACCATGTCCAAAAATCTGTAGAAGCGATCAGCGCAGCTGAGATCCTCCGGCAGACTGCACATTCTGGACGAGAAGCCATCATTCTTCAGCACAATATTCCTGCTGAGTACTGGAACAAGGGAACGGCGGATCTGATTCGGTGGTATATTGGAGATTTCTGGAAGATCCGTAGCCCGCAGCCAGAATCACCCCAGTTTGTGATTTTTCTCAATGTGATGTACTCCGGAGATGTGAAGGAAGGCAATTTGGTAAGCAAACTATTTTCAAAATCGTATTATAAAAGCAAAATTGTAAAAGAAATACAGGCGATCGCCGATGAATTTGTTGGCTATACAACCCTTCTGACGGAGTTGAATAGAGTGCGGCGTACCCATGTGGAAGATTGGCTCATAGAGACGAATCTGGCCGAATTGGATGATTTTGCAGTCTTGCCAGATTCCATATTTGGATCGGGAAATGGCAAGAATGAATCACTGACAATGGCTAGGGTAGAATTGAAACTGAAAGAAGCCGTCAATCATCTCAGACAACAATACGTTCTCAGATAAAATGTCCTACACAACCATCAAATAGCAGATATACCTCTACTCGGAATTCTCAACTCTGAACACAGAACTTCACTATGTCCGATCAGTCACAATTCAATATCTATCGTGGTGATGGCTCCACCATTCAGGAAAGAAACCTGACCCTGCCTTCCTATGAAAAAATTACCCGAATCGATGCACCAGAGGGCTATGTCGCGTCTCAGCCCCTTCGGGATGCTGTGAATGTAGCCATTGCGCTTGGCCAACCATTGCTGCTAACAGGAGAACCTGGAACCGGAAAAACACGATTGGCCTTCAGCATCTCGCATGAGCTCGGATTGGGACAACCGCTGATTTTTCATACCAAAACGACCTCCACAGCCAAGGATTTGTTCTATAGATATGATTCTCTGGCACACTTTCATGATGCCCAACTCAAGGAGAAAAAAGAATTGAAAATCAAAGACTATATCACCTTTGAAGCATTGGGGCAGGCGATCATGGATTCTCCCTCGAAGCGATCAGTCGTCCTGATCGATGAGATAGACAAGGCACCAAGAGATCTCCCAAACGATATCCTCAACGAATTGGAAAATATGGCATTTTCTGTCAAGGAGACAGGGGAAAGTTTTCAGGCAAAAGAGGCCAATCGTCCCATTCTCATTTTGACCAGTAATTCTGAGAAGAATCTTCCCGATGCCTTCTTGAGGCGTGTTGTCTATTACCACATTCCTTTTCCAGACAAGGAAGTTTTGACAAAAATTGTAGGAAAACGCCTGAACCTCAGCGACTCCTTCAAGGCCAATATGCTTCAGGAAGCCATTGATCACTTCGTGGAGATTCGCAGGAGCAAGGGATTAAGAAAACTGCCCGCTACAGCTGAACTGCTGGCCTGGATTCACATTCTCGATAAGCACAAAATTGATTTGAATTCTGATATACCCGAACAACTCACACGACTGGCCATGAGTTACTCCATTTTGGCCAAAAACAAGGAAGATCTCGAAAAACTGAGAAGATAAGTTGCAATATGGCTACCTCTTTCTTTCCATATGAAGGATTTTTGGAGGTCCTGCGGGAAAATGGATTTTCTGTAGGAGTGGATAGCTATATGCGGGTGCAAGCCCTGGTCCAGCGCATGGATTCAAACCTTGAGAGCGAACGACTCAAGTTTTTGATGTGCCCCCTGTTTGCCCAAAATGAGAAGGAGCAGAAGAAGTTTTATCGCTTATATGAAAACTACTTCCAACTCCTTGAACAACACATGGACAAGTTGGCGCAGGGATTGGTAGAAGAGACATCGGAAGAAGAGGTTGTTCATACCCGAAAACCATTTTTTCGAATCAAATGGACCCAGGTCCTTCGTTGGGGCTTTGCCTTGCTCAGTGTGTTGTTGTCCCTGTATCTGGTGTATTTGCTTCGGGAGACATATTTTACCATGAAGGGCGATCAGAACAGAGAAGGGGCATTTGAATATTTGCAAAAATATGAGCTGAACAAAAATCAGGACTATGTCATTCATCTTCTGCGCTACCTGAAAAATGATCTGCTTGGACAAGCCCAGGTCTGTGACAGTCTGCAGCAAAGCGATTTTGTCGCCGGAGCAGCCACAAGACATTCTTCTGGTGGATATGAGCTTGTCTTCTTGAATCGATCGATTGATTCGCTGAGCTCGCGGATATGGACCTTTGGAGATAGCTCGGATATCAGTACGGATTTTTCTCCCACTCATGTATTCGCAGATACAGGCACCTATGTCGTGTCCTTGCAGGTAGAAAACCAGCATGGGTGCAAGGTGTTTGTGTCCAAACTCGTCAAAGTCGAAGAGCCCCAGGCCTGTTGGGCAGGTTTTTCTTATTTTATTGATCCCTCAAATGATCGTCTACTTCATTTTACAGACAGCTCTCTGGTTCAGGAAGGAGACGAAATCCTGAGTTGGACATGGTATCTGGGAGATGACCGAAATACAATCGCAAGGGGAGCAACTGCCAGCATAGAATATCCAGCCTATCGCCCCTATAAGATTTGCCTGAATATTCGGACTCAGGAAGGGCATCAGGATAGCCTTTGCAAGGTGATTCGATTGGAGAATCCCATGAAAAGCGAATCCATGTTACCACTCGATCATGCTCCCATGTACTTTGTGGACATAACACAGTTGAGCTCTCCCAATACCTTGTTTCTGTGGCTCTTGCTAGCAGTATTCCTGATGGTTGGCGGGATCTTTTATGAGATATATCGGCAGGCCAGAAGACGCTTGATCAAGGGACGGCCGAGGGCAAGTCTTGGCCCCTTTACCTGGGCGTTGCAAAGTCGCGATCTCCCCCGAATTTATGGTTCCTCTCTTCTGCATAAGGTTGCAACACATCTCCGCCAAAGGCAGGAAAGCAATCAACGTATTTTGGATCTGGATGGGACCATCAAAGAGACAATAGAAGCCGGAGGATATCCCAATTTCCGATTTCAGGCAGGGAGTAGACCGTCAGAGTATTTGGTGTTGATCGAACAGCGATCAGGAGGAGATCATCAGGCCCGATTGTTCCAGAATCTCATGGAACAACTGAGTGGCCAGGATGTGTATGTGGATCAATTTTTCTTTCGGTCAAATCCACAAGTGGTCTACAAGGATGGAGAGGAAACCCCGATCTATCTCTATGACCTCAAGACCAAATACCCGGATCATCGACTGGTGATTTTTGGCGATGGAGAAGGCTTGATCGACCCTGTATCGGGAGAGTTCCAGGGAAGTTTGTTTGAGTTGTTGAATTGGGATGATCGGGCCATTTTGACCCCTGTACCACCTGCCGATTGGGGCTTTCAGGAAATCTCTTTGGCAAGACAAATGTTGATCCTCCCGGCAACGACAAACTCATTATTCGTTCTTCTGGATGAATTCGATGAGGAGGGAATCAGCATAAAGTCATGGAGAACAACTACTGCTCCCAGTGCGATTGACATTGAGGAAGAACAGGACCCGCAGACTCTCCGGGCCTATCTGGGAGAGGAGGTCTTTCGGTGGTTGGCAGCATGTGCGGTATATCCCGAATTGCATTGGTGTCTCACCCTGTCCATAGGTCAGGCACTTGAGAAGGGGGCGAATCAACTGGTGACTGAAAAGCATCTGTTGCGGCTGGTGCGTCTTCCATACTTTCGATCCAGTGGCATTCCTGATTCCTTGAGGTTGGCATTGGTAGATTCCCTGGACCAAGACACGGTGCAGGAAGTCCGTTCAGTAATCCTCAATTTATTAGAAAAAAATCCTCCACCTGAAGGTTCCATCGCTCATGAACGTCAACAACGTCAAATGGTGTCTCAACAATGGGAGCTCGCCCAGGGGAATTGGGCCAACCGACGACGGATTCGAGAGCAAATGGAAGCGTGGGTAGAACGGGAAGAAATTGAAGACATTGTCGTGCTTCGAGACTTGGGGCGGAAGCGAAGTATGAAGATTCCAGGCAAAGGAGCTCCCCATTGGAGTAAATGGATGTTCCGTCATGGAATGCCTTTATTGGGGATGAAATCATGGTTGCGCTTAGGAGGAGTCCTCTTGATCTTTGCGATGATCGTCACCCCCTTGTATCGAGAGAAGGTGACTTGGAACAATTTGGTAGAATTCAGACAATGGTTGCGAAATCCAGGCAATGTAGTTCTCATCAATAATCAATATTATCGACTGGCTGATAGTCAGGACAGTGCAAGATATTTCAGCTATTTAGGAGGCGAACGATACCAATTGGGCGATTATGGAAGCGCCTACAATCAATTCAAGGCAGCAACAGAATTGGTCCCATTTGAGCAACTCTACAGGTATCAATTGGGACTAGCCAGTTATCAGCTGACCCGGAAGAATCCTGACCGGGAGGAATGGAAGCTGGCATATGGGCAGTTTGCTCTTGCCAATGCGCTATCCCCCGGATACTCATCTACGACCCAATTGCAGCTTGCCAGAACCTGGGAACAACAAGGATTGACCGCTTCCACGATTTCCCCAAGTGGCAGGTGGGTTGCCCTGGCATATGACAAGGAGGTCCAATTACTTGATTGGAAAATGGATACCCTCCACAAACAATGGGTGGCTCCACAGACCATCGTGGATCTGAATTTCTCGACTGATGGTCAACTCCTCTTGCAAACAGAGGGCCCGAAAGCCGCTCTCTATCTCTGCGCTACAGGAGAGAGGGCAGGGGAGTTGGATGATCATAGCCTTCACATCAATTCTACCAGCTTCTCTCCTGATGGTCAATATGTCCTTACTGGATCTGATGACCTGGCGGCGGTGGTTTGGAATAGGGATTCAAGGCGCCCATTTCATGTGTTGGAAGACATTCACTTTGGAGCTGTGACGGATGCGACCTTCTCTCCGGGAGGGGAATTCATTGTGACAGCTTCAGATGATTCTTCTGCGGTGGTCTGGGAGTTGATCAGCGGAGAATTCTATGCAGAATTGATTGGACAAAACGAACCACTCAGGATGGCGCAATTTTTTCCGGATAATCAGACCATCTTGACCGCCTCGGAAAGTGGAAAACTCTATTTGTGGAGCAAGGAAGGAGAACCACTGGATTCTGCCCATATTCAGGCTGAGGATCTGTACCAATTGTGTCTGAGTCCAGACTATAGCGCTATGATTTCTTTTCAGCGGGATCAGACATCAGGGACAGATGGGCTATATGTATGGGATATCTTTGCAGATCGTCTGATACAACAATATCCGCTTGAGCAGCTAGCACGTCCTCTGCCACCCATGGGCAGGAATGAGCGAAACGACTATGGTGAATCTCTTCCCGTTACCTTGAGGTTGGATCAGGCGGGGAAATCTTTGCTTGTTGGAATCCCAGAATGGGGCGCACTTCTTTTCACAATCGAGCGACAGCAAGAGGACTCCCTGAAATTCAACAGCCGATACAACCAAAGCCTCGTGGCCTATCATCAGCAAGGATTCGCTGAGGCTTATGACGGATTTACTGAACTGCTCCTGCCGCCCAACTCAGATAAGAATGCTTCCATTTGGTATGCCAGAGGTCTTACCGGGTTGTATGTGACACTTGGCAAGGGCAATACAACAGATACAGCATCTTTCCATAGAGCCATTCAGGATTTCAGTCAGGCACTCCAGTTGGATACAGCAATCCTCTCTAAAATCGGGAGTCTGATTCCCTTTTTTCATGAAGTCTATAACATTGCTCCAGAAGAGTATGTCGTCTACCGCTCGGCTCTTTGTGAATTGCTCACGCAATATCAACAAGATGCCTGTGTGATTTTTGATTTTGATGAGATCCGATCATTTAGAGAGGGAAGAGCGGCTGTTCGACTGGGAGACAAATGGGGATTCATCGACACCCTACAACACCTTATCATCTCCCCACAATATGATCATGTAGATGATTATGTTCATGGGATGTCATTTGTGACAAATCAACGTGGACGATTGGAAATTCTCGATCTCATGGGAAATTCTGTTTTCTCCGGGGTTGGGATACCATCTGAAGGTCTGGTTGCCGTGCGGGACAGAACATCAGCACTATGGGGATATCTGGAAATGAAGTCCCACTTGCTGGTCATTGGCTCCCTCTACGAGTTGGCTTCCCCTTTTAAGTTGGGATATGCCAAGGTCAAAAAAGGAGAAAAATACGGCTTCATAGACATTACCGGAGATGAAGATCCATACGGAGGGATTGTGTACGACGAAATCAAAGGTGAATTTGGTCTATCCAAAATTCTCCTTGCCTCGAAAGAAGGAAAGACGATAAAAATCGTTTATCAAGCACCAGAAGATCGCGTCGCTGAAGTATCTCAGGAAAGTTTCAGGCTAGAAGAAATGAACTCGCCATTCATGATGGATGGAGAATCCAATGTACCAGATGAGGTTTCGATTGTGGGGCCAGAATCCAATGGGCGAATCAGGGCAATTCAGGGAGGCAAATATGGATATCTCAGACCCGCCATTCAGGAAATGTTTCAGATCCCTTATGCCGTGCAAGGAGAGCCAGAAGTCATCATTGGATTTCAATATGAACATGCACTTGACTTCAGTTATGACAGAGCTGCGGTCAAACTGCTTGGCGGAAAATGGGGATATATAGACCCATCTGGCAAGGAAGTGATTCCTTTTGTGTTCGATAAAGCTGACTATTTTGTAAAAGAGGGCGAACAAATCAAAGCTAGAGTGAGTCGGGATGGGCAACAATATGAAATAGAGCTGATGGGAAATTGTTTGGATTCTGATCGCTACCCCTGTCGGATGGAGTTGTTGGGAGATCGAACCACTAGCCAGGAAGAATACATAGACAAGGAATCTGGTCTAATCGGTTTTGTCTGGCAAGGCCAATGGGGATTGATGACACATGAGGGAGATACACTTATCACTCCGCAATATGACAATGGAATTCATTTTGTTGAAGGATTGGCAAAGATTAGCAAAAATGGGAAATGGGGATTTCTCAACTCGAATGGGCAGGTGGTGATTCCGCTGGAATATGAGGAGGCTCAGGATTTCTCGGAAGGCCTGGCGGCAGTGAAGAAAGGAGATAAATGGGGATACATAGACACCGAAAATCAAGCTCAAATTACTTTTGATTATGATCAGGCCAAGCCATTTAGAAGAGGGAAGGCCATTGTTACGCAGAAGGGCCGCTCTTCCAAGATCAATGAAAAAGGGGACAAAGCAGCCAATCGAATAAAATAGAGGTGCCTCCACTTGCTCTAGTCAATTGTTCTCTCAGAGACTGTCTGACTTTTGTAAGGAAGAAGGGCGAATAAAAGGGCAGAACAAAACAGAGGTTGACATTCAAATAGTCTCTAAGTTTGACTTTGGCCAAAATGGGAATTCAAATTTCTTTCATACACTTTTATCAGTTTAGGCGAGCTGGCCCCCAAAATTCGGCAGCGCACCAGACCATCCGATTGGCAGCGCACCAGACCATCCGATTGGCGGTTTTTACGCAACTTTTTGGCGGCAAAAAGTGAATGCGCTCAAAAAGTTGGGGGAACCGAACAGCTTAACCCAAACCAAAAGGCTTAATGTATACGGAAATGAACTGTTCGAGAGAAGCATTTCTTG
>JBCCGK010000126.1:0-30371 GCA_039029315.1 Bacteroidota bacterium | reverse complement strand
TGTAAATAGGGGACATATTTACATATGCCTATTCTATTCCTCCCCCTCCCCCCTCCAAAGGAAAAATCATTGATTCCTGGCCTTGTGGGCTGATGTCTCCCGCTGGCGGGAGAGCGAGAGGGTGGAAAATGATCGCCAAATATAAACCTGTCCACTTACTTAAGGCTTTGAAGGCAGATTTGAATTTCCATTTTGGACAAAGTCAAACTGAGAGGCTGTTTGAAAATCTGGCAACAAGAATGAACTGATAAGATCATTTCTCCCGATACACCACATCAGCCATGGTCTCACCAACGGCATGCAAGGTCTCTTTGGAAATGGCCTGTATATCATCCTGATGTGTATGCCAATGTTTAAAAAACCCTTGTCCATTGGGCTGATCAATGATATCGATCATTTGAATTTTTGCAATCTCATTGACATATCGGTGGTCATCCGTCAGGGGCGCAGAGCGATGCGTTTTGAAGTAGGTATCATGGCCTAATCTTCGAGCTGTTTGCCAGACCTTTTCTACAATTTTGGGCGCATATTTCATTGACAAGCCTTCCCTAGAAAAATAGGCATCCTTGGCGCCTACCATATCGAGATTGATTCCATACATCGGAAGATAGGCAGGATTGTGTTTGTTTCTGGCCCAATGTTGTGCTCCAAGACCATAAGAATTGTCCACATTGGGATTGCCATAGTCTTCCGAGTCCCAAAAAAACAAATCGACCCCCACCTGAGGTGTCTGCTGTTGCATCAAGCGCGCCAATTCCATCAAGACAGCGACACCACTTCCTGCATCATTGGCTCCGGGAATAGGTTCATCTCTTCTGACGCTGTCCTGATCGGCAACAGGTCTTGTATCCCAATGTGCTGACAGCATGATCCGTCTGACTTTATCCGGGTTGAAACTTGCAATGATATTTTTAGAATTCAATTGGGTTCCATCATAAGCTCGCAGGACAGCCTCCTGAACCTGAACTTTTGCGCCATAAGCGGTGAGTTTGTCCTGCATCCATTTGGCACAATCCACATGCCCCTGGGTATTAGGGACACGTGGACCAAAAGACAACTGCTTTTCTATCAAGGCATATGCTGTATCTGCGGAAAAAGCCGGATAGCTAATTTCTTGCAGGGGTGGCGGTGGTGGGGCTTGAGGATCAGTCCCACAACTTTGGAGAATGACAATGCCGAACACGGAAAAGAGCAGATATAAAGATGGGAAAATCGTTTTTCCTCTTGCTCTGCCTTTGACAAACGTACTTGATTTATTTTTCATAGTACCAGTCTGTACCTGCAGGTGTATCTTCAAGTTTGATTTGCAGGGCACCTAACTGATCTCGGATTTGATCTGAGACAGCCCAGTTTTTCTCTTTCCTCGCCTGCATTCGGATCTCCGTGATCAAATTCATGAGCCCCTCTATCGTTTCCTGAGACTCACTCCCCTCTTCTTCTTCCGTTTTTAACCCCAACCAATCATGAAAGACTGTCATGAATTGATGCCTGAACAGTTCAAATGTTTCAAGTTCTACAGAGAATTTTCCAGAGGAATCTTTGTATAACTGATTGATGACGGGCAATACATCAAACATCCTTGCAACAACTCGTGCAGTATTGAAATCATCATTCATGAATCCTTCTGCATCTGCCATAAAGGAGGCAAGATTTTCCTGAAATTCAGAATTGACAAGCACAACTCGATTCGCCGGATTGATGCCGTGAAGTCGTTTGATCCCATCGCCCAGCCTTTTCAGGGCTTTTTCAGCATCCTGAAGTGCCTTATTGGAAAAATCAAGTGTACTTCGGTAATGCGCCATCAGCATGAAAAACCGAATATTCATCGCCGAATAGGGTTGAGCAAGAAGATTGATTTCTTTCACAAGCTCAGTGCTGCCATTTTCTCCGATCTGTCGTTCCCGCACCTCCAATCCGTCTTTGGGTTCTTCACCCGCTTTCAACACCTTCCAATGCTCTCCTGTAAAGAATCCTTCCAAATTGATGGCATTGCCCAGGGACTTTCCCATCTTCTGTCCTTCATACGTGATCATATTGTTGTGCAGCCAGTAGCGTGCTTCATCTTGCTCATGTGCAGGCGCGTTGCAGTTGCAAGCATTTGATTGAGCAATTTCGGCTTCATGATGTGGGAACAGAAGATCCATGCCCCCACCATGGATATCATATTTGGTGCCCAAATATTTGGTGCTCATTACTGTACATTCTATGTGCCAGCCAGGAAAGCCTTCGCTCCAGGGAGAATCCCATCTCATGATATGAGAAGGCTCAGCTTTTTTCCATAAGGCAAAGTCAGCTGGGTGCTTTTTTTCTTTTCCGCCAGCCAGATCTTCTCTTGATTCTGCCAGAATATGATCCAAATCACGTCCAGACAGTTTGCCATAGGGAAAATCTTCATTGTATTTTTCTACATCAAAATAGACTGAGCCATTGGAGAGATAGGCATAGCCATTGTCCAAAATCTCCTGGATTGCAGCAATCTGCTCAGGAATGTGTCCGGTTGCCCGCGGTTCTATACTGGGCCGCAACACATTCAATGCGGTCATGTCAGTGATGTATCGATTAAAATACATTTGGGCGACTTCCATGGGTTCGAGTTGCTGAAGACGTGCCTGAATTTCGATTTTGCTATCTCCGTGGTCAGCATCATTTTCCAGATGCCCTACATCTGTGATATTTCGAACATATCTGACTTTGTATCCTAGGAAGCTTAGGTATCGAAATACAAGATCAAAAGTAATGGCAGAGCGAGCATGTCCTAAATGAGGCGGACCATATACGGTTGGTCCACACACATACATTCCTACAAAAGGAGGATTTAGGGGCTCAAATGGTTCTTTTATTCGGGTAAGCGAATTGGTTATATGGAGAGAATTCATATTGTTGTTGAATGCGATGCCAAAGATAAAAAAATATTCCCGGAGGCTAGCAACAACAACACACCCAATTCCCTGAATGGAAGGATGCCTGGAAAGATGGCATGGGGGATATGGGTGAAAAAGAATTCATAGATAGCTGTGTTACGAAAAAAGGAATGGAATGTTTGGGAGAGGTTCGATTTTTTCTCAGTCTTATTTATGGGTTAAGGGTATATTCTACCAGGACAGGATAGTGATCCGAGACAGCGGACCGAATTACCTCATGTCTGACTACTTCCAATTCTTCAGAAGAAAACTGATAATCGATTCTCATCCCGACTGGTCCCAAAATTGGGAAAGTCCACCCGCTACCATTGCCTGCTGCCTGAAAACTATCCTGGAAATAGTCTGCAAATTGAACTGTAATTCTGGAATGGGAGGGCGCATTCAAATCTCCTGTCAAAATCAGGGGATGAGGATAAAGTTTCACTTTGTTTAAGGTAAGGTCTACCTTCTCCTGCTGAAGTTTCAGGACTTCCGAGGTGTTGAGGTACATCGCTCTGGAGCGATTCTTCAATCCCTTGTTTTGGTCAAGGGTTTGGGCGACATGGAAAGAACTCAAATGTAAATTCGCTACCCCGATTTTCCCAATAGGTGTTTGGATGGTAGACAGAATTCCGCTGTTGATTTCTTTTTGTGGCATAAAGAGTGTGTCCAAATCCAGAATAGGAAATTTCGAATAGGTTGCTGCTCCATGAATATGAACCGGCAGATGGACAAATTCATAATGGTCCATACCTAATGCCTGAGCAACATAATCCATCGCCAATGACCCATCATCCAGTCTGTGATTTCGAAATTCCTGTAAGGTCACGATATCGGGATTGAGCTCATTAATCAGGCTGGCTGATTGATCAATGATTTTAGGGTCATAGTCGAAGGTCCCTACATTGAACGAAACAATTCTGAGTACATCTTCTGTCTGTTTTTCCGGGCTTGCCTGCTTGAATCGAACATCCTTGCTCAATCCCCAAACACAAATCGCCAATCCAGTGGTAGTTAGCACCCCCCACCGGAGGGATTTTCTCATAAAATACATCAGAAACAACAAATGCAAGACGAATAGCAACGGAAAGGCTGCAGGAATCAACTGAATAAAGGACAGGAAGGTAACGGGAAGAAATGGAGCGATTCCTCCTCCTATTGTGGTGAGGAACAATCCCAGGTATAAAAAAATAAAGATCCGAAATCCTATACGCTTATTCGCTGTTTTCATCTTCTTTTTGGGTCGAAGCTTTGAAGAGAAGTTCTTTTTCTTCTCTGCTTAAACTTTCATATCCCTCATCAGATATTTTGTCCAGAATTCCATCGATGATTTCTTGAGGGATCTTTCCTTTATTTCCCGCTCTGCTTGGGCGACTGCTATTGGTTCCTTCTTTGGTTCTCGGACTTCCTCCGTATTTGACAGTCATTCGGGTCTGTTTGTTATCAGTCTGATAGAAGGACCAGATTTTTTCTGTCAAATCCGTCCCATTTTTCAGCAAATAAACATGCAGAAATCCCAATCCCCCTCCCAACAACAATGCAATTCCCTGGGGGGTAAAAAATTGAGCCCAGAGCAACTCTAATAAGAACAGAACCAGGCCTACCCATACAATCTTCACTTGCCCAAACAGAAACAGCTGAATCGGATAGTCAGGCACAAGGGTGATGGCTGAAATAACCAGCATCATGGCAATGGCAATCATTCCACCCGTATAGAGATATCTGGCATCCCGGCTAATTCCATCATTCTTTGCTAGCTCTGATTCCTGTTCTGCCGTTGACTCCTGCTCTCCATCCGAGATAATGATCTCAGTGCTTAGTTCTGGATCTTCTGGAGAAGTAAGTTCTTCCGCAACGACTTCCTCTGTTTGAGCTTGAGGAACAACTGTTCCAGTGGATGGTTGGAACATAAATACAGTAGACAACAATACTGTCATCAAGCCAATAAATGGCACCCCAATCAAGACCAATCGTCGGGTTCGTTGCTCCCCTAATAATTGTTGGTGAATTCGGCCAAATGACCAGAGGATAAGTCCTGTAACCAGGATGTGCAGAATGTCAGAATTCAGATCGAAAAATGGATAGGTAACAACAGACCAAATCGCAGGAAAAAGGCCCTTGATATTATATGGAAGGACCAAATAAGTAAGAATGGTATCGTACAAGTCTGGGTTCCTGCCTATAGAAACTCCAATAAAAATGAACAGTTGAATCAAAAGGCCTGCGCCCATCAGCACAAGCAGCCATCCTGTTGTTTGATACTGCCCCAAAAATGCCCGCAATCTGGTTTGAAAATCCATGTGATCTGTTTGTTATTCGAAATTAACCCATTCTCTCCAACTAACCTAATACAATTTTGACCGTTCATTTTGCTTTTTTGTCACTTGTTGGGAGTGGGTAAATATTTCTCTACATAGTAATAAATAGCGGCGGCTATGACGCCGGCAATGTGTCCAAAATGTGAAATGCCTCCTCCATCAAATCCGTGAAATATTCGAACTTCCTTAGACAAGATCTCCAGAATCACCAACAAAACTGAGCCTGTAACAACAATCAGCATCAGTTTTTTAGCAGAAATAGGAGGAGAATTGAGCACACTCAATTTATTGTCTGGAAAATATTCTGCAAAAAAAGCCATTACTCCAAAAATCGCACCGGAAGCCCCAATAACAGGAGCTTGATTCGGATCGAATATTGCCAAAATGATGCCGCCAACGACTCCGCAAAAAAGATAAAATCTCAAAAATCGCCTGGAACCTAACACCTTCTCGATTGGCGGCCCCAAACTGATCAAGGCAAACATATTGAAGAGAATATGAATGGGATCAAAATGAGAAAAAAAGTGTGTAATCAGCTGAATTGGGTTAAAGCGGAAGTCAAAATCTGCCCCAAACAATCCAAGAAGATTCGTTTTGTATAATGCACTATAGTCTTCCAACAGAAAGAACAGTGAAGGCTCCTTTAGTCGATAAATGATGCGCCAAAGAGCAAAAATGATCACATTCAAGATCACGAGTTTCTTTACAACCGGCGTCCACTGAATTTTGTTCATTTTTTCATTCCTAAATCTAGATCTTCTATCAATTTACCGAAAAAAGTCTTCCAATTCTGTGACAGGAAGTCGCTTCATGGTTGGTTTCCCATTTGGAGCAAAACCAGGCGCTTCACATTGGAACAAATCATTGTACAGGTTCTTCATCTCTAGAATACTCATTTTCTCGTGAGAGGTTACGGCACTTCTCATTGCAATAGATCTGGCAATCCTCTCCATCAGTTTCTGATCTACTTTGGTCTCTCCGATCTCTCGAATATCGGCGAGGATTTGCTCAAAGATATCCTGCGTGTTTCCACTCTTCACGCCAGCAGGCACCCCATAGATGACAAAGGCATTCTGGCCAAACTCCTTGATATCAAATCCCATTTTTTCCAGCACCCCTCCTACCCCACGAATGGCTTGAAAGTCTCCCGGCGGAAATTCAAGGGTTTGGGGAAATAACAATTGTTGACAAGGAAGGTTTTGTCCCTTTAAGGCTGACAAAAAAGACTCAAACAAAATCCGCTGATGTGCCAGATGTTGATCAATCACCAACAAACAATTATCCCTTTCGGTCAGCAAAAACCGTTCCTGTAGTTGAATAAAAAAGGCTTCTTTTTGGGTTTCTCCTCCCGTCTTTTGATCCGCTTCAAACAAGGTCGGCTTATTAACTGTCGGGCGCTTTTCCGTGGCCGGAGGAGCGTACAATTGATCCCAATCTACTTGTCTAGGTACAGGATTTTTGGGAGGGATATTGGGCAAGGAAGGAGAATGGGAAGTAGAAGAAGCAGTCACATGTGCAGAGGATTTGTGGGAAATAGGGGCGGAAGTGGGCAAGGTTGTGGAAGAAAAATCCGGTGCAGCATGTAAACGCCCCAATCCTTGTTTCACCAATCCTTGCATCAGCACATACAAGGTCCGCTCATCGTCGAACTTTACTTCCGTTTTGGTTGGATGAATATTGATGTCAACATGGACGGGATCTATATCAATAAACATGCAATAAAAGGGATAGGTATCCTTTGCAATAAACTCCTGAAAAGCCGTAGTGATGGAATGGTTGAGATAATTGCTCCTGATATACCGACCATTCACAAAAAAGAATTGTTCTCCTCTTTGTTTTCTTGCAACAGCGGGATCCCCCATCAAGCCTGAAATACTCGCATAAGCTGTGGCCTCCCCGACGTCGATCAGTTTACCTTCCAACTCCTGCCCAAACAAGTCGAGGACACGCTGCCTCAGATCGGTAGAAGGGAGATCGTAGACATGTGTATCATTGTGGATCAAGCTCAAATGAAGGTCTGGTTTGGACAGCGCCACTCGAATGAATTCATTGAGGATATGACGGGTCTCAACCGGATTGGACTTGAGGAAGTTTCGTCGGGCAGGAACATTGAAAAACAGATTTTTTACTTGAAATGTACTCCCTGGCCTACAAGCAGAAGGCTGGGTGCGCATAAGCTGACTTGCCTCTACCTCCAACTCAATGCCAAGTTCTTCTGTATGCAGGCGGGTTCGCAGGCGCACTTGCGCCACTGCCGCAATGGAGGCCAAAGCTTCTCCCCGAAATCCAAGGGTTCTGATCCCAAATAAATCTTCCTGAGATCGGATCTTGGAGGTTGCATGCCGCTCAAACGCCATTCGGGCGTCCTGAACTGACATCCCTTGCCCATTATCAGAAATCTGAATCAGTGTTTTCCCGGCCTGCTTGATCAGAACATCTATCCTACTTGCACCAGCGTCTATGGCATTTTCCAGGAGTTCTTTCACCACAGAGGCAGGACGCTGCACCACTTCTCCTGCCGCGATCTGATTCGCAATCGCATCAGGCAACAATTGTATGACATTTTTCATATCCCGGCATTAAGCCTCAAAGATACGAAAGAGAATTTGTAGTGGCGAGTCTGAAGGCCGAAAGCTTGCCCGAAACATGACGCACAGCTGTGTGCAGAGCAGTCAAAAGCCTCTATAGCTATTTTTGGTAGTGGTTCAACTGTAATGCTAATCTTCCGACAGAATATTTGTAGAGATGATCGGCAGACCATCTCTCGCTTTGCCTATCGTAAATAAGTAAGTAAGTGGACATATGTATATTTGGGAATCATCTTCCACCCTCTCACTCTCCCGCCAGCGGGAGACATCAGCCCACAAGGCCAGGAATCAACGATTTCCCCCTTTGGAGGGGGGTGGGGGAGGAACAAGATCCTACAATGTAATTGTGTCCCCCTACTTAGATGGACAATATTAGGTTTGATTTTGGGTATAAGGGAAATAGGAGATATACTGGCTTGATTGGTAATATTTCTACCTTATTTCCCCTATACCCACTATATCCCTCACAAATAATTGCGTCCCCTTACTTACCCTATTTTTTAATCTTTAGGTTGGTTTCTGTACTTGCCTCACCTTGTTTTAGCCGGATGATATAGTTCCCCACAGGTAGATAATATTTTTCATTATCCGCAGCATCCAATTTTTCCTTTTCTCCCTCCTTGGGCTTATAAAGAGATTGTGCCGCGTCTTCAGGAATGGATAAATCATAAGTAAAATAATTCAATCCTTTTGACAATGTCTCTGACCATTCTTTCAGCACATTGCCTTCTGAGTCTGCAAGAGAGAGCATCGCTTCTCCTCCAGCTTTGGCATAACAAGTTAAGTCTATTTCAGGATCAAATGGCTCCCTCCATGTGGAGAATTGCCTTCCCCAAAATCCACTGTTCTGAATGGCCTCCAATTCGAAGAGATGGAGGGAAGAGGCCAGAAATTCGGCTGTCATCTGCTGCAATGGACTGATGTCGGCGACATAAAAGGATCGGCCATGTGTGCCGAGAATCAATTCTTTGTCGCGTGTATGGATCACCAAATCATGAACAGGGGTGGCCGGCACTTTGCTCCCAATTGCCATAAAGGTTGCCCCCATATTCAGTGAAATATAGGTCCCGTGATCTGTGCCAACATAGAGCAATTCTGGGTTGACAGGATCTTCTTTGATGACATTGACTGGTTCGGCAGGCAAATTGGTTCCAATCCTTGTCCAGTTTCTGCCATAATCTTCTGAGCGGTATACATAGGCAGAAAAATCATCCCATCGATAGCCATTTAAGCTGACAAACACACGCCCTTCCTTGTGCGCAGAAGCCTGGACACGACTGATCCACATATCCTTGGGCAAATCATCGGAGACACGATCCCAGGAGTGTCCACCGTCCTCTGAGACATGAATGAATCCATCATCACTTCCGGTATAGATCAATCCAAATTTCAGGGGGGATTCGTGAATAGTTGCCAGGGTTCCAAATGCGACATCGCCTTTTCGCCCTCCGTTTGTCAAATCTTCAGAAATCGCCTCAAAATGATCTCCCTGGTCAAAGGAACGAAACAATTTGTTTGCCCCCATGTACAGAATGTCCTGGTTGTGGCGCGACAGATGGATGGGACTTTGCCAATTCCAGCGTAGGGGTCGCTCTCCCAACTCATGCCTGGGAGTGATTCTTTTGCGAGACCCTTTGGTTTTGTGGATCCGAAAGTAATTCCCGAACTGAAAGCCAGTATAGACTGTTTCGTTGTCGCGGGTATCTATTTCCACTTGCATTCCATCTCCTCCCAGGATAGACTGGTAGGGATACTTTCCATTGCTGTGCCACCGCCGACTGTGCTCGTAGGTTTTTGGGCCTTCCCAAACGCCATTGTCTTGAAGACCGCCATATATGTGATATGGTTTAGCCATATCTACATTGACTGTATAAAATTGTCCTACGGCGGGAGAATTACATTTGAACCAGGTCTCCCCATCATCATAGGAGATATTGAGTCCGCCATCATTCCCCAATATCAGGTGTCCATCTCTCTTTGGGCTGACCCATAATGCATGATGATCCCCATGGGCATTTTCTGAATTGAGGCTTTTCCATTTCGCACCTCCATCATCTGAACGGACCATCGGAACCCCTAATACGTAGAGCTTGTTCACATCTCTATGTGATACCCTGATTTGACCAAAATAGTATCCATATGAGTAAAATAGATCATCAAGAAATTCTTCATGTGTCTTCTTCCACTTCTTCCCTCCATTGTCTGATCGGTAGACCTCAGCCCCTATCACAGGCGTATCAAACAGCAAGGAGTTCGCATCTTCCAGATATTCTGTCAAGGCATTTGGCTGAATGCTTCCATCTTCTACCATGGCTCGCACTTTTGTGGCTGAATAGGCTCTGGGAAAGCGGTTTGACCGCAGGAATGATTCCAGGTCTTTTTCCTCTATTGCCAGGAAATCTTCCTTACTGATTTCTCTGAAATCATCTTTGCTTAGTTCTTCCCCTTCCTGTTCCTCTTCTTCTGGTCTTCTGTCATAATTATCGATGACAGCAAAAAGAACAGTTTTTTTGCCTGATTGTGTAATGTCCAGACCGATTCTTCCGGCTCCTTTTCCTGTTGGGAATCCACTTTTTTCGGTGGTCATCCGCGTCCAGTTTGTCCCACCATCCACCGTCTTATGAATACCAGTTCCATTACCAGATTCGACAAAATCCCAGGCTCTCCTGGTTTTTTCCCAGGTAGCGGCATACAAGGTGTTTGGATCCTGGGGGTCAATCACCAGATCTATGACACCTGAATTTTCATTGACAAACAAGCTTTGTGTCCAGGATTTGCCACCATCAGTGGTTTTGTAAACGCCTCGTTCTTTATTGGGTGAGTAGAGATGACCCAACACCCCGACCCAGACAGTATTGGGATTGGTGGGATGCAAAATGATTCGTCCAATATGATGACTTTCAGGCAAGCCAAGGTATTGCCAGGTTTGCCCATCGTCTGTACTTTTGTACATGCCTACCCCGCTATAAGAGGATCTACTAGAGTTGTTTTCCCCCGTCCCCACCCAAATCACCTCATTCGTCCAGTCAACTTCTATGTCTCCAATGGTCATCACCATCTCGTGATCGAAGATAGGAGTAAAAGAATTTCCATTGTTGACCGTCTTCCACAATCCGCCAGAAGCATAGGCAACATAGAAGATGGTCGGATCCTGGGGATTCACAGCCAGATCCACAATCCTTCCACTAAAGATGGTTGGTCCAACCGACTGAAACGGAACTTTGGCCACAAGTGAAGCATCCATTAATTGTCGTCGTTGCTCAAAACCAGCTAGGCGGTCTTCGGCAGATGTTGCTGGAGGTTGAGGAGACTGGGCCTGGATTCCCAGAATACTCAAAAGAAGAAGTGTAGTGAGGAAGGATTTCATCGATAATTGTTGATTGGTTTTCTGTTAGTTCATGGGTAAGCAAAACTCCGAATATATAGATCTAAGAGCAGAAATCCTTATCTTTGGACATGTTAAGAATCGTCCATTGCTTATTTATTTTCATTTTTAGTCTGTCCCATTTACGGGCTCAAATCAATCTGGAATCTTCTTCCCTCCCAATCGTGATGATCCATACTTTAGGAGATACTATCGTGGATGATCCACGGATTTTGGCACATATGGGAATTATTCATAAGCAGGACGGAAGTCAGAATCATATATCTGATCCCTTCAATGTGTACGACGGCCAAATTAGCATAGAGATACGCGGATCATCTTCTCAATTTTTTCCTAAAAAATCCTACGGTCTGGAAACTCAACTTGAGGATGGGTCCAACAACAATGTCTCGCTATTGGGAATGCCAGAAGAAAATGACTGGATTCTTCACGGTCCGTATTCAGATAAGAGCCTGATGCGAAACCGACTAGCCTTTGAGCTAGGTGCAAAGTTGAGTGTATATGCCCCTAGAACACGCTATTGTGAATTATTGATCAATGGCGACTATCAAGGGATATATTTGTTGATGGAGAAGATTAAGCGTGATGACAATCGAGTTGATATATCCAGGCTGGATCTCGGTGATTTTGACTCGGAATCCATTACTGGAGGATATATCATTAAGCTAGACAAGCATACTGGTTCTGGTGGAGGAAGTGGCTGGAGGACTCCAAATGGAAGTTTCATCCAATATGATTATCCAGCTGCCAGTCGAATCAATCTTGCACAGAAGACCTACATCCAGAATTATGTTGAGGATTTTGAGCAAGCCCTATTTGGATACAACTTTCAGGACGTAGAGGAAGGATATCGCGCACACATTGATCCTCTTTCTTTCGCAGATTTTATTCTGATCAACGAACTCACAAAGAATGTAGATGGGTATCGTTTGTCCACATTTTTTCATAAAGAAAGAAATGAGAAACTGAAAGCTGGTCCGATTTGGGACTTCAATCTTGGGTTTGGCAACGCGAACTATTGTGCCGGGGATTCGCCTCATGAATGGGCCTTGAATTTCAATCGTCATTGCCCTGAGGACTATTGGACAATCAATAGCTGGTGGGATCGCCTACTCTCCGATCCATTCTTCGGAGAATTGGTTATTCACCGATGGCGGTCTCTGCGGCAGGGGCTATGGCACACAGACAGTATAGATGCTCTGATCGACAGGCAGTTGGTGATTCTGGATGATACACACATCCGCAACTTTCATCAGTGGCCTGTGTTAGGTGAATGGGTATGGCCGAATGTGGTAGTATTAGGGAGTCACACGGCAGAAGTCGATTATCTAAGAACATGGATTCATGATCGGCTAGCGTGGATGGATAACAATATAGAATTCATCGGATTTGGTGTCAGGGGTCCATTTAGTCTTGCCAGAACTTTCATTGCCCCTAATCCTTTTTCGGAATCACTGGACCTTAATGTGAGCAGTGAATTTGTTGGGACAGTAGGGTTTCATGTATTTGATCTGATGGGCCGACCGCTTCATTCGATCTTTTTTGATTCGGAACCGGGATATGAAGTCAGGCATATTTGGGATGGAAAAAACTCAAAAGGGAATCCTATACCAGCTGGATTGTATCTATTCCAATTTAGGATCAATGGAGACATAGTCGATGAAGGTAAGCTGGTTCGGCAATAAGTCGGGCAGATCGATCAACCCAAAGAGACCAAACAGAGCCCCTCTCACATCTTTTCTCTCTCTTGGTATTCCATGATCATTTCTTATCTTCATCATCTGCAATAGGTGCCAAGTCCCTCATAATGGTTTATCTTCCTCTTGCTTCTTTTCCAGAAGCATTGGAGGGTGACCTGTTTCATCTAACCCTATGGACCTATGCCAATCATTCGCCCGCTTTTTATCATTACACTGTTTCTTTCCTCCACCTTACTTGTCGCACAATCTGTAGACAGTACTGCCAGTAAGAAAAAAGATCGTAAAATCGTCGCTTTGCCCGCGATCAGTTATACACCTGAAACCCAGTTCACTATTGGAGTGGTAGGATTCTATTTCATGGACTTCTCAAAAAATGAAGCTGGTACACGCAAGTCATTTATCAAACCAACTCTGATCTATAGTACAGCCAAACAAGTAATCATTGAGGCTGAATGGGAAGTTTTTTCCTATAAGGAAGAATGGATCGTGCGCGGAATCGGCGGTTATAGAGATTTTCCCTTCCGAAACTATGGCCAAACCAATGATGCCTCGGAATCTGTCACAGAAGTGGATCTGGAGAGTGGCGAGCTACATACCCTCAATTACCTCCGATATACCTCCCGCAGGCTGTATTTCCGCCCAATAGTTCTCAAAAAAATCCGGGAGCATATGTATGTGGGTCTACAATATGACTTCACCTCATTGTTCAAGTATCGCAGGCTGGCGGATTCTGTTTCCATTCAAGAGGTAAGTGCCCCTAGCATCCTTGAGATTGAAGATCAATCCATGACAGGCAGAAGATCAGGCATAGGTGTGAATCTGGCATTCGACAATCGGGATCATGCAGTTTCCCCTTATTCAGGCTTGTACATTCAGGGAGCAACATATCATTTTGGCAAGGCAATCGGGAGTGAATTCAACTTTGGTACTTATAATCTTGATGCCAGGGCCTATTTCACTGCAATCAAGGATCAACAGCATGTCATCGCCCTGAGAGGCCAGGGCGTATTCAGTACGGGTACCCGAGATCAACGAGTCCCGGTTTCTGCGCTAGGAGAAATCGGTGGCCGCAAGCAACTGATGGGATATTTTCGGAATACCTATCTGGGAAATCAGATGTTGCTGTTTCAAGCGGAGTACCGAATGCCGGTCTGGAAAATCTTTGGACTCACTGCCGTCCTGGGAGCAGCAAATGCGTTTGCAGATCTTGAAGACCCCGCCTTCGGGCAATTCCGGGCAGCAGCAGGTGCAGGTTTGCGGGTTCGGATCAACAAAGCCAACCGAACCTTTTTGCGGGTAGATTATGCTTTGGGCTTTCACAAACCGGAAGGGGTCTCAAAAAGACAAACCGGCTTGTATGTCAGTATGGGAGAGGCATTTTAGGACAGGTCTGATCCCTTAATATGTGGCACCAGTGATATAATTTTGCAAGTCCTGTATGGTACTCTGCTGCTGGGAGATCATAGCCTTGACGACATCTCCAATCGTAATGATGCCAATCAACTGCTGATTGTCCATGACAGGCAAATGTCTGATTCGCTTTTCTGTCATGAGGAACATACAGTCTTCTACTGAACGGGAAGGTTTTACCCAATATACTTTGGTCGTCATCAACTCCTTGACCAGGGTACTTTTGGAAGATTTGCCACGAAGGATCACCTTCCTTGCGTAGTCTCTTTCAGAAAACATTCCGACCAATCGCCCCTGGTCCACGACAGGAAGGGCACCGATGTTTTTTTCGGCCATTAATTGCAAGGCCTCAAAAGCCGTTGCCAGGGAAGAGATCGTCCAAAGATCCGATCCTTTCCAACGAAACAGATGTTTGACAGTCAACATAACAGCAAAAGTTAGCGGTAATGCACATGCTTACAAAAGGGAATCCCCTGTAAATCAAAACTTAAGGATTTTTTTGCAGAAAATCCAGTGTTGATAGGACTCTTGTCGGCAAGCCTCTCTGATTCATGAACTTTTCAGGCTTTGGGGTGTAATTATTCTGAAATCCTTTCAATCCCCTTTAAAGCACTTTGAACTTGAGCAATCATTCTTTTTCTTTGCCATTGAAAGTTAGCAAGCGAGGCGAGCTTATGGCCCAGGAACTGGTGATCGTACCCACATATAACGAAAAGGAGAACATTGAGGCTCTGATAGAAAAAGTCATGCTCGTCCTTCCTGAAGCACATCTCTTGATTGTGGAAGACAATTCCCCTGATGGGACGGCAGAACTGGTCAGAAACATGATGGCCCAATATCCTGACAGGATTTTTATGGAGGAGCGCAAGGGCAAACTTGGGCTGGGCACGGCTTATCTTCATGGCTTCCAATGGGCATTGGACAAGCAGTATGAATACATCTTCGAGATGGATGCAGACTTCAGTCACAATCCCAAGGCTCTCCCCTCCCTTCTTAAGGCTTGTAAAGATGAAGGCTTTGACCTGGCGATTGGTTCTCGCTATGTCAATGGTGTCAATGTAGTGAATTGGCCAATGGGCAGGGTTTTGATGAGTTATTATGCCAGTGCCTATGTTCGATTCATTACCAGAATGTCTATTCGGGATACCACAGCAGGGTTCAAATGTTATACCCGCAAAGTACTCAAAAGCGTCCTGCAAGAGCCAGTCAAGTTTGTCGGATATGCCTTTCAAATCGAGATGAAATTCCGTGCGTGGAAATATGGATTCACCATCAAGGAGGTTCCCATTATTTTTCGTGACAGAACAAGAGGCGAATCAAAAATGTCCAGCAAAATCTTTAAAGAAGCTGTATTTGGAGTTATTTCTATGAAAATATCCTCCTTGTTCAAGAAATGGAAACCAGCCGAGTAGGCTTTCTTTTATTGGCGCAATCCGTCTACAACTTTGACCTTCGCAGCCCTCCGTGATGGATACAGAGAAGCAATCATGGCCAGGAGCATCACGGTCGAGAATACCAATAAAAAGTCATCTAGTTGCAAGTCTATCGGAAAAGACTCCACTCGGAAACTTTCGCCCCCATGCAGACGGATGATCCCGAACACCTTCTGAATCATCCCAAATACAAATGCTCCCACCACGCCTATCACCCCTCCTAATCCACCAACCATCAATCCAGTGTAGAGGAAAATTTTGCGGATCATTGAGCTTGTTGCCCCAAAGGATTTCAATACCGCAATGTCACGGGTTTTTTCATACACAATCATCTGGAGACTTCCTACCACATTCACCGCAGCAATGGCCAACATCAGCACGAGAATCAGGTAGCTGATATATTTTTCATTTTTCATCACCCTGTAGAGCGTTTGGTGTTGCTCATACCAGGTCATGACCAAATATTTGTCCCCAACTATTTGTTGCAACTCTTCTTTCACTCTCTCTGCTCGCTTGATGTCCTTGAGGCGGATTTCATAAGCTGAAACGTGATTTGTTAGCCCAAATAGGTCTCTAACAAATGCCAAATCTGTCACCAAATAGGTTTCATCATACTCTTTTTGGATACTGAAGACCCCAGATGGATAGACAAATTCTGTCCGAAGATCATTCAGAGGATTGAAAGTAGAAGCATCTTGTGGCAAATAGGAGACACGCAAAGGAGGAATGTCAGTGATTGGTCTGGAATCATTGACCAAATCAGCATTGAGGCGATGGGCAATTTCGATTCCCATCAATACTTGATAACGTCCATTCCGTTGAGCGAACGTATAATCTCCGCTTACAACAAATGTATCCAAAGGACTGACTGTCAGAAAATTTGATTGAACCCCCTTTAAGGTAGCCACTGTTTCATTGTCCTGATATTCCAGCCAGACCTTTCCTTCAAGGGTTCGGCTGAGGGACACGACTTCAGCATAGTTCAACAACTTTTCGTATACCTCTTCCGAGTCTTCGAAGGTATGTCCTACTGCCGCAACGATTTTGATATCAGGATCAATCCCGGCAAATAATCCTTCGATGAAATTGGTCAGACCATTGAAAATGGAGAGGACAAAAATAATTGCCATTGACCCAATTCCAATGCCAAGAATACACACCCAGATAATGACATTGATGGCATTACTGGATTTTTGAGAGAACAGATAACGACTCGCGATTCCAATAAGGGTTTTCATAGGCGTTCGTACAGCAATCAGAGGTCAGAGTTGGGCTCGTCTGTAGAGATTTGATTGAGCAGGCTGTCTATGCGTTCAGCATGTATGAAAGAATCATCTGAATAAAATCTCAGATCTGGAATCTTTCGGACTTTGTTGCGAATGCGCTTGGCCAATTCCTTCCTTAGCCGCCAGGCATCTTCATTCAAGGCTTCTGAAATCTCATCCAATCGCTTGTCTGGCAATACACTCACGTACACCTTTGCCAAACTCAGATCTGCTGTTACGCGTACAAGGCTCACCGTAATCATCACTCCTTTCCCCCCATCAAAGGTCAATCGAATGATCTCCCCCAACTGTTGCAGGATCAATTTGGCGAGTTTTTTTTGAACAATGGATTCGGACATATAGATTTGTAAGAATTCCTCTCGGTAATGGGAGGACATATTTTTGTAGCACGAAGGTACAAAATGCTAGCTTATTTCCGAATCATTGCCTACGGCAAATCTTATCTTTGGCTTGGTGGACTAGCGCTAGGATTCCTTCTGGTATACACTGTCTTCAGTGCGGTTTCTCTGGTTTCAGTGATTCCATTTTTAGAAATTCTGTTCTCCCAAACTCCGATTCCAGCTCCCCAAACTGACTTGTCTCTCTGGGATGGCAATTCCTTAAAAGCACACGGATATTATGCCCTAAGCCAACAAATCCAGCATCATGGAGCCTCCCAGGTACTCATTTGGTTTTGTGTTGGCTTGCTGTTTGCCATTCTGTTGAAAAATCTTTCCCGCTACCTCACCCAGTGGTTTATCGCCCCCTTGGAGCAAGGAATCATCCTTCAGCTTCGCACCCATCTATTTGCGCATTTAACCCGATTGGGATTGAGTTATTATAGCAAAGAAAAAAAAGGGGAGATCATCAGCGTCGTCGTCAATGATGTTCAATTGATTCAGGAATCGGTCTTGGGAACTTTGTTGGCAATTTTTCGCGAACCCATCACCATTCTTACCTTTTTATTGACCTTGCTATTCCTGTCGTGGAAACTCACCTTATTTGTCCTGATTATTCTCCCCCTCACAGGTCTCGTCATCAATGCCATTGCAGGCCCACTGAAACGAAGTACACGCAAGGGGCAACAAGCCTTGGCTTCTCTTACGTCTTTATTGGAAGAGTTCATCGGGGGCGTGCGAATTATCAAAGCATTCAGGAAGGAGTCCTTCATCAGTAATCGTTACCTCAACAGAAATCAGGAATACACAAAACGCATGATCGCAGTCCGCCGGAAAGCTGACCTTGCCTCACCGATCACAGAAGTGCTGAGTATTGGGGTTGTCTGTCTGATCATCTATTATGGAAGTAGCTTGATCCTGAATCAGCAATCTCATTTGAAGCCATCGGAATTCATTGGATTCATTGCCATATTCAGCCAGGTACTTGGTCCTATCAAGGTCCTCTCCAATGCCTTCACCAAAATCCAGAAGGGCAATGCTGCCTATGAAAGAGTTGAGCAGCTCTTGCAACGCTCCCCGGAAATCCATGAACCTTCTCTTCCACAATCACTCCTGAGTTTTGAGACCTCCATCCGCTTTGAACAAGTGGTCTTTCGATACGAGGATGTGGACGTTTTAAAGAATATTTCTTTTAGCTTAGACAAAGGAAAAACTGTAGCGCTTGTTGGTCCTTCAGGAGGCGGAAAATCAACCCTAGCAGATCTGATTCCAAGGTTTTATGATCCGCAACAGGGGCAGATCCTGATTGATGAACATCCCATCAAGACTCTCAAATTATCAAATCTTCGCAAACTTGTTGGACAGGTTAATCAGGAAGGAATTCTCTTTCACGATACCGTTCGAAATAATATTGCTTTTGGCGAATCCCAAATGGACAACAAGAAGGTAGAAGAAGCAGCTAAAATTGCATATGCCCATGACTTCATCATGGATTTGCCAGATCAATATGATACCCTCATTGGAGAGCGCGGCACCATGCTTTCCGGCGGGCAACAACAACGCCTGACGATTGCCAGGGCAGTCTATCACAATCCTCCCATCTTGATTCTGGATGAGGCAACCTCCAATCTGGATACCCAATCAGAGCTCCTGGTACAGCAGGCTCTGGATTCACTGATGAGCAATCGTACCTCTCTGGTCATCGCCCATCGTTTGTCTACCATTCAGCATGCAGATCTTATTTTGGTGATAGATCAGGGACGAATTATGGAGCGAGGTACCCATCAAGAATTACTTCAGAAGGGTGGGCTATACCAACAGTTGTATTCTCTGCAATTCCAATCATAACACTTTTCAAAAACTTCATGTTTCGAATTCATCCCAACCGGCAAATAAAGTTGGGCCGATCAGGCTGCAAAAACGACTCTTCGCCCCAAAAACGAATTCTCGCATACAGTTTTTTTCCAAATTGAATGCAAGACTGCACTACTGAACCGTCAATTATTTAATGATAGGAATTCAATTTGATTGATTTATAAGCTATGCGCCTGCAAACCTCCACCATCATTTGCCTCAGTATTTGCTGCTTGTTCCTCTTTTCAACCTCATCCATTGCTCAAAATATTCGAGCTGTCCAAAACGGTAGTTGGCACAATCCCTCTACCTGGGATCTGGACAAAGTTCCTGGCTTCTCAGATTCTGTCTTCATCGAAGATGGACTTCGGGTAGACATGGCGGATGATGGGACAGCAGCCATGTGCGCCAAATTGACCATCAGAGATACCCTGTCTTCTCTCATGCTGAAAGACGGTGATTTCACGGTTACCGGACCAATCTTAGTCAGGAAAGGATCTTTGCTTGACACACTTGAGCAAGGTAGAAATTATTTTATAGGGCATCTTCGGGTAGATAGCAAAGGGATCGTTCGATTGACAAAATCCGTCCCATCAAAACTAATTTTTGAGGGAGGAATCACCGGGAAGGGAGATACCATCTGGGTAAAAGGTTGTCGATTTCAGGGACAAGACCAAATCATTCTTGGTTCCAATCCATTTATCGCAACAGGGGAGGTAGTCATTGCCAACGATATCAGCCTAACCAACCAGCTAAAAAGTGGAATGATCCTCGAATTGCCCAATGGAAATCTGGTCGGGGAAAGCGAAAGTTCAACCTTTGTCAACGAATCCAAGATCACTTTCCGCAAGGACGCTCTTCCCATGGAAGTCGGTCATGCAGATTATACCTTTGAAGGAAATCGGGTCCTTTATCAAGGATATGGGGACCAAGTCATACTCGGAACCACCTATGATCAATTGGAGATTCTTCTGGACCCTGATCGGAATGGCACCACCAAAACTCTGGTTGGCGATCTTACTGTCAACAATCTCCTGGAGTTAGGAAGCAAGACCACTCTGGACATGAATGGGTACAACATTTTCAGTCTCAATGAGGCAGAACTATCAGGTTTTTTGGTGAATACAGATACCCTTCTTGGGGTGGCCAATTTCTCTACCCTGATCACAAAAGGCGTCAGAATGAATGGTCGGGTGGATACGCCACTTACTGTCATCGTTAACGACAATCTCCTTAATCCTAGCAGTTCTTCTCAAGCGAATGACGTCCATCTTATGGTGAAAGATTCCATGATCGTAGGAGATGTCAACTTTTTCGTAGGGGGAGTCAGTCAGGTTGAACTCGGGTATCTGGAAGTGGAACTCCATGGCAATCTCTTCCTCAAGGCAGCTCCTGGAAGTTCCTATAATTTTGGAGGAAAAATTGTTCTGGATGGGGAAATGAATATGCGTGCAGGAGATTACCATTTTCAGGACTCGGTCATCATTCGAGATTCTGCTTTCTTCCAAGGCAAAGACGTGACCTCCACCTATATTTTTGAAAAACCAATTGTCAATAATGGCACCTTTGGCAACAGTTCTGGCATGTTTATATTCTCTGATGATATTATGGGGACACAGCCAATTGTGATTTCAGATAGTCTGTGGGTCAATGTAGATGCAAAGGTTGTCAACCGAAATACAGGTGGATTGCATTCAAGAGGAGAATTTAATGGGCTTTCTGAAGGCTCCTCCTTCGAAAATGCAGGTGTTCTGGTCATGGAATCTGAAAATCATTTCGAAAAACCGATGGGGACAGGATCATTTGATATAACCACTCATACCGGAAATACGGTCGTCTTTGGCAGTGGAGAAAAAAATCAACCGATCCTCAGTGATATCTATCAGGGCTTGACAATCAGAGGAAATCAAAAATTGATTTCAGGTGGTGATATTCAAGTCAAAGGAGATCTGGTTGTTGATAGCGAAACCAGAAGTGAAGAAGGTCTGGATCTCTTTAAGATTATTATGAACGGAGAAGGAGATCAGAATTTATCAGCAGCAGAAATGGGAAGTATCCAAACCATGGAAATCAATAAGCCATCTGGAAAAGTCCTTTTGACCTCAGATTTCACCGTTTCTGGCTTATTGGTGTTGAATGGAGGAGTCGTTGAATCAGGCATGCATACCTTATCTCTTGGCACTTCTGGTCAGGTAGAAGAAAGTGCCAATTCCTATATCATCGGAAAAGTTGCCACCCGACGAAGTGTTGCCAGCAATCAGGGCCGACAATTCGGTGGATTGGGCCTGCGAATCAAGGCCTCAGAAGACAATGCGCTAGGCGAAACCCTGGTGATCCGAACAACTGGCGAATCGTATCAAGCGGGTCAGATTGACAGATACTTTGAGATTTATCCAACCAACAATACTGACCTAAATGCTTCTGTAGAATTTACGTACGAAGAGCGTGAAACAACTGGCGCTGTAGAATTGGAATTGTTCCTGGAACACAGTGAAGACGGTGAGAATTTCACGCTATTGGAGGAAAGTGGTATTGATACGGAGAAAAATGTCCTCTCACAAGACAACATCAATTCTTTCAATATCATCACTGCCAAATCTGTCAAAATCCCTGTTAATGCCTTCCCATCTCCTCTGTATGATGGGGAAGATTTGACCATCCAATATGTGCTTCCATCCGAGAATATCACTCGTCTCAATGTATTCGACAGGGCTGGAAGATCCATTGCCAACTATCAATTTACGGGGCAGGCAGGAAAAAATTCATTCAAATTAGAGAATTTACAGCTTGGTGCAGGCATTTTCTTCGTTAGAATAAAGTCAGGTCGCCTGAAAGGCTATCGGACCTTTGTCAAAATCACTCCATAAGGAGTTTTTCGAATTACCAGTCTTGTCTTGCCTATGCGTATTCTTACTATTGTATCTGTCTGTTTGATTCTCAGTTTTTGGGGTTCAAGCTGCACAGAACGTCCCCTTCAGATATCTGAATGGAATCCCGACTTTGCCATTTCTCTCATTAATTCAGAATTCACCCTTTTGGATGTGATTGAGGAATTGGATGACCAAGATGCCTTTCTTGTCGATTCAGGCCAGTTGGTTCATTTAATCTATCACGGGAAGGTTTTCTCAATTACAGGTGACCAATTGATTCAACTCCCTGATATCGATCTTCCTTTTCTGGATAATTCCACTGGATATATCCCGAATACCTTTCCCGGCATTGGAAGTCTCAGCCGTATCCACGCCAAAACCGGAAGGCTTCGGATCGAAATACAAGCCACCTCCAACAATCAAGTTGAGTTGCTGATGCGTTTTCCTTCCTTCATCAAGGGCGAGAAGGTGCTTGAGATTGATTCTACTTTCATCCTGAATGGAGCCAATGTGATCGACATTGATTTAGCTGGGTATCAAATTGAATCTACCGATCAGGGTTTTGGATTCTCCATAGATTATCAGGGTAGTTCAGATTTATTTGGCACCATCAGTCTCCAACATCTCACTTACTCCTACCTTCAAGGCAGATTCGATCCCATCACAACTGTGACAAAGGTAGATACGGTAGACATCAAACTGTTCAAAAGTCAGGCGGCAGGTGTTTTGCATTTCAGGGATTATCAGTTGGATCTGTCCATTCGCAATTCCATTGGCATTCCGATCAATGGCAAAGCCCGTGTCCTACAGGCCAAAACCAATTATGAAGGCCTTAAGGACCTGGAATCCATAGAGCTCCAACAAGGCATAGACTTCCTATACCCTGATCTCCAACAAGTCGGACAGACCTTTTTCACGAATTATGAATTGAATGAGGTCAATTCCAATCTCGGTGAGGTGTTACAAGCCGGCCCAAGAGAACTTGCCTATCAATTTGAGGGTGCAAGCCTTCCTATGAATAAGGATGGGTTTATCCAGGATACAAGCAAGTTTTCTGTAGAGGTGGATATAGATCTGCCTCTGCATCTACGTGCAGATCATGTATTGCTGCGAGATACTTTTGTGTTTGGTTTGAGAGAATTGGAAGAATTTGAGGCGTTGGAAGATGCCTCCCTGCGGATTCAGACTGAAAATGGATTCCCGGCAGAATTGGATATGCAAATGTATTTTCTGGACCCACAAGGACAGGTACTTGATTCACTCTATGAATCATTCCGGAATGTATTCCAAGCGGCGGCAGTCAATGCGGAAGGTCGGGTAAGTCAGATCGAAATCCTCAATTTTGATGTCGCCATCCCACAAGACAAACTTCTGCGAATTGCCAATACAGACCAGGTAGCCATATCATTTGAAACCCTTTCCTGGAACAATGGTCAGACCTTCGTCAGAATGTTCGACGACTACACTTTTGCCTTACGGATAGGACTTCGTGCCACACTCAATCAATAAATCCAGGATATGAAACAGCTATTTCTATGTGTTCTCAGCTTCCTGATTTGTGGAGTTGGACAATTGCACGCCCAAACTGAAGCTGGTCTCTGGTTTTTGCCTGAAGCCTCCCAAGCCAATCTTCTCAACCCTGCCTATACAGGTGAGAAAAAACTGGTCATTGGTCTTCCATCAGGCGGATTCACCCTTGCCAACTCAGCTTTTGCCTTCCAGGATGCGATTCTTGGCCCAGAAGGATCTGATCTGGATGTTGGTTCATTGGTCGATCAATTAGATGATAAAATCTATGGTCGATCATGGGGCGATCTCAGGGCTTTGAGTTTGGGTATCAAACTAGGTCGTGCACAATTGGGCCTGGAATACCATTTGAAAGGACTGAGCTATCTCTCCTCCAACAAAGAACTCGCACAATTACTCTGGTATGGAAATGGTGCTTATTTGGACGAGCGCTTGTCCCTCGATCCAGATGTACAGATGACAGTATGGCAAGATCTTGCCCTTCGATTTAGCATTCCTATGGGAAAAAGAATCCGTCTGGGTGCACGCTTGCACTATCTTGGAGGCATTGCAGACCTGTCCTCTGGTCAGAATAATTTGACCTTCTATACAGATCCTGAGTACTATCAGGTGGAATTGGAGGCTGATTATCTGCTCAGGAGTTCGTTGAACCTCCGAAACAGCGATTCTATTCTACAATTGTCTTCTCCTTTCTCCCTTGGCAGCAACCCAGGATACACCCTGGATCTTGGTGCCCATATCCCCATTGGAGAGCAATTCGCAGTTGGAGTCAGTGTCCTAAACCTTGGCTCGATTACATGGCAAAATGATCCTAGTGCATGGCAGGGTCAAGGCACCTATTCTTTTGAAGGAGTTCATGTTGGGTTCTATTCAAGAAATGGAGAATTTGGGTTTGGCAATTTTGAAGATTCCCTCAGATCAGCCATCCAAATCAGGGAGGAGATAGGGCCCTACTCTACTCCATTACCTGTCCGGGCACTGATAGGCGTAAGCTGGACTCCTCTGTCATGGACACGTCTTGGCGTCCTGTATGAACGAGAATCTTTTCGCAATGTAACGAGCAATGCCATCGCCCTTCATGGAGGCGTTGACATACAAAAGATCCTTTATCTTGGCCTCAATTATACCTATCATACTGACTTTCCTCAGCAAGTGGGGGCACAACTCATGCTACAGGCTGGGCCAGTACAACTCTTGGTCATGAGCAGCAATGTCCTGGGGGCCATAAGATACTGGGATGCACAAACGGCCAACCTCCGTATCGGGCTGAATCTGGCAATTGGTCAAGCAGATTGGGAACAAGAACACGGCAAGGAGTCTGTAGATCCTTGAACATCCTACACATTCAGGAAAGTTTAATCGATTTCTATAGATCATCCACACTGGGCGCTATCTATCTCCGGAATACCGTACAGGGATCACGCGTGTTTATTTTTGTTAGTCTACTGGCAGATATGACTGTTTTCCCGTTTTGATCCATTATCTTTAGATGTCCGAGAATCTTCTAGGAAAAATTTCTATGCACCCACTTGTCATATTGATTTGCCTTCCGCTCTTTTTGTTCGCCTGTCATGCAACACCTGCTGAAGAGGAACATTCCGCTACGCCAAATTCTGCTCAGGCAAACTCTTCCTCCACTCAAATTGAACAGGATCCTCCTGAAGAAGCAGAAGTCAAGCCTCCCCACCATCGTCAATTCCTTGTCTCTCTCACCTCTGATTGGGACGAAGTCAATGGCACCCTGTATCTATTCACCTGGGAAAATGGTCAATGGGTTCAGTCTCTTTCTCCCATTCCTATGGTAGTTGGAAAAAAGGGAATGGCCTGGGGAATTGGTTTAGACAATTATACCCGACTCGATGGCCCCAAAAAGCGAGAAGGCGATAAAAAATCCCCAGCTGGTGTCTTCCGACTGGGAACAGCCTTTGGGTATGCTCAGCCATCACAGGCAAGTTTTATCAAAGCTGAATATACCCATGTCCTTCCATCGACCATGTGTATAGAAGATGCGTCCTCAGCCCACTACAATCAGATTGTGGACGAAGGAAGCAGCTCGCCAGATTGGAACAGTACTGATCATATGCTTCGAAAGGATGATTTGTACGAATGGGGCATGTTTGTGTTACATAATCAACCTGATCCCGTGGCAAGTGGTGGCTCCTGCATATTTCTTCATGTCTGGCGAAAAAATGATAGCGGCACAGCCGGTTGCACGGCGATGGACAAAGGCAAACTCAAAGCCTTATTGGGTAAGATTGATCCCTCACTAAATCCTTTGATGGTTCAGGTTCCTGTCTTCGCCTATGAACAGTTTCAACACCAATATAAGCTTCCCTCAGTCGGATCAATGGAAGAATAAGTTTCTTTTGCGTCTATTGTCAAGAGAAAAAATATTCCGCGGCCTGAAATTGATCATATACGAAACTACATTTGGCACTCAAATACCATAGATTGAAGAGGCCAGATGAACCATTCAGCCCAACAGAATTACCGTTCATGTTTTTTGCAAATTTGCCCAACTATTCTGGCAACATATTTGCCTTTTTACTCATTGTAGGACAAAAAGATTTCACAACTTGAAAATTTAAGCGCGATGTATTACATAAGAAAAAACTCAGAAGGTTGGTACATCTGCAACAACTACACCAAAGTAATCAAGAACTTGACAAAAGCTGAAGTTGAGTTATTATTGACAGAGTTTCCTCAACTGAAGGACAGTAAGACAGTTACATTTTTTCGAAATCGAGTAAATTCCATCGCGAATTTGCCGTAGACAACGACTGCTAGCCAGACAGTTAACTGGCATGACACCTAATTAAGTTTTTTCATGGTGTTTGTTTGGGTTTGGACCGCTCCTCTAAGACGAGGGCGGTTTTTTTTTGACCTTTGAATCACAAAATCTGCCCATTCATCATGCTGATCCTACCTTCTGATCAGAAAACGACCGATTCTCCTTCAGAATGACATACTTTTGAAGCACCACAAGACTTAGGCTTTTTACGTTGATTTAGCATAGTATTGGGTAAAAAGCCGATACGTCCGGGGCGAAAGCCCCGGATTTTTTTATGTAAGCATTTTGCCATTTTTTCTTATTTCTATATAGAATAACTTTTTCTACTCTGTTTTCCCTGATTCAGAGCTTTTTGGTATGTATTCCTAATGTGTACACATGCACCGTATATTGTTACTGACAACAAGTGGGCTTGTTATGGCTTATGTAAGCATGATCCAAGCCCAACCAAGTATTGGTTTTACCTCTGAACAGGACACCCTCTTATTTGGGGTTCAAGGGATGAACTATCAATCGTTCATTCCAATAGAGGTGAGTGGGGCCTTCACCGATTCCCAGGACCTAGTGGTTCATATTCTCGATCTCAACCAGACTTCGGATCAGGTCGGCTATTCTTTTGAGAGTCAGTCCCTGACTTTTACATCAGATCTACCTAAGCGGCAATATGTTCACATTCAGGTAAAAGGGCGGGACTCTCCCACTGCTTCCTCAACTGCCAATTTGATTTTGGTCTTGCAATCAGGATCTGCCATTTTGCATCGGAATCAACTCATTTTGTCGTTCCAAAAGGCAGCGGGAATCTCATCCAAGCCCTCACAGTTGCATCCACAGTTTCGCCTCTCTCTTGGTGCAAATTTTGACTTCATTGATGGACCTAAACTGAACAGCCAGTATACTGATGTCAGCGCATTTGTCCCCCATTTGATTTCGGCTAGCCATCATCCCTATTCTTTTCGGCATAGATGGGGACTTCATGTATTTTTGTATCAAAATCGCTCTCTCTCCAGCTCTCTCAACGGGAGTCCATATCTCTCACAGGATACGACTTTTCAGGAAGGTGCTCAACTGAAGCAGGAATTCCTGGGCATGCAACTCTCCCCCTTGTTCAGGCTTTCGAGCAATACATCAGGGCTTCATTCTCCCTTGCATCTCTTTGGGTTTATGCATATGGAATTTACCCAACAACGACTTCGCCTTCACGCCTCAACGAATCCGGTTCAGGATCTCCAATCCTTTGGAGCAGCGACAAAAGAGGTAGAGACGGTTCGCTTTCTTCCATACTTTGGGCTCGGTCTATTCCTGACATACCGAACCAAAGAATTGGATCTGATCGTCAAACAAAGCGCAGGCTATTCCGGACACTATCTCCCTTCTTCTTCGATGTCATCTGACGAACCAGCTCTGCTTGCTATCTCTCATCAACGCTTGGGCTATCACCTGACTCAGGTCTCATTTATTGAAAAAAAGATTGGCTTGAAATTAGGGATGGAAATGAGAGGCTTGTTCTTGTGGAAAACATCTCATCATCATTCTTCCAGGTATTTCCCTCCCAGTTTCACTGTCTTTCTTGCCAAAGAGGTCTCTTTTTCGAAAATAGGAAAGTTATTCAATTCTGTAGGAAAACTTTGACGCAAGGATTGCCTATCTTTGTCGCAAAAAATGAAGGAAATGAAACATTACATATGGGTGCTCATAGCTCTCCTGCCGGGATTGACCGCCTACTCCCCCGCTCATGCACAATCCAAAGCGCAGACACTCCAACAAATGCAAGTAGATGTGGTCTACCTCTCCTCTGACTTATTGGCAGGTCGGGAAACAGGGACGGAAGGGGAAGCCATGGCTGCTCAATACATTGCTTCCAGATTTGAGGCGCTGGGTCTTAGCCCGAAAGGCACGGATGGATGGTATCAGGCTTTCGATTTTACATTCAGCACAAATCCTCATGCGAAGCCTGAAGATGGAGAAGACAGAACTGGCAAAAACGTGCTTGGTTTCATCGATCATGGAGCTGAACACACCATCGTCATTGGTGGACATTATGATCACCTGGGCATGGGCCACTTTGGTTCCAGAGAGGTACACACAAGAGCGATTCACAATGGCGCTGATGACAATGCCAGTGGGATTGCAGTCATGCTGGATCTGGCAGCAAGACTAAGTGGTCCGGAGTACACACACAACAATTATTTGTTCATCGCCTTCTCTGGAGAGGAACTTGGCTTGTATGGGTCCAAATATTTTGTATCTCATCCAACGGTTGAACTTGCCAAGATCAATTATATGCTCAACTTTGATATGGTTGGGCGGCTCAATGATGCCAAAGCACTCGCGGTCAATGCTGCTGGCACCTCTCCTATTTGGAAAAAAACCTTCGAGAAAATAGAAACCGAAATTGAAATCAATACTCATGATTCTGGTATAGGGCCGTCAGATCATACTTCCTTTTATTTGAAAGATCTACCCGTGCTCCACTTTTTTTCTGGTCAGCATGATGATTACCACAAGCCAGCAGATGATAGCGAATTGGTGAATTATGAAGGGATGTATGAGATCAGCGATTTGGTTCAGCAATTGATTGCCTTGCTGGATAATCAGGGGAAGGTGGCCTTCTCCAAGACAAAAGATCAGACACAGACCAGGACGTCTTTCAAGGTTACCCTTGGCATTATGCCAGATTATGTATCGACAGGAGAAGGAATGCGGATAGATGCTGTACTTGATGAACGACCCGCAGCCAAGGCTGGGCTGGAAGATGGAGATATTGTGATCAAGATGGGCGATCTCCCCATTGGTGGGATGGAAGATTATATGAAGGCTTTGGGAGCATTTGAGAAAGGACAAACCATCACAGTAGTTGTCAAGCGAGGGAAAAAGAAAATCAGCAAAAAAGTTACCTTCTAACCGTCGCAGCAATAGAGGCGGTAATGATCAAAATTCCTCCCAGAATCGTCCTGGAATCAGGAATTTCCTGCAATAAGATCAAGGCAGCCAGAATCCCATACACTGGTTCTACATTTGAGATAATACTGGCAGTACTTGCCCGAATATTCTTCATGGCCTGAATAAAAAGGGTGTGGGAGATTCCAGTAAATACGATCCCCAATAACACCAATAAGCCCCAGTCTTGCAGAGTCATTACCCCTGTCTTAATCCACAAAAATGGCAAGAGGGTAAGGGCTGCAAAGCTGTTCTGGTAGAAAGCAATCAGTCGAGACGGATACTGTTGCACCTGACTTCGATTCACAACTGTCAGCAAGGCAAAGGAAGCCCCTGATGCCAATCCCCATATAGCTCCCTGAGTATAGGAATTCTGAAAATCAAAGTCCGGAATAACCAAATACAAGCCAAAAAGGGTCAATATCGACAACAACAATTGATCCATACGCCATTTTTCCTTCAGGATAAGAGGTTCCAAAAAGGTCGTAAATAATGGAAAGGCACCATACGTCAGCAAGCCAATCGCGACTGTAGACAGTTGAATCCCTCGAAAAAATGCCACCCAATGAAAGGCGAGCAGCATCCCCAACCCAATAAAGACACGCCCATGCTTCCCTTCAGGAAGCCGAATGGATTCCTTCCAGAGCTTCATCAATACACATAAAAATCCGGCAGCCAGTGCAGCCCTTCCCAAGACAATCCATTCTGCGGGGATGTCCAACCATTTTCCAAACAAACCTGCCACCCCAAACATCAGGGTAGCCAGATGAATCTCTAGCAAGGATCGGGAAAGCGGTCGTTTCATTTCCATATACCTAAGTAAGTGGGTGGACAATATTATTTTTGATTTTGGGTATAAGGAAAATAGGCGATATACTGGCTTGATTGGTAAGATGTCTCCCTTTTTTCCCCTATGCCCACTATATCCCTCACAAATAATTGTGTCCCCTTACTTACTTATTTACCCAATGGGCTTATTTTTTGGTATTTGATAG